>NZ_CP075190.1:1923828-2547656 GCF_020510585.1 Ferribacterium limneticum | reverse complement strand
CCTCAACGGCGTCGGCGTCACCGTTCGCGAACTGGAGCTCCAGCTCAAGTCGACCATGGCCCGCGATCCGAAGGCCTCGGTCGTCCTCAAGGGCGATCCGGCGGTCAATTACGCGCGGGTGGTTGAAGTGCTCGACCTGACGGGGGCGATGGGCATCGGTTCGGTTGGCCTAGTGACGGCGAGAATTGGTAACTGACGGCCATGGAAACAGAGATCAAGCCGTCGCGGCGCTGGCTGAATATTGTCGTGATTATCGTGGTCGGTGCCTCGATCATCGCCATTGTCACTTGGGGCATCATGACCCTGATGGGGAGCAAGTCTGGCAAGCCGCGTAAACCGCCGGTCGTCACCTTGCTGCCGGATAAACCACCACCGCCCCCGCCGCCACCCAAGGAAGAGAAAAAGCCTGAGCCGCCAAAGGAAAATCCCAAGGACGTCAAAATGGAGCCGCCCAAGGAGGCGCCGCAGCCAGCGCAGAATGAGCCGCTCAAGATGGAAGGCGCGGCCGGTGACGGCGACGGACCATTCGGGTCGGGTACGGTTGGGCGGGACTATCAGGGTGGGGCTGCTAATACCCTCGGTGGTGGCGCGGCGTTTGCCTTTTACACGAATCTGGTTCAACGCCATTTGCAGGAAGAACTCGGTCGCAATCGACGTTTGAAAATTACCGATTATCGCGTTGTTGTCCGCATCTGGCTTACTCGTGCCGGCGTTGTCCAGAAGGCCGAACTAGCCGCATCCACCGGCGATCTGGAAGTGGATGAAAGTATCCGCGCGGCACTCCTCAATGCTGGAGCCTTACGCGAGCTGCCGCCCGAAAACCTGCCACAGCCGCTGAAAATCCGTATCACCAATCGGGGCTCTGCCTGATTACGAAACTGCCAGTTGAGAGATCGAAATGAATCGTACCAAAACCCTAGTAATACTTATTGCTGCCGCATTTGCAGCCACCCCTGTCTTGGCCGATGAGCGTGAGCACCTGGAGTTGCTTCGCCAGACTACGCTGAATCTTATCGATGCCTTGGTGGAAAGTGGCGCTCTTCCGAAGGAAAAGGCTGACGGTCTGCTTAAGGCCGCAGAGAAAAAGGCAGCTAAGGCTGTTCGCGAGAAAACCTCGATGGAGCCAAAACCGGTGCGTGTTCAATATGTGCCGGAAACAGTGAAGAATGAAATTCGCGAACAACTGAAGCAAGAGGTTTTGGCTCAGGCAAAGAACGAGCGCTGGGCGGAACCGAATGCAGTCCCCGAATGGCTTGATCGGATCAAGTGGGAAGGGGATATCCGCCTGCGTTATCAAACTGAGAGTTATCCTCAGGGGAACACAGCGGCAAAGGACTTTGATCCCTCCCTTGGCTATGGTTCGTTGACCAGGGCAGCCGATGTCGGAGCGACCAATAGTTTCAACGCCTACACCGGCAACACCGAGGATGATCGGTCGCGGTTGCGCTTGCGTGCACGTCTCGGCATGCTGGCCCGTGTATCGGATTCTTGGAGTGCAGGTATTCGCTTGGCCACAGGAAACTCGACTGATCGGGTTTCTACAAATCAGTCGCTGGGTCAAAACTTCAATAAATACCAGTTAATGCTGGATCGGGCATATCTGAAATACGATCCTGCCGATTGGCTTTCCATATCCGGTGGCCGTATTCCAAACCCTTGGTATGGAATGGATGTGGTTTGGGATGAGGACATTAATTTCGAAGGGTTGGCCGCTACTCTAAAACCGATAATCAACCTGGATGCACCCTTTCGGCCGTTCCTGACAGTCGGTGCCTTTCCGATGCGCGAATCATCTCCTCCTGTTGCCAACAGCCGCTGGATTTACGGTGGACAAATGGGTGGGCACTGGAATCTTGGTCAGTCGACCAATTTCAAGTTTGGTTTGGCTTATTACAAGTTCCAAGGTTTGGAAGGGCATGTAATTCCAAATGCTGAATACGATAGTCTGCTTAATGTCTATACCAGTCCAGATTATCGTCGCAATGAGTATGAGTCAGGGCTTCGGCAGAAGGGAAATACCCTGTTTGCTACCAATGCGCTTACCGATTTTAGCCAGAAGACTATCTGGGGTTTGGCATCAAAATTTGCTCCAGTCGTACTGTCGGCTGGGGTGGATATTGGACGTTTCGATCCGGTTCATCTGGTTCTTGAGGGGGAATATGCCAAAAATATTGCTTTTGATCGTGATGAGATTTCGCGTCGTACCGGCCATACTTTGAGTGATGGCAAGAGCCATGCTTATCAGGTGCGGATGACGGTCGGTATGCCCCAGCTTAAGGCGGTAAATGACTGGCAGGTCTACGGCGGCTATCGCTATGTGGGTTCGGATTCGGTAGTCGACGCATTTACCGATTCGGACTTTGGCCTTGGTGGAACCAATTTAAAGGGCTATTTCCTCGGGGCGCGGTATGGCGTCGATCGTAATGCCTTCCTGAATATCCGGATGCTGTCGGCAGACACCATAGATACTCCGACCCTGATTGACTCAACTCACAAGTTTGGCGTGGATGTAATCCAAGCTGACGTCAATCTGCGGTTCTGACAATGGCAAGCACTCATAGATATTTTGCTTCCCTGATGGTCTTGATGGTTGCTGTGCCGCAAGTGTTTGCAGCGCCTGAGAAAGATCCAAAAACTGACCAGATCAGGCGATTGCAGCAGTCTCAGCGCAAGGTGGAGCAGGAACGTTCGCGGCTGGAGCAGGAAAAAAATCAACTGGCCGAGCAGAAGGTGGCGGCAGAAACGGAGCTGGGCGCTGTTCGCAAAAAGGTGGATGGCGAAGTACGTCGGGCTGCCGCCTTGAGCCGCGATGTCAGTGCTTTGCGCGCGGAGCGGGAAGCCACTGCTGCCAAACTGACCGAAACAGAGGCCGAGTTGCGCAAGACTCAGGAGGCGCAGCGCGCCGCAGAGGCCGAAGGCAAGCGCCTGCAAGCTGCCCTGGCTACCGAGAAGCAGCAACTGCAGGTGTGTACCGAGCGCGGCCAGGAATTGCGCAAGGTGGGCCAGCAGGTGCTGGATCTCTACGAAAAGAAAAGCTGTCTGGACAGCAGCTTGCAGCGCGAGCCGTTCACCGGCCTGAAGCGGGTCGAGATCGAGAACGCGGTCGAGGACATGCGCGAGAAGCTGGATAGTCAGCGGGTCGGCTCATGAGCGTCGGCGTTCTGGCGCGAGGCTTGTCTTTTCCGGCTCCGGTCGTGGCCCGTGCATTGCCGTTCGCGGTTTTCATCGGCCTGATGGCGGTCGAGCCGTGGTTGGCGGCGCAGTTGGCGGGTGTGATCGACCCGCGCTGGTTATACGGTATTCGCGCTGCCTTGGTGGCTGGCTTACTTATCGTTTTTTGGCCGAGTTTTACCGAGCTGACCGCGGCGCGCCGTCCGTCCCTCCAGCAAATTTGGCTGGCCTTGGCGGCTGGCCTGATTGTTCTGGCCATCTGGTTGTCGCTGAATTCCGGGATTTTTGTGCTCGGCCAGTCGGGCTCCGGATTTGAGCCGCGCGCGGCCGATGGCAGCATCGACTGGTCGATGGCCTTGATGCGACTGGCCGGCTCGGCGCTGGTGGTACCGCTCATGGAAGAATTGTTCTGGCGCTCGCTGGTCATGCGCTGGCTCGAAGAGGCTGATTTTTCGGCGCTCGACCCGGCCCGCATTGGCCTGCGCGCCGTACTCTTGTCCAGCCTTGTTTTCGGGCTTGAACATAGTCAGTGGGCGGCGGGCATGCTGGCTGGCCTGGTCTATGGCTGGCTCTATGTGCGTAGCGGCAATTTGTGGATTCCGATTGCGGCACATGCGGTGACCAACGCCGGCCTCGGGGTTTGGGTGCTGGCGACTGGCGCCTGGTTTTTCTGGTGAGAAGCGCGGCGGAAATCTAAATATCATCATCCGGTAATGTTGGTGGAATATCCTGACCGGCTGTAAATGCAAGCAAATGGGCGAGCGATGTCAGCAAGAGTTCTTGTCGTTGAAGATGAGCCGTACGTCAACGAGTTGATCACGATTAACCTCAAGTACGCTGGTTTTGAGGTGCATGCCGTCGACAGTGCCGAAGCCGCCTGGCAGGTTCTGTCTTCGAACGCGCCGGATGTCTTGCTGGTCGACTGGATGCTGCCCGGCATGTCCGGTTTTCAGTTGATCCGCCACATACGCGCCGATTCGCGCTGGCGGGAAATCCCCGTGATCATGCTGACCGCTCGCAGCGAAGAGGTCGACAAGATTTCCGCGTTGGAAATCGGCGCCGATGACTACGTGACCAAGCCTTTTTCTCCGCGCGAACTGGTCGCCCGCGTCAAGGCGGTGATCCGTCGGCGCGACCCGAAAATGCTTGAAGGCTCGGTCGAAATCGGCGGTTTGCGTCTGGTGCCCAATTCGCGCAAGGCGCTGGCCGGCGAGGAGCCGATCGGTCTCGGGCCGACCGAGTTCCGCTTGCTGCATTTCCTGATGACCCACGCCGAGCGCGTCCATAGCCGTGGCCAGTTGCTAGATTATGTCTGGGGCGGTCGTTCGCACATCGAGGAGCGGACGGTCGACGTGCATATCCGTCGCCTACGCAGCGTTCTCGAAAATCACGCGCTGGACGGCATGGTGCAGACCGTGCGCGGCATGGGCTATCGCTTCTCGATCACCCCGGATGGCAGCTGATCAGACTTTTTGATTTTGGCCAAAATTTCCGGTTGACCGTGGGATTGGTCTGGAAAACCGCTCAGTTTCCCTGCATCCGACGGTAATGCGCGACGACCAGCGGCACGTAGCGCCGGGTTTCGGCGTAGGGCGGCAGACGGCGACCATGGCGGATGACGGCGTTTTCGCCGGCGTTGTAGGCGGCCAGCGCGAGTTCGAGATTATTGTCGAACAGGGCGAGCAGATCGCGCAGGTAGCGGGCACCGGCGCGGATGTTTTCGCCGGGGTCGAGCAGATTTACGGTGCCGTAGCGTTTGGCTGTGCCAGGCAGCAACTGCATCAGGCCGGTTGCCCCCTTCGGTGAAACGGCACCCTGGTTATAGCCCGATTCGACCGTGATCACCGCATGCAGCAGCTTGGCGTCGACGCCGGTATCGCTGCTGGCGCGCATGACCGAATCGTGAAACGGTCGCTGGCCGTAGGGCAGGGCGAGTACGCCGCGTGGTGCCCGCAAGGCGGTGCGGGCCGGTTCGATACGGTCGGCCAGCACCAGCCGGTAGCGCTTGTCGTCCGGGATGTTGCTCAGGTGCTCGACACCATCGTCGTCGACAAAGCCAAAAATGCCGCCGACCGCCTGCGCCGGCAGCGGAGCAAGCGCGGTAATGGCAAGGCAGAAGAGGGCTGAGTTGAGGCGCATGGTCGAATCATAATCCAGTTGTCCGCCCAGCTTAACCCGCATGTGTTACCAGGAATTGACTGGCCGATGACCGGGTTCCGCTAGCGCTGCGTCATGGTCATGTAACGCAGCTTGCATAGTATTATTGTCCGGATACTTAATCTCCTTTGGCGAACCCGTGTTGCACAAACTAATTTCCCGAATCCTTGACCGCCTTGTTGCCCCCGCTGCCGCTTCCCGGATGCGTCAGCGCGGATTTACCCTGCTTGAGCTGCTCGTCGTCATGGTCATCATCGGCCTGCTCGCCGGCTATGTCGGGCCGAAGTATTTTTCGCAGATCGGCAAATCGGAAATCAAGGCGACGAGAGCCCAGATCGACGGACTTGAAAAGGCCCTCGACCAGTATCGCCTCGATGTCGGTCGTTACCCCAATACCGAGCAGGGACTGGCCGCGCTGACCAAGCGCCCGGCTGGCGAGAGCCGCTGGCAGGGCCCCTACCTCAAGAAGGAGGTGCCGGCTGACCCGTGGGGTGCCGCCTACCAGTACGCCCAGCCCGGAGAACACGGCGACTTCGATCTCTTCTCCTTCGGCAAGGATGGCAAGGCCGGCGGTGAGGACGAAAACGCCGATATCACCAACTGGTGAGTCGCGGCTAACAATGGAATACGACGTGATGGCCGTCTTTCCCGGTCGGGGTGTTTGCCGACTGACGGTCGCGGCCGAATCACCTGAACAGCTTGCCGCAGCGCCGGCCTTGCAGGGCGGCGTCATCGTCTCGTCGCGGCCGATTGGTCAGCGCAGCGGGCGGGCGCGCGGCGGCAAGTTCCCGCTGCCGCTGTTCACCCGGCAAATGCTCTCCTTGCTCAAGGCCGGACTGACCGTGGTCGAAGGCCTGGAGACGCTGTCCGAGCAGGATCAGGGCTCGGCGACCTCCGAGGTCCTGAGCCGTCTGCTCGGCCACCTGCGTGAAGGACAGTCGCTGTCGACGGCCATGCAGCACCACCCCGAGGCCTTTCCCGATCTTTACGTGGCGACGGTAAGGGCCAGCGAACGCACCGGCGACATGCCCGAAGCGCTGCAGCGCTACATTGTCTTCCACGAAAAACTGGCCGACCTCAAGAAGAAAATCGTCAGCGCCGCCATCTACCCGGTGTTGCTGATGACCATCGGCACGCTCGTCACGCTCTTCCTGCTCGGTTACGTCGTGCCGCGCTTTGCCCTGGTCTTTGCCGATAGCGGGCGCGATCCGGAGGGGTTGTCCAGCCTGCTTTTCGCCTGGGGCGGCTTCATCAACAACCACGCCGCGGGGCTGGCCGTCGGCGTCGCGCTGGGCGTCGCAGGTCTGGTCGGCCTCTTTTCGCTGCCGCCCGTCCGTGCTGCCGTCGCCCGCGCCGCCTGGAGCGTGCCGGCCCTTGGCGAACGTATCCGGCTGGTCTTCCTCGCACGTTTTTACCGGACCACCGGCATGCTGTTGCGCGCCGGCATTCCCCTCAAAACGACCCTCGGCATGGTTTCCGACATCCTGCCCGTCGCCCTGCGCGCCGGCTTGCTGCAGGCGGTGGCTGACATCGAGCAGGGGCGGCCGTTTTCGCAGGCGGCTGAACGGGGCGGCCTGACCACGCCGGTAGCGCTGCGCATGATCGCCGTTGGCGAACGCAGCGGCCAGCTCGGCGACATGATGGAAGCCGTCGCCACCTTTTACGACGAGGAAATCAACCGCCTCGTCGACATGTTCACCCGTTTGTTCGAACCCTTGCTCATGGCGGTGATCGGCGGCGTCATCGGCGGCATCGTGCTGCTCCTGTATATGCCAATCTTCGAACTGGCCGGCAATTTTCAGTAGGATAGGCGATGAATTCACTAGGGGAGGCGCACTTGTCGATGGAACGCCAGGAACACGATGTCCTGCTCGGCGAGGCATGCCAGCTGGCAGCGGCCGGTCGCGGCCTGCCGGCAGTGATGGCTGCCTTGCAGACCGATTTCGGCCAGAGTGAAGAGGCGGCCGGCGAATTGACGGCCCTGGCCTTCGGCCTCAATGCGATCAGTCTGGCTGAGCTTTCCGAACACTCGCTGGCCCTGTCGCTGGCGCCGTTTGCCGAATTCATCCGGCGTCAGGCGCTGGTCCTCGAAGCCGGCGAGGCCTACCTGATCGCCACGCCCAACCCCTTCGATGTCACCGTGCGCGACTGGCTCGAAGGTCTGGTGCCGCTCGGCAAGCCGCTGTACTGGCGCCTGGCGCCGCCTTCGGTGCTGACGGCTTTTCTGGCCCGCGAAGAAACCCGGGTCCGGGCGCTCGACGGCAGTCTGAGCGGCGAGGGCGGCCAGATCGCCATTGGCTCGGTGGCCGAAGACCTCTCGCTGCAACGCATTTCCGAAGACGGCAGCACCGTTGTCCGCCTCCTGC
The DNA here is from genome assembly GCF_020510585.1 of Ferribacterium limneticum. Classification (GTDB taxonomy): domain Bacteria; phylum Pseudomonadota; class Gammaproteobacteria; order Burkholderiales; family Rhodocyclaceae; genus Azonexus. The sequence continues at coordinate 2,539,962 of NZ_CP075190.1, read as the reverse complement.
GGTCAACGCTGCATGACGGCCTGAAAGCCGGGGCCAGCGATATTCACATCGAGGCCAACAATCGTGGCCTGGCTATCAAATACCGCATCGACGGCGTGCTCAACTACGCCGGGTCGATTGACGGTAGCGATACCGCCGAGCAGATGATTTCCCGCGTCAAGGTGCTTTCCGAACTCGACATCTCCGAGCGCCGCGTGCCGCAGGACGGCCGCTTCAAGGTCAGCTGGCAGGACCGCGAGATTGACATCCGCGTCTCCATCATGCCCAGTATCTGGGGCGAGGATGCCGTGTTGCGGGTGCTCGACAAGCAGGCGCTGACCGATCACCTGCAGGGCCTGCGTCTCGACGCCATGGGCTTCGACGCCGACATCATGGCGCGCATCCGCCGGCTGTCCAGCGAGCCCTACGGTATGGTGCTGGTTACCGGCCCGACCGGTTCCGGCAAAACGACGACGCTCTACGCGGCACTGACTGAAATCAATGACGGCAAAGACAAGATCATCACCATCGAAGATCCGGTCGAATACCAGCTTTCCGGCGTACTGCAGATCCCGGTGAACGAGAAAAAGGGCCTGACTTTTGCCCGCGGCCTGCGCTCCATCCTGCGTCACGATCCGGACAAGATCATGGTCGGCGAAATCCGCGACTCGGAAACCGCACAGATTGCCGTTCAGGCGGCGCTGACCGGCCACCTGGTGTTCACCACGGTGCACGCCAACAATGTTTTCGACGTCATCGGCCGCTTCCTGCACATGGAAGTCGATCCGTACAACCTCGTTTCGGCGCTCAACGGAGTCGTCGCCCAGCGGTTGATCCGTACCCTGTGCCCGGCCTGCGCGCAGCCGACGAGACCGACTGGCGAAGAACTGACTGACGCCGATATCGGCACGGTGGCCGGTGCTGACTGGAAATTCCGCCGCGCAGTCGGCTGCGGTACCTGTCGCGGTACCGGCTATCGCGGTCGCAAGGCCATCGCCGAACTGCTCGTCCTCAACGATGAAATCCGCGAACTGATCATCAGCCGCGCCCCGATCCGCCAACTCAAGGAAGCGGCCCGCCGCAATGGCACCCGCTCGCTGCGCGAAAGCGCCCTTGACCTCGTCCGCGACGGGATAACCAGCCTGGAAGAAGCCAACCGTGTCACTTTCGTGGCTTGACCGCCTGACCCTCTTCATTCACCCGCAGCGCGTCGTTCTCGAACGGCAGCCGTGGCGCGGTGCGCCGTCCAGCCAAGCGGCCGAGGTAGCATCGCCGGCGCCGGGCGAAGCCGACTGGCAGCCGGTGCTGGCCGCTGCCGATGCCTTGCTCAAGACTGCCGGCAAGGGCGCAGCTTTGCGCATCGTCGTTGCCGACCATCTGGTCCGTTACGCCTTGCTGCCGTGGAGCGACATGCTGACCGGCAAGGCGGCCCGACTGGGCTTGGCCCGCGCCTTGTTCCGCAACGCCCTGGGCGAACGGGCCGCGGCGCTGGACATTGCGCTCGACCGTCCGGCCTTCGGCAAGAACGGCATTGCCGCAGGTATCGACCGCCAGTTGCTGGCCGGCTTGCGCGCTGCCGCCAAGGCCCGGCGCCTGCGGTTGAATAGCGTGCAGCCGCGGCTGATCGCCGAGTTGGCGGCCCAGCAGACACAGTTGAACGATGGCTGGCTGGCCTGCCTCGACCTCGGCTGGCTGACCCTGGCTGGCGTTCGTGACGGCGAGATTGCCAGCCTGCGCAATCACCGCGCCAGCACGGCGGAGCCGGCCCTTCTGGCGGGTGAGCTGGCCGGGCTGCTGGCCGCCGAGTCTGCTACGGTCAACGGGAAAAAAGTGCTGATTTCAACATCTGCCGTCGCTGCCCCCAAGCTCGCCGGCGGCTGGGAAACGACGCTGGTCACGCCGGTCGCCGGAGGCGTCCATGCGTGATCTCGGTCTTGATTTTCAGCCACGCCGTCCTAGCCTGCTGACGGTTGTCCTGCTCCTCGCCGGCGTGCTGCTTTGCGCCGACGCCTGGCTCGAAGACCGCACGCTGCTCAGCCAGCAGGAAGAAGTCGAAGCCAGGCTGGCCCAGGCCACACGCCGGGCCGACCGGGTCGATGCCGGCCGCCGTGACAGCCGCCCGGAAAACGTTTTTTCGGCCGAAGAAGGCAAGACCCTGCGCCAGACCATCGGCCTCATCCGCATCGACTGGGAAAAGCTCTACCGCAGCATCGACGCGGCAACCGGCGAGGACATCGCACTGCTCGCCATCCGCCCCAGCGCGGCCGGCAAGGCGGTGCAGATTTCCGGCGAGGCGCGCAACATGGTGGCAGCGCTGGCCTTTGTCGAAGCCCTGCGCCGCGAACCGCTCGACAAGGCCGTGCTGCTCTCGCACCAGATCAAGCAAAGCGACCCGCAACAACCCATCCTCTTCGAGATTGCCGCAACATGGCTGACCGGTTCCTGAACCTTCTGCTCGCCCGCCTGCGCTTTGCCACGGCCAATTTGCCGGTGCTGCCGCTGATCGCCTTTTTGCTGGTTGTTGCCGCCGCGCTGACCCACATTGTCGTGTTGCCCGGCCGTGAAGCCGCCATCGAGGAAGGCGAACGCCGTCTGGCCAGCCTCGAACGCAGCGCCCGCCGCGCCACGATGGAAAGCCAGACCGAGCGCGTGACGCCGGAAGATACGCGGCAGTGCCTGCTCGACCGTTTCCCGAGCGAGGATCAGCTCAACGCCGAACTCGGCCGCCTGCTTGAACTGGCGACCAAGGAAGGCCTGCAAGTCCCGACCGGCGACTATCGCCTGGTGCCGGGCAAGGACGGCCTGTTCGACCGTTACGTGCTGAATCTGCCGGTCAAGGGCAGCTACATGACCATACGCCGCTACGTGGCGGCGGTACGCCAGGAGTTCCCCGATCTGGCCGTCGAGGACATCAGCCTGCGCCGCGAAAACATTGGCAGCGCCGACGTTGAGGCGCAATTGCGCTTCATCCTCTTCGGCCGGAGGAAGGCGGCATGACGCCGAAACAACGCTGGATTATCCTCGGCGGCCTGCTCTCGGCCACCCTCGTTGCCGGCTACCTGCTTGAAGACGAACCGGTGCCGGAAAAGAGCAAGCGCAAAGGCAGTGTCGCCAGCAAATCAGCGGCTTCGTCGCCGGCAGAAAATCGGCGGGCTGGGGCGAAGGAACGGGCGACCGAACTGGCTGCCGCCCCGCTCAGTTTTCCCGAGCCGGCGCCGGCCGAAGAGGCGGAGGATGGCAAGAAGCTCGTCGACCCCTTCCGCAACAAGAGCTGGTACGTCGCACCGCCACCGCCCAAGCCGCCCAAGCCAACGGCGCCGCCGCTGCCTTTCCAGTATCTCGGCAAGCTCAACGAGGACGGCGAAACGCGGGTCTTCCTCAACCATCAGGGCAAGCACATCATCGCCAAGGTCGGCGACGTCATCAATGGCACGTACAGCGTCGAGGAGATATCCGGCGGCCAGATGACTTTTCTCTACCAGCCCTTGAATGAAAAGCAGGTGCTGGGCATCGGCTCCGACAAATAAGTCGGAGCCGTGCTGCAAAGCGTCCCGCACTGCTGTGCGGGACCGTTCGGAAGCTTACTTGGCCTGGCGACGACGGGCGGTAAAGCCGATCAAGCCCAGACCCGCCATCAGCATCGCCCACGATTCCGGTTCCGGCACCGGCGCCGTGTAGCCGGCGAGGTCGGCGGCGCTGACCTTGTAGGCGTGCAGGACGCCGGGCAGCAGCTTGTAGCTGCCGTCACCCGGCACGCTGGTGGCCGCACCGCTGCAACCGGCCGTCGTACCGAGCGGGCACTGGATCGAGGTGGCGTACGGATCGGCATCGCTGAAGCGGAAATAGACGTCGAACTGGGTGCCTGTATCGTTCTGCGTCACGCTGTAGTCGTTGTCGGTACCGGCCAGCATCAGGAAGCTGCCGTCGGCCAGTTTCGGTCCGATGGCCAGGCCTTCCCATTTTTCCGGCGACTTGTTGCCGAGGGCCGACAGGGTATTGGCGTCGAGATCGAGGAACTTGGCGGATTTTCTGACTTTGGTGTAAACGGCGCCTACGGCATCGAGATCGATGTTGCTGACATCGGTCGCCCCGCTGATGTCGATCTTGTAAACCTCCTTGTCGGCGGTCGCCAACGTGGCACCGACCCCGATGCCACGGTTGTTGCGCTCAAGCACGTAGAACTCGTGGTCATTGATGGCAACCAGCGAGGAGATGCCTTGCCCCTGACCGGAGCGCTTCATGTCATAAGCGTACTGGCCGACGGCATTGCCGGTGTCGATGTCGAATTTGACGATGCGATTGACGCTGCCATTGCCGCCGCCTTCGTCGAGCATGGCGCTTTGCAGCATGGCATAGGCGTACTTGCCGTCCGGGCTGATGGCCAGGCCTTCAAAGCCGCGATTGGTGCGCTTGCCGGCCGTGTTGCCGGTGTCGCTGGCGTAGTTGGGAATGCCGGTGACGGTACTGCGCGGCAGCAGATTGGCCGGTGTGGCGAAGGTGCGGAGAAGATTGCCATTGCGGTCGAATTCACGCACCGATGGGCCGTACTCGTCGGAAACCAGGAAGTTGCCGTTCTTCGGATTGACGACGAAACCCTCCGGGTCCATCGACAGGCCGAGCGTGCTGGTCGGGCTGGGCGCGATACCGTTCAGCGAACTTCCGGCATTGTTGAAAACGATGGTTTGCTTGATCTGGAAATTGGAAATGGCGCCGGTCGTCTGATTGATATCGAGCGAGAAGCGCTGGACGCGGGTGTCGTAGCTCAGCGTGCCGCCGCCCGGGCCGCGGTCGGACAGGCCCCACCATTCGTTGCGGTTGGTGTCGTAGTAAATGTCGGAAAAATAGCCGACACGGCCGTTGTTGACCGTCGTGCCGCCGGACAGGTCGAGCATGCTGCCATCGAGCGTCAGGCCGTTGACGAAGGAGGGAGCGGCCTGGGCGGCGCCAGCGAACAAAATGCCCAGCAAGGCGATGGTTGGTTTGATTTTCATGGTCTCTTTTTGAGTTTGGGTGTTGTCGGTGGTTGGATAGCTGGAAGTCGGATTCAAGCAACCGGGCGGTCACGCCAAGCCTCCAATTTGCGCCGGCATTTCCCCGCGCCTGACTCTAGGTTTAATTTGTTGCCGGCATATGACAAAAGTCATCATGGCCAATGAGCCGATCATTTTTTGCGAGGCGTATAAGGGTTTTCCATACCCATTTTTCATTGGTTTGCGGCCTCGGGGTGTATTAGGATGTCATGCGGATGACTGTTACGGTCAACCGGAAATTCCCCCCAAAAATCAAATGGAGACAAAACATGAAAAGACAAAAAATTGCATCGTCGCTCCCTGCCGTCCGCTGCCTCAGCGCGCTGATCATGTTGCTCGGCGCCGGTGCCGCCCAGGCTGACCGGTGCGCCAGCCTGATCCAGGCTTTCGGCAATCAACTGGCCGATGTCAGCTGCGTCGATAGTGCCGACCTGACCACCGCCAACCCGGCGACGACCCCGGCCAACAACTCGCTGCCCGGCCTGCCGGCCTTCGCCTTCACCCCGCAGACCGACCGCGCGACGATTGCCCCTGACGCCGCCAACCGCCCGCCGATCACCGCCCCGGTGCCCGGCGTTCAGCTCAACGCGCGGATCGCCAGCGACCCGACCGGCCAGGCCCGCTTCCTCCTGCGTCTGCCGGCCAAATGGAACGGTCGCCTCGTCGTTGCCGGCGCCTCTGGCACGCGCAGCGAATTCAACGGCGATTTCGCCTGGAGCGATTACGTCGTCCAGAAGGGCTACGCCTACGCCTCGCAGAACAAGGGTGTGCTCAACCTGAAGTTCAGCGATGCCAGCGACCCGCTGGCCTGCCGCCTCAACCCGACTTCGCCGCTGTGGGTGCAGTTTTACGATTATGGCCCGGGCCAGGAATTCACCCGCTGGCGCGACTACATGGTGCTCGCCTCGAAGCTCGCCCACAAAGGCGCGGCGGCCAACTACGGAAAATCGCCGCGCTACACTTACGCGGTTGGCACCTCGAACGGTGCCTACCAGGTGCGGCGGGCGGTCGAGTCGGCGCCGGATTGGTTCGATGGCGGCGTCGATTGGGAGGGTACTTTCGTCGACGAAATCGCCCCGAATCTGCTGACCGACCTGCCGGCGGCCGTCCTCAACTTTCCTGATTACGTCGCCAGCGGCATGAGTTCGACCAGTACCGCCGCCAAAAACATCCGCGCCGCCGGCTATCCGCCCGATCTGGGCACTGGCGCCACCTCGCTGTGGACCATGAATTCCAACTCGTTCTGGGAGGTCACGCTGTGCCAGTGGCAGAAGCGCCTTGATCCGACCTACGACACCTACGGCAGCGGACCGGGGAACTACAACTACTTCGCGCGTCTGCCGGTTTCCAATGCCGACGACAACGTTGCCGATTTTGCCACCACCGGCCGCATCCAGCGTCCGCTGATCACCGTCGCCGGTACCATGGATGCCCTGTTGCCGATTGATCACCACGCTCGTGCCTACGCCCGCAAGGTGGCGGCGAACGGTGGTGACCGGATCGACGACGATGACCATGATCGGCGCCATCACCATCACCATGATCGCAACCCGGCCTACCGGCTCTACGAAGTGCAAAACGGCAACCACATCGAGACTTACAAGCTGACTTTGCCGCAACTGGAGTTCATCCAGCCGCATGCCCAGCGCGCTTTCGATCTGCTGGTCAGCCATGTCGAGCAAGGCAAGGCGCTGCCGCCCGACCAGTGCATCGGACGCGGCGCCGCCATCGCCGACACGCCGACCCAGCCAGGTCATTGCGCCGAACTGCTGGCCCCCTGATCTGACGCCGCCTTTCCTGGCGGCAAGCTCAGCGGCCCATTCTTCCATGGGGGGAATGGGCCGTTTTGCAATCTATCGTCATATTTATTTCACCGAGGGGTAACGGGGAAGAACTACATTTCCAGTGCTTGAGTGAAGGAGAACGCCATGACGCGTGACGAAATGATTCGATTGCTGGTGCTTGACCGCCTTGAATACCGCGACGATCAGGCGCGCTACCTGCACCTTCAGGGGGTGCTCGAGAACGGTTTTCGTGGCTTCAAAAAGCTGTCCGACCACGAGCTGTCGGCCGAGATTCAGGCGCTCGGGCTGGATGTCCGATGTGACGCGACCGACGGGCTGGATGACGACCTTGACGCCTTTGCCGACGATAGCCTGTTCGACTCCAGCCTGTCCGTCGGCCACGCATTCAGCCTCAAGCAGCCCGTAGACTTCTCGCAATAAGCAGTTGCTCGCCACGCCATGTGGCGATACCCGCGAAACCCGGCGTCGCAACTGGTGCATTCCCCTGACATTTTTGCGCAATGCTGTTGTAATTCTTTGGCGCTAGGCTGAGCTACCTTCATCTCTTCCAGGCTGGCGCCCATGACTACTCGCACTCCGACCCAACGTCGTCGTTTTCTCCGTCATTTCGCCATGGGCGGCGTCGCTGCCTCGGCTGGCAGCCTGCTGCCCTTGCGTGCCATGGCCCATGGTTTCGAAGCAGACGACCTGCCGTCCGATGAACTGCGCTCGCTGGCGCACTTTCCGCATCGTCACAAGGTCAGTTTCGAGCATGGTGTCGCCAGCGGTGACCCGCTCGCCCGCAAGGTCATCATCTGGACGCGCGTCACCAGCGAGCGCGGCGGCATCGTTCCGGTCAAATGGGAAATGGCCCTCGACGCGGCATTCCGTCGCGTCGTCCGCGTCGGTATCGCACTGACCGATGGCCGCAAGGATCACACCGTCAAGGTTGATGTCAGCGGTCTGAAGCCGGACACCGTCTATCACTATCGCTTCGTCGTCGGCCATACGGCTTCGCCGGCCGGTCGTACGCGTACTTTGCCGGTGGGCAGCGTTGCCCAGGTCAAACTCGCCGTGTTCACCTGCTCCAACTTCCCGGCCGGTTATTTCCATGCCTACCGTGAAGCGGCTAAGCTCGAAGGCATCCATGCTGCCGTCCATCTCGGCGACTACATCTATGAATACGGCCGTGATGGCTACGCTTCGACCGATGCCGCAGCGCTCGGCCGCGAAGTGCTGCCGGCCGGCGAACTGCTGACACTCGACGACTATCGCCAGCGTTACGCCCAGTACCACATCGATGCCGACCTGCAGGCAGTGCATGCCGCCATGCCCTTCATCAACGTCTGGGACGACCACGAGATCGCCAACGACACATGGAAGGACGGCGCCGAGAACCATGATCCGGCGACCGAGGGCGAATTCACCGTCCGCCGCGCCGCCGCGCTGCAGGCCTTCCACGAATGGCTGCCGATTCGCACCCCGGACCCGCGTCGACCGCAGCAGATCAACCGCAGCTTTGCTTTCGGCAACCTGCTGGCGCTGCATATGCTCGATACCCGCGTGATCGCTCGCGACCAGCAAATGGAATACGCCAATTACTTCGGCAGCGACGGCAGCTTCGACGTCCAGCGCTTCGCCGCTGATCTGGCCGATACCGACCGCCAGTTGCTCGGCGCCGAACAACTGCTCTGGTTACAGGATCAACTCGCCGCTTCCGGCGCCACCTGGCAGATGCTCGGCCAGCAGGTGCTGATGGGCCGCATGAACATCCCGGCCCCGCTGGTTCTCGGCCAGATCAGCTTCTCCGCCTATTCAGCGCTGCTCTACAAGGCGCAAACGGCACCGGCCACGCTGACTCCGCAGGAGCAGTTCATCCTCGCCCAGCCGGCCATTCCCTACAACCTTGATGCCTGGGATGGCTACGCCATGGCCCGCGAAACCGTGCTGGCCATGGCCAGGGGGCTGAACAAGAACCTCGTCGTACTGGCCGGCGACACCCACAACGCCTGGGCCAGCGATCTTGAGGACTACCAGGGCAATGCAGTCGGCGTCGAATTCGCCGTCGCATCCGTTTCATCGCCCGGTCTCGAAGAATATTTCCCGACGGAAAACCCGCTCGCCGTGGCCGCCGGCCTGGAAGCCATCATCGGCCCGCTCAAGTACGCCAACACCGGCGACCGCGGCTACATGGTGGTCAGCGCCACGCCGGGCGAGTGCCGTTGCGACTGGCACTACGTCAGCACCGTCAAGGCGGAGGAATATACGACGCTGGCTGGAAAATCCCTGCGCACGTTGCCCGGAGCAGCTCAGCGCCGATTAATGGCAGTTTGATCGAAAAACTGAAATGCTCGCGAAATAATCAGTCTCTAGACTCGGCATTACGGGCTATCGTCATGCCGAGCCCTGTCCGATGCTCACCTCAACCCCAGCTAACGGAGCTCATCAATAATGTCGAACAATATTCAACGCAAGGTGATCGCCAGCGCGCTTACCGCCATCTTCGCCCTTGGCGGCGCCATGCCGGCCCAGGCCGCCGAACCGGTCGTGCAAGGTCCGGAGTCGGTTCAGGACTGGTATAACAACGGCCAGCGCTTCATTCATCAAAGCAAGCATCTCCACGCCGAACATCGCCATGCCAAGAACGTCATCCTGTTTGTCGGCGACGGCATGGGCATCTCGACGCTGACCGCCGCCCGCATCCTCGAAGGCCAGCTGAACGCCAAGCCGGGCGAGGAAAACCGCCTTTCCTTCGAAAAATTCCCGTACGTCGCACTCTCCAAGACCTACTCCTGGGATCAGCAGACCTCCGATTCCGCACCGACGATGACGGCCATGATTACCGGCTACAAGGCTCGTGAAGGCCAGCTGTCGGTCAATCACCTGACGCCGCGCGGTGAGTGTTCGGCCGCCGTGATCGCCGCCAATTCGCTGCCGACCATGCTCGAACAGGCTGCCGCCGCCGGCAAGGCAACCGGTGTCGTTTCCACCGCCCGCATCACCCACGCCACCCCGGCCGCCACCTATTCGCACACTGCAGTTCGCGACTGGGAAGCCGATTCCAACATTCCGGCCTCCTGCGGCACGACCGGCGTGGTCAAGGATATCGCCCGTCAGCTGATCGAAGTTTCGCCGGCCGTGAAAAACAGCCTGAAGGTTGCGTTGGGCGGCGGTCGCACCTACTTCATGCCGAAAACCGCATTCGATCCGGAATACACGACGACCAAGGGTCGCCGCAATGACGGTCGCGACCTGACAGCCGAATGGGTCAGCACGCGTGGTGCCAAGGCTGCCTACGCCTGGAACAAGGCCCAGTTTGATGCGGCCAATCCGGCTACCACCGATTATCTGCTCGGCCTCTTCGAGCCGTCGCACGTCCAGTACGAAGCTGACCGCGCCAGTGACCCGGCCGGTGAGCCGTCGCTGACCGAGATGACCGAGAAGTCGATCAAGATGCTGCAGAAGAGCCGCAAGGGTTTCTTCCTGCACGTTGAAGGTGGTCGTATCGATCACGCTCACCATGCCGGTAACGCCAATCGCGCCCTGCTCGACACCATCGAAATGGCCAAGGCCGTCAAGAAGGCGGTCGACATGACCGATCCGGAAGAGACGCTGATCATCGTCACCGCCGACCACAGCCACGTCTTCACCATTGCCGGCTACCCGCATCGCGGCAACGACATCCTTGGCCTGACAAAGGAAGTGCCGGCTGTCGATGGCAACCCGACGGCACCGAGCAAGGCTGGCGATGGCCTGCCCTACACCACGCTGGGTTACCAGAATGGCCCGGGTGCGGTCAGCGGCGCCCGTGCCGACCTGACCAGCGTCGATACCACCGCCCTCGGCTACCTGCAGCAAGCCGTCGTGCCGATGGGTTCGGAAACCCACGCCGGTGAAGATGTCGCCATCTACGCCACGGGCCCGAAGTCGCATCTGGTTCATGGTTCGATGGAACAGAACTGGATCTACCACGTGATGAAGGAAGCCTTCGGCTTCTGATGCTGGACCTGGGTGGCGGCCTCGCCGTCGCCCAGGCTAACGTGCTGAAATACCGGAGCGCCTGCGGGCGCTCCACTCGTTTGATGAGGAATCCTGCGGTGAACGCCAAAAAAAGCCTGCTTTTCGTCAGCCTCCTGCTGGCTCTTTCGCTTTCCGGCCATGTTGTGGCCCACGAAGCGCACCACGACCACTCCGCGCCAGTCGCCAAAATGACGGCTGCCCAAGCAAGTGCCCCGGCCCCCGTCGCTGCCCGCTTCGATCTTCAAGTAAACCAGACGCAAACCGACTGGTACCTCTGGCGCGAAGCCGACAGCATCGAAACAGCCAATGCTGCCGTCGCCCAGAACGACATCTGGCACCGCGTCAGAGGCAATGAATACAACTACCGCCGCGTTTTCCATAACGACCAGCGCGTCGTCGATTACACCGCCGGCGAAATCAAGACGCGTCATGCCGAACCGGACTGGTCAAAACTCGCCTCGGTGATCTCGCCGCAACTGCTGCAAGAACTCAAGCGCGGCACCAGCAAGACCCTGTTCGGTCAGAAGGCCGTGCACTACACCGGTCAGGTCGGCGGCCAGCGCATCGAGCTGTGGTGGCTGGAGCAGGCTCAACTCCCGGCCCGCCTGCAAATGACCCGAACCGGCCAGCGCATGACCCTTGCCCTCAAGGAACTGCACAACAAGGCGCCCACCGCCTGGCCGCGCGCCACCGAAGAGCGGATCGCCGATTACGGGTTGATCGATGCCGCCGATTTCGGCGACATGGAAAGTGATCCCTTCGTCGCTCGGGTCATGCGCCAGGATGGTCACAGCCATACGCATTGATCTGAAGCGGCGGCAGGCTATCCTGTTTTTTGCCGCCACCCTGGCTATCCTGCCCACAGGCTACGGTGCGGAGATGGAAATCTACGTCACCACGGGGTCTGACGGGGTCGAGATATTCTCGAACCTGCCCCGTGGCCCGGTAGAACAAGCGGGCTTGGCAACGGAGGAGGGAAAGGCGGCCCGTGCCTTGTCGGTGCAGCCTACCACCGCGCGGTGGCAAGTCACGGAGGCGTCGAATGTGTCGGAATCACCGGGCAGTGAGGCTGCAGAGGCCGGCAAGTCTTTTTTGCTGGACGATTAAGCGCGCTCTGGATTTCGATAGTCCGCGAAGAATGGTCGACAGATGCGCTAGCAGTGCCGCCAGACCTTGTATTTCCTGGTCACCGAATATGAAGAAAGTACGGCTTTGCTCTGGTGAACAATGTCGGTAAGCGTGTGCTGGATCAGGAATTCTTCTGCGCGAGAAATTCATCAATCAGTCGAATGAGCACCTCTTCCTCATCCCCGTCATCCAAGCCAAGTAGTTCAGCGACAAGCCTGACCTTGTCCTGACTCACTCGACGACGTGCGGACGAGATTTGATCTGGTTCGTGAAGATCTTCCCACGGTGGGATACTGGCTGCCGATGCCGCAGACGACGTAACTTGCTCAATCGCAGGTTCCCCTGAGCTCGCATCAGATACAACGCTTTCCTTCTTTTTTCGACCAGCGGAAACTTCAGAAAGGGCGTTATCGACTATTTTCCTCGAGACCTTTTCACCCTCTGGTAATTGCTCTATCTGGTCGATCAAGACGTCTGCCTTGGCTTCGTCCTTTTTCGAAAGTTTTTCGAGCTGAACGGCAGCACCGGTGCTGGAAATCTTGCCGGCGTCGAGGAGGGCAGTGACCTTCTCGGACAAATTGGCGGCGGCTGTCGCCTGGGCCAGCCAGGTTGGGGCCCGCCCAAAGTGTTGAGCCGCCTCTTCCGGCGACTCGAAGCGCTCCGCGATGGCCTGAATCGCGTTGGCCATGTCACGTGGCTCCAGCGCAGAGCGCACGCCAAGGCCGATATTTTCAAAAACCTGTACTTCAAGTGTTTCATCGGGCGCGCAGGCGCGAACGATAACGGGCACAGTCTTCTCGCCTGCCAAGAGCGCAGCCTGGCGACGCCGCTCGCCGACGACGACCGTGTAGCGGCCATTGGTATTGGCCGGTCGGACCAGCAGTGGGTGGATCACCCCCATTTTCTGAATTGAGTTGGCCAAGCCCTTGAGGTTGCCTTCGTCGATGTTCTGCCGGGCATGCCGTGGATCGGCTTCGATCAAGGTGATATCGACGATCTGAAAATCGGATGAACTGTCTTTGAAAGCCATGGCCATTCACTTTGGAATACAGGGATAAAAAGCAAAAAGCCCCAGCAATCGAACTCTGGGGCTTTTTGCGAAGCGTGATGATTACTTCTGGGCGACGGCCGCCTTGAAGTTGGTACCCGCGGAGAACTTCGGTACGGTCGTCGCAGCGATGGAGAGCTTTTCGCCAGTCTTGGGATTTTTGCCTTCACGGGCGGCGCGTGCCGATGCCTTGAAGGTACCGAAACCGATCAGGGAGACGGAGTCGCCGTTGGCCACGGCATTGACAATGGCACCTGTCACTGCATCAAGGGCTTTGGCTGCGTCAGCCTTGGTCAGGCCTGCTTCTTCAGCGATGGTATCGATCAGTTCGGATTTATTCATGTTCATTCCTTGGTTTAGTCAGAGGGGGCAATGGGAACGCAACACCAGTGCGCCGGAAGGGGCGCAATTTTAGGGCTTTTGGCGTTGGAAGCAAGACTAACTTTGGCTTGCGGTGAAAACCACAGGGGAAATGTGCTGTAAACCATGTCAAATGGGGTCAGTTGCCGGCAACATTACCCGCTACGAGCCCGCCTGATTGTTGGTAGTGCTCGACAAAAAGCTGACAGCAACGTCGGCTCATTTGCCCAAACGTCTTGAGGGGTGGGGATTTCCGGCGGGACATGCCAGTGCTTATCCCCATTTCCTGTGGATAAGCCTGGGGGCTGGTTCGGGGTTGATGTCCTAAGACGCTGTTGCAGAACCGTTTTACATCGGCTGCCCAATAAACGGGCAGTACGCTCAGTTGCAGTAGATTTCCTGCAACATGCCGATGATCACGCTCAGCCGCTGATCAGCGATGGCGTAATAAACGCGGTTGGCGTCCTTGCGCGATTTGAGCAGGTGCTGGTTATGAAGCTGGAGGAGATGCTGCGAGATATTGGGCTGCGTGGTGCCCAGTTCGTTGCAGATATCGCCGACCGTCCGTTCGCCTTGCGCCAGCAGGCAGACGATGCCAAGACGGAGAGGGTGAGCGACCGCCTTGAAGCGGTGGGCGGTCAGCTCGATTTCTTTTTCGCTCCAGTTGTTGGCCATGTTATTTCTTCAGGTAGATCTGGTCGAAAGTGCCGCCATCGGCGAAGTGGGTTTTCTGGGCTTTCTGCCAGCCGCCGAAACTGTCGTCGATGGTCACCAGCTTCATCTTCGGGAAGCTGGCCGCGTATTTGGCCGCGACCTTGGCGTTGCTCGGCCGATAGTAGTGCCTGGCCGCGATGTTCTGCCCTTCCTCCGAATACAGGTAATCCAGATAAGCCTGTGCTGTCAGCCGCGTGCCACGTTTGTCGACCACCTTGTCGACCATGGCCACCGGCGGCTCGGCGAGGATGGACAGGCTGGGCGCGACGATCTCGAACTTGTCCTTGCCCAGTTCATTGACGGCGAGGATCGCTTCGTTTTCCCAGGCGATCAGCACGTCGCCGATACCGCGTTCGACGAAAGTGGTGGTCGAGCCACGGGCGCCGGAATCAAGCACCGGCACGTTCCTGAAGATACCGGTGACCAGCTCCTTGGCCTTTTGTTCGTTGCCACCCGGCTGCTTCAATGCCCAGGCCCAGGCCGCCAGATAGTTCCAGCGGGCGCCACCGGACGTCTTCGGATTCGGCGTGATGACGCCGATACCCGGCTTGGCCAGATCGCCCCAGTCCTTGATCGCTTTCGGATTGCCCTTGCGGACGAGGAAAACGATGGTCGAGGTATAGGGTGACGAATTGTTCGGGAACCGTTTCTGCCAGTCGGCCGGAATCAGTTTGCGCTCAGCCAGCGCATCAATGTCGTAACCGAGCGCCAGCGTCACGACATCGGCCTCCAGACCATCGGCTACCGAGCGCGCCTGCTTGCCGGAGCCGCCATGCGACTGACGGACATGGACAGCCTGACCGGTCTTTTCCTGCCAGTGCTTGTTGAAGGCGACGTTGAAGTCCTTATACAACTCGCGCGTCGGGTCATAGGAGACATTGAGCAGGGTGGTCTGGCCAAAAGCGCTGCCCAGGCCGATTGCTACGGTCAACCCGAAAAAAAGGCCAAATTTGAACATGCGGAAACTCCGGAAGAAAAGATCGATGGGGTCAGTTTAGGGAGTTGCCTAACAATCAAAAAGAATGAATTGTTCAATGCTTATCAGATTTTCATCTATAGAATTTTGCCGGCGCGCTGTTGCGCAGGCCGGGAACGATCAGGGTCTTGGCTATGATGAAAGCTTGGAAGAATTTATGGGCTCATTTTCCGATCGATGCCCGGTAGCGGGCATGACGAATTAGTTCTGAGTCCATAGACGTGCGCGGCGTTTGTCGGTGGCGGCAAACTGTGGTGTCATTGGCCGACCCGACTTTGAGGAAGAGATCACGATGGCAGTCAGACAAATCCTGCGCATGGGCGAACCGTTGCTATTCAAGGTGGCCGAGCCGGTTACCGAGTTCGCGACAAACGACCTGAAGCAACTGATAGCGGACATGTTCGACACCATGGCCGCCGCCGGCGGCGTGGGCTTGGCCGCACCGCAGATCGGTGTCGGCCTGCAGGTGGTGATTTTCGGCTTCGAGAAAAGCGAGCGCTATCCGGAGGCCGGTTCAGTGCCGCAGACCATCCTGATCAACCCGGTCATCACGCCGCTCGGTGACGACGAGGAACTGGGCTGGGAAGGTTGCCTGTCCGTTCCCGGCCTGCGCGGCGAGGTGCCACGTTATACCCGCATCCGTTACCAGGGCTTCGACCCGGACGGGAATCCGATCGATCGCACGGTCGACGGCTTCCACGCCCGGGTTGTCCAGCATGAATGCGATCACCTGATCGGGCGGCTCTTCCCGTCGCGGATGCGCGATTTCGCGCGCTTCGGTTTTACCGAGGTGCTGTTCCCGGAGCTTTGCTAGTCGGGCCGAGATCGCGCTGGCTCCGGTTTCGAGCCGGCGATATGGCCTGGAAGCGGCGCACATTGTTCACGCCGTGACCCCGGCGCAGATGATGTTGTAACCGGGTAACCGGAAGTGCGCTTCGTCGAGTTTCTCCAGCGTTGAAAGAAAGGAGTGCTGGTGGGTCGCCCGCTCCATCTTGTCGTTCAGGGAGGGCTTGGCAGAGGCTGCCCGCGGCACTAATTGCGCAGCCATGTGCATGCCTTTATCGAGGGGTTGTCCCAATCTTGGCGAAGCAGCGATCAAGGCTATCGTGAAACCTCGAACGGCACGGATTGAATATTGGCATGCCCCAAAAGCAAAAAGCGCCCGCCGGCGCTTTTTGCTTTTGGTAATTGTACCGATCAACCGCGGATCGAGTCAGGCAGTTTGTCCTGCACAAGCTTGAGCAGCGGGGCGAAAACCTTGGGTGTGCCGGCGATCAGATTGCCGGTTTCCAGATAGTTCGCATCGCCGCGCAGGTCGCTGACAAGGCCGCCGGCTTCCGAGATCAGCAGCGCTCCCGCTGCCATATCCCATGGCGAAAGACCGAATTCCCAAAAGCCGTCATAACGGCCACAGGCAACGTAGGCAAGGTCGAGCGAGGCGGCACCCGGGCGACGCTGACCAGCGGTCTTCTGGGACAGTTCCTTGAAGATTGCGATGTAGGTATCGATGTGCTCGAACATACGGTACGGGAAACCGGTGCCAAGCAGCGAGTCCTGCAGTTTGGTGCGCTTGGAGACGCGGATGCGGCGCTCGTTGAGGAAGGCACCAGCGCCTTTGCTGGCCGTGAACAGCTCGTTGCGATTAGGGTCGAAAACGACTGCCTGCTCAATCACGCCAGCTTTGGCCAAAGCAATCGAGACGGCATATTGCGGCATGCCGTGAATGAAGTTTGTTGTGCCATCAAGCGGATCAATGATCCACTGGTACTCAGCTTCGTTGCTTCCCTTGCCGGCGGTCTCGCCGGACTCCTCTGCTAGAATGCCGTAGCTGGGATAGGCTTCCATCAGTACTTCGATGATCGCCCCTTCGGCGGCCTTGTCGACCTCGGTGACGAAGTCATTGGGCTGCTTGGCGGTGACTTTGAGCAGGTCCAGGTCGTTCGAGGCGCGATTGATGATCTGGCCAGCACGGCGCGCTGCCTTGATAGCGATATTCAGAGTTGGGTGCATGAGCTTAAAGAGCTGACGGGGGGCCGAAGCCGCCCAATCTATATTTGAAAGACCGAATTTTACACCATGAACCCTGAAGTCCTGCTTTCACGTATCAGAGTGGTGCTGTGCCGAACGAGTCACCCTGGCAATATTGGCGCCGCAGCGCGCGCGATGAAGACGATGGGCTTGTGCAATCTCTATCTGGTTGAGCCCAAGCAATTTCCGGATCCGGAGGCTGATGCGCGGGCGACGTCCGCGGTCGATATTCTCGAACGAGCAATAATTACCTCGTCGCTAAAAGAGGCGCTGGTCGGAACATCATTTGTCGTGGCGCTCTCTGCGCGGCAGCGCGATATCGGGCCGGTAATCGGGGCGCCGCGCGAAACTGTGGCGCGTCTGATCGCCGAGGCAGGGCAGGGCGAGGTGGCGCTGGTCTTTGGCAATGAAACGGTTGGCCTGAGCAACGAGGAAATCCTGCATTGCCATGCGGCGGTAACAATTCCGACCAATCCCGAATTCAGTTCGCTCAACCTCGGTTCGGCTGTTCAGGTACTGAGCTACGAATGCAGGATGGCGGCCTATGCCGAGCGTCCACCGGTTATAGAACAAGGGGTAACCCCATTTGCCTCTCCAGCCGCAACCCATGATGAGGTGGAAGGGCTATATGCCCATCTTGAGGCGGTGATGACCGATACCGGTTTTTTCAATCCGGAGCAGCCCGGGCGCTTGCTACCGAAACTCCGCCGCCTGTTTGGCCGGGTTCGTCTGGAGAGGGATGAAATCAATATCCTGCGCGGTGTTCTGGCATCAACCCAGGTCAAAACCGGGCACGGCCGGAAGAACTGACCAGGATCAGGCAAAGCTGCTACGCATCTCCGTCGCCAGCGCTTCGATTTCCGGTCGCAAGTGGCCGTATTTTTCTTCCAGAAGACTCATTTCGGAGGGTGTCTCCGGTTTGTCCTGCATCAGCCACTCGAAATGTCCGCCACTGAGCATGTTGGCGACGTAAATGATATCGGTCAGATTGCGGATGCTTGTTGGTGTCGGTCGCACGTGATCGTGGTCGATCGTCGCCTCGACGATTTCCTCGGGTAAGCCCAGGGCGTTGAGCAGGGAGACGCCGATACTTTCGTGCCATTGGATGATCAGGTATCTGACGCTATCCGGCCGATGGCGCAGTTCTTCGTACTGGGTGGCGCGATAGAGCATGTAGAAAGCACCCAGATCATGGATCAGACCAGCCAACATGGCTTCATCCGGATTCTGGCGGGTCATCCGGCGAGCCACAATATTGGCCGCGGCTGCGCTATTTATCGAATGCTCCCACAGCGAGTGGGTGATCTCGGAAAATTCGGCCATACCCTTGGCGCGCATCAATTGGGTCATGACAATTGACAGTGCTGCCGTTCGCACCGCGTTGAGCCCGAGTCGGGTGATGGCCGATTTCAGATCAACCAGTACACGCCCATCAGGATTGAACGCAACAGAATTCGCCAAGTGAAGGAGTTTGGCGGAAATCAGTGGCTCCACGGCGACGGCCCGAGCGATGTTGGCAATACTTTGCTCCGGGTCGTGCAGTACTTTGCGCAGACGCAGGACTGCGTCGAAATAGGTCGGGAAAACAACTTCGCCAGAAAGCTCCTGGGCAATATCGGCAAGCATTTGAAAGCGTTGCGACTTGAGCGCCTCGCCTTTCTTGTCCTGATCGTATTCTGAGCTTGCAATTATCATGGCCGTATTATTCAACAAAAACCCCGCCTTGTGGGCGGGGTTCCTGTTTCGTTTTCGGGCTTCAGGTGGGCGTAGCGGGGTTCGAAGAACCTCCGGCATTCGCCAAGCTAAGCACCCTGTTTTCGGCGCAATACTTCTTGGATTTCGCCTGGATATGCATTTGCAATTCCCGCAGCTTGTCTTCGTGCCTTGCGTCGATAAAGTGAATTAATTGCAGGCGTCTTTCAGACCCTTGCCAGCGCGGAATTTCGGAGACTTGGCAGCCTTGATTTCCAGCGTCTTGCCGGTGCGCGGATTGCGGCCGGTGCGAGCGGCACGCTCGCCGACATAGAAGGTTCCGAAGCCGATCAGATTGACAGTATCGCCGGCCTTGAGGGCACCCTTGATGGTTTCAACGGCGGCATCCAGCGCGCGGCCGGCAGCTGCCTTGGAAATATCAGCTTGAGCGGCGATGGAGTCGATCAGTTCAGTCTTGTTCATTTAGGTCCCCTAGTGGATGGATTTGGAGTGGTGAAAACTTTGCGAGGACGGATTTATATATCCGGCGAAATCCTTGTGTCAAGCGGATTTTCGGAGAATTTCCGGGGTGCCGGGCGAGAGAAAGGATGGCGGCGATAAGACGCCGGCATCCTTTCCTTGCAAATCAATGAGTAAGCACTGTTGTGGCGGCTGCAGCATCGGCCGATGCCTGAACCGTAGAATCTGCAACCACAGGCTCCGGAAGGGCTTCGGGCATACGTTCCAGTGCGCGTTCGAGCACTTGGTCAATCCACTTGACCGGAACGATTTCGATCTTGTTCTTGATGTTATCGGGGATCTCAGTGAGGTCCTTGACGTTCTCTTCCGGAATCAGTGCGGTCTTCAATCCGCCGCGGACGGCGGCCAGCAACTTTTCCTTGAGGCCGCCGATGGCCAGCACTTCGCCGCGCAGGGTGATCTCGCCGGTCATGCAGACATCGCAACGAACCGGAATGCCTGTGTAGGATGATACCAGCGCTGTCGTCATGGCGCCGCCGGCGGAGGGTCCGTCCTTGGGTGTGGCGCCTTCCGGAACGTGGATGTGGATGTCTGTCTTCTCGAAAGCCTCATCCTTGATACCGAGGCGACGGGCGCGGGCGCGCACGACGGAGCGGGCAGCTTCGACCGATTCCTTCATGACATCACCCAGAGAGCCGGTGCGGATAATGTTGCCCTTGCCCGGCATGATGGCGCATTCGATAGTCAGCAATTCGCCACCAACTTCTGTCCAGGCCAGACCGGTCACTTGGCCGACCTGGTTTTCCTTCTCGGCCATGCCGAAGCTGTAGCGACGGACGCCAAGGAATTTATCCAGATTTCGGGCGTTGACCGCAACCTTTGTATCGCGCTTCTTCAAAACCAGCGTTTTGACGACCTTGCGGCAGATTTTCGAGATTTCACGTTCGAGGGCACGGACGCCGGCTTCGCGAGTGTAATAGCGGACGATGTCGCGAATTGCGCTGTCAGCGACGGCGATTTCGGTCTTCTTCAGGCCATTGTTCTTGATCTGCTTGGGCAGCAGATAGCGCATGGCGATATTGACCTTTTCGTCTTCCGTATAGCCAGCCAGACGGATGACTTCCATCCGGTCAAGCAGTGCAGCCGGGATGTTCAGCGTATTGGCGGTGGCCACGAACATGACGTCGGATAGGTCAAAATCAACCTCGACGTAGTGATCTTGGAAGGTGTAATTCTGTTCCGGGTCGAGCACTTCAAGCAGGGCGGACGAGGGGTCGCCACGGAAATCCTGGCCAAGCTTGTCGACTTCGTCGAGCAGGAACAGCGGATTGCGTACGCCGACCTTGGTCAGACTGCTCAGGATCTTGCCCGGCATCGAGCCAATGTAGGTGCGGCGATGACCGCGAATTTCGGCTTCGTCACGCACGCCGCCGAGCGCCATGCGCACGAACTTGCGGTTCGTGGCCTTGGCGATGGACTGACCAAGCGAAGTCTTGCCAACCCCCGGGGGGCCGACCAAGCAGAGAATTGGTGCCTTGACCTTGTCGACGCGCTGCTGCACGGCAAGATACTCGACGATGCGTTCCTTGACCTTCTCCAGGCCATAGTGATCGCTATCGAGGATTTTCTCGGCTTCACGCAGATCCTTGCTGATCCGCGTTTTCTTGCGCCACGGCAGGCCGATCAGCGTTTCGATGAAATTGCGAACAACAGTAGCTTCGGCCGACATCGGCGACATCAGGCGCAGCTTCTTGAGCTCGCCTTCGGCCTTGGCCAGGCCTTCCTTGCTCATGCCTGCAGCTTTAATCTTCTTGTCCAGTTCTTCGAGGTCGGCACCTTCTTCGCCTTCGCCGAGTTCCTTCTGGATGGCCTTCACCTGTTCGTTGAGGTAGTACTCGCGCTGGCTCTTTTCCATCTGGCGCTTGACGCGGCCACGGATGCGCTTTTCGACCTGCAGGATGTCGATTTCGGCTTCGAGTTGGGAAAGCAGGCGGTCGATGCGATCGCGGATACTTTCCATCTCCAGCACTTCCTGTTTTTGCTCAAGCTTGAGCGGCAGGTGGGCGGCGATGGTATCGGCCAGGCGACCGGCATCTTCGATACCGGCGATGGAGGAAAGGACCTCAGGTGGAATCTTCTTGTTCAGTTTGACGAACTGGTCGAACTGGGCGACCACGGCGCGGCGCATGGCCTCGATTTCGTGGTCTTCGACGCCGGGTTGGGCCAGCGGCACAGCGGTGGCCATGAAGACAGAGGATTGGACCTCGATGGCTTCAACGCGGGCGCGCTGCGTTCCTTCGACCAGCACCTTGACGGTGCCGTCGGGCAGCTTGAGCATCTGCAGAATGTTGGCCATGCAGCCGATGCGATAGAGGTCTTCCGGTTCCGGTTCGTCCTTGGCGGCCGATTTCTGGGCCACCAGCAGGATGTTCTTGCCGGATTCCATGGCCATTTCGAGCGCCTTGATGGATTTCGGGCGGCCGACGAAGAGCGGAATGACCATGTGCGGGAAGACGACGACGTCGCGCAGCGGCAGCAGCGGCAGTTCGACGGTTTCCGGGAGCGTGTTGGGGTTCGACATTACGATGCCTTTGAAATAGGTATGTGCCCCCTACGTGGGGGCGGGGAACCGCAATTCAAGACCCGGCTCAGTTGGAGCCGGAAACCTTTGGCTGATCGGCGTAAATGAGCAGGGGCGGAGTGTCGCCAGTGATCATGTTTTCATCGATCACCACCTTTTCGACATTTTCCATGCCCGGGAGTTCGTACATCGTATCGAGGAGAGCGTGCTCCATGATCGAACGCAGGCCGCGCGCCCCGGTTTTACGTTCCAGCGCCTTTTTGGCGATGGCGGCAAGTGCGCCCGGACGAATCTCCAGTTCGACATCTTCCATGTTGAACAGCTTCTGGTACTGTTTGACCAGCGCGTTCTTCGGTTCGGTCAGAATCTGGACGAGGGCGTCCTCTTCCAGTTCCTGAAGAGTGGCAACCACCGGCAGGCGGCCGATCAGTTCGGGGATAAGGCCGAACTTGATGAGATCTTCGGGTTCTGTTTCAAGCAGGATCTTGCCGACTGCCCTGCCGTCATCCTTGCTCTTGACCTCGGCGCCGAAGCCGATGCCGCCCTTTTCTGAGCGTTTCTGGATGACTTTTTCCAAGCCAGCGAAGGCGCCGCCGCAGATAAAGAGGATATTGGTGGTATCGACCTGGACGAAGTCCTGGTTCGGATGCTTGCGACCACCTTGCGGCGGGATCGACGCAGTGGTGCCTTCGATCAGCTTGAGGAGCGCCTGTTGCACGCCTTCACCGGAAACATCGCGGGTGATCGACGGGTTGTCGGATTTGCGCGAAATCTTGTCGATTTCGTCGATATAGACGATGCCCTGTTGGGCCTTCTCGACGTCGTAGTCGCATTTTTGCAGCAATTTCTGGATGATGTTCTCGACGTCCTCGCCAACATAGCCGGCTTCGGTAAGTGTCGTCGCATCGGCCATGACGAAGGGAACATTGAGCAGGCGAGCCAGCGTCTGGGCCAGCAGGGTCTTGCCCGAGCCGGTCGGGCCGATGAGCAGGATGTTGCTCTTCGACAGTTCAACCTCACCAGCGTTCTTGGCGCTATGGCGCAAACGCTTGTAATGGTTGTAGACCGCCACGGCAAGAATACGCTTGGCGACTTCCTGGCCGATCACATACTGGTCGAGGATAGAGCTGATTTCGCGCGGCGTCGGCAGGTCTGAGCGACCGGCCTTGGCTGCTTCTTCGGGCAACTCGTCGCGGATGATGTCGTTGCAGAGTGCAATGCACTCGTCACAGATGAACACCGACGGGCCGGCGATAAGCTTTTTGACTTCGTGCTGGCTCTTGCCGCAGAAGGAGCAGTAGAGCAGTTTTTCCGGGGTCCCTTTGGTCATCTGTAGCTCTCCGTTCAAGCCGCGTCGCGGCGGGTCAATACCTTGTCGATCAAACCATATTCAGCTGCTTCAACGGCTGAAAGAAAATTGTCGCGGTCGGTGTCTTTTTCGATGCGCTCCAGCGGCTGGCCGCTATGTTCGGCCATGATCCGGTTGAGGCGGTCACGAATCGACAGGATTTCCTTGGCGTGGATGGCGATATCCGAGGCCTGGCCCTGGAAGCCGCCCAGCGGCTGGTGAATCATGACGCGGGAATTGGGCAGGGCGAAACGCTTGCCCTTGGCACCGGCGTTGAGCAGAAAGGCGCCCATCGAGGCGGCCTGACCGATGCACAGCGTTGACACGTCCGGCTTGATGAACTGCATGGTGTCGTAGATCGACATGCCAGCCGTCACCGAACCGCCCGGCGAGTTGATGTAGAAATAGATGTCCTTGTCCGGATTCTCTGCTTCAAGGAACAGCAACTGGGCAACGACCAGATTGGCGGTTATGTCGTTGACTGGGCCGACAAGAAAAATCACGCGCTCTTTGAGGAGGCGCGAATAGATGTCGTACGCGCGTTCGCCGCGGCCGCTCTGCTCTACCACCATGGGGACCATGCCGAGTGCCTGTGGGTCCCAATTGCTTGCGTTGTCGATATTCATGTCAGCCCTTGTCTGTTGCCGTTTCGTTACATTCAAGACGATTGTTGCTTTTACAACAAGGTCCGGATTACTGCTTTTGACCCATCAGTTCATCAAAAACTGCAGTCTTGTCGGTGACCTTGGCTTTGCCCAGGACCCACGCAACCACGTTGTTCTCGATGGCGACGCCTTCAACTTCCTGCAGGCGCTGCGGTTGAGCGTAATACCAGCGGATGACCTCTTCCGGGTGCTCGTAGCTTTGGGCGTTTTCCTCGACCATCGTACGAACCTGTTCCGGCGTTGCCTGAAGCTTCTCCGTTTTCACAACCTCAGCAAGGATCAGGCCAAGTGTGACGCGACGCTTTGCCTGGTCGGCAAACCATTCCGGCTGGATGGGCATGTCCTTGACCTTCATGCCACGCTGTTCCATGTCCTGGCGGGCTGCCTGCATCAGGCGCTGGATTTCCATGTCGACCAGCGAGGTCGGCACCGAAATCGGGTTGGCCTTGATCAGGGCTTCCATGACCTGATCTTTGAGCTTGCCTTCTATGCGGCGCTTCACTTCACGCTTGAGGTTGGTTTCGATCTCGGCACGCATCTTGGCCACGTCGCCATCGGCGATGCCCATGCTGGTGGCGAATTCGGCATTGAGTTCGGGCAGGACCGGCGCTTGTACCTGTTTGACGGTGACGTCGAACTGAACAGTCTGACCAGCCAGATCCTTGGCGTGGTAGTCAGCCGGGAAGGTCAGGTCGAAAGTCTTGGTTTCGCCAGCCTTGGCGCCTTCAACGGCATTTTCGAAATCGGGCAGCATCATGCCCTGACCCAGAACGAACGGGTAATCCTTTGCTTCGCCGCCCTGGAAGGGCACGCCTTCCTTCTTGCCGAGGAAGTCGATGACGACGCGGTCTTCCTTGGCGGCAGCGCGGTCGGCATCTTCATAGGAGACACGTTGCTTGCGCAGGATGTCGAGGGTTTTGTCGACTTCAGCGGCGCTGACTTCGAGAATCGGACGTTCGACTTCTGCGGTCGACAGGTCGCCCGGGGTGAATTCCGGATAGACCTCGAAAATGGCCGAGAACTCGATGTGCGTGGTGCTTTCGGTGGTCTTCGGCTCAATGCGCGGGTACCCGGCGACACGCATCTTCTTTTCGGTGACGGTTTCGCCGAAAACGCGGTCGAGTTCCTCGGACAGCACTTCGTGGCGAGCCTGGTCGCCATGCTGCTGCTTGACGATGCTGAACGGAACCTTGCCCGGACGGAAGCCAGGTACCTTCATGTTCTTGCCCATGCGCTTCAGGCGCTGTTCCATGACCTTTTCAACATCGGCAATGGCGATGGAGAGGTCGATGCGGCGTTCAAGTTCGTTAGCTTGTGCAGTAGTTGCTTCCATGAGAGTTCCTTGTGACTTCGGAGCCGAAAAATAAAGCGGACAATAATATCACGGCAGGCTCGCTGCCGGATGCTTCTACCCGGTGGCGGCCGTCTTCGCAGAATTGACGTCGTTCCCTGTAGACAGACAGTTTGGTACTTCGTATAATGCGCGCCTTCTTCAGCGGCGGCTGTAGCTCAGTTGGTAGAGTCCCGGATTGTGATTCCGGTTGTCGTGGGTTCGAGCCCCATCAGTCGCCCCAGAATTTAACCCCCGCACACCGCAAGGTCTGCGGGGGTTTTCACTTTTGGAGTTCTGCAACGTGACTAACTCGGTGTTTTCCGGTCTTCAGCCTGCGACCGTCTGGGCCCATTTTGCAACGCTGTGCGCGATGCCGCGCGCTTCGAAGGCGGAGGCTGGGCTGCGTGATTTCCTGCTGCAGTGGGCCTTGGCGCGCGGTTTGGCAGCGGCGGTAGATGCCGCGGGCAATCTGATTATCCGCAAGCCGGCGAGCGCTGGCGGCGAGGGGCGGTCGGGTGTCGTACTGCAGGCGCATCTCGACATGGTTTGTCAGAAGAATGCGGACAGCGGCCATGATTTCTCTCGTGATCCGATTGTTCCGGAGTTGAGCGATGGCTGGCTTGTGGCCGAAAATACGACGCTGGGAGGCGATAACGGGATTGGCGTAGCGTTGATTCTGGCGGCGCTTGAAGATGACAGTCTCGTTCATGGGCCGCTTGAAGCATTGCTGACCGTTGATGAAGAGGCCGGCATGGGCGGTGCGCGCGGTCTGGAGGCTGGTGTTCTGCAGGGACGGCTGATGCTCAATCTGGATACCGAGGAATGGGGCGAGTTTTATCTGGGCTGCGCTGGCGGGCTGGACGTCAATGTTGAACGCTGTGGCGTGGCAGAGCCCGTCCCGGGTGGATTCGAGGTTGTCCGGATCGCATTGCGTGGCCTGCGCGGCGGTCATTCCGGCGTCGATATCCACGAGGAACGGGGCAACGCGATCAAACTGCTGGTTCGCGTCTTGCGCGAGCTGGAGGCAGTGACACCGCTTCGGCTGGTCGATCTGGTTGGCGGCTCGGCGCGCAATGCCTTGCCGCGTGAGGCGGTGGCGACGGTGGCCGTGCCCGGCGGTCGGGGCGGGCGCCTGGCGGGATGGCTGGCCGGGATGGAAACCAGCTTGCGAGCGGAATTGCGTGGGATCGACGAGGGCTTGAACCTCACTGTTACGGTGGCCGAGGCAACGCAGGTCATGGCGATGGCTGAGCAGGAAATCTGGCTTGGATCGCTGCATGCAGCGCCGCATGGCGTGCGCCGGATGAGTCGGCAGGTGCCAGGTGTGGTCGAGACTTCGAACAATCTGGGCATGGTCGATGTGCACCCGAATGGGGGCTCGTGCAACTTTATGGTGCGTTCACTGATCGGTAGCGGCAGTCTGGCGCTGGCTGATGAAATTGTCAGTTTGTGGGCTTTGAGTGGAACGCAGGCCGAGAAAACCGGTTTTTATCCGGGCTGGGCGCCGAATCCTGCTTCTGAATTGCTCAAGTTGTGTCAGGCGGTTTATCGGCGCGATTTTGCGGCGGAATCCAAGGTTCAGGTCATTCACGCCGGGCTGGAGTGCGGCATCATCGGAGACACGTATCCGGGGATGGATATCGTATCCTTCGGCCCGACTATTCGTGGGGCGCATGCGCCGGGCGAGCGGGTTGAAATTGCCTCGGTCGAGCGGTGCTGGCGTTTGCTGCGGGGTATTTTGACGGAAATTCGCTAGTGCTCGCCTCGGGAGGCGGGCCAAAACCATTTCAATTTTGGCCCTTTTTTACGGTAGACCGTAGCAAGCCCGGTTGACCGTGGAAGTGGCCTAGCGGCGCCGAATTGCCTCGCGGCGGGCCAGGCCGAGCTTGGTCGAGCGTTCCATTTTTTGCACGAAGGCCGGGAAGTCGAGGCCGAACTTGGCGCGCAATTCCTTGGCGTAGTTGTGCAGCCAGCGCCAGCGCGGCTCGAAATGACGTTCCTTGAAGGCGTAGAGCACGTGGTTGCCGTCGTCCGGCACCGAAATCACGATGACCTGATCGTCGAAAACGTGCATGGCCTCGCCGATCAGGCCGGCATAGGTTTCCTTTTCGCCGGCCAGATTGATGACTAGCACGCCGTTGCCCGAGAGCTTGGCGTAGGCGTTGTCGAAAAATTCGCGGTTGGCCAGGCTGGGCGCGAACCCGGTCTTGTCGAAGGCATCGACGAGCAGGGCATCAATGCCTTTTTCGGTGCTGGCGAGGAATTCGGCGCCGTCGGCCTCCAAAACCTGCAGGCGGTCATCGTCGGGCGGCATGAGAAAGGTGTCGCGGAAGGCGATGACGTTGGGGTCAAGTTCGACGGCTGTCAGCTGTGTGCCGGGCATGCGCTGGTAGCAGAACTTGATCAGCGAGCCGCCGCCGAGGCCGATCAGTACGATGCGTTTCGGGCGCGGCTGGAAGAGCAGGAAGGCCATCATTTTTTGCGTGTAGCGGATGGCCAGGTCGTGCGGCGCCTTGAGCGACATTTCGCTCTGCATGAGGCGGACGTTAAAATAGAGAAAGCGCGATTTGCCATCGTCGATGACGAAAGGCTTGGGGTAGCTTTCGTCGAGCAACTGGGCGCGTAGTTCGCCTTCCCGCGCCCATGACGGTTCGTGCATGAGCACAGTGCCCGTTTCGACTTCGAACGGGCTGGGCATTTCGTACAGCTGGTTCAATCCGGTAAATCGGCGGCGTGGAGCAGGAAGACGAATTCGTCGCCGGCGGCGGTGTCGAGCCAGGTGAAGGGCAGCGTCGGGTATGCGGCTTCGAGGTCGTCGCGGTTGTGGCCGATTTCGACGATCAGGATGCCGTTTTCGCTCAGGTGCTTCTTCGCTTCGCGCAGGATGATGCGCGTGAAATCGAGGCCATCTTCGCCCGAGCCGAGCGCCAGTTCCGGCTCGTGCAGGTATTCCGGCGGCAGCGCGGCGACCGATTCGGCATTGACGTAGGGCGGGTTCGAGATGATCAGGTCGAACTTGCGGCCGGCCAGCTTGGTGAAGGCGTCGGACTGGATCAGTTCGACGCGGTCGGTCAGGTGGTAATCGGCGACATTGCGCTCGGCGACGGAAAGCGCATCTTCGGAGAGGTCGACGGCGGCGACCTCGGCATTCGGGAAGGCGAGGGCGCTCAGGATGGCCAGGCAGCCGGAACCGGTGCACAGGTCGAGGGCCGATTCGATGGCCCACGGATCGTCGATCCACGGCGTGAGTTGCTCGTCGAGCAGTTCGGCAATGAAGGAGCGCGGCACGATGACGCGGTCGTCAACATAGAAACGATGTTCGCCGAGCCAGGCTTCGTGGGTCAGATAGGCGGCCGGCAGGCGGTCCTGGCAGCGGCGCGTGTAGATGTCGAGAAGCTGTTCGCGCTCATGCGGCAGCAGGCGGGCGTCGAGGAAAGGCTCCAGCCGGTCGAGCGGCAGGTTGAGCGTGTGCAGGGTCAGATATACCGCTTCGTCCCAGGCGTTGTCGCTGCCGTGGCCGAAGAAGAGCTGGGCGCCGTTGAAACGGCTGACGGCATAACGGATGTAGTCGCGAACGGTGAACAGTTCGGTTTTGGCGGCAGTGGTCATTTTTAGCTGTTAGATGTTAGGGGCTAGAGCTATTAGCCCGAACCTAGGCAAGCAGGCAACGCTCGAGGATGCGGCGGTAAATGGCCGAGAGCTTGGGCAGGGAATCGACAGCAATGCACTCGTCGATCTTGTGGCTGGTCGCGTTGACCGGGCCGATTTCGAGCATCTGCTGGCAGATTTCGGCGATGAAGCGGCCGTCAGAGGTGCCGCCCGTGGTCGATAGCTCGGTTTCGATGCCGCAGGTTTCGCTGATTGCCGCGCTTGCTGCATCAGCCAGCCGGCCGCGACCGGTCAGGAAGGGGCGGGCGCCCAGCGTCCAGTGGATGTCGTAGTCCAGATCGTGCTTTTCGAGGATGGCGCGCAAGCGTTGCTGCAGGCCTTCCGGCGTACTGGCCGTGGAAAAGCGGAAATTGAACTTTATTTCCAGTTGACCGGGGATGACGTTGGTCGCACCGGTGCCGCCGTGGATGTTGGAGACCTGCCAGGTGGTTGGCGGGAAGTATTCGTTGCCTTCATCCCAGCGCGTCGCGGCCAGTTCGGCTAGGGCAGGGGCGGCTTCGTGGATAGGATTGCGACCCTTTTCCGGGTAGGCGATGTGGCACTGGATGCCCTTGACCGTCAGGGTTCCGGACAGCGAACCGCGCCGGCCATTCTTGATCATGTCGCCGAGGGTGTTCACCGAGGTCGGCTCGCCGATGATGCAGAAATCGAGGGTTTCGCCGCGTGCCTTGAGCGCTTCGACGACGATGACGGTACCGTCGACGGCATCGCCTTCCTCATCGGAGGTAAGCAGGAAGGCGAGCGAGCCGGGATGATTCGGGTGGGCAGCGATGAAGGCTTCGACGGCAGTTACCGAGGCGGCGACCGATGACTTCATGTCGGCCGTGCCACGCCCGTAGAGCATTCCGTTGCGGACTTCCGGGGCGAAGGGCGGCGAGGTCCATTTGTCGAGCGGGCCGGTCGGCACGACATCGGTGTGGCCGGCGAAGACAAATAGCGGAGCGGTCGTACCGCGACGCGCCCAGAGATTGGTGACGCCGTTGCGGTTGATGAATTCGATGCTGAAGCCGAGCGGCTTGAGGCGTTCGGTGATGATTTCCATGCAGCCGCCGTCTTCCGGCGTCACCGAGTGGCAGGAAATGATCTGCCGGGTCAGTTCAAACGTGGGGTCGGACATCAGTGTGGTTCTTCCTCACTGTCGGCGAGGCTGAGCGTGAATTCCTTGAAGGAGGTGCCGGCATCACTGGTGCTGTCGAATTCGAGCGCGACGTCGGTCTTGCGGTCGTCCTTGCCATTGGTGTTGCCGAACTCGGAATTGTTGATGAGCCACGAAAGGTTGGTCGGCGAATCGGCGTTGGCCAGCGCTTCGTCGATGGTGATCGTGCCGCTGCTGTAGAGCCTGAACAGATCCTGCTCGAAAGTCTGTGATCCCGGAGCCAGCGTCTGTTCCATGGCGTCCTTGATGCCTTGCACTTCGCCGCGCTCAATCAGTTCGCTGATGTGGCGGGTGTTGAGCATGATTTCGCAGGTCGGAATGCGCTTGCCGTCCGGCTTTTTGACCAGGCGCTGGGATGCGATGGCGCGCAGTGCGACGGACAGGTCAAGGAAGAGTGCCGGCCGGTTTTCCAGCGGGAAGAAGCTGATGATGCGGTTCAGTGCGTGGTAGCTGTTGTTGGCGTGCAGCGTGGCGAGGCAAAGGTGGCCGGTCTGGGCGTAGGCGATGGCCGCCTGCATGGTTTCCTTGTCGCGGATTTCGCCGATCAGGATGCAGTCCGGGGCCTGGCGCATGGCATTTTTGAGCGCCGATTGCCAGTCCATCGTGTCCATGCCGATTTCGCGCTGGTTGACGATGGATTTCTTGTGCTTGAAGAGAAATTCGATCGGGTCTTCAACGGTCAGGATGTGGCCGGAACGGTTGGCGTTGCGATGGTCGAGCATCGAGGCGATGGTCGTCGATTTGCCCGAGCCGGTGGCGCCGACGATCAGGATCAGGCCGCGCTTTTCCATGATCAGTTCGCCGAGAATATTCGGCAGGCCGAGACTGTCCATGGCCGGAATATTGCCCAGAATGAAGCGGATGACGATGCTGGTCGAGCCCCGCTGGCGGAAGATATTGACCCGGAAATTGCCGACATTCGGCACACCGAAGGAGAGATTCATCTCCCAGTTCGCCTCGAAGGTCTTGATCTGGTCCGGCGACATCAGTTCGTAGGCGATCTTCTCGATCATGTCCGGCAGCATGACCTGCTGGTTGACCGGGAGCGTGTTGCCCTGGATCTTGATATGAATAGGCGCGCCTGCGGATACAAAAATATCCGAGGCCTGCTTTTCGGCCATCAACTGGAACAGTTTGTCGAGAATCATGACAAGACCTTCGTGGAGTAGTGGGGCTTACGGGCGCAGCAGTTCGTTGATGCTGGTCTTCGAGCGGGTTTGCGCGTCGACCTTCTTGACGATGATGGCGGCATACAGACTATACGCGCCGTTGGCCTTCGGCAAGGTGCCGCTGATCACGACGGAACCCGGCGGCACGCGACCGTAGGTGACTTCGCCGGTTTCGCGGTCGTAGATCGGCGTGCTCTGGCCGATATAGACGCCCATGGAGAGCACGGAGTTCTCGCCGATGATGACGCCTTCGACGACTTCGGAGCGAGCGCCGATGAAGCAGTTGTCTTCGATGATGGTCGGGTTGGCCTGCAGCGGCTCAAGGACGCCGCCAATGCCGACGCCGCCGGAGAGGTGCACGTTCTTGCCGATCTGGGCGCAGGAGCCGACGGTAACCCAGGTGTCGACCATCGTTGCTTCGTCGACGTAGGCGCCGATGTTCACAAACGACGGCATGAGCACGGCATTCTTGGCGACGAAGGAACCCTTGCGGACGATGGTGCCCGGCACGACGCGGAAGCCGCCCTGACGGAACTGCTCTTCACTCCAGCCTTCGAACTTGGTATCGACCTTGTCGTAGAAGCGAACGTCGCCCGATTCCTGAACGCGGTTGTCGCGGACGCGGAAGGAGAGGAGCACGGCCTTCTTGGCCCACTGGTGGGTGACCCAGTCACCGTTGATTTTCTCGGCAACGCGCAGGGTGCCGGAGTCGAGCATGCCGACCACCTGATTGATGGCGGCAATGGTGTCGGGCGGTGATTGCGGGGACAGCTCGGTGCGGCGTTCCCAGAGTTCTTCGATGATGGCTTGCAGGGGATGGCTCATGGATTTTCTCTCTGTTTACAGTTGTTGTGCGAATTGGCGAATGCGCCGGGTCGCTTCCAGACACTCGTCGAGTGAGGCGACCAGCGCGATACGAATGAAATTGGCCCCTGGATTGACGCCGCGGACTTCGCGCGCCAGGAAGCTGCCGGGCAGGACCACGACATTATAGTGTTCGAGCAGGCCGCGGGCGAATTCGGTGTCGGCAATCGGTGTCTTCGCCCACAGGTAGAAGCTGGCGTCCGGCATGCCGGTGCCGAGCACTTCGGCAATCAGCGGCGTGCAGGCGGCGAATTTTTCGCGGTACTGGTTGCGGTTGTCGAGGACATGCGCCTCGTCGTTCCAGGCGGCGATGGAAGCCGTCTGCACCGGCGGCGACATGGCGCAGCCCTGGTAGGTGCGGAACAGCAGGTATTTCTTGAGGATGGCCGCATCGCCGGCAACGAAGCCGGAGCGCATGCCCGGCACGTTGGAGCGCTTGGACAGGCTGGAGAACATGACCAGCCGTTCGTTCGAGCGACCGAGCAGCTTGGCCGCCTGCAGGCCGCCGATGGGCGGGTTGGCTTCGTCGAAATAAATTTCGGAATAGCACTCGTCGGAGGCGATGACGAAACCGTACTTGTCGGAGAGGGCGAACAGGGTTTTCCAGTCGTCGAGCGACAGCACCTTGCCGGTCGGGTTGCCCGGCGAGCAGACGTAGAAGAGCTGGACGCGGGCCCATTCGTCTTCGCTCAGGCTGGCGTAGTCGAAGGCGAAATCGTTGTCGGGCAGGTTGTTCAGGAAACGCGGCTCGGCGCCGGACAGGTAGGCGGCACCTTCGTAGATTTGGTAGAACGGGTTCGGGCTGACGACGAGCGGCACGTGGCCACGGCTGGTATCAACGACGGTTTGTGCGAAGGAGAAAAGGGCTTCGCGCGAGCCGTTGACCGGCAGGATTTCGGTTTCCGGATTGAGCGCCAGATCGTAGCGGCGCTGGCACCAGGCGGCGATGGCCTGACGGAGCGCCGGGACACCCTGCGTCGTCGGATAGTTGGCCAGGCCCTTCAGGCCGTTGGCCAGTGCTTCCATGATGAAGGCCGGCGTGGCGTGCTGCGGCTCGCCGATGGAGAGCTTGATCTCCTTGTATTCCGGGTTGGGCGTGACGCCGGCGAACAGGGCGCGCAGCTTTTCGAAGGGGTAGGGCTGGAGTTGGGCGAGATGCGAATTCACGTCGGGCGTCGAATGGGTGTAAAAATGGCAATTATCCTCGAAAACGTTGGCGCTGCCTTGTGAACAAACGTGGAATTCCCTTGATGGTCGTGTTCGCCTCGCTGCTGGCCGCTTGCGCCATCGGCTACCAGGCCCGCGGCAGCCTCAGCGATGTGCCGGGCGAGCTGCGCGGCAAGGGCTTTCCCGGCAATTCGAGTGGTGGCGGACGGTTCATTCTGGCTGACAGCGACGGTCGCCTGCAGTGCGACGGGCAACTCTCACCGCCGGATATCTCGCCAAATCCTGGCACTTGCGAGGGCGAAGCCGGAAAAGGCATTGTCCGCTGCAACGACGGAAGGGAGGTGACGGTACGGTGGATGGCGATCACCTGCCGCTCGTTCGAGGGTGGCGGCGAGGACAAATTTGGAAATCGGCTGATTTTTCGGGTTGACCGTAAGAATTAGGCCTCCGCTCGCAACTTGGAATGCCTTCCCGGGTCTAATCAAACAGCTTAATGGTGAGTTCAGCGGCAGCGTTTTCTTGCTTCATTGAGCCGAGTGGACGTCAACGTGAATTGATTGAAGAAGGCGGGGTGCGGCTGGATTTTGTTCGAGGCCGCGGATTATGTGGCTGGCGAGAATTTCAGGTTATGGGGCTGTGGTCATGCAACTTTGCCTGGCTGCTTGCACGCTTGCCCCCGTCGCGGATCGGCCCCGGATAGTTGATGTACCGCTGGCCGGTGTCCAGTCGGACCTTGAATTCAGCATTACCAGCGGATCGCGAGCCGATATGTCCTGCGCGGAAAATTCGGCTTGCTCGGCCGAATCCGGGCGGGGTGGCGTCAGGTCTTTCGCCATGGAGGTTGAGCGGATTACCGGGGCCCTGCAAAAAGGGGCCTTGAAACAGTATCCCGATCCGGGGTGGTGCTCCGCGAGGTCGGTCGGTGGATGTTTCGACGTTTATATCGTCGAAGGCGATGAGCCGGGTAGTTCGTCCAGCGCCAATGGTCGGATCGCCCTGCATGCGGCGCTGGGCCGATGGCGGGCTTACGACGGCGTGTTGGCTTTCGTGATTGCCCGTGAAATGGGCCATGTTATCGCGCGTCACCACAAAGAAAACTCGTCGGTCAGCATTGCAACTTCCGTCCTCTTGAATATTTTTATGCCGGTCAGCGGGCTGTTCAAGAGCCTGATGTCGATAGGCGGGGCACGACTTGCCGCGACCAGCAATCGCGATGTGCAGGCGATGGAGGCTGATGCCATCGCCTTCAATCTGCTTGAAGCCTCCGGCTTTCGCCCGAAGGATGTGGCCAGGGGCCTGCTTATGGTGCCGGTGTCGCTCGACGAGAGTTCGTGGTCGAAGTCGTTCAGAAAATCGTCGAACAAATATGTTTTGGCAGTCCGTACTTCGGAATCGGCTGTCGCCTTGGCCAAGGCCAGGAAATCCGGTGATCGCCGAGAGCTGGCGGCGGAAAAATAATGCTCCTTGAAAACTGTCGATTTTCCGTGTTGACCGCAGTAGGTAGTTTGAACCGCTGATTGGTCGGTACGGTTGCCTGGTCAGGAAGCGGCAGTTCGAGCAGTAATCGGCACTTTACCTCCTACTGGCCGGCCTGATTCAATTTGTCGAGAGCGGCGGCCAGCGAGGGGATGATCGCCTCGACTTCCCTAGCGTAGTCGGCTGCCCCGCTCAGGATATCGCCGACGATGGGCGGCGGGAAGAGGGTTGCCGCGATGGCGACGGGATCGGCGTTGTTCAGCGCGTCAGCCAAGCCGTTGGCGGTCGTTTGTTCCGGATGGCGTTGCCAGTAAATCTGCCAATAGGCGGCTATCGTCTCGCAGAGCGTCGCGCCGGCGGCCCGGTCGGTGCCGGCGAGACGGGTGGCCTGCCCGGCGATGCGGCTGGTGATTTCCTGGTAAAACGCCATGGTGTAGGAGTCGGCGGGTTCCGGAATGGCCTGGAAGGCGTAGGCATAGAAAGTCGCCCGGAGGTAGTGCCGGGCGGACTGTGCATACTGCCGACCGGCGATGGCCAGGTCGCCGAGCAATCGGTAATTGTTGGCGAGCAGTTCGGAATCGCGTTCGGCCAACGGGGCATCCTCACCCCCGGCGGCGCAGCCGGCTTCGGTCAGCGAGCGCCGGGCATATTCTGCCGAATCGTCGAAGCTGCCTTGCTCAAGGAGATATTGGGCGACGTAGAAACCGAGCCAGGCCGCCACCCAGAGGTCGCCATCGAGATGGAAAATATCGTGGGCGGCGGCATAGCGCTTGAGGGCGCCCTCGTGGTCATGGCGGCCATAGGCGTAGGCCTCGGCCAACAGGAAGTCGGTGAAACCGCGCACCCGGCGGGCGTCTTCGTCGTGGATGGCGGAAATTTCGCCTTCCAGCCCGAGGCTTTGCCGCAGGCGGGTGAGCGAGCGTTCAACCTCGTTCCAGTTGCCGCGGGCGGCCTTTTCGTAGCCTTCCGGGTAGGCGTTCTGAAACGTGGCAAGTTGTTCGAGTCCCTGGCGCACCTTGGGATCGACGCTGCGCCGTTGCTGCCATTCGAGCAGGAGGCGCTCGCAGAAGGGGAAGCGCTGGTAATAACCCCACCACCAGAAGGCGTCGAAATAGACGCGCAGGAAGGCCTGCACGCTGCTCACTGCATTGCCCGCATGGGCCAGGTGATAGAGCCAGGCGTCCTTGGTCGCCTGCCAGTCGGTCTGTTCGTAGCGGTACCAGCCAAGGTAGGCGACCGGGTTGTCGTCGATGTCCTGCTGCAATTGCCGGGCGTAGTAATTGACGGCCTGGTGGTGCAGCGCCTGGGATTCGGTCAGCGGCAGCCTGGTCCGGGCATATTCGGCGATTACCCGGTGCATGGTGTATTCGCCGTCGCCGTAATGCTCGATCAGGCCGATGTCGCTCAGGTCATAAAGCACGGCAGCTTCGGTGCCGGCAACTTGCCGGGCGATGTCCTTGGAAAAGGTGTTGGGCTTGGGGCGGAAGATGGCCAGGTTGAGAATGGCCCGCCGCGCATCGTCGGAGCGCAGGGCGGCGAAGCTGACTTCGATGATTTCGGCCAGCGAATGCGAGCCGGCCTCCTCGTCGGGGTTGATTTCCAGCCGGTGGCCGGCCTCGGCCATGGTCTGGAAGGCGGCTGCGGTACGGTCGGGGTCGCCGTCCGACGATTCGCGGCGCAGGTATTTGCCGATCAGGACCAGGGCCAGCGGCAGGCCATAGACGGCGCTGACCAGATTGCGGGCCCCCTCGGGGTCGTAGGCGACAGCCTTCGGGGCGATTTCGGTGAGCAGCCCGAGGCCGGTCGCGGCGTCGAGTTCCGGCACCAGTTCGGGGTCGCCGAGCATGGCGGCGACGTCCTTGCAGCGCGTGGTGATGATGAAGACGCCGCGCGGGACGAGGTGCATGAATTCCCTGGCCGCCTTGTTCTGCCAGACGTCGTCGAGAATGACCAGAATCCGGCGATTGCCGATCGCTGCCTTGACCGTCGCTTTCCAGTCGTCGATGCTGGCCAGGCTGGCCTTGCGTTCGTCGGGAACCTGCAAGGCCGTGGCCCAGCGGCGCAGTTGTTCGCCGACCATGGGCTGGCGCCCGAGGTCGGCCCAGAGTACGCCGTCGAAGTGGTCGAGCAGGCGCTGGCGATCGGCCAGCAGAGCCTGGGCGACTGTCGTTTTGCCGACACCGGGCAGAAACAGCAGGCTCTGGCTTTTGCCGGCGATGGCCCGTTCCCAGACCTGGCGAACCAGTTCATCGCGGCCGACGATGGCGTGGTCGCGATCGACCTCCGGGGCCAGGAAGGGCGGTTCGCTATCCGGTGAAGGTGGCGGCGCCGCAACCGGCACGGCCCCCGGCTGGCGATCCAGATGAGCGGTGAAACAGGCGCTCAGGAGCTTGCGGAACAAGGCGGCGAATTCCGCCGGGTCGGCGTAGTCGTGGCGGCCGCCGGCGGCCGACCCGTCGGCATTCTGGAGGCGCTCGAGAAAGCTGCCGACGGCCCGGTATTGCTTGAGCTTGGCGTCGAAGTCGGGATCATCGAGCTCGACCCGGGGCTTTTCGCTGCGCCGGAATATCCAGACCTCCTTGCCGGCGGCCAGGGCGTTTTCGTATTCCGACACGGTGCCGGATTCGTAGCGGCTGCCGTCGCTACGCACGCAGTCGGCCGATACCGGGGTGCCGAGCCGGCTCCACAGGATGACGATGGTCAGGTCGCAGGCGCTGGCCGGTCCCTTGTAAAGGTTGACGCCGAGTTGCGGGGTGATGCCGGCCGGCATGGGCGACGGTGCATCGGGGTCGTCGTAGGCAATCGCTTCGCTGGTGATCTTGCCGCGATAGGCCGGGTCGCGCGGCAGGGATTCGATGATTTCGCGGGCTAGGCGCCGCTCGTCTCCGACGTCGCCGGGCGAGGAAATGAAAATTCTCAGATGGAGCGGTGCGCTCGTTGTCACGGGGCGCTAATCCTCAACGTGCCGGCCGCTGGCATCGAACCGGTAACTGCGGAGTGGGGCGCAGACCTGGACCTGGTAGGACGCAAAGTATTCCTGCCGGCCTTGCTCCTGGGCCGCCAGATGCTCCGGATGCTGGCGCCAGGCGGCGAGGGTTTCCAGGCTGTCGAACTCGACAATAGCGACGCTTTCGCCATCAGGGGCGGCGAAATCCTTGTAGGAAATGAAACCGGGCATGGCCGAGGCTATCTCGAACATCCGTCCGCCCAGCGCGGTCAGGGCTTGTTCGTCGGTGCCATCCTTGAGTCGGGTGCGGAATACGACGACTACCATGCCAGCCTCCTTCCGAAACGGATTCATGAACCTATCGTAGTTCAAATATTCATATGCGTTGACGGTGGCAGACTGCCAGGGTTCCCGTCCTTGCGGTAATGTCGGGGGCATTCCGGAATTGGCCGATCTTTCCGGTTGACCGTAGCAATCCACGCGAGCCTGTTCCATCAAGGAGATTTGTCCAATGCCTGGCATATTCATCAGTTACCGTCGCGACGATCAGGCTGGTTTTGCCGGGCGTCTGGCCGATGTTCTGGTCTCGACCTTCGGTGCGGACAATGTGTTTCGTGACATTGAGGATATCCATCCGGGTGAGGATTTTGTCGTTGCCATCGAGAAACAACTGGCTGCCGTCGATGTGATGCTGGTCATGATCGGCCCGGCCTGGCTGACCGTGAGTCGGAACGGCATGCGCCGCCTCGACGAGCCGGATGATTTCGTCCGGCGGGAAATCGAGGCCGGCTTGAAATCGGGCAAGACGGTGCTGCCGGTGCTCGTCGGCGGGGCGGTGATGCCGGCGGAAAGGGATTTGCCGCCGGCCATAGTGGCGCTGGCCCGGCGCCAGTCATTCATTCTTTCGGATATCGGGTGGACGTCGGATGTGGCGCGGCTGGTCGATGTCGTCAAGCCGTTCTTCCCGGCCAGTCGTCGTCCTGCCCGGCGTTCCGGGCTGCTCTGGGGGCTGGCTGCCCTGGCCGTGATTGTGCTGCTGGCGGTTGGCCTGAAAGGTAACTGGCTGGGTCACTCTGAGGTTCCCAAACCCGTCGCCTCTGAACTGGCCCAAAGCCTTGCCGGGCGCTGGTTGGCTACCGTCAAATACGACTGGGGCGCCGAGCACGCCGAGCGCTTCGACCTGCGTCTGGAAAATGGCGAGGTGCATGGCACCGCCAGCTATCTGCGGGTGGCGCGGACGGTTGAACAGGGCGTGCTGAAGGGCGAACAACTCAATTTTGTCACGCGCAGCCAGGAGGTGGTGGGCGATGGTCCGGGCCGCGAGGTGACGCACCGTTACCGCGCAACGCTCAAGGCCGGCGAACTGCATTTCGTGCTGGAAAGCGGTGGTGGCCTCAGCGTCCACCCGCCGGTGGAATTCGTCGCCCGGCGGGAAGCCGAGCGGTGATGGTTCCTGGCCGGTCAGGCGTGTTTTTCGCTGCCTGATTCGGTCAGCTTCTGCACGATCAGGCTGCCGACCATGTCGCCTTCGACATTGACCGCCGTGCGCACGGTGTCGAGGATGCGGTCGATGGGGAGCAGGATGGCAATCGCCGCGGTGGGCAGGCCGACCGATTCAAGCACCAGCACCATGCTCAGCATGCCGACGCTGGGGATGCCCGGGGCGCCGATGGCGCCGAGCATGGCGACGAAGAAGATGATGAGCTGGTGGGCGAGGTCAAGTTCGATGCCGGCTAGCCGGGCGACGAACAGCGCAGCAGCGGCTTCGTAGAGCGCTGTGCCGTCCATGTTGACGGTGGCGCCGAGCGGCACGACGAAATTGGCGATGTCCTTTTTGACGTGCAAATGCTGCTCGGTGCAGCGCAAGGTGATGGGCAGCGTGGCGGCGCTCGAACTCGTGGCGAAGGCGGTGATCAGCGCTTCCTTGGCGCCTCTCCAGAAACGCAGCGGCGACATGCGGGTAACCAGCCAGAGCAGCAGTGGCAGAACGACGATGCCGTGGAACAACGTGGTGCCGACGACGACGCTGATGAAATGGGCCAGGCTGGCGAGCAGGTCGGCGTTTTGCGTGGCGACCAGTTGCAACAGCAGCGCGGCGAGGCCGAACGGCGCCAGGCGCATGATCCAGCCGACGACGAGCAGGCAAAGTTCCTGCAATTCCTGAATCAGCACGCGCAGGTTCTTGTAGCGCTCGCCGCCGATGACCAGCGCGATACCGAGAAACAGGGCAATGATGACGACGGCCAGAATGTCGCCCTGGGCCAGCGCCTTGAACGGGTTCTGGAACAGGCCGCGCATGAACTGGGCGATGTAGTCGGGCAGCGGCATCTGGCGCGCCTGGAAATCCCGCGTGGCGTCGGCGAACATGGCCAGGTGCAGGCCTTCGCCGGGGTGGAACAGGTTGGCTGCGCCGAGGCCGAGCACAATGGCCAGCGCCATCGACAGCGCAAAGAAGGCGAGCGTCGTCGTCCACACCCGATGCATCTGCTGATGGGCGCGCAGGTTGGCGACGCCAACAACGATGGACGAAAAGACCAGCGGCACCAGCACCATGCGCAATAGATCGAGAAACAGGTTGCCAAGCATCTTGGCGCCGTACAGCGTATT
Organism: Ferribacterium limneticum; assembly: GCF_020510585.1. Classification (GTDB taxonomy): domain Bacteria; phylum Pseudomonadota; class Gammaproteobacteria; order Burkholderiales; family Rhodocyclaceae; genus Azonexus. Next base: position 2,499,741 of record NZ_CP075190.1, on the reverse strand, counting down.
GCCGACGACGGGCGCCTCAGCCGGCTGGGTGGCCAGCCATAGCCCGCCGGCGATGCCGAGCAGGCAGCCGATCAGGATTTGGGTATTGAGCGAGGGACGGGGCATCGGGCGCATTGAGGTGGAGGCAGCGCCATTCTAGCGGGATTGATACAGATCGCAGCCGGCTCGCTTGAGCTGAGGCCATTTCAAATTTGGCCATTATTTCCGGTTGACCGTGGCAATCTGCTTTGCGCGGCGACTTTCGCCAGAGCCGTGTGCCGGCCTGCAATGCAACAGGCCGGTTTCTGGTGAAAGTCGCGTGCCGCTCAGCCGCCGGCTTTGCTGATGCTGGTGGCGGGTGGCAAATAGTCGGGCACCTTGTTCTTCACGGCCGGCTGCGCCTTGAGGTAGCTGAAAATGGCTCGCAAATCCTTTTCGGGCAGCGAGGCGACCGCCTGCCAAGGCATCGGCGGCAGGATCGGACGGGCCACGCCGACATGCTTGCCGGTGCGCATGGCCTGGATGAAATCCTTCTCGCGCCAGGCGCCGATGCCGGTCTCGCGGTCGGGCGTCAGGTTGGCGGCGTAGGTCGTGCCCCACGGGCCGACGAAGGCTGTCATCGTTGCTGAACCAGCCCAGTTCCAGGCGCTGTCCAGCTTGGGCGAAGGCGGCAGGCGAAGCTCTTCGGGATGGCCGGAAAGGCCGCGGGCCATGTCCTTCTCGGGGCCGTTGGGGCCCATCTTGAAGGGGATGTGGCAATCGACGCAGCCACCGTAGGCGATCAGTTTCTCGCCACGTTTGATCAGGGCCGAATCGTTATCGGCAGCCAGGGCGCTGGTGTTGAACAGGGTGCAGGCCAGGGTGGCGGTGATGAGGGTTTTGGGGTTGGGGCGCATGGTTTTTCTCCTTGTTGAAAATTTAGGTTGAAGCTGGTTTCTAGGTGGAACAGAGGCGTCGGGCCGCGTCGGCGATCGCCTCGGCTGAAGGGACCGAGGCCTGTTCGAGCGGGTAACTGGCGGCGGCCGGGGCATCGGGGCCACCCAGTCGGACGATCGGTGCCTTGAGATCGGCGAAGGCCTGTTCGGCGACCAGCGCGGCGATCTCGGCGCCGACGCCGCACAGGCGGTTGGCTTCGTGCACGACGACGAGGCGACCGGTTTTCTTCACCGAGCCGAGGATGGTCGCTTCGTCGAGCGGCTTCAGGCTACGCAGGTCGATGACTTCGGCGGCGATGCCCTGGCCGGCCAGTTGCTCGGCCGCCTGCTGACAGTGGTGGACCGTCTTGCCGTAGGAAACCAGCGTCACATCCCGTCCTTCGCGGACGATGGCGGCCTGGCCCAGCGCCAGCAGATGTTCGCCGGCCGGCACTTCGCCCGGCTGGTAGAGAAGGCCGATGTCGAGGAAGAAGAGCACCGGGTTGTCGTCGCGAATGGCCGTCTTGAGCAGGGCCTTGGTGTCGGCCGGTGTGCTCGGCATGACTACCTTGAGGCCGGGGCTGTGCACGAACCAGGCCTCGACATTGTGGTTGTGCTGGGCACCGACACCCCAGCCGGCGCCGGTCATGGCCAGCGTGACGAGGGGGAAGGTGAACTGGCCGCCGGACAGGTAGCGCAGCTTGCCGGCGCTGTTGACCAGCTCGTCCATGGCATAGCAGAGAAAGGGCGCGAAGAGCAGGTCGACGACCGGGCGCAGGCCCATGGCGGCGGCACCGACGGCCGTGCCGGCAATGATGCCCTCGGCCAGCGGCGTGTTGCGGATACGTAGGGCGCCGAATTCGTCGACCAGCTCGTGGCGTTTGGTGGCGATGCCTTCGCCGAAGGCGATGACGCTGTGGTCGCGGCGCATTTCCTCGGTCAGCGCGGCGCCGACAGCATCGTAAATAGTCAGGGTAGGCATGGGGAATCCTCAGGCGTAGACGTCGCGGGTCAGTTCATCCGCGGCAGGGAAGGGCGAGGCTTCGGCAAAGGCCTGGGCGACGGCGATGTGGCTGGCCACCTTGTCGGCCATGGTTGCGGCCTGGGCCGGACTGAGCTGCCCATCGGCAATCAAACGATCACGGCCGGTGGCGATCGGGTCGCGGGCCAGCCATGCAGCCAGTTCGGCCTTGTCGACGTAACCCTGATCGTCCGGCTCGAGGTGGCCGCGGGTCCGGTAGGTCAGGGTTTCGAGCAGGTAGGGCCGTTGGCTCTCGCGGACCTGGGCGGCGGCAGCCTGGGCGGCTTCGAGCACGGCGAAGACATCGTTGCCGTCCACCGTCCGGGCCGGGATGCCGTAGGAGGCGGCCCAATCCGCAACATGTTCGCGGCTCATCGCTTCGCGCCGATGGACGAAGGCTTGCCAGTGATTGTTTTCGCAGACGTAGAGGATGGGCAGGTTCCATAGCGCGGCAAGATTGAGCGATTCGTGAAAGCTGCCCTCGCAGGCCGCGCCGTCGCCAAAGAAGCAGACGACGATGCCGGGGCGGCCGAGCATGCTTTGCGCCAGGGCAACGCCGGGCGCCATCGACAGTTCGGCGCCGACGATGGTCGAGGTCAGCACGACGCCGAGTTCCTTGGCCGAAATGTGCAGCGAGCCGCTCTTGCCCTTGCAGTAGCCGTCGCGGCGGCCCATGACTTCGGCCAGCAGGCGGCCGGGGTCGGCGCCGCGGGCGAGCAGGTGGCCGGCGCTGCGATGGTTGGTGAGGATCAGGTCTTCGGGGGCGAGCGCGTTGACCACGCCGACGGCGGCCGCTTCCTGGCCGACCGAGGTGCAGGTGCCGGGCATCCTGCCGGCGGCGCTGCCGTTGACGATGGCCTCTTCATAGGCGCGGATGAGCAGCATCTGTTCGAGCAGTTGCTGCGGGTTTTTTGCCGGGGGCTTCGGGGTCATGACCGCTCCATTCGTTATGCGATGGAGGTAGTCTAGGCCGCCCGAAAACCCTGACAAGACGGCCAGGGGCCGCTTACGATTCTTTTAAGAAACGCTGAATGAACATTTAAGAAAAGGCGGGGGAAACCCGCGAAAATCAGCTTTCGACGAGCTGCAGCGGGTGGTCTACGGCCAGTGAAAAACGGCCGCGCCCGGTCTTGGTCAGCCGGATGCCGGCGTCGCGCTCTTCCAGTCGGCGCTGCAGCAGTACCAGGCGTGCTTCGAGGTTGTCGCTGACGCCCGGCAGGCGGATGCGGGGATCGACCCGCAAGCCCTTGTTGGTAAAACTGGTGCGCCGACGTTCGGCGAAATCGCTGAGCAGCACCCAGAGTATGGCCCCGGCGACGCCCTTGATCAGGTAGTCGTCGTCGATGAAAACGCTGTCGGTGGCGGCGAAGTGGCGAATGGTCAGCGGGGTGCCGGCGACGGCCGGAGCCGCTTCTTCGTTGCCGGCCGGCTCGTCGGGCAGATCGTCGGCCTGCTGGTGGTGGACGATGGCGAGACCCAGTTGGGCGGCAAAAGCGACGAGGGCGTCTTCTTCGTCGTAGCCGAAATGCAGGTCGGACACGCTCTCGACGTAGAGCACGCCAAGCAGGCGGCCGGCGACGCTGATCGGTACTGCCATCTGGCTCGCTGCATCGGGCAGGCCGGGCAGGGGAATGGCCGTTTCCAGGGCGTCGGCCTGGCCATCGGCCGCGATGCCGTCGCGCACGGTGCGGCCGTAGGCGTATTCGCTGTTGGTGAAGCTGATCCGGATTGGTGTGCGTTCCCGGGCGCAGATGCCGATGACGCCGGCACCAACCGGGATTTCCGAGCCGATCCCCGATTCGGGGTAGCCGCGGCTGGCCAGGGTGTAGAGCCGGCCGCGCGCCTTGTCGTGCATGAGCAGCATGAGATGAGCGATGCCGAATTCGTTTTCCAGGCAGTCGACGGCCTTTTCGAGCAGGCATTCCAGGGTGTTGCAGGTGGCCAGGCGGTCGGCCGTCCGGCGCAGGGCGTTCAGGCAATTGACCGGTGGCGGAGGCGGCGGCACGGTTTCGCCGGGCACCTGTTCGATGTTCAGCACGCGGTAGATGTCGGCACCGAGCAACTGAAAGATCCCCGACATGCCGGTATGCGAGGCGATTCCGGCCAGTTTGGCCCGCATGCGCTCAAAGAGCGGACCGGCCGCCTCGGTACGCAGGTAGTGCAGGGTCAGCCGGTACTGGGCACCGGTCAGGTGACTGGTCAGTAGCAGGCGCACCGGCGAGTCGGCCAGGACATTCTGCCGGGTGCGGTTGAAAAACTGGTAGGACAGCGCAACGTGCTCGTTGTCGATGAATTCGACCTGGGAAAGATAGGCAAGGTTGGGCATGCCTTCGCGGTCGCAGGTGGCGATGTGGCCCGGGATGATGCCCTCCAGGCATTCGCGGATGGTCTCGATGCGCAGGCTCATGGCGCAGCGCCCAGCGGGTCGCCGGCTTTCGGCCCCGGTGTCTGGGTGAAGGCGGCGCTCGGCGAGTACACCACCGTCACCAGGTCGTCGACCGTGCAGGCGAACAGTGCCCGAATCATGTTCTCCTGCATGCCGAAGGGGATGACCTCATCGAGAAACAGGGAAACGTGTGATTCGATCACCGGCAGATCGGCCGGATCGAAGGGCTGGATCTGCGCATCGACCCCTTTCAGCTGCACGGTGCGGTTGCTGCTCGGCAGGTTGAAAACATTGGCCACCCGGCCGGTGTTGCGGATGTTTTCGAGTAGTTCGGTCGACTGCGAACGCTTGATGAATATCGCGACTTGACGCCCGCCGTCGATCAGCTTGCAGCCCAGACCGCGGCTCATGCAGGGCAGGCGATCAGCAGAGCAGGCGGCCAGGCTGATGCTGACTCCGGTCTGGATGAAGGTGGCGTGGTCGCTGTCTAACATGGCGGTTGGATTATTTGGGGCGTTGGAATGATTTAAGCATAGCAAGTAGCCGTTTGTTATTTCAAATTTGGCCGTTTTTTCCGGTTGACCGTGGAAGTCATCAAAGCCCGAAAATTGTCGAATTTCAACCGGCCATTCAACTGCATCGCCGACATGCTCAGGGCTTTTTAGGCTTTTCCGGCTGAGCAATTGCCATGTCTATGGCCTTCCAGGCGCGTTCCAGGACTGCCAGCATGGCGGGTGTGCTTTCGCCCGGACGGGTCGCATAAAGCGCAATGACCAGGCGTTCATCGAAATCGATATAAAGGCTGGTGCCATGGGCCCCGATCAGGGCCACCCGATTCGGTGAGCCGCCCAAGTGCACGAAGCCATAGCGCTGCTCGCTGCCTTTTGCGAGGCCCTTGATTTCGGCTGAGCGCATGCCCGATGAGGCGGTCAGCGTTTCGATGAACCAGGAGGGGATTTTTCCGCGATTTCGGCTGCTCCGGGCATCGACCAGAACCTGGCCCAGTTTGGCAAAATCGCGCAGGGATAAACCCAGGCCGGTCGCCAATTCGACGCCTTGCGAGTCGCTTAGCCAGACGACGGGGTGTTCTGGCGGGTGGCGGCTCAGGAGTCCTTCGCAAAATAGCCGCGAGAGCGGGATGGCGTTGCTCTCGGCCAATATCCGGGCCAGCAGGTCGTCATCCGGGGCGGCGGCAAAGGTGGTCATTTCCGGTTCGTCCAGCGGCTTTTCCCAACGCCCGGCCTGAGCAAGCCAGGCCCTGATTCCGTTGCCAGCCTGATTCGTTGTCCAGCCACCGGCCTGTTGCCAGGATTCGAGGTCTTCCGGTGTCCAGGCATGGCGCTCCTCGTTTTCGAGCAGGCGCCGGATCGACAGCTTGCGCAGACCGGCGGACGGCGGCATGGTGGGAAGAAAACGGCTGACCGACTTGTCAGCGGCCAGTTTGCCTTGGCTGACGCTCATCGCGCCGAGCAGGTTGAGCAACGGGCGGGTTGCTTCGAGCAATAGCCTGGGTTGGTCAGGCGTCAGTCCATTGCGATAGCGTTCGGTGACGACCCGGCCGTTGCGCAGAACGACGAGGCCGTCGGCATAGAGGCGACTGTCGAGCAGGAATGCGAGGTCGCGCCGGCTGCCATCGAGCGGATCGACAACTGGAAAATCATCTATCGGGCGTAGCTTCACGGCCGTGCGCTGAGCATCGCCAACCGGGGCCAGCCGCCAGGCGGGCATGAATACTTCGCCGGCCTGTAAAGTCAGGCGCTGGTTTTCAATGGCCAGCCAGTTGCTCTTGTCGATCCAGGGGCCCAGTTTTTGTGGGCCGACCGGCACCTGCTCAAATTGGCAGGTCGAGTTCGCCGCCCATGTACCCGTGGCGATGAACAGTGACAACAAGGCTGCAGGCAACCGGCGGATCATTTTGTTTTCTCCTGAAATTAATTGTCTTTGCCCATCAGCCGTTCGCTGGCTTCGCGCACCACATCGTTCAAGTTGCCATGCTGCTTTTCTCGTGCCCGTAGCCAGGCTGCGTCGCCCGTATTTTCGGCGACCGCCTGCTTGAGCGGGCTCAGCCAGTGGGCGCAGTCCAGTTCCCGGGCGTCCTCCGAAACGGCTTCGAGCAAGTCGGCCAGGGTTTGCTTCAGTGGCGTCTGGGACAGGTTCACCGGATCGGAAATCATCGCCTCGAGGCCATAGCGGCAAGCCTGGAATTTGTTGTAACGGGCAACGTGGGCCTGTTTGGCGGTATGCAGCGGCGGACGGGTGCGCAACAGCCAGCGGGCAAGGGATTGGGCGAGGGCAGCCAGCGAGGTCGCTTGTTCGATGGTCAGCGGCGTATCGCAGACGCGTATTTCAACGGTGCCGAATTCCGGCTTCGGGCGGACATCCCAATACAGATCCTTGATGCCTTGGGCGATGCCACAGGCTTGCAGGAAGGCGAAGTGTTCGGTGAATTCCTGCCAACTGCCCAGCGGCGGGCATTGTCCGCTCAGCGGAAAGGCCGAAACCGCATTGAGCCGGGCCGACTGGTAGAAGCTGTCCACGCCATCGACAAAGGGGGAGGAGGCGGACAGGGCGATGAAGGCCGGCACATGAACGCCGAGCGCCTGGGTCAGCCAGATGGCCTCATCGGCCGAAGTGCACCCGACATGCACGTGCTGGCCGAAAACGGTGAATTGCTTGGAGAGATAACCGTAGCGCTGGTAAAGATCGTTGAAGCGGTCGCCGGGACAGATGCGCCGTTCCGGCCAATGATGGAAAGGGTGCGTGCCGCCACCGCAGACGCCGATGTTGTTGCGTTCGCAATGCTGGCGCAGGGTGTCGCGCAGGCCGCCGAGGTCGGTGGCAATGCCGTCGACGGTGGCTTGTGGCTGGGTGCTGATTTCGATCATGCTTTCGGTGATTTCCAGCTTGATCTCGCCGAAACGTTCGTCGTAATCGAGGCTGCCGAGCAGGTCGGTGGCGCCCCGCGTCAGGTCGAAATCGCGCTTCGAGACCAGTTGCAGTTCGAGTTCGACGCCGAGGGAAAAGGCGGCGCTGTCCTTGAATTCGCCCAATGCTTTGGTCGTCATGCGATACCTCCTTGATTGCGCTCACCACTTTCGCATTCGCCCGACCGGTGCAGTGCCAATCGGCACAGGGCAGGACCGACCAGTTCCATCATGGCGGCGGCGAACAGGGGCAGGGTCAGGGCCGAACGCCCGACTTCCGGATACAGACTGGCGATTTCATAGGCCATGAATACGGCCGTGGCCGACAGTGGCTGGATGCCCATGCCAACCAGCAGGCGTTTGGGCCAGGGCATGCTGCCGCCCGACCAGGCCATCGCCCCGGCTTTGGCGGCAGCGCGCACCAGCAGCAGGCCGAGCGCCTGCACGCCGGCCAGCCAGGTAAAGTCCTGCCAGGGCAGGGATGCGCCGACGATGACAAAAAGCACGATGGCGAGTAGCCAATGCCCTTCGGGCAACGCGGTGTAACGCAGGGTTTGTTGCTGGTCACGCGAAGCGAGCAGAACGCCCATCAGAAAGAGCGTCAAAAAGACCGGGACGGCGAGCATGCGCGCGATGCCGACGGCCAGCAGGGCGCAGGCGATCAGCACAAAAACCTGGGCCAGTGAGCCTTTCGGCAAGGTTTTGGCAATGCGCAGCGCCAGCCAGGTGCCCATGCCGCCGACCAGAAAAGCGCCGATAACCACCCACAGCGGATGGACAAGGGCATTCAGCCAGTCTTCGCTCAGTTCGGCGTGAACGATGCCGAGCACGACGGCGAAGGCGACAAAGGAAGCGGCAGAACTGATCGCCGTATGCAGGATGATGCGTTCGGTGACCTGTCCCTGGGCCTTGGCTTCCTCTATGGTCAGCAGGACCACGGCCGGGGCCGAGGCCATGGTCACGGCGGCTGTAGCGGCAGCCCAGGCAGGCGTCAGGCCGACCAGCCAGAGGGCAAAAAGGAAGATCAGGGCAAACGACAGCGTGATGTCAGCCAAGGTGCTGCGCAACAATTCGGGATTGCGACGCAGCCAACTCAGGTCGAGGCGCCGCCCGACTTCCATCATCAGTAAACCGAGTGCCGCGTCGGCAATCGGTCGCGCCTGCGCCAGGGCCTCGATGCTGATCCAGCCCAGCGCAGAGGGACCGAACACAGTGCCGGCCAGCACGTAGCCGGTGACCTTGGGCCACCGGGCGTGGGCGTGCAGCCATTCGCCGAGGAGCAGGCCGACGACCAGCAACAGGCTGAACAGGGCCAGCGAATCAATGGTCTCGGGAAAAGGCGGCAGGAAAAACAGGCGTTCGAGCAGGCTTTCCCAAATAGCGCGCAATGGCGAAGTGATCGTCTCGATCATGCCTGGCCATTTGCTACGGTCAACGGCAAAAAACCGTCAAAAATCACCAACGTCGGCCTCGTGCCGCACTCAGGAATTCATCAAGGATAGGATTGCAGTTGAGCAAATCCGGGGCACCTGGCGGGTGAAACTCGGGGTGCCACTGCAGGCCCAGTACATAGGGTTTGCCTTCAAGACGGATCGCTTCGATCAAACCATCTTCGGCGCTGCGCGCCTCGACGCGCAGCCCTTTGCCGAGAGACTTGATGGCTTGGTGATGAATCGAAATCACCTTGCTGCTGCCTTGTTCGGGATACAGCTTGGCCAGGCCGCTGCCGGCTTCCCAGGTGATGTTGTGGGCGTGCTTGTCGTAGTCCGCGTGCACATGGATTTGCGGCTCTTCGTACTGCGTCGCGATGTCCTGATACAAGGTGCCGCCCAGCGCCACGTTGATCAGTTGGGCGCCCCGGCAAATTCCAAGAACCGGCCTGCCGGCTTCCATGAATTCGTGCAGCAACTCCATTTCATAGGCATCACGCAGGCGGTCACCCGCCCATTCGGCTTGCAGCGGTTGTTCTCCATAGCATTGCGGGCTGATATCGGCGCCGCCCTGCAGCACCAGCCCGTCGAGATATTGCGGATAGTCCGAGAGGCGGATGCTGCTCCGGTGCATGATGCCGTCGCCGCTCACCGAGGGAATCATGAAAACCATCACCTCGCGTGACATCACCCAATGCGCCACCGACTGTTCAAGGTATTGCAGTGACTTGGACTGGAGCCCGGTGGCCCCGGGCTGCGGATGGTAAATCCGGGCCGAAAGTCCAATACGCAAAGGGCGTCTGCTCATGAGGTGCCTCCATGGTGTTCTGCTGGTACTTCGTTTTTGACAGAGGGGCGAAGTCGAGTTGCTTCGCCGAATCCCTTGATTGCCGTTTGAGTCGCCAGCGGGCCAAATAATTGCATCAGCAGGATCGTTGCCATCAGCATGCCAACCAGCTGCGCATCCATGCCGCTATAGAGCATCTGGGTGTTGACCAGAAGCACCAGGGCGATGCTCGACATCGGTTGAAGTCCGATGCCCAGAAAAATGCTCTCACGCACCGTTAGGCCAATACTTTTGCGCGAAATCAGGATGGCCAGCACCTGCCCGGCCAGTCGTGCCAAGGCTATCAGGATTGCCTCCAGCCAATAGTCACGCAGATAGGCAATGTCCAGTGCGGCCCCGGCGAGCACGAAAGTAATGACCAGAAAAACCCGGGCGTCACTGGCAATCCGGATGGCGATGACTTTGTGGTCACGGTCAATGGTGCTGACCAGAATGCCAAAAATCAGCATGGGCAGAAAAACGGAGATATCGAGATAGATCGCCGTGCCGACGCCAAGCACGATGGTGCCGAGAATCAGCAGATGCTGGTGTTCGGCTTGTCTTTCCAGTCGATCGGCACCCAGCAGGACCAATCCGGCACAGGCCCCACCGAGAAAGATGGAGCCGATGATGCTGCCCAGCGCGCTGCTGACTCGCGCGAAGCTACTCAGCGGCTCGCTGTCGACCAGGAACGGGACAAGCAAGACCACCGCCGCAAAAGCAACGGCACCGTTGATTGCCACCATGGTGTAAAGCAAGCCGGTGCGCTCGCCTTTGGCCCCGACGTCACTGCAGGTGGCAATGGTGATGGCCGGCGAAGTGGCAACGCAAAGCGCCGCCGCGAACAAAGCGGAACCTGTGGAAAAGCCCCAGTAGAGAAACAAGAGCAATACCAGCAAGCCCGCCATCAGCGAAATGGCGCAGCCTGCCAGTAACCGGTTGCGTCCACTCTCCGGGGTGCTGCGCGGAACCAGGTAGCCCAGTTCGAAGAGAATCAGCCCGAGCGCCAGATCGATGAAAAGCTGTGCCGACTCGATGTCAAAGTGGGTTACCCAATTCAGGCCGCTCTGACCGACCAGCAGGCCGAACAACACGTAGCCGGTCGTTCGCGGCAAGGCAAGAACTCTTCTCGACACTTCGCCGGCGGCCAAACCACCAAGCAAGACCAGACCGAAGAGTTGGATCGAGTTGAACATAAAAAATGGGGGCAAGCCCCCGAAAACCCTTGTCGATAAGGATTGTTGTAAAAGCAGTAAAAACTGCATTGGTTAGCAATATAATTTGAGCCCCAAATTAGCGCAACAGATCATTTACATGAATGAACCTACGCCGCCATTGGCACTTGAAGTTCTGCAGCAGTTCCGGGTGATTTATGGAACGATGCGCAGGTATTTTCGCGAGCTTGAAGAGTGTTGTGGGCTGCCCGGGTCCCAGATGTGGATTCTTCAGGAAGTCGAGCGGACTCCGGAAATCGGCATCACCGAACTCGCCGGCAGGCTGGGAATCCATCAGTCGACATGCAGTCAATTGGTCGACAAGCTGGTGGCCAGGGATTGCCTCGTCAAACAGCGGCAGAGCATCGATCAGCGACGCGTTGGGCTCTTCCTGGCGGACGAGGGGCGAAAAGCCATTGCCTCGCTTCCGGGGCCGGCCGAAGGCATTCTGCCAGAGGCCTTGGCGAGCATCCCGGAAGTTGCTCTAAAAACATTGAATATCAATCTAGCGGAATTGATTGATCATCTGCCCGTGAAGGACGATGAGTTCGCCTCGACGCCGCTGGCGGAAATGGTGCGTGACTAAGGTGCGAATGACTCTGTATTTTCGCGCGGCCATCCTTGGACTATCGCTCTCGATCGCTTTTTTGTCGGGATGTGGCACAACGTCTCAACCGGAACGGCCGGTTCAGCAAGTGCTCAAGCCGCCAGTGCCCGCCGAAGCAAAGGCCGATTCGCCACCCGGCATCACATCCGGCCTGTCCGAGAAAAAAGCCGAGCCCGAAATCGACGAAAAGACGAGCGTTTTCTTTGTTTTCGGTTCAAGCACCGTTGGCCAAAGTGAAAAGAGCAAACTGCGGGATGCAGCAAGCCGGCTGAAAGAGGATGGCGACTTGTCAGTCACCCTGATTGGCCGCGCCAATGACCATGGGAGCCGCTCGGTCAATCTGGCGGTGGCCGATGCGCGGGTGGAGGCAGTTGCCGCCATTTTGAGAAAGCTCGGTGTGAAGGCGTGGCAGATCAAAAAGAACGTAATCGGTGGCGAAAAACTGCCGGGCAATTGTGTGTCGACAGAGTGTCGCCGGACAATGCGTCGTGTCGAACTTGTGTTTTTCGAAGGGTGACCGGGGAAACGCCGAGTAAGCGGGTCATGGAAGGGCGGGAACACAATCACGGCCCGGTTGGAGCTGGGGCGCATTTGAAATTTGGTCACTTTTTCGGGTTGACCGTGGATGTCCGCTGGCGGTTTGTCCTGGCACCCAGAATGAAGAAGCCCGCCGATTGGCGGGCTTCTTGTTGTGCAGCTCGGTGCTGCCGCTATGGATTAGCGTGCAGCGCGACGACGGGCGACGGCGCCGATGATGCCCAGGCCGGCGAGCAGCATGGCGTAGGATTCCGGTTCGGGAACCGGCAAGGTTGATACGGCGAAAACGTATTGTCCACCGAGGCTACCGGTTCCCGTGCCTGAGACGGTGAAGTAATAGTCGTTGGCCGGGGTAAACAAGCCAGAGCCGACTTTATAGTTGGCGGAGCTACCGGCATTGCTATCAAGATTGACGAGCAAGGTATTGGCGTTGTCATACAACTGCACGGAAAGACCGTTGATGTTGTACAGATCGCCGATGTTTTGAATGGAAATGTTCAGGTTGCTGACCGAACCACCAGAGAACAAGGTGGTGGGGATGTCAAATAGCCATTGGTCGGAAAAGCCGCCGACGGCGACCGCAACAACCTGGGAATAGGTCGATGGCGCAGTGACCGTCCCGATGTCGTATGTTGCGGTGTATGCCGTGGCATTCGCGCCAGCAACAATGCCCAAGCCCAAGGCAAGAGCGACTACAGATTTCGTGATATTCATGAGGTTGGACTCCAAATAAATGAAAAGCATCGCCCGCGCGTGCGAGGACCCAGGATGGACCTTCATCATGATGTTCTAATGTTTCAGCGGTTATGGCGGATGGATAGAAAAAAATAGTCTGTTCGGACTACCGCGACGGCATTTCGAATCTGGTCAAATAGGGCGGTCGCCGGGAGCATTTGCTCTCATGGGCGCTGGATGCGGATTGCCCCCTGTCGGGGCCGATTAGCCGAGCAGCGTAATCTTGAGCTTTTCCAGAAAGTTCAGCTCGGCCCACCAGGCCAGGCCTTTTTCCCGGAACTCGCAGCCCTTTTCAGTCAGCGCCAGCTTGATGGCGCCGAACTCGGTTTTGCCGCTGTCGGCGATGAAGCCGGAGTCCATCAGGAAGCGGGCGATGGCGGGTTGGACCTGCTGGCCGGAGAGTGTCCAGCGCGAGCCGTAGCCTTCGTCGTCGCCGCTCAGCATGAGCATGGGCTCGAACGGGCCCATCAGGCGAAGCACCTGCAGGGTTTCGGCGCGTTGCGGGATGGTCGCGGAGTGCATGGTGCGGCTGGGTGATTAATAAGGAATTCGACCGGGATTGGCCGCCCAGCGTTCCAGCGGTTCGAGAGCGCCAGGGGTCGGGTGGTGTTCCATGACGATGCTGCGCGACGAAAAATGGCGGTTCAGCTCGCTGTACAGCTCGTCGTCGCAGAAGCCGATGGCCGCCGCTTCGGCCCGGCTGTTGGCGAAGACGATGCGGTCGATGCGCGCCCAGTAGGCGGCGGACAGGCACATCGGACAGGGTTCGCTCGAGGCGTAGAGGGTGCAGCCGGGCAGGTGGAAGCTGTCGGCGCCGGCGCAGGCGGTGCGGATGGCGCTGATTTCGGCGTGGGCGGTCGGGTCGTGGCTGGCGACGACGCGGTTCCAGCCTTCGGCGATGATCTTGCCGTCGCGCACGATGACGGCGCCGAACGGCCCGCCTTCGCCGCTTTCGCTGCCGTGCCGGGCCAGTTCGATGGCGCGGGCGAGAAACTGGTCGTCGAGGTTCATCGGAACGATCCTTCCTGAGGGCCGGGCGATCAAATAGTCGATGTTATTATACGGCCCCCATCATGGCGGGGGCATGTGCCCCGCCGCAATCAGGCATGCGTCTCACCAAACTCAAACTCTCCGGCTTCAAGTCCTTCGTCGATCCGACCTCGGTGGCCGTTCCCGGCCAGCTCGTCGGCGTCGTTGGCCCCAATGGCTGCGGCAAATCCAACATCATGGATGCCGTGCGCTGGGTGCTGGGCGAGTCCAAGGCTTCGGAGCTGCGCGGCGAGTCGATGATGGACGTCATCTTCAACGGCTCGTCGAACCGCAAGCCGGTGTCGCGAGCGTCGGTTGAGCTGATTTTCGAGAACCTGCTCGGCCGGGCCCTCGGCCAGTGGTCGCAATACACCGAACTGTCGGTCAAGCGCACGCTGACGCGGCAGGGGCAGTCTGATTACTTTATCAACAACCTTAAGGTCCGGCGCAAGGACATCACCGACCTGTTCCTCGGCACCGGCCTCGGCCCGCGCGCCTACGCCATCATCGGCCAGGGCATGATTTCGCGCATCATCGAGGCGCGGCCGGACGACCTGCGCGTTTTCCTCGAAGAAGCGGCCGGCGTCACGCGCTACAAGGAACGGCGCAAGGAAACGAACGGCCGGCTCGAAGACACCCGCGAAAACCTGCTGCGCGTCGAGGATATCCGCCAGGAGCTCGGCAACCAGATGGAACGGCTCGAAGCGCAGGCCGAAGTGGCGCGGCGCTACCAGGGGCTGAACGAACAACTGGTGCTGCGCCAGCAGGTGCTGTGGCTGCTCAAGAAGCGCGAGGCAGAGGCGGAACGGCAAAAGCTGTCGCTGGAAGTCGAGCGCGCCGTCACCGAACTCGAAGCGCAAAGCGCCGCGCTACGCGAAACCGAAGCGCGTGCCGAGGAAACCCGCGAGGCGCACTTCGCCGCCGGCGACGCGCTGCACAACGCGCAAAGCGACATGTACACGGCGAATGCAGAGGTGGCGCGGCTGGAGGCGGAAATCCGCCATCGCCGCGAATCGCGCAGCCAGCTCGAAGCGCGCCTGACGCAGCTCGAAGACGAACTCAAGCACTGGAGCGAGACGGCCGGGAAGCTCAGCGAAGATCGTCTGAAATGGGAAGAGGCGCAGGAAATCACCAAGCTGCGCGTCGAGGAGGCAGAAGAGCGCCTGCATCAACAGATGAACATCGCGCCGCAGGTCGAGGAAGACCACGCCCAGGCGCAGGAAGAACTGCAACGTCTCAAGGCGCGCTCGACCAACGGCGAACAGAAGCTCGAAGTCGAGCTGACCAACAAGTCGCACGCCCAGCGCGCGCTGCAGGCCATCATCCAGCGGCGCGAACGCTTGCGCGAGGAAACCGGCGACATCAACCCGCCGGATGAACTCGACCTCGCCGAGAAGGAAGAGGAGCTGGCCTTGCTGCGCGAGGAGCTGGCCGGTGATCAGGATCAACTCCAGCAGTTGCAGCAGGAGATGCCGCAGCTCGAAGCCCGCCGCAAGGAAGCCCAGGCCGAAGTGCAGCGCATCGAGCGCGAACTGGCGGCCGGGCAGGCCCGCCGCGCCGCCTTGGAGCAGATGCAGGCACGCACGCAGCAGAGCGGCAAGTTGCCGGAATGGCTGCTTCGCCACGATCTGGAAAATGCGCCGCCGCTGTGGCAAAAGATTCACGTCGAAGCCGGCTGGGAAGAGGCGGTCGAAGCAGTATTGCGCGAGCGTCTGAGCGCCATCGCCTGCGACGATCCGGCCAAGCTCGACGCCTGGCTGCACGACCGGCCGGAAGCGCGGCTCAGCGTGGTGCTGCCGGGCGATTTTAATTTTGGCCAAAATTTCCGGTTGACCGTGGAAGTCCTCTCGGCGCGGGTGCGCAGCGACTCACCGGCCATCCAGGCCGTGCTCGACGACTGGCTGGGCCAGGTGCGCACGGCGGAAACGCTGGCCGAGGCGCTGGCCGTGCGGGCCGATCTGCCGCCGGGGGCGGTCATCGTGACGCGCGGCGGCGATTTGGTCAGCGCGGCGAGCGTCACCTTCTTCGCGCCGGATCAGGGCGAACACGGCCTGCTCGAACGCCAGCGCGAAATCGAGGCGCTCGGCGAGGGCATTGCCATGGCCGAGGAAATGGCCGACGCCATCCGCGAGCAACTGGTCATGTTCGACGAACAGGTCGAGGACAAGCAGGCCGAAATGGGCGAGATCCGCCAATACGTCGCCGACCGCCAGCAGCGCGTGCATGCCGTGCAGATGGAAGTGCTCAAGCTGGCGCAGGCCATCGAGCGTCACAAGGAACAGAAGGAACGCCTGCAGGAACAACTGGCCGAACTGGCCGAGGAAGAAGAGAGCGAGCGTGAGCGCGAAATGTCGGCCGACGAACGCATCGCCGAAATCCGCGACGGGTTGAGCCGCATCCGCGTGCTGGTGCATGGCGCGCAAACGCGGCTCGACGAATGCGAACGCGCCGTGCGTGCCGAGCGCGAGCGCAACTCCGATCTCGACCGGGCGCTGCGTGAAGCGCAGTTCTCGCTGCGTGAAAGCGATGGCAAGTTGCAGGACGTCTTCGCCCAGCAGGCCATGGCACAGCGCGAGCTGAATCGCATCGAAAAGGACCGCGCCCAGTGCGCCGAGCAGGTCGAGGCCGCGCCACCGGACGTCATGGAAGGCGCCTTGCAGGCAGCGCTCGAAGCGCGCCAAGCGGCAGAAAAAGTACTGGCTGAAAAACGCGACGCGCTCGAAGCGGCGACCAACGCGCTGCGCGGCTTCGAAGAGCAGCGCCTGCGCATCGAACAGGGCCTTGAGCCGCTGCGGGTGCGCATCGGCGACCTCAAACTCAAGGAGCAGGCGGCGGCGCTCAACGCCGAGCAATTCGCCATGCAGTTGCTCGAAGCCGGCGCCAACGAGGAAGTGCTCCAGGCCGAACTCGGGAATGCAAGGCCTGCCGGCCTGCAAGGCGAAATCACCCGGTTGACCAACGCCATCGCCGAACTCGGCGCCGTCAACATGGCGGCGTTGCAGGAACTCGAAACGGCGACCGAGCGCAAGGGCTACCTCGACATGCAGGCGGCCGACCTCAACGAGGCGATGGAAACGCTGGAAAACGCCATTCGGCGCATCGACCGCGAAACGCGCGATTTGCTGCAAAGCACTTTCGATACGGTCAACGGCCATTTCGGCCAACTTTTCCCGGAACTATTCGGCGGCGGCCGCGCCGAGCTGGTCATGACCGGCGACGAAATCCTCGATGCCGGCGTCCAGGTCATCGCCCAGCCGCCAGGCAAGAAGAACTCGACCATCCACCTGCTGTCGGGTGGCGAAAAGGCGCTGACCGCCATCGCGCTGGTCTTCTCGATGTTCCAGCTCAATCCGGCGCCGTTCTGCCTGCTTGATGAGGTCGATGCGCCGCTCGACGACAGCAATACCGAACGTTTCTGCACCATGGTGAAGAAAATGTCAGGTGCAACGCAATTCCTGTTCATTTCCCATAATAAAATCGCCATGGAAATGGCCGAACAGCTGGTCGGCGTCACCATGCAGGAAAGCGGCGTGTCGCGCGTGGTGGAAGTGGATATTCAGGAAGCTTTGAAAATGAGGGATGCGGCTTAAATGACCGAGCTTCAACTAGGATTGATCGGGCTGGGCGCGACGGCGGTGGTCGGCGTGTTTGGCTACAACAAGTGGCAGGAATACCGGCAGCGCAAGCTGGCCGAAGCGGTGCTCAAGCCGCATCACGCCGATGTTTTGCTGGGCGACGCTCCGAAGTCGTCGCCACCACCGGCCGTCGCCGAACGCAGCGAACCGGAAATCCGTGTCGATGCGTCGCCAAGGCTGGCGGTGCGCCTTGAACCGGTCTTCATCGATCAGCCTCCAACCCCGCCGTCGGCAGAGATAAATTCCGCGGCGCACGAAATTTCCATGCCCGAGGCGCCGGCGTTCGAAAACCCGGTGGCGCCGGTTGAACCAACGCCGGTGCAGGAAGCCGCTCCGGCCCCGATGTTCGCGCAAGCGCCGGCCGCTATCCCTGACGATGCCTCGGACGATGTTCCGAACACTCCCGCCGCAGCCTTGCCGGCCGAACTGCTCGATCCGCGGCTTGAGTTCATTGTCGCCATGGAACTGGTCGAGCCGGTTTCCGCCATGGACATCATCCATTCGCAGCGTCCCGCCTTGGTCCGCCTCAACAAGCCGGTGCATTGGATCGGCTACAACGAACGTAGCCGCGAATGGGAGCGCCTGGCGCCCGATAGCGAACTCAAGCTGCGCCGCCTGCGCGTCGGCCTGCAACTGGTCAATCGTCAGGGGCCGCTCTCCGACGGCGATATGGCCATTTTCACCAACGCCATGCAGGCGCTGGCCGACGAGCTGATGGCCGTGGCCGACATGCCATCGTCGCGCGTCCTCGACCAGGCCGCCGAAATCGATCAGTTCTGTGCCGCAGTCGACCTCGAAATCGGCCTCAATCTGGTCAGCCGTGCCAGCGCCTTCTCGGGCACCAAGATTCGCGCCCTGGCCGAAGCGGCTGGCCTGGTGCTCGGCCTGGGCGGCGTCTTCACGCGCTATGACGACAATGGTCGCGTCCTGTTCAGCCTGCAAAACTACGAAAGCACGCAATTCTCGGCCGACACGCTGCGCACGTTGACGACGCATGGCCTGACTTTCCTGCTCGACGTGCCGCGCGTTGATCACGGCGAACGCACCTTCATACAGATGACCGAGATCGCCAAGCGCTTCGCCGATACGCTCAACGGCGCGCTGGTCGATGACAATCGGCAGCCGCTCAGCGATTCGCAGCTCGACCACATTCGTCGCGAATTCATCGGCAAGCCGCAGGCAACGATGGCCAGCTACGGCCTGATCGCCGGTTCGCCCCAGGCGCTGCGGCTGTTCTCCTGATGGTGGCACCCGCTGTAGCAGCCGAGCGCGCAGCCGAGCTGCGCGCCGAGCTGGAACGCCACAACCACGCCTATTACGTCCTCGATACGCCGACCATTCCGGATGCCGAGTACGACAAGCTGTTTCGCGAATTGCAGGGGCTGGAAACTGAATATCCCGAGCTGCTGACGGCCGATTCGCCGACCCAGCGCGTCGGTGGAACGCCGCTCAAGGAATTTCCGCCGCGCCAGCACGGCGTGCCCATGCTGTCACTCAACAACGCCTTCGCCCCGGAAGAGGTCGAAGCCTTCGACAAGCGCGTGCGCGACGGCCTCGAAACCATTGCTGCCATCGACTATGCCGTAGAGCCGAAATTCGACGGCCTGGCCATCAGCTTGACCTACGAAAACGGCGTCTTCACCTGCGGCGCAACGCGTGGCGATGGCGTGACCGGCGAAGAAGTGACGCCCAACCTGCGCACCCTGCGCTGTATTCCGCTGCGCCTGAAGGGCGAGGGCTGGCCGGCGCTGGTCGAGATACGCGGCGAAGTGCTCATGTTCAAGGCCGATTTCGCCGAACTCAACGCCCGTCAGCGTGAACGCGGCGACAAGGAGTTCGCCAACCCGCGCAACGCTGCTGCTGGCAGCCTGCGCCAGCTCGATTCGAAAATCACCGCCGCCCGGCCGCTGTCCTTCTTCGCCTACGGCGTCGGGGCTGGGGCGGAGGCGCTGGCCGTCAAAACCCATAGCGAACTGATGGACAAACTGGCTGCCTGGGGCTTCCCGGTGGCCGTCGAACGCGCCGTCGTGAGCGGTTCTCGCGGTCAACTGGAATTTTTCGCCAAAATTGGAATGTTGCGGGCTGGCCTCCCGTACGACATCGACGGCGTGGTGTACAAGGTCAACCGCCTCGACTGGCAGGCGCGTCTCGGTTTCGTCTCGCGCGCCCCGCGTTTTGCCATCGCCCACAAATTTCCGGCCGAAGAAGCGCTGACCGAGGTGCTCGGCATCGACGTCCAGGTTGGCCGCACCGGCGCGATTACGCCGGTCGCCCGGCTCAAGCCGGTCTTCGTCGGCGGCGTCACGGTGACCAACGCGACGCTGCACAACGAGGACGAAGTCCGCCGCAAGGATGTCCGGATTGGCGATACGGTCATCGTCCGCCGGGCCGGCGACGTCATTCCCGAAGTCGTCGCCATCGTCCCGGAAAAACGACCGACACGCGACCTGTTTGGCGGCGAGCCACTGCATCCGCCATTCGAACTGCCCAAAATATGTCCGGAATGCGGCTCGGCTGTGGCCCGCGGCCTCGACGAGGCCATCGCCCGCTGTACCGGCGGCCTCTATTGCCCGGCCCAGCGCAAGCAGGCGCTGTGGCACTATGCAGCGCGCCGGGCCATGGACATCGAGGGCCTCGGCGACAAGATCGTCGATCAGCTGGTCGATGCCGGCCTCGTTCACACGCCGGCCGATCTGTACGGATTGACCGTCGAAACGCTGGCCGGGCTGGAGCGCATGGGCGAAAAGTCAGCCCAGAATCTCGTCGCCGCAATCAATCAAAGTCGGCAGACGACGCTTGCCCGCTTCATCTTCGCACTCGGTATCCGCAATGTCGGCGAGGCGACAGCACGAGATCTGGCCAGGTATTTCGGCAACCTCAATGGCATAATGGCGGCCGATATCGAAGCGCTGCAGCAGGTGCCCGATGTCGGGCCGATTGTCGCGGCCAGCATCGTTGCTTTCTTCAATGAGTCACATAACCGTGAAATCATTGCCCAGCTACTCGCCGCCGGCCTGCACTGGACGGAAGGCGAACCGGCGGATGCCGGGCCAAAGCTGCTGGCCGGCAAGACGCTGGTCCTGACTGGTACGCTGCCAACGCTCAAGCGTGACGACGCCAAGGCGATGATCGAAGCAGCCGGTGGCAAGGTGGCTGGTTCGGTATCGAAAAAAACGGATTTCGTGGTCGCTGGCGAGGAAGCCGGCTCCAAGCTGGAAAAGGCGTTGGAGCTCGGCGTCGCGGTGATCGATGAAGCTGAATTGTTGAAATTGCTCGAAAAGGGAGTCGAAAAATGAAAAAAGTTCGCAAAGCCGTATTTCCCGTTGCCGGTATGGGCACCCGCTTTTTGCCAGCCACCAAGGCCAGCCCGAAGGAAATGCTGCCCATCGTCGACAAACCCTTGATCCAGTTTGCGGTCGAAGAAGCGGTTGCCGCCGGCATTACCGACATGGTCTTCGTGACCGGCCGTTCGAAGCGCTCGATTGAAGATCACTTCGACAAGGCCTACGAACTGGAAAGCGAACTCGAAGCGCGCGGCAAGAGCGAATTGCTCGACTTCGTGCGCAACATGATCCCCAAGAACATCAACTGCATCTACATCCGCCAGGCTGAAGCGCTCGGCCTTGGCCATGCCGTACTCTGTGCCAAGCCGGTGATTGGCGATGAACCATTCGCCGTGATCCTCGCCGACGACTTGCTCGATGGCAACCCGCCGGTCATGAAGCAGATGACCGATACCTATGACTACTACCGCTGTTCGGTGCTCGGTGTGCAGGACGTGCCGCGCGCCGATACGCGCAGCTACGGCATCGTCGATGCCCGCGCCGTGGCGGATCGCGTCGAGCAGATCAATGCCATCGTCGAGAAGCCGAAGCCCGAGAACGCGCCGTCAACGCTGGCCGTCGTTGGCCGCTACATCCTGACGCCGCGCATTTTCCATCACCTCGAAAACATCAGGCCGGGGGCCGGCGGCGAAATCCAGCTGACCGACGGCATCGCCTCGCTGCTCAGCGAAGAACAGGTTCTTGCCTATCGCTACGACGGAACGCGCTACGATTGCGGTTCCAAGCTGGGCTACCTGCAGGCGACGGTCGTTTTCGGCCAGCGCCACCCGGAAGTCGGCGCGGATTTCGATGCGTACTTGAAAAGCCTTGGAGGCTGAATGGATTTGAAAAAAGCACAGGCCATGCTGGCCAATGCCGAACTGATTCACAGCGAGGCGGCTGTGCTAGGTGCGGTGGCCGACGTCGCCGCCGCCATTCGCGAACGGCTGGCCGACAAATATCCGCTGGTCCTTTGCGTGATGACCGGCGGCGTGGTCTTCTGCGGTCAACTGCTGACCAAACTCGATTTTCCGCTCGACTTCGACTACCTGCACGCCACGCGCTACGGCCCGGAAACGCAGGGCGGCAAGATTTCCTGGCGCTCGGCGCCATGGACCTCGGTCAAGGGCCGTTCGGTGCTGGTTGTAGACGACATTCTCGATGAAGGCGTGACGCTCGCTGCCGTCAAGGAAAGCCTGCGCCGCATGGGGGCCGAAGAGGTGCTGACTGCCGTTTTCGCCGACAAGCTCAACGGCAAGATCAAACCGATTGCCGCAGATTTTGTCGGCCTGACCGTGCCAGACCGCTTTGTCTTTGGCTTCGGCATGGATGCCGGCGGCGTCTGGCGCAACCTGCCGGCCGTCTATGCCATGAAGGACGACGCATGAGTGGTGCGACAGTCGCCGAGTTCATCGGCTACTGGGAAACTGAAGGACAGGCTTACGTCAGGCGCGGCGATTACGACTGGATGGCGGCACTGGTTCCCGGCCGGCGGGTGCTGGAAATCGGCTGCGGTGTCGGCTTTGCCACGCAGTCACTGGTCAAGCGTGGCTTGACGGTGCTCTCCATCGATTCGCTGGGCGAATGCCTGGAGCTGACACGGCAACGCCTTGACGGCAGCGACGTAACGCTGATGCTGGCCGATTTGACCGCATTGACCGACGAGCAGCGTGCCACCATGGAAGCCTTCGCGCCCGATACCGTGGTCTGTTGGCTGATGGGGGCGCCGGCCGATACGACCGGTGCGGTGGCTACCGATGCCGGGCGGGCGGTGATCGCCTACCGCGAAAAGCTGCATCGTCTGGTCGCCGAGCTGGCTGCCAGCCTGCCGACCGTGCAGGCGCTGCACTACGTCGATCGCACGGCGATTCCGTGGCAGGCCAAGGACATTGGCCGCGATACGCTGGTCAGCTACCATGCTGGCAAGACCTTGCTTGATCTGCCCTTCGTTGCTGAACGCAAGCATGCGCTGTATCGCAAGCTGGGCGATGAGACGGTCAATAACACTCAATTGCGCAAACCGCACCCGTCGCTCAAGGGCGTGGTGCCGACGCTGGCTTCGTTGCTGGTGGAAAGGAAGAAATAATATGCTCGCAATCATCGGCGGCAGCGGCCTGACAACGCTGTCCAATCTTGACGTTTCGCATCGCGAAGTGGTTCGTACGCCTTACGGCGAAGCGTCTGGCGCCCTCGTTTTCGGGCAGATCTGCGGCCAGCCGGCGGTCTTCCTGCCGCGCCACGGCTACGGCCACACCATTCCGCCGCACATGGTCAATTACCGGGCCAACATGTGGGCACTGCACCACCACAAGGTTATTGGCGTCATTTCGGTGGCCTCGGTCGGCAGCATTCGCCCCGACCTGCAGCCGGGCGACATCGTCCTGCCCGACCAGATCATCGACTACACCTGGGGCCGAAAGTCGACGATGTTCGACGGCAACGGTACGCCGGTGACGCACGTCGACTTTACCGAGCCGTATGACGCCGAACTGCGCCGGCGCATTCTGGCGGCCGGCCAGCAACTGAGCATCGACATCAAGGTCGACGCGGTTTACGCCGCGACACAGGGGCCGCGCCTCGAAACCGCGGCGGAAATCAATCGCCTCGAGCGTGACGGGGCCGATGTGGTCGGTATGACCGGCATGCCGGAAGCCATCCTGGCGCGCGAACTGGGTTTGCCCTATGCCGCGATCAACGTCGTGGCCAACCACGCGGCCGGCCGTGGCAGCAGCGTCAACGGCATTCACTTCGAAAGCCTGGAGCACGTCCTGCACGGGGCGATGGGGCGGGTCAAGTCGGTCATCGAGAAACTGGTTGGCAGTCCCGATAGCTGCCAGCCGATGGGGATGTCGGTTTAGCTGCTCGCTATTTGCTGTTAGTAGTTAGTTCTAATCCTGACTGCTAACAACCAGCTACTAACCGATCTTCAGGCGCTCCATCAGCTCGGTTTCCAGGCGGATGCGTTTGCCGGTGTCGCGCAGGTCGCCGCCGCTGATCAGGAAAACGTCTTCGGCCCGTTCGCCGAGCGTCGTGATTTTGGCGGTATGCAGGTTGGCACCGTGTTCGGCCAGCGTGTTGGCAACGGTGTAGAGCAGGCCAGGCCGGTCGGCGGCGATCAGCGACAAGATGAAATTCGAGCCTTTTTCGTCACCGCGGATGTCGACCTCCGGCTTGATCGGGAAATGCTTGACCTGTCTTGACAGGCGACCCGCGGATGGCACGTCGATTGGCATCTGCTGTACCAGGCGCTGTTCCAGTTCGTGCTCGATGTAAGCGACCATTTCCCGGTCATTGTCGCGATTTTCGACATCCAGCACTACGAAGCTGTCGAGCGCGTAGCCGTGCGCCGTGGTGTGAATCTTGGCGTCGACGATGCTGTAACCGGCGCGGGCGAAGAAGCCGACGATACGGGCGAAAAGATCGGGCTGGTCCTGGGTGTAGACCATGACCTGCAGGCCGTCGCCTTCCTGGTAGGGGCGGGCACGGACGACCGGCTGGTTGTTGTAGATGCGGTAGTGCAGCGAGCGGGTGTGCCAGGCGATTTCTTCCGCCGAATGGCGCAGGAAATAGACGGTGTCGAGCTGTTTCCAGAGGCGTTCGTGGACGGTGTCGGAAAGGGCGAAGAAGCGCAGCAGGCGCATTGCTTCGGCCTGACGGTCGGCGATGACGCCGTGCGCGGCAGGCGCGTCACCCAGATTCAGATGGTGCAGGGTCAGATAGTAGAGGTCAGCCAGCAGCTTGCCTTTCCAGTGGTTCCACACTTTCGGGCTGGTACCGCGGATGTCGGCGTGGGTCAGTAGATAGAGCGCCTGCAGGTGGCGGATGTCGCCGACCAGTTTGACGAAATTGGCGATGACGTCGGGATCGCTGAGGTCTTCCTTCTGGGCGACCTGCGACATGACGAGGTGATTTCTGACCAGCCAGACGACCAATTCCGTGTCTTCCACGGTCAACCGGTGATTTTGGCAAAATTCCAAGGCATCGGCGGTGCCCAGCTCCGAGTGATCGCCGCCGCGACCCTTGGCAATATCGTGAAACAGGGCGGCAATATAGAGCAGCCACGGACGGTCCAGTTCGCTGACGATGCGTGAGCACAACGGATATTCGTGAGCAAACTCGCTCATCGTGAAGCGCCGGATGTTGCGCAGGACTTGCAGGATGTGCTGGTCGACGGTGTAGACGTGGAACAGGTCGTGCTGCATCTGACCGACGATGCGCCCGAAATTCGGTAGGTAGGCGCCGAGAATGTCGAGCTGGTTCATGCGCCGGAATTCATGAATGATGCCGCGGTCGCTTTGCAGTAACTTGAGGAACATCGCCCGGTTTTCCGGATCGGCCCGGAATTCCGGCGTGATCTGCTCGCGGGCCCGCCACAGGGCGCGCAGCGTGCGGGTGGTCATGCCGGACAGTTCGTGGGTTTCCTGCATAACCAGGAAGCTGTCGAAAATCGCCGCCGGGCTTTTTTCGAACAGGGCTTCGTCCCGGACGTCGAGCAGGTTGCCGACCATCTGGAAATTGTCGTCGAGCGGCTGCGGCGTCTGTTCGTTTTCCGGGGTCAGCGCCGATGCCATGTTTTGCAGCAGGATGGTATTGAGCAGGCTGACCGTTTTGGCGTTGCGGTAGTACACCTGCATGAGTTGCTCGGAGGCGCGTTTGGCTTCGTTCGAGACGAATCCGTACTTGGCGGCGAGGTTGCTCTGGTAGTCGAAGAGCAGGCGATCTTCACGCCGCCCGATCATCAAATGCAGGCGAATGCGCAGGTGGGACAGGTATTCCTGGCACTCCCGGGCCTGGGTCATGCCTTCGAGCGTGATGATGCCGTTCTTGTGCAATTCCTCCCAGGTTGACCCGTAGCCAGCCGCCTTGGCGATCCAGAAAATGACCTGAAAGTCGCGCAGGCCGCCAGGGGAGTCCTTGCAGTTGGGTTCCAGGCTATAGGGGGTCTCGTTGAAACGGAGGTGACGTTCCTGTTGCTCAATCTGCTTGGCTTCGCAGAAAACGAGGGGGTCGAGATGGCCGCGCAGGCGCTTCTGGAAGGTTGCGAAGAGCTTGGCGTTGCCGGTCAGCAGGCGAGCCTCAAGCAGGGCGGTCTGCACCGTGATGTCGTTTTCCGCTTCGTTCAGGCAGTCCTGGATGGTGCGGACACTGTGCCCGATCTCCAGACCGATGTCCCAGAAGGAGCCGATCAGCCTTTCCAGTTTTTCCTGCAGGGCGCCGTTCGCTTCCTTGGGCAGGAGGATCAGCAGGTCTATATCGGAAGCCGGATAAAGTTCGCCGCGACCGTAGCCGCCGACTGCGGCCAAGGCCAGAGTGGCGGGAAAATCGAACGAGGCCCAGAGTCTTTCGAGAACGCTGTCGACCTGCCGGCTACGTTCGGCGAGTAGCGCTTCGGCGTCGCCGGTCCGTTCGTAATTTTCCTGAAGGCGGATCTGTGCCGCCTTGACTTCAGCCCGCAGGGCGGCGACATCGCAGCCCATCAGTTGATCCAGTCAGGTTTGGCGCGGCCGCCGGCAGAAAGCGTCATGATTTCGTAGCCGGTCTCGGTGACCAGCACGGTGTGTTCCCACTGCGCCGAGAGGCTGCGGTCCTTGGTAACGATGGTCCAGCCGTCGGCCATTTCACGGATGGCGGCCTTGCCGGCGTTGATCATCGGCTCGACGGTGAAAATCATGCCCGGTTCGAGCTTCGGCCCGGTACCGCCCTTGCCGTAGTGCAAAACCTGTGGATCTTCATGAAATTTGGCACCGATACCATGGCCGCAAAACTCGCGGACGACCGAGCAGCCATTCTTTTCGGCATATTTCTGGATGATCGCGCCGATATCGCCGAGGTGGGCGCCCGGCTTGATAACCGAGATGCCCAGCCACATGCATTCGAAGGTGATTTCGCACAGGCGCTTGGCCTGGATCGAACCTTCGCCGACGATGAACATCCGGCTGGTGTCGCCGTGGTAGCCATCCTTGATCGTCGTGATGTCGAGATTGATGATGTCGCCGTTCTTCAGCACGCGCTCACCGGGAACACCATGGCAGACCTGCTGATTGACCGAGGTGCAGATCGATTTGGGGTAGGGGTTGTAGCCCGACGGCGCGTAGTTGAGCGGGGCGGGAATGCAGCCCTGCACATCGACCATGTAGTCGTGGCAGAGCTTGTCGAGTTCTTCCGTGGTGACGCCGACCTTGACGTAGGGCGCGATGTAGTCGAGGACTTCTCCGGCCAGACGCCCGGCAATTCTCATTTTTTCGATTTCGTCCGGGGTCTTGATGCTGATGCTCATGGCGGCTGTTCTGTGGTGCGTTGGTAAAGGACTAGGATAAATGATGGGGCGGGTTTCGCAAAGCCGGGAGCGGCCAAAGTGGCATACTCGCGCTCTTCGACTTGCGAATTTTTCGATGACAATTCTTCTGCTCGGCAAGGATGGCCAGGTTGGCTGGCAACTCCAACGTTCGCTGGCGCCGCACGGGCCGGTGGTGGCTTGTGGCCGGTCTCAATGCGATTTGGCCGATGCGGAGCAGATTCGTTCCGTTGTTCGTCAGCTGCGGCCCTCGGTCATCGTCAACGCAACGGCCTACACGGCTGTAGACAAGGCCGAGTCCGAACCCGAACTGGCGCACCGGATCAATGCCGAGGCTCCCGGTATTCTGGCCGAAGAGGCTGCCGCACTCGGCGCCTTGCTCGTCCATTACTCGACCGACTACGTCTACGACGGCAGCAAGACCACGTCTTATGTCGAAACCGATCCGACGGCGCCGCAGAGTGTTTACGGGCGGACCAAGCTGGCCGGTGAGGAAGCGATTCGCGCCGCCGGCGGCCGGTCGCTGATCTTTCGTACCAGTTGGGTGTTTGGCGCGCGCGGCGGCAATTTCGTCAAGACCATCCTGCGTCTGGCGCGGGAAAAGGACAGCCTCAATGTCGTCGATGACCAGATCGGTTCGCCGACCCCGGCGGCGCTGATCGCGACGGTGACCGGGGTGGTGCTGGCCATGGTTCGCCACGGTCAACCGGAAAAAATGGCCAAAAATGAAATCTACCATCTGGCCGCGGCACGACCGGTCAGCTGGTGCGAGTTTGCCCGAACCATCGTCGGGCTGGCCGGGCAGATGCCGGGCTTCGATCTGCGCCTGAAGCCGGAAGCAATTCGCGCCATCGCGACGGCACAGTATCCGACGCCGGCCCGGCGCCCGGCCAACTCGCGTCTCGACTGCACCCGCCTCGAAACCGACTTCGGCTTGCAGATGCCCGACTGGCAACCTTATCTGGAGCGCATGCTGCAGTTGCTGGCGCTCAAGCAGAATGGTTATTGATCTTCCGGAAAGCCTGTTCTGCTGCTATAATCCGCGGGTTTTTCTTAGCCGTTATGGCTGAAAAAACGGTGGTCTGCACGGTGCAGGCAACCAAAATCCACACATCCGCCGATTAAGGGTGTCTGCCAGAATTCAATAATGGTGGGCGTTTCAGGCGGGTGGAGGTACAACCCTTAAGGAGTTTTACAATGTCCGTTACCATGCGCGAAATGCTGGAAGCCGGTGTCCACTTCGGTCACCAAACCCGTTTCTGGTCCCCCAAGATGGCCCCGTATATCTTCGGCGCCCGCAACAAGATTCACATCGTCAACCTCGAAAAGACCCTGGCCAAGTACAACGAAGCCATGGCATTCGTGAAGAAGCTGTCGGCCAATCGCGGTTCCGTCATGTTTGTCGGCACCAAGCGTCAGGCTCGCGAAATCATCGGTGAAGAAGCGCAGCGCGCCAAATCCCCGTTCGTCGACCAGCGCTGGCTGGGTGGCATGCTGACCAACTTCAAGACCGTCAAGACGTCGATCAAGCGTCTGAAGGACATGGAAGTCGCCGTTGAAGCCGGCGAACTGGAAAAGATGCCGAAGAAGGAAGCGCTGACCTTCCGTCGCGAACTGGAAAAACTCCAGAAGTCCATCGGCGGCATCAAGGAAATGGCCGGCCTGCCGGACGCCATCTTCGTCATCGATGTCGGCTACCACAAGATCGCCATCACCGAAGCCGAAAAGCTCGGCATTCCGGTCATCGGCGTGGTCGATACCAACCACTCCCCGGACGGCGTTGCTTACGTCATCCCGGGTAACGACGACTCTTCCCGCGCCATTCAGCTCTACGCCCGCGGCGTGGCTGATGCCATCCTCGAAGGTCGCAATCAGGTCATGCAGGAAATCGTTAGCGCCGGTGGCGATGACGAGTTCGTCGAAGTGGTCGACGCTGCTGAATAAAGTTGTAACGGCGGAGCGCTAAGCTCCGCCTGTTTTAAAAGCTCAGGAGAAATAATATGGCGGCAATTACCGCAGGCATGGTGGCAGAACTGCGCGGCAAGACCGACGCACCCATGATGGAATGCAAGAAGGCCTTGACCGAAGCCGATGGTGACATGGCCAAGGCTGAAGAGATCCTTCGCGTCAAGCTCGGCAACAAGGCCTCCAAGGCCGCGACCCGCGTCGCCGCTGAAGGCATCGTCGCCGTCAGCATTTCGGCCGACGGCAAGCTCGGTGCAATCATCGAAGTTAATAGCGAAACCGACTTCGTTGCCAAGAACGACGAATTCATCGCGCTGGCCAATGGCTCAGCCAAGCTGGTTGCTGACAAGAACCCGGCCGACGTCGCTGCGCTGTCCGCGCTGCCGATGGGCGAGGGCACTGTCGATTCGACGCGTTCCGCTCTGGTCGGCAAAATCGGCGAGAACATGTCGATCCGCCGCTTCGCCCGTTTCGAAGCCAAGGGCAAGCTGGTTTCCTACATCCACGGTGGCGCCAAGGTTGGCGTCGTGATCGACGTGGTTGGCGGTGACGAACAACTGGCCAAGGATCTGGCGATGCATATCGCTGCCTCCAAGCCGAAGGCACTGGATGCATCGGGGGTTTCCCAGGAACTTCTGGACACTGAGCGTCGTATCGCCATCGAAAAGGCCCGCGCCGACAACAAGCCGGAAGCCATGCTGGAGAAGATTGCCGACGGTACCGTTCAGAAGTATCTGAAGGACGTTACCCTGCTGGCGCAAGTCTTCGTCAAGGCCGCTGATGGCAAGCAAACCATCGAGCAACTGCTGAAAGCCAAGGGCGCTTCCGTCGCCGGCTTCGCTCTGTTCGTGGTCGGCGAAGGTATCGAGAAGAAGGTTGACGACTTCGCTGCTGAAGTCGCTGCCCAGGCTGCTGCCGCTGCTGCCAAGAAGTAATTGAAAGGAACGCCGATGTCTGCATCCAAGTACAAGCGAATTCTCCTGAAACTCTCCGGCGAGGCCCTCATGGGCAATGACGCCTACGGCATCAACCCGCAGACCATCGCGGGTATCTGCGGAGAGATCAAGGCGGTCGCTGACATGGGCGTGGAAATCGGCGTCGTGATCGGCGGTGGCAACATCTTCCGCGGCATGGCCGGTACGGCCACCGGGATGGATCGCGCCACTGCGGATTACATGGGTATGCTGGCCACGGTGATGAATGCCATGGCGCTGTCCGATGCCTTCCGCCAGTGTGGCCTCAATGCCCGCGTGCAGTCGGCGCTGAATATCGAGCAGGTTGTCGAGCCGTATATCCGCGGCAAGGCCATCCGCTACCTTGAAGAAGGCAAGATCGTCATCTTTGGTGCCGGTACCGGCAACCCCTTCTTTACCACCGATACCGCTGCAGCATTGCGCGGCTCGGAAATCGGCGCTGAAATCGTCCTCAAGGCGACCAAGGTCGATGGTATTTACTCGGCCGATCCCAAGAAGGATCCGCTGGCGACCCGTTACGACAAGATCAGCTTCAACGAAGCGATCTCCAAGAATCTGGCAGTCATGGACGCGACTGCTTTCGCGTTATGTCGTGATCAAAAATTGCCGATCAACGTGTTTTCCATCTTCAAGACCGGCGCGCTGAAGCGCGTGGTCTGCGGCGAAGATGAAGGTACGCTGGTCTATTGCTGAGGGAGACTAATAAATGATTCCTGAACTCAAGAAAACTGCTGAAGCCAAGATGCAGAAGTCGCTGGAAGCACTGCGACTTGATCTCCAGAAAATTCGCACCGGCCGCGCCCATACCGGCTTGCTCGATCACGTCCAGGTCGATTACTACGGCTCCATGGTGCCGGTGAATCAGGTGGCCAACATTACGCTGGTCGACGCCCGGACCATCGGTGTTCAGCCTTGGGAAAAGGCCATGCTGCAAAAGGTCGAAAAGGCCATTCGCGATTGCGATCTCGGCCTGAATCCGGCTTCGCAGGGCGACCTCATTCGTGTGCCGATGCCGGCCCTGACTGAAGAGCGTCGCAAGGAAATGATCAAGATCGTCAAGACCGAAGGTGAGGGTGTCAAGGTGGCCATTCGCAATCTGCGTCGCGATGCGAATACCCATCTGAAGGATGCGCTGAAGAAGGGCGAAATTCCGGAAGATGACGAGCGCAAGGCTCAGGACGACGTTCAGAAGCTGACCGATCGCTATATCGTCGAAGTCGACAAGATGCTCGCCGCCAAAGAGGCCGAGCTCATGCAGGTTTAAGCCGGTTCCGTTCGGGTTCCCGGCTGCATGGCCCTCTTTTCAAGTTCAACACGACAGGTTCCGCCAGCGGCGGTCGTGCCCCGGCACGTCGCCGTCATCATGGATGGCAACGGCCGCTGGGCGAAGAAACGCTTCCTGCCGCGAGTCGCCGGTCATGTCAAAGGTGTCGAACTGGTTCGCGAAATGGTTCGCGCCTGCCTTGAGCGCGGCATCCAGTACCTGACCCTCTTTGCGTTTTCGTCCGAAAATTGGCGTCGACCGCAGGACGAGGTGTCGCTGCTCATGCAGCTCTTCGTCAAGGCACTGGAGCAGGAAGTCGACAAGCTGGACCGCAATGGTGTTCGCCTGCGCATCATCGGCGACTTGTCGCGTTTCGAGCCCCGTCTGCAGGAACTGATTCGCCAGGCCGAGGCGAGGACTGCCGGCAATACCCGTCTCGACCTGACCATCGCCGCCAACTACGGCGGGCGCTGGGACATCATGCAGGCGACCAATCAAATGCTGGCCACCCAGCCCGAAAAGCGCGACGGCTGGCAGGAGAGTGATCTCGAACCGCATTTGTCGATGAGTTTTGCGCCGGAACCCGATTTGTTCATTCGCACCGGCGGCGAGGAGCGGATCAGTAATTTCCTGCTCTGGCAACTGGCCTATACCGAACTCTATTTCACACCTATTCTCTGGCCTGATTTCGACACGGCGGAGTTTGACAAGGCGATCACGTCGTTTCAACAGCGCGAACGTCGCTTTGGCCGAACCAGCGAACAACTGGTGGAAAAACCGAATGCTTAAAACACGCGTTATCACGGCGCTGGTCCTGATGGCGTTGCTGTTGCCCAGTCTGTTTTATTCATCGCAGGCCGGCTGGGCCTTGCTGGTCGCCGGCTTCATTGGCATCGCAGCTTGGGAATGGGGGGCGCTACTCGGCTGGCCGAGTAGCCGCCGCATCATCCTTGGCGTCACGACAACCCTGCTTTGCGCGCTACTCTCGGCGGTTGTTCCGGATGCAATCGGTGCCGGCGAACTTTCTGCACCTTCACAGCCCTGGGTGCTGATTGCTTATGCAGTGGCTGCAGCTTTCTGGTGTTTGGTGATACCACTTTGGCTGAAAAACAAGTGGCCGCTTGGCGGTTTTTCCGGCCTTCTGGTCGGGGCCGTGGTCCTGTTGCCGACCTGGTTGGCCATGGTTCAGTTGCGGATGCTTGGCGCCGGTGCGCTGCTTGGTATTTTTGCCGTCGTCTGGATGGCTGATATCGCCGCCTATTTTTCCGGAAAAGCTTTCGGCAAGCACAAGCTGGCGCCGACGATCAGCCCGGGCAAGACCTGGGAGGGCGCCATAGGCGCCGGCGTTGGCGTGGTTATTTACGGCTTGGTTGTTCGCCAGTTGTTTGGATTGGAGTTCATGTCCTTGCCGCTGTGGATCGCTGCGCTGGTTGGTGTGACGGCTGTCAGCATCGTTGGCGACCTCTACGAGTCACTACTCAAGCGTAAGGCCGGCATCAAGGACAGCAGCAACATTCTTCCCGGCCATGGTGGCGTGCTTGATCGCATTGACAGCCTGACCTCGACACTGCCCGTCGTCGCCCTTGTCTGGCTCTTGTTCGCAGCCCGGTGAGCGCGACCTTGCAGAACATCACCGTACTCGGTTCGACCGGCTCGATTGGCGTCAGCACGCTGGATGTGGTCCGGTGTCATCCTGATCGCTATCGGGCTTTTGCGCTTTGCGCGCATAGTCAGCTTGAAAAGCTATTCGAGCAGTGCATCGAGTTTCGTCCGCGTTTTGCCGTGTTGCGCGATGTCGCGCTGGCGGCCCAGCTCGCTGAGCGTTGCCGTGCCGCCGGCCTCGATACGGAAATCCGTCACGGCGTCGAATCGCTCGTTGAATTGTCGTCCTTGCCGGAAGTCGATGCCGTGATGGCAGCTATCGTCGGTGCCGCCGGCCTGGAGCCAACGCTCGCCGCCGCACGCGCTGGCAAAAAGGTCATGCTGGCTAACAAGGAAGTGCTGGTCATGGCCGGCGAGTTGTTCATGCACGCGGTGCGTGAGCATGGTGCGTCGCTGCTCCCTGTCGATAGCGAACACAATGCGATTTTTCAGTCACTGCCTGGTGATTTTGCGCGGGGGCTGACGCAATGCGGCGTCCAGAAAATCCTGCTGACTGCTTCCGGCGGCCCGTTCCGCAACACGCCCTTAGCCGATCTGGCGAACGTGACCCCGGATCAGGCCTGCGCCCATCCAAACTGGGTGATGGGGCGCAAGATTTCTGTCGATTCGGCGACCATGATGAACAAGGGGCTGGAGGTCATCGAAGCGCGCTGGCTGTTTGATGCGCCGCCGGAAATGATTCAGGTCGTTGTCCATCCGCAAAGCGTGATTCATTCCGCCGTCCAGTATGTTGACGGTTCTGTCCTGGCGCAAATGGGCAACCCTGACATGCGGACGCCCATTGCTTACGCCATGGCTTGGCCCGAGCGCATTGCCGCCGGGGTCGAGCCGCTGGACCTGTTCAAGATTGCCCGTCTGGATTTTGTGGCGCCCGATTTCGAACGATTCCGTTGTCTGCAACTGGCCTATGACGTACTCCGCGAAGGCGGCACAGCACCTGCCATTCTGAACGCCGCCAACGAAGTCGCAGTCGCGGCTTTCCTCGATGGAGCTTTGCCATTTCTAGGTATTGCGCGGCTCGACGAAGCGGTTCTGCAAGTTTTGCCGGCAGGCCCGGAAGGCAGTCTGGCCGATGTGCTGGCGGCCGACGCCGAGGCGCGTCAGTTAGCGCACAAATTGGTTCGGGAACGTCGTTTCGCGTGAATAACATCCCGTTTTACCTCGCTGCCTTTTTAGTAGTCCTCGGCGTCCTGATTGTCGTACATGAATTTGGGCACTATCTGGCAGCAAGGCTATGTGGTGTCAAAGTGCTGCGTTTTTCCGTTGGCTTCGGGCGCATGCTGTGGAAAAAACAGCTGGGGAAAGATCAGACCGAATGGGCGATCAGTATTTTCCCGCTGGGTGGCTACGTAAAAATGCTCGACGAGCGTGAAGGCAAGGTTGCGGAAGAAGAGGTTCATCGCGCCTTCAATCGCCAAGGGGTTGGCAAGCGCAGCATCATCGTCGCAGCCGGGCCGCTGGCCAATTTTGCGCTGGCAATCCTGATCTATTGGGCTGTATTCATGCATGGCAGCGAGGAATTGCTGCCTGTGCTTGGTACTCCACCTGTTGGTACGCCTGCAGCGATGGCTGTCATCGGGAACGGCGAGCAGGTCAGGACAGTTGATGGTCAGCCGGTGGCAACCTGGAACGACCTGCGCTGGATGCTCTTGCAAAAAGCGGTTGATCACGAAAGTGTAGCGCTTGAAGTGATCAACGAGCGCGAAGAAATAGCTGTCCGTCATCTCTATTTGGCTGCTGCTGGTGAGCAGGGGTGGGAAGGTGATGCGCTGGAGCGTCTGGGTATTCGCTTCTATCGGCCGGATCTGCCGGCGGTGATCGGTAAAGTCGTCGCCAATGGTGTCGCCGACCGGGTTGGCTTGTTACCTGGCGACCGGATACTGTCGATTGCCGGAAAGGATGTTGCCTCCTGGTACGAACTGGTCGCAATCATTCGCGACTCGGCGACAAAATCCATCCATCTCGAAGTGGAGCGTCAGGGCCAGATTGTTGCGGTCGACTTGGTTCCCGAGGCAGTTTCGGAGCGTGGACAGACGGTTGGGAAGATTGGCGTAGCGGTCGCCGACGGCCCGAAACCTCATCGTGAAGTGAGAACCTTCATCAGTTACGGCGTCTTTGAGGCCGCAGGCAAGGCGCTTGAAGAAACATGGGACAAGTCAATATTCAGCCTGGTCATGATGGGCAAGATGCTGACCGGTGAGGTTTCATGGAGAAACCTCTCGGGGCCGGTGACCATTGCCGACTATGCTGGCCAATCGGCGCGTCTTGGGCTTGATTATTACCTCAAGTTTATGGCGCTGGTCAGTATCAGCCTGGGGGTGTTGAATCTGCTACCCATACCGGTGCTGGATGGTGGCCATTTGTTGTATCATGCGATCGAAGTCGTCATGCGTAGGCCGCTTTCGGAGCGTGCCATGGAAATTGGGCAGCAAGTAGGCATGTCCATTCTGTTCGCCTTGATGGCTTTCGCCTTTTTTAATGACTTGACTCGCCTGTTTAACGGCTGAACGATGAAAAAATCCCTGTTGTCCATCCTGATTGCTGGCATCTTTTCGACACCCGCGCTGGCTTTCGAACCTTTTGCGGTCAAGGACATTCGGGTCGAAGGTATTCAGCGCACCGAAGCCGGTACGGTCTTTGGCTATCTGCCGGTCAAGGTTGGCGAAACTTTGACTGACGAAAAGGCAGCTCAGTCGATCAAGGCGCTATTCGCCACCGGCTTCTTCAAGGATGTGCGGATCGAGGTCGAGAAGGACGTCATGGTCGTTGTCGTCCAGGAGCGGCCAGCCATTGCGACCATCAATTTTGTTGGCCTCAAGGAATTCGACAAGGACGTCATCGTCAAGGCGCTCAAGGAGACGGGAATTGCCGACGGGCGCATCTTCGACCGAGCCTTGCTGGAAAAGGCCGAGCAAGAACTCAAACGCCAGTATCTGACGCGGGGCAAGTATGCCGCCAATATCACGACGACCGTGACGCCGCTCGAGCGGAATCGTGTCGGCATTAATTTCAAGATCGAAGAAGGTGTGGCCGCCAAGATCAAGCAGATCAATCTGGTTGGTGCCAAGGCCTTCTCCGAAAAAGAGTTGCTCAGTCAGTTCGAACTGACGACGCCCGGTTTGTTAACCTGGTATACCAAGAACGATCAGTATTCCCGGCAGAAATTGTCGGCTGATTTGGAAAAGCTGAAGTCCTTCTACATGAATCAGGGTTACTTGGAATTTGCCGTCGAGTCGACGCAGGTTTCGATTTCTCCGGACAAGCAGGATGTCTACATCACCGCCAATATTGTCGAAGGGGAGCGTTTCCAGGTGTCATCGGTCAAAATGGCCGGTGATTTCTCGATTCCCGAAGATGAGTTGAAAAAGCTGGTCACCATCAAGCCGGGTGACGTGTTTTCCCGTGAAAAGCTGAACGACACGACCAAGGCTATCAGCGACCGTCTTGGCAAGGAAGGCTATGCCTTTGCCAACGTCAATGCGGCACCGGAAATTGACAAGGAGAAGCGCAAGGTTGCCTTCACCATTTTCGTCGATCCGGGCAAGCGGGTTTATGTGCGCCGGGTCAACGTGACGGGTAACACCAAGACGCGCGACGAGGTCATTCGCCGTGAAATGCGCCAGATGGAAGGCGGCTGGTACGACGCAGACAAAGTGACAGGCTCCAAGCAGCGGCTTGACCGCTTGGGCTTCTTTGGTGACGTCGCTATCGAGACGCCAGCGGTGCCTGGTACTGCGGATCAGTTGGACGTGAACGTCAATGTGACCGAGAAGCCGACCGGAAACCTGATGCTCGGTCTTGGTACCTCCAGTACGGACAAGATCATCCTGTCCGGTTCGATCGCACAAAACAACTTCATGGGTAGTGGCAACAACGTTGCCATCCAGGTGAACTCTGCCAAGACCTACCGGACCTATGTATTTTCCTACACCAATCCGTATTTCACGCAGGATGGTGTTAGCCAGGGGTTCGATCTCTATCAGCGAACAGTTAACACGACGACTACGGCGATTGCTGCCTACAGCTCGTCGTCTTATGGCGGTGGCCTTCGGTTCGGCTTTCCGATCGGCGAGAAGGAATCGCTGGGCTTTGGCCTTGGCGTCGATTCGACGACGATCGCGACCTATGACACCAGTCCGGTTTATTACAAGGATTATGTAACCAAATTTGGCGCGACCAATCTTTCCATTCCGCTTACCCTGAGTTGGTCCAGCGATGGCAAGGATAGCTACTTCTTCCCAACGCGCGGGACTTTCCAAAAAGCATCGCTTGAAGTTGCGCTGCCAGGTGGCGATCTGACCTATTACCGCGCCAGCTACCAGTTGCAGCATTTTGTCCCGCTCTCTTCAAGGTTTACTTTGATGTTGAATGGCGAAGTGGGTTATGCCGAGGGATACGGCGATTCCGGCCTGCCCTTCTTCAAGAATTTCTATGCGGGCGGTATTGGGTCAGTTCGTGGCTACAAGGCTTCAAGTCTTGGCCCGATTACCCGGGATGTCAGCACCGGCACTGATTACCGTATCGGCGGAAATCGCCGTGTAATTGGCAATGCCGAGTTGCTGTGGGGTATCCCCGGCATGGAAAAAAGCTTCCGGATGGGATGGTTCTTTGATGCCGGCCAGGTTTATGGGAATGATTCCGCTCAGTCTTCCAGTGGTCTTCGTTACTCAACGGGGTTGTCGGCTTCGTGGATTTCTCCGATTGGTCCGCTAAAATTCAGCTTCGGTCGGCCGCTTAACAAGCAAGAAACCGATAAGTCCGAATCGTTCCAGTTCCAGATGGGCACCACGTTCTAATTCAGGAGTGTCAAGTTGAAAATCAAGTCTGTAGTTCTCGCATCCTTAATGTCTGCATTGTTCGTCACCGGTGCGGTCGCTTCCGAGTTGAAGGTCGGTTACGTCAACACGCAGCGCATTTTCCGTGACGCGCCGGCTGCCCAGAAGGCTGCCAAGAAGCTGGAAGGTGAATTTGCCAAGCGCGATCAGGATCTTCAGCGCATGGCCAAGCAGTTGCAGGGCCTGCAGGAAAATCTGGAAAAGAATTCTGTGACCATGGCGGAAAGTGAACGCCGGACGAAGGAAAAGGAATTCGGCGAGATTTCGCGCGAGTTCCAGCGTCGCCAGCGTGAGTTCCGCGAGGACCTGAATCTGCGCCAGAACGAAGAAAATGCGGCGGTTATCGAGAAGGCCAACAAGGCCATCAAGCAGATTGCCGAGAACGAGAAGTATGACCTCATTTTGCAGGATGTCGTTTGGGTCAGCCCCCGTCTCGATATCACGGAACGCGTGATCAAGGCTCTGTCGGAAGGCAAGTAATATGGCTGGTTTGGGTGAGACTTCTTATACTCTTGCCGACATCGCCGCCCAATTGGGCGGCGATGTGCTTGGAGACCCGCAAACGCGCGTTTCACGTGTAGCGCCGCTGGTCTCTGCCGCTGAAGGCGAGATTACTTTTCTGGCCAATCCGAAATTCCGGAGCCAGCTAGCGACCTGCAAGGCATCCGCAGTTATTTTGCGCCAGGATGCTGCTGACGAGTTTTCCGGGGCGCGCATTGTCACTGGCAATCCGTATGCTTACTACGCTCGGGTTACCGCTCTGCTCAATCCACAGTCTGTCGGCTTCAACGGTGTTCACGCGAGTGCCGTGCTTGAGTCTGCGGTTCCCGCTAGTGTAGCCATCGGCCCGAACGTGGTTATCGGGCACGGGGTGACTTTGGGCGAAAACGTGGCTATTCATGCCGGCTGCGTGATTGGCGATAGTGTCTGCATCGGCGATGGGTCGGTGCTTTATCCCAACGTTGTTGTTTATTACGGATGTCGCATCGGGCATGGGTGCATATTGCATTCCGGCGCGGTGATCGGCGCCGATGGATTTGGCTTTGCACCGGATGGGCAGTCCTGGGTAAAAATTCCGCAGATCGGCGGGGTGGTGATTGGTAACGATGTCGAAATCGGGGCCAATACGACGGTTGACCGTGGTGCTCTGGAAGACACGGTGGTTGGTGATGGTTGCAAGATCGACAATCTGGTTCATGTCGGACACAACTGCCGGATCGGCGCTAACAGCGTGCTGGCTGGATGTACTGGCGTTGCCGGTAGTACCGTTTTTGGTGAGCACTGCATTGTCGGCGGTGCCGGCATGATTTCCGGGCACCTCAATATCGTTGGCGATACGACGATTTCCGGCGGCTCGACTGTCATGAAGAGCATTATGAAGCCCGGTATTTACACGAGCGTTCAGCCGCTCGATACGCATGAGGATTGGTTGCGTAATGCATCGCATATTCGTCGGCTTGCCAAGCTCGCAGACCGTGTGGCTGAACTTGAGAAAAAACTTAAATAAAATTATACAAGGGGTTGATTAAATGGATATTCAAGCAATCATGGAGCACCTGCCGCACCGCTACCCGTTCCTGCTGGTCGACCGCGTTGTCGAGATTGAATTGGGCAAGTCCATCCATGCCTACAAGAATGTAACGATCAACGAGCCATTTTTCATGGGCCATTTTCCCCATCATCCGGTGATGCCAGGGGTGCTGATCATGGAAGCGCTGGCGCAGGCGGCAGGCATTTTGTCGTTCAAGTCGATGTCCGAAAAGCCCTCGGCCGATACGGTTTTCTACTTTGCCGGCATTGACGAGGCTCGCTTCAAGAAGCCGGTGTTGCCTGGGGACCAGTTGCATCTGCACGTCGAGATCGAGCGCCACATGCGCGGGGTATGGAAGTTCAAGGGCGAGGCGCGCGTTGATGGCCAATTGGCAGCAGAAGCACGCCTGATGTGCGCCCAGCGGAAGCTCTAAAATGATCCATTCGACTGCTATTGTCGATCCGGGCGCCAAGATCGGCGCCAATGTCGAGATCGGTCCGTATTCGATTATCGGTCCGGATGTCGAGATCGGTGACAACACTGTCATCGGTCCGCATACCGTGATTCGTGGTCATACCCGCATCGGTCGTGACAACCGTATTTTCCAGTTCTGTTCGCTCGGCGAAGTGCCGCAGGACAAGAAGTACGCTGGTGAGCCAACTCGTCTCGAGATCGGCGACCGCAACGTCATCCGCGAATTCTGCACCTTCAATCTGGGTACCGTTCAGGATGCCGGGGTCACCAGACTGGGTGACGACAACTGGATTATGGCCTACGTGCATATTGCGCACGATTGCCAGGTTGGCAACAAGGTCACTTTCGCCAACAACGCGTCGCTTGCTGGCCATGTGGTGGTCGATGACTGGGCAATTCTTGGCGGTTTCACCGGGGTCCATCAATTCTGCCGTATTGGTGCGCATGTGATGACGGCCGTCAGTACGGTGATCCTGCAGGATGTGCCGCCTTATCTGATGGCGGCCGGGAACACGGCGACACCTTACGGTATCAACGTCGAAGGCCTGAAACGTCGCGGCTTCTCGGCGGATTCGATCACCTCGCTCAAGCGTGCCTACCGTACGCTCTACAAGTCCGGGCTGTTGCTCGAAGAGGCCAAGAGCAAGCTGATCGAGGATGCCAGGACGCAACCGGATCTGCAGCGTCTTGTGGACTTCCTGGAAGTTTCCAAGCGAGGCATCATTCGCTGATATGGGCCGCGCCGTACGTATTGCAATGGTGGCAGGGGAGCCTTCCGGGGATCTCCTGGCCAGCCACCTCATTGCCGCCCTGAAAGAGCGTTTGCCGGATGCCGTTTTTTTTGGCATCGGTGGGCCGCGCATGGAATCGCAAGGTTTCGAAGCCTGGTGGCCGATGGAGAAGTTGTCGGTCATGGGTTACGTCGATGCCCTGAAAAACTACCGGGAGATTTCCGGTATTCGCCGCCAGCTGAAAAAGCGCCTGCTCGATATCAAGCCCGATATCTTCATTGGTATCGATGCGCCGGATTTCAATCTTGGGCTGGAAACCAGCCTCAAGTCGGCTGGCGTCAAGACCATCCATTACGTCAGCCCGTCGATCTGGGCTTGGCGAGGTGGGCGTATCAAGAAAATTGCCCGTGCTGTCAATCGTGTGCTGGCGCTGTTCCCAATGGAACCGCCGCTCTACGAAAAAGAGCATATTCCGGTGACCTATGTCGGGCATCCGCTGGCTGACATCATTCCGCTGCAGACCAGCAAGCAGGCGGTGCGCGAAAAGCTGGAGTTGCCGCGCGATTACCCGATTTTCGGCATGTTGCCGGGGAGCCGTCAGGGCGAATTGGCGATGATGGCCGATACCTTCGTGCAGACTGCCCAATTGATAGTCGAGCGTTTGCCCAACGCGATTTTTGTCGTGCCGCTGGCGACCCGTGAGACACGCCTCCAGTTTGAAGCGGCGATTTATCGCCAGCAGGCCGGTGAGGTGCCTTTCAGGCTGCTTTTTGGCCACGCCCAGGATGCGCTGGGGGCCGCCGATGTATCGCTGGTTGCCAGTGGTACGGCGACGCTTGAGGCGGCGCTGATCAAGCGGCCGATGGTCATTACCTACAAGATCGCCAAATTTTCCTACTGGCTTATGAAGCGCATGGCCTATCAGCCGTACGTCGGGCTGCCCAACGTGCTGGCCGGGCGTTATGTCGTGCCGGAAATCCTGCAGGACGAAGCGACACCGGAAAATTTGGCTGAGGCGCTGCTCAAGCTATATGAGGACAAGGAAAATGCCGCGGCGGTTGAAGAGGCATTTACCGACATTCATTTGCAGCTACGTCAGAACACGGCGGAAAAGGCCGCCAACGCGGTCATTGAATGCCTGAACTGATCGTTCCGGAAGGCCTCGTCTGCGGTATCGACGAGGCCGGGCGTGGTCCACTGGCCGGTACAGTCGTCGCGGCGGCCGTCATTCTCGATCCTCTGCGGCCAATTCCCGGTCTCAACGACTCGAAAAAACTCAGTGAAAAGAAGCGCGATGCGCTGGCTGTGCTGATCCGCGAACGGGCCGTGGCCTGGGCCGTGGCATCGGCTTCGGTTGAAGAGATCGACCGCCTGAATATCCTGCACGCCACGATGCTGGCCATGCAGCGCGCCGTCGCCGGACTGGCCGTCCTGCCGACTGGCGCCATGGTTGACGGCAATCGTTGCCCGGAGCTCAATATTCCCTGCGAGGCGGTGGTCAAGGGCGATGGCAAGATCGCTTCGATTGCCGCCGCGTCAATTCTTGCCAAGACCGTGCGCGATGCCGAAATGCTGACCCTGCACGCGCAATATCCGATGTACGGTTTTGACCGGCACATGGGCTATCCGACGGCGGCGCACTTTCAGGCGCTTGAAGAGCATGGCGCCTCGCCGGTGCATCGCCGAAGTTTTGGCCCGGTGGCGAAGCAGCTTTCCCTGCTATGAAGCTGATCCAGTCGCGCGACAACCCGTTTTTCAAGTTGCTCAAGCGGCTGGCCGAGTCCGGGCGCGAGCGCCGAAAAACCGGGCAAACGCTGCTTGATGGTGTGCATCTGGTCGAGGCTTACGAGGCCGCATTTGGGCCGGTGGACACCTTGATCGTTGCCGAATCGGCGCCGGCTGGCGGCGAAGTGGCCGGGTTTGTCGAAGGCCGGGAAACGGTCGTTCTGGCCGATAGCCTGATGCGTGACCTCGGCCTGGTTGATACGCCGAGCGGTTTGCTGGCGCTGATCAAGACGCCGCATGCAAATGCCACGGTCAACCGGAAAAAAGACGCAATTTTGATAGACGGGGTGCAGGATCCCGGCAATGTCGGTACGTTGCTGCGCACGGCGGCGGCGGCTGGCATCAAGCAGGCATTGCTGTCGCCGGGCTGCGCTTCGCCCTGGTCACCCAAGGTTCTGCGCGCCGGGCAGGGTGCGCACTTCGCGCTGGCTATCCATGAAGAGTGCGATCTGGCTGGTTTCATGGCCAGCTACGAAGGCACTACGGCGGTCACCTGTCTGGACGATGCCACTTCGCTTTATGGCGCCAAACTGGATGGGCCGATAGCCTGGGTGTTTGGGGCCGAAGGGCAGGGTGTCCACCCTGAACTGATAGCAGCCGCCGGGCTACGCATCAAGATACCGATGCCGGGTGCCGTCGAGTCGCTGAATGTAGCTGCTGCTGCGGCAGTTTGCCTGTTCGAGATGGTTCGGCGCCGGCTGGGCTAAGACTCCCGGATAACTGTTCTGATGGGCCTGCTCAGTAACAACAAGTAGTCAGGAACAGTGTTTTGCCATTGAATACTGGAAAATAGACGATTACCGAATCGGAATAGATTATGTCCATATTGCACCGAACGGATTCAGTTACGGCACTCTTCCCTCGCTATGTCAGTCATTTTCGATGTATCGGGGCTGACTGCGAAGATACCTGCTGCAGTGGCTGGGATATTTCCATCGATCAAAAAACATTTGAGGCCTATACCGACCCCAAAAAATACTACCCGCCAGCACTCAAAAAGTTGTTTGGAAAAAACATCCGGATTCAAACTCAATCTCCCACCAAAGAAAAATACGCAAGTGCCATAAATGATCCGTGCACGAACAACTGTCCTTTTCTGCAAGAGAATTTGTGCGCCATTCACCGCGATATTGGTGAAGATAAACTTTCCAATACTTGCTTCAATTTCCCTCGATTTACGCGCAAGTTTTTAGGGAATATCGAGCAGACCCTGACGCTTTCATGTCCGGAAGCAGCCCGTCTGGCTTTGCTTCAAGCCGACGCCTTTGATTTTGTCGAGGGAGAATTATCGGTCCGCCCCGAGGCACTAAGCGTGATCGATGAAAAATGGGGAATGTCTGTTGATGAAATGAATGAAATCCGCATTTTCTGTTTTCAGTTGATGCGTACGGAGGGCCTTGAAATCTGGGAGAGATTGGTGGTTCTCGGGGCCTTCTGTCGCGAACTGGACCGTGTGCTTAAAGGTGAGAGCCCTCCTGGAATAACAAATCTGCTGGAAAACTTCCTGTTTGTTATCGAGAGCGGAGAAGCGGTCAAAATGCTCTCCAAGGTTCAGCCCGACTATGGTTTTCAGGCAAAACTGTTCCACACCATCTGGAATACAAGAAAAGCCCAACCCAGGTCGCCGTCACGCCAAGTGATGCAGGATTCGATTGCCAAGGCATTGGGTGCGGATCAGAAAACGGGTTTGCTTGATCCAGAAATTTTGGTTGAAACCTACCGCAAGGGTTTGAAAAACCTGCCGAGTGCTCTCGCAGAAACCCCGTATCTTCTCGAGCATTATGTCCTGAATGAAATGTTCAGGGATTGTTTCCCATTTGGTGCTCAGTCGGCATATCAAAATTACCTGGGAATTGTTTTCCGTTTTGGGATTTTGCGGTTTATGCTTTCTGCAATAAGTGTTGATTCCCATTCTTTGCCAAACAAGGATGCCTTGTTAAAAACGGTCGTTGTTTTTTGCAGGATTTATCAGTATGACAGCCTGGCCGATCTTTTTAACCTGGCCTTGAAAGAAGTCGGCTGGGATCGATTGGAAGACGCATATGGTCTATTGCCATCTTGAAAAACTGGACTGATTGGTTTTATTTTTGGCCTGAATAGCAAAAAAATGGCACATCAATTGATGCGCCATTTTTACTGTTGCCGATTGTTTAGTCGGTCAGCGCAGCTTCAGCTCCTGCAGGATGGTCGTCGAGATTTCCTCAATCGACTTGGTCGACGAGTCCAGCCAGCGGATTCCTTCGCGACGCATCATCTTTTCGGCTTCGGCAATTTCGTAGCGACAATTGGCCAGCGAGGCGTATTTGCTGCCGGCGCGGCGTTCTTCGCGGATTTGGGTGAGGCGTTCGGGCTGAATGGTCAGGCCGAACAGCTTGGAGCGATGCTTT
Source organism: Ferribacterium limneticum (assembly GCF_020510585.1). Taxonomy (GTDB): domain Bacteria; phylum Pseudomonadota; class Gammaproteobacteria; order Burkholderiales; family Rhodocyclaceae; genus Azonexus. The sequence goes on along the minus strand of NZ_CP075190.1, from coordinate 2,455,278 downwards.
TCGAGCGTGCTGGGCAGGCAGCCGCGGTCGAAATCTTCGGGAATCAGGGGAAAGTTGGCAGCCTTGAGGCCGAATTGCATAGCCAGATAAAGCGAGGTCGGCGTCTTGCCGCAGCGTGATACGGCAACGAGAATGACATCGGCCTCGGCCAGATCGCGGTCGGTGATTCCGTCATCGTGAGCCAGCGTGTAGTTGATCGCCTCGATGCGGTGTTTGTACTCGGAGCTTTCGGCCGAGCCATGCGAGCGGCCGACGGTATGGTTCGACTTCTTGCCGAGTTCAGCTTCCAGCGGGGCCAGGAAGGACTCGAAGTAGGACAGGCAGAAGGCGTCGGATTGATGGACGAGGCTGGCCAATTCGGGATTGATCAGTGTCGTGAAAACGATCGGGCGCATGCCGTCCGATTCGCCTTGGGCGTTGATTCGCGCAACCGCCTCCTGGGCTTTCTCAACGGTTTTGAGAAAGGGGATGCGGATCTGCTTGAACTCGATATCCTCGAACTGGGTCATCAGGCTGTGGCCGAGGGCTTCGACTGTCAGGCCGGTACCGTCCGAGACAAAAAAGACTGTGCGTTTGATTGGGGTAGGCATGCGCTGATTTTACCCGCTGTTGCGCAGTCCGGAAGCGACGCCATTGATCGACAGGTGGATGCCGCGGGCGACGCGCTCGTCGGTTTCGCCAGCGCGGTGACGCTTGAGCAGTTCGACCTGCAGGTGGTTGAGCGGGTCCATGTAGGGCGAGCGCAGTTGTAGCGAGCGCTTGAGCATGGGGTTGTCGGCGAGGAAATCATCCTGTTCGAGAATGGCCAGCAGGTGCTTTCTGGTCAGCGCCCATTCGGCCTTGATCTGGCTGAAGATGCGCTCGCGCAGTTCAACATCGGCGACCAGTTCGGCGTAGCGCGAGGCGATGGCGAGGTCGGTCTTGGCCAGCACCATGTCCATGTTGGAGAGCAGGCTCTGGAAGAAGGGCCAGGATTTGACCATGCGGCGCAGCGTAGTCAGGCCTTGCGGATTGGCCTCCAGATAGCCGTCGACCGCAGCACCGAAGCCGTACCAGCCGGGCAGCATCAGGCGGCATTGCGCCCAGCTGAACACCCAGGGGATGGCTCGTAGATCTTCGATGCGCTCGGAGGCCTTGCGCGAGGCTGGGCGACTCCCGATGTTGAGCAGGGCGATTTCGGAAACCACCGTCGATTGGCGGAAATAGGTCGTGAAGCCCGGCGTTTCATAGACCAGGCCGCGATAGGCGTTGAAGGCGCGCAGCGAGAGCTCGTCCATTACGGCGTGGAACTGCTCGGCCGGCTCGACCTTGTTTTCATGGTCGGTCAGGCTGGCTTCGAGCGTCGCGGCGAGCAGCACTTCGAGGTTGCGGCGGCCGGTATCGGCGTTGCCGTATTTGGTCGAAATGACTTCGCCCTGTTCGGTCAGGCGGATCTGGCCGGAAACCGCGCCGGCTGGCTGGGCCAGGATGGCGTGATAGGTCGGGCCGCCACCGCGACCAACTGAGCCGCCACGGCCGTGGAACAGGCGCAGGCGAACGCCGTGCTGCTTGAAGACCTGGGCCAGTTCGATTTCGGCCTTGTAGAGTTCCCAGCCCGAGGTCAGGAAGCCGCCGTCCTTGTTGGAATCGGAGTAGCCGAGCATGACTTCGTGCTCGTCACCACGGCCGGCGATCAGTTCGCGGTAGGCCGGGATGGCGAAGACGCCGGCCATCGTTGCCGCGCTCTTCTGCAGGTCTTCGATGGTTTCGAAGAGCGGGATGATGTTCACTTCCAGCTTCGGCTGCGCGCCGGGCAGCAGCAGGCCGGATTCCTTGAGCAGCAGGGCGAGTTCGAGCAGGTCGGAAACGCCGTCGGTCTTCGAGATGATGCAATTGGGCAGCGCGGCGGCGCCGTAGCGCTGGCGCAGTTCGCGGGCGGCGAAGAAAATGGCCAGTTCGCCCTGCGTTTCCTCCGAATAGCTCAGGTAGGGCGAGTAAAGCGGGCGCGGGGTGCTGATTTCCACGGTCAACAGGGAAATTCGCTCAATTTCGGAAAGTGCTTCGTAGTCCGGGCAACGACCGGCCCCGGCCAGCAGTTCGGCGACGCTGCGGGCATGGACTTCGGAGTTCTGGCGCAGGTCGATCGGCGCCAGGTGGAAGCCGAAAACCTGCACTGCGCGCAGCAGCCGGCGCAGGCGGCCGCCCGCCAGGTTGCCGCTGCCGTTCAGCTTGAGCGAATTGTTGAGTACCTTGAGGTCGGCGCGCAGGGCTTCCGGCGTTTCGTAAGCATCGGCGTGGCCTATTTCGTGGCGCACTGGCTCGACATGGTCGAGCACGCGGGCGGTCGCGGCGAGGCGGGCATAAATGCCGGAGAGGGCGCGGCGATAGGGCTCGTCGGCGCGTTGCGGCGAGTGGTCGGTGGAGTGTTCGGCCAGCGCCAACAGTTCCGGCGTGACCTGAACGAGCAGGTCGGAGAGTGGCAATTCGCCGCCCAGTTCGTGGATTTCTTCGAGATAGTGATTGAGCGCCGCGGCCGATTGCAGGCGCAGGGCTTCACGCAGGATCTCGGCAGTAACAAACGGATTGCCGTCGCGGTCGCCGCCGATCCAGCTGCCGACGCGGAAGAAGGGCGGTAGCGCCCAATGGGTGTCGGGGTAGCGTTTTTGCAGTTGCTGCGTCGCCTGGATGTAGAGGCGCGGCAGTTCGGTGAAGAAGGTTTCCTTGAAGTAGGTGATGCCGTTCTTGACCTCGTCGAGCACCTTGAGGCGTACCGGGCGCAGCATGCGCGACTGCCACAGGGTGAGGATGGAATTGGCGATGCCGAGATCGTTCTCGGCTTCCTCTTCCGGCGTCATCTGCAGGCGTTCGCGCTGGTCGAGCAGGCGGGCCAGGTCGCGGTGGTTGCGGATCAGGCTCTGACGCTGGACTTCGGTCGGGTGGGCGGTGAGCACCGGGGCGACGACGGCATGGGCGAAGAAGTCGGCGATGGCTTCCGGCGAGACCGCTGCGGTCGACAGGGAATCCAGGGCAAAAATCAAACTGCCTTCGCGCGGCGGCGAGCCGGCCAGGTCGTGGGCGCGCCGCCGGCGGATGTGGTGCTCGTCCTCGGCAATGTTGGCCAGTTGCAGGAAGTAGCTGAAGGCGCGGACGACGGCCTGGGTGGTGTCGCGCGGCAGCGGGTCGAGCAGGGCGGCGAGTTCGTTGCGGGCTGCCGGGTCGCCGTCGCGGGCAAAACGCACGGCAGTCTGGCGGACGCGTTCGACGATGTCGAACACCGATTCGCCCTCCTGCTCACGGACTGTATCGCCGAGGATGCGGCCAAGCAGGCGAATATCGTCGCGAAGGGGTTCGTCCTTGCTGGTGTCCAGTGAGGCTTGATGCATGAGCTGTTTCCTGATCGAGTTTTTCGGTATTGTTCGTTTTTCTCGATATTCTGACCTCTGCGCTACAGGCTGGCAATCAGAATAAAAGTGTTTTGTACCGCGATGGCTGCTTAGTGCTTTCTGACCAAAAGTACCGACGCATCGGCCATCTTGGCCAGTTGTTCGGCCACCGAGCCAAGAATCAGCGTGGCCAGGCCGCGCTGGCCGTGACGGCCGATGACGATGAGGTCGACGCCGAGTTCTTTGGCCTTGTCGGAAATGACTTCTGAAATGCGCCGGTTGCTGGCTTCCAGCATCAGCGCTTCGGCATCGACATCAGTAACCGACGCCATGGCATCGTCGAGCAGCTTTTGCCCGCCCTTGATCAGGTTGGCGACGGCACCGTCGACATTGACGGCGTTGGTCATGGCGTGGCCATGCAGGTTGAGCACGGTTTCGTCGGCAACGTGGGTGATGTAAAGCTTGGCCTTGCTCGTCCGGGCAATGTGCAGCGCCTCGGCCAGTGCGCCGCGGGAGGTGGCGCTGTCGTCGATGGCGACCAGAATCTTCTTGTACATGGGTGCTCTCCTTGAATTTGTTTGATCGGACGTAACTTAGCAATTCGCCGGGGTTTGCGCTGTTAGGGAAATCCTCAACATGTTTGCTGCGGTCGACTGCATTTCTCGAGCAAATAGGCGATGGACTGGTAGTTGATGCCGGTTTCGGCAGTCAGGCCGATTTCGCAGGTGCGGTTGGTGGAGACGCCGCAGGCGCAGTTGGCCGGCAGATCCTTGTGGATGTGGCGCAGGGCGTGGCGGTTCAGTTCTGGCACAGCAAAACCACGGTCACCGGCAAAGCCGCAGCAGGTCACGCCGGCTGGTTCGATGATCTGCTCGACGCAGGCGGCGAGCAGGATTTTTAGCTTGGCGTCGGAGCCGGTCTTGCGCACGCTGCAATTGACGTGCAGGGCAACCGGGCCTGATTGCTTGCTGATCATCAGACGCGGCAGCAGCGCATCGACGGCGAATTCGTGGAAGTCGTAGAGTTTGAGGCGGTCGGCGAGATGTTTCTGCATGCGGACGGTGCAGGTGCTGGCGTCCATGATTACCGGGTATTTGCCGTTCTGCGAGGCTTTCATAAGCGCCGCTTCCAGCGTGTTGGACATACCGTCGGCTTCTTCGGCCATCCCCTTGCTGGCCAGCATCTGGCCGCAGCACAGGCTGTCGAAACCTTCTGGCAGGATCGGCGCGTAGCCAGCGCGGGTCAGCAGGTCGAGAATGACGTTGCCGAGTTGAGCTTCACCGGCCGTTGATGGGCCAAAGATGCGGCCGCCGCAAGTCGGGAAGTAGACGACCGGGTCGCCTTGCGTGGTGCGCGCCACTGGGGCTTTCCCGGCGTGCGGCATGTTCTTTTTCCAGGCACCGCCCGAAATGCGGCCGAGGAGGTTGTCGCCGAGGACGCCGGAAACGGCGTGGCCGACATTCAGGCCGAGGCGCGAGGCGTTGGCCAGCGTGCCGAAATGCTCCCCGGTCCAGGCATTGACGGCGCGCGCCGTGTCGCCAAGCTTACGCCCGCGCAGGCGGCGGGTCAGATCGCCGGTGTCGATGCCGACCGGGCAGGCTGTCGAGCACAGGCCGCAGGCGGCGCAGGTGTCGAGGCCCATGTAGGCGTAGTCCTCGCCGACGCTGCCAGCCGGTTCGCCCGCTGCAGCACGCCGCGCCAGTTCGCGCACGCTGGTGATGCGCTGGCGCGGGCTCAGCGTCAGGCGGTGCGAGGGGCAGAGCGGTTCGCAGAAGCCGCATTCGATGCAGCGGTCGACGATGTCTTCGGCGGCCGGCATCGGCTTGAGGTTTTCGAGGTGGGCGCGCGGATTGTCGTTGAGGATGACGCCCGGGTTGAGGCGGTTTTCCGGGTCGAACAAGGCCTTGATCCGGCGCATCAGGTCGGCTGCTTCCTTGCCCCATTCGAGCTCGACGAAGGGCGCCATGTTGCGGCCGGTGCCGTGCTCGGCCTTGAGCGAGCCGTCGTATTTATCGACCACCATGTGGCAGAGATCGTCCATGAAGCGGGCGTAACGGTCGACTTCGCTGGCATCGCCGAAATCCTGGGTGATGACGAAGTGCAGATTGCCTTCCAGCGCGTGGCCGAAAATGATCGCCTCGTGGTAGCCGTGGTGGCGGAGCAGGGCTTGCAGGTCGAGCGTGGCGTCGGCCAGGTTTTCAATGTGGAAGGCGACGTCCTCGATGAGCACCGTGGTGCCCGTGCGGCGCATGGCGCCGACGGCCGGGAAGGTGCCCTTGCGGACTTTCCAGTACATCTCGCAGGTCGCCGGATCGATCGAGAAAACCATCGGCTCCACCGTGGCGACGCCCGCCATCGCAGTATGGACTTGCGAAATTCGCTCATTTATCCCGTCGACCGTGGAAGACCGGACTTCGATGAGCAGTGCGGCGGCTTCCTCGCCCAATTCGCGCATGATGGCCGGTAGGCCGGGTTTGTTTTCAACCGAATGCAGGGCGGGGCGGTCGAGCAGTTCGACGGCGGAAACCGGCTGTGGCTTGAGGCGGATGACGGCCTCGCAGGCAGTGCGGATATCCGGGAAGAAAACCAGCGCTGACGCCTTGAACGGGTCTTCGACGACGGTGTTGTAGGTGATGCGCGACATGAAGCCGAGCGTGCCTTCTGAGCCGATCATCAGGTGGCTCAGGATGTCGATCGGATCTTCGTAATCGATCAGCGCGTTGAGGCTGTAGCCGGTCGTGTTCTTGATCTTGAACTTGTGGCGGATGCGCTCGGCCAGCTTCGGGTTGTTGCGCGTGTCGCGACCGAGGCGCTCCAGTTCGCCGAGCAGTACGGCGTGGCTCTTCGAGAAAGCATCGACGCTCATGTGATCCTCAGTGTCGAGCACGCTGCCGTCGGCCAGCATGACACGCATGCCGGCCAGCGTCCGGTAGCTGTTCTGGGCCGTGCCGCAGCACATGCCGGAGGCGTTGTTGGCAGCGATGCCACCGATCTTGGCGGCGCCGATGGAGGCGGGGTCAGGGCCGATCTTCTTGCCGAACGGGGCGAGACGACGGTTCACTTCGCCGCCGACGATGCCGGGGCCGACCTTGACCTGGCTGGCGTCGGCGTTGAGTTCATAGGTGGCGAAGCCTTCGCCGATCAGGGCGAGGATGCCATCGGTGATGGCCTGGCCGGAGAGGCTGGTTCCGGCGGCCCGGAAGGTGATGGGGCGGTTGTGTTGCTTGGCGGCATTTAAGACCTGGCGCGCTTCTTCCTCGTTTTCGATGACGGCGATGACCTCGGGCGTCAGGCGGTAGAAGCTTGCGTCGGTGCCATAGGCCAGGCGACGGAGGTCATCGACGATGATCTGGTGCGGCGGGAGGTGGTCGCTCAGGGCGTGGATGAGGTCGCTCATGGGTTTGTCTCGGATTTGTTATTTGGTGTTGCTTGATTGGCGTGATTTTCCGCGCTTGAGGCGCGTCTTACTTTCTTCTTGCTTCGCCAAGAAGAAAGTAAGCAAAGAAGAAGGCGACCCTGGGTCGGTGCCGGCGTTGCCGGTTCCCTGCGCTACTCGGCAGGCCGGGCGGCTGCGGAACTCGGGGCTTTGCCCCTCAAACAGTCCTCGCCGAAGTCCCCCGGCCTTCCTGCGTTGCTCGGCACCTCTCAAGGGGCCCGGTGAAACGATCCGTGCTTGAGCTTGGGAGCCTGAATAACAGATTTCATTTTTGGTTTTTTTTTCCGGTTGACCGTGGAAACCGGTTTTTTGCGACGAAATGGTGAGCCCGGACGTCTTTGGGGTCCCCGTGGAAGGCGCTGAGCAACGCAGCCGCTGGCGGATAAAGGGCGAGGACTGTCTGAGGGCGAAGCCCGAGTTCCGCAGCCCCCGCCAGTGGCGAGTAGCGCAAGGGACCGGCAAAGCCGGCGCCGCCCCCGGGGTCGCCTTTTCTTTGGCTACTTTCTTTTGGCGAAGCAAAAGAAAGTACGCCCGCCAGCAAGGCGGAAACCCAAGCCCGCCAAAGGAAAGCGTCATTCCCCGCGTTCCTTCAACATATCCCGCAACCGCCGAGGCGCCGGCTTCAAAGGAACCCGAACCGAAGTCCACGCCCCTTGCTTCGAAGGCATCAGCCACGAAAACCGACTCCCCAGCCAAGTCGCGACACCGTACAGGGAAGGAGAGCGATAAACCGCCGCCCACCCCTTCCAGACGGAAGTCATCAACCAGCTATACCCCGCCCCTTGCCCAACCATCGCAGGATTCGCATGCGGCGCCGTAAAAGCCTCCTCCCGCAACCGCATCAGCAACTCCGGAATCGGAATCTTCACCGGACAAACCTCGCCACAAGCCCCGCACAGCGAGGAGGCCGTGGCCATCGTGGAAGTCGCTTCCAGCCCTAGCATATGCGGCGAAATGATCTTGCCAATCGGCCCGGGATAGGTCGTCCCGTAGGCATGCCCGCCAATCCGCGTATAAACCGGGCAGTGGTTCATGCACGCCCCACAGCGAATACATTGCAGCGTCTTGCGCAATTGCTCATCGGCATAGGCTTGTGAACGGCCGTTATCGAGCAGCACGAGATGCACTTCGCTCGGGCCGTCCTTCTCGCCCGGCTTGCGTGGGCTGGAGATCATGTTGAAGTAGGTCGAAATATTCTGGCCGGTCGCCGAGCGCGTCAGCAAGGAGAGTAACGGCGGAATGTGCTCCAGTTTTTCGACGATCTTCTCGATGCCGGTGATGGCGATATGCACCGGCGGCGCCGTGGTGCACATCCGGCCATTGCCTTCGTTTTCGACCAGACACAGCGTGCCGGTTTCGGCGACAGCGAAATTGACACCGGAGAGGCCGATGTCGGCCTCCAGAAATTTCTGCCGCAGCACATTGCGGCCGATCTGGATCAGCGCATCGACATTGTCGGTGTAATCGACGCCTTCGACCTTGTCGGCGAAGAGTCGGGCGATTTCCTCCTTTGTCTTGTGGATGGCCGGCATGATGATGTGCGACGGCTTCTCTCCCGCCAACTGGACGATGTACTCGCCCATGTCCGATTCCAGCGCGCCGATCCCGGCGGCTTCGGCCGCGTGGTTGAGTTCGATTTCCTCGCTGACCATCGACTTGCCCTTGACCATCAGCTTGGCGCGGTGCTGCTGGCAGATGCCGAGGATGATGGCGTTGGCTTCGTCCGGCGTCTCGGCCCAATGGACCTGAATGCCGTTGCGCATCAGGTTGGCTTCGAGCTGTTCGAGCAGCGTCGGCAGCTTCGCGAGATTGTATTGGCGGATGCTTTCGCCCAGCGTGCGCAGGCTTTCGAGCTCTTCCGAATCGGGAAACTGCGCCGCCCGCTTGCTCATCAGGAAATCCATGGCGCCGCGGAAACTCTGGCGCAGGAAGGGGTTGTCGACGACGGCCTTGGAGCGGGCGCGGAAGCCTTCGGAGGGCTTGAACTCCAGGATGTGCTCGCTCATTGTTCGTCCTCCGTCAGCATCAGTACAACCAGTTCTTTAGGGCCATGCGCACCATAGGCCAGCGTCTGCTGGATGTCGGCCGTCTTCGAGGGGCCGGAGATGAGCAGTGCATTGGTCGGCAGGCCATTGGCCCAACCTTCCGCCTGCATCGCTTCGAAAAAGGTGTTGTAAATCTTGCCGGCGTCGAGCAGCACGACATGCACCGGCGGGACCAGCGACATCAGGCGTGGCTCGTCGGCATCGGGCCACAGAATCAGCGTCCCGGTTTCGGCAATCGCGGCGCGGGCAACGGTCAGGCTGGCCGGCGTCTGCTGGAACATTTCCGACTTCCAGGCTTCGATGGGCAAGTCGTAGGTCTGGCAGTCGATGCCGTGGCGCGGGAAGTCGTTGAGCACGGCGTCGCCATGCGCCGTTTCTTCGGCGACGAGCAGTTTGTTGATCTGCTTGGCGCGCAGGACTTCAAGCAGTTTGGCCAGCCAGTTGGCGGATGTCACCGCATGCACTTCGGCGTGTGCCAGTTCGATACAGGCGCGGAAGCGCTTGGCCTTGTCGGCTGCCGATTCAACGACGCGATGCGTCGCAAACCAGCCGGCGACATCAGGCAAGGCCGGTGTGGTCGACGGCATTTTTGCCTTCAATTTCGAAAGAATCCGATCACGGGCGTTCATTTCGAAGTCCTCCGCAGCAGGAAGCTGGCGATGTGTTCGCCGGGCAGGCTGGGTTTCGCGAGGCCTGCCTGTTTGTCCTTCCAGGCCGCGTGGCCGAGGATGTTCATGAGGCAGCCGCAATCGGCGCTGACGACGCGCTCGGCGCCGGTCGCCTTGAGCGCCTTGACCTTGTCCTCGACCATCGCCCCGGAAATTTCCGGTTGCTTGACCGAGAAGGTGCCGCCAAAGCCGCAGCATTCGGATTCGTGGTCCTGCTGCGCGACTTTCACGCCTTTCAGTCCGCCAAGCAGTTGGCGCCCGGTTAAATGCACGCCCATTTCTCGACGGGCCGAGCACGAGGTATGCAGCACGACGGTACAGTCGCTGCCCTTGTCTTCCGGCTGGAAATTCAGGACGTTGACCAGAAAGTCGGTCAGCTCATAGATGCGCGCCGAGAGGGCTTCAGCCTGGGCCTTGCGCACCGGGTCGGCAGCGAACAGCGTCGGATAGTGATGTTTCATCATGCCGGCGCAGGAGCCGGACGGTACGACGACCGGCCAGTCGTTCGGAAAGAGCGTCAATTGATGCGCCGCGACCTTGCGCGCTTCATCGGGAAAACCGCTCGTATAAGCCGGTTGACCGCAGCAGGTTTGTTCCTCCGGGAAATGCACACGGATACCTTCGCGCTCAAGCAGGGTGATGGCATCCATCCCGGCGCCGGGAAAGAACTGGTCGACGACACAGGTGGCAAAAAAATAAACGTCGCCAGGCCGTGCTACTGCGGATTCCGGTTGTTTCATCTTGTCTCCGTTGCGAATTATTTAACGGTAAAATGGTAAGACCAATATTCGTGTAGGTGAAAATTTACGTGAATACCGTGACTTAGTCAAATAACTAAGGGAATATCCTACACTTGCGCTTTACCGAAACGCTGATTAAAATGCGCTGGTCTTACCAATCATGCCGAGCCCGATGCCCATCAATAAAGTGCAGGTCCCGCGTATTTCCGATGCCGTCGCTGCTTCGCTGGAGCGCCGCATCCTGGAAGGCTCGCTGAAATCCGGCGACCGCCTGCCGCCGGAGCGCGAACTGTCGACCGAGTTTGGCGTCTCGCGTCCGTCGCTGCGTGAAGCGATTCAGAAACTGGCATCCAAGGGCATGGTGCAGAGCAAGCAGGGCGGTGGCACTTACGTCACCAATGCGCTCGAGGCGACTTTCTTCGACCCGTGGCAGGACATGATGGGCAGCCATCCCAATCTGCGCGAAGACATGCTCGAATTCCGCCGCATGCTTGAAGGCCAGGCCGCAGAGTGGGCCGCCGAGCGTGCCACCGAAGCCGATCTGACGCGACTCGGCCAGCGCTTCGCCGCGCTGAATGCCACCTTTACCAACGAAAATATGGATCAGCGCTCCGAAGCCGACATCGCCTTTCACCAGGCTGTCGGCGAGGCTGCCCACAATGCGCTGCTCGGCCATCTGTCGTCGGCCCTGCTGCGCCTGATGCACGACAACATCCGCCTCAATCTTGGCGAACTGAAAACCGTGCCGGCGGCCGGCAACTTGCTCAAGAGCCAGCACGCCGCCATCTACGAAGCAATCGTCGGCCGCAAGCCGCAAGCGGCCCGTGCTGCCGCCGAAACGCACATCGATTTCGTCCGCGAAACGCTGGCCCAAACCCTGCGCAGTGTCGCCCGCCGCGAAACTGCCGCCCGTCGTCTCAGCCCTGATTTTTCCGACTCCACTTCCTGATTTTCAATTCAACTTTCCTGTAAGGAACCCCCATGGAACCGCTCGTCCTACCTTTCGAAAAACTCCGAATGAACGACGTCGACAAAGTCGGCGGCAAGAACTCCTCGCTCGGCGAAATGATCAGCCAGCTGGCCGATACCGGCGTTCGCGTGCCGGGCGGCTTTGCCACGACGGCGCAGGCTTACCGCGATTTCCTGGCCCAGTCCGGCCTCGATGCCAAGATCAATGCCGTGCTCGACGTGCTTGATGTCGATGACGTCAATACCCTGGTCAAGACCGGCGCCGAGATTCGCCAGTGGATCATGGACACCCCGTTCCCGATGGACCTGACCATCGCCATCACCGAGCAGTACCAGCGCCTGGTCGCCGATTCGACCACCGACATGTCCTTCGCCGTGCGCTCTTCCGCCACTGCCGAAGACTTGCCGGATGCCTCCTTCGCCGGTCAGCAGGAAACCTTCCTCAACATCGTCGGCCTGGAAAACATCCTGCACGCCATCAAGGAAGTGTTCGCTTCCCTGTACAACGACCGCGCCATTTCCTACCGCGTGCACAAGGGCTTCGTTCATGCTGACGTCGCCCTGTCGGCCGGTATCCAGCGCATGGTTCGTTCCGACAAGGGCGCCGCCGGCGTGATGTTCACACTCGACACCGAATCCGGCTTCCGTGATGCCGTCTTCGTTACGTCTTCCTACGGCCTCGGCGAAACCGTCGTTCAGGGCGCTGTCAATCCGGACGAGTTCTACGTGCACAAGCCTATGCTGGCCGCCGGCAAGAAGGCCGTTGTGCGTCGCAACCTTGGTTCGAAGATGATCAAGATGACTTTTTCGGCTGAAAAGGTCGCCGGCAAGTCGGTCGTTACCGAGGAAGTCGAAGAATCCCTGCGTCACCAGTTCTCGCTTAATGACGAAGAAGTCATGGAGCTGGCCCGCTACGCCATGATCATCGAAGCCCACTACGGTCGTCCGATGGACATCGAATGGGGCAAGGACGGCATCGACGGCAAGCTCTACATCCTCCAGGCCCGTCCGGAAACCGTTCAGTCGCAGGCTGGTGCCGGCAAGGTCGAAAAATTCAAGCTCAAGTCCTTCTCCAAGGTGCTCGCCTCCGGCCGCGCCATTGGCCAGAAGATCGGTGTCGGCCCGGTCCGCATCGTTCATGATCCCAAGGAGATGGACAAGGTTCGGCCGGGTGACGTGCTCGTCGCCGACATGACCGACCCGAACTGGGAACCGGTCATGAAGCGCGCTTCGGCCATCGTCACCAACCGTGGCGGCCGCACTTGCCACGCCGCGATCATCGCCCGCGAACTGGGCATCCCGGCCATTGTCGGTTGCGGCGACGCGACCGAAACGCTGACCGAAGGCGAAATCGTCACAGCCTCCTGTACCGAAGGCGATACCGGCCACGTTTACCGCGGCAGCCTCGATTTCGAAGTCACCTCGCGCGATATCACCGCCATGCCGGACGTCCCGGTCAAGGTCATGATGAACGTCGGCAATCCGGAACTGGCCTTCGAGTTCGCCCAACTGCCGAATGCCGGCGTTGGTCTGGCCCGCGTCGAGTTCATCATCAACAACGTCATCGGTATCCACCCGAAGGCCATTCTTGACGTCGAGCGTTTGCCGGCTTCGAAGCGTGACGAAATCAAGCGCCGCGCCCGTGGCTATGCTTCGCCGAAGGAATTCTTCGTCGAGAAGCTGGTTGAAGGCGTGTCCACGATTGCTGCCGCCTTCTGGCCGAACCCGGTCATCGTCCGCCTCTCCGACTTCAAATCCAACGAGTACCGCAAGCTGCTTGGCGGCGAACTCTACGAGCCGGAGGAAGAAAACCCGATGCTCGGCTTCCGCGGCGCCTCGCGTTACATCGCCCAGTCCTTCCGCGACTGCTTCGAAATGGAATGCCGCGCCATGAAGAAGGTCCGTGAAGAAATGGGCCTGACCAACGTGCAACTGATGGTCCCGTTCGTCCGCACCGTCGGCGAAGGCCAGGGCGTCGTCGATCTGTTGGCCGAACATGGCCTGAAGCAGGGCGAAAACGATCTCAAGCTGATCATGATGTGCGAAATCCCGTCCAACGCCCTGTTGGCTGAAGATTTCCTCAAAATCTTCGACGGCTTCTCGATCGGCTCCAACGACCTGACCCAGCTCACCCTCGGCCTCGACCGCGATTCCGGCCTCGTCGCCAACCTCTTCGACGAACGCGACCCGGCCGTCAAGATGCTGCTCTCCATGGCAATCTCTGCCGCCAACAAGATGGGCAAATACATCGGCATCTGTGGTCAGGGCCCGTCCGACCACCCCGATCTGGCCGAATGGCTGATGGATCAGGGCATCAGCAGCATCTCGCTGAACCCGGACACCGTGGTGGACACCTGGACGCAGCTGGCGAGCCACAAGAAGGGCTGATATCCGTTCTGATAGCGGTTTCCACGGTCTACCGTAAAAATGAGCCAAAAATAAAAAGGCCGGGTTTCCCCGGCCTTTTCGTTTATACGTTGATGTTACTACGCGGCTGATAATTTTCTTTTAAAAGCAGATAGTTGGCCTTGTTGGATAGGGCTCGCTATACCGGCATATACCGCCCAAGAATACAACATGAGCCCCTCCTCTATCCTGACTAGAGCGCATTGATAACTTGTGCTGCGTGCTTCTTTGGACATGCCTTGCTGTGTGCGGGGCTGACTAGCTCTTGGGCCTACCTGCTGCCGGGCCTGCTCTCCATTGCCCTTTTTGTAAGCGGATTAGCCTACTGTCTTGCCCACTTCATCGCTACGAAGCTACCACTCACGGCCAAGGTGGCCGATTCGCCCCCTAGGCGTACGTCACTCTTGTGGGGCGCCCGATTGACTAAAGTTTTAGCTGGTGGCCTATGGTCCGCGATTTGAAGAGTTCGGTACTCAAGCAAGGGACGCCCGAGAACGTGTTCGCCAATTGCTGGGCTCTGAGGGTTCCGGGCCGGCAGGCCGCGTACTAGAGTACCCCTATGGCTATGTACTTCGAGTTGGAACGATGACGTGCACCATGTATTTTTTGACGAGCACGGCAAACTTGCTCACACCGCCATTATTAACCACTAACGTGGGTCATCTGCGTGGTAACACCCTTATGCGTCGTTTTTGGCAAAGTAAATATCAAGATCCGTTTACAGAATCAATGTGTCGATTTTTCTTACATGTGACATTGGTGAATATTAGCGGCAATGCCTAATTTATTGAAAATAGGCATTAATTGTTGTTGGCTCAAATTTTGCTCCTGTTTCCGCACAGTTCATGTTGGGTTCTAATAAATAGGGGGGTGCCATGAAATTGAATCGCTTTGTAGCAAGCTTGGTGTTCACAGCCGCATTGGGCGCTTCATCCGCAAGCCACGCACTTATTCAATCGGATATCGTGTTCATGGTTGATGAGTCTGGATCAATGGGGAATGTTCAAGCCAATTTGCGCACCAACATTGGGACATTTGCCAGCATTCTTGCGGGTGGCGGACTTGATGTGCGTTTTGCACTGGTCGGCTATGGCAACAATTTGGTCGTTCCACGAGTTCTCACTGATTTTACTAATGCCACGAATTTTGCCAATGCTGCCTTAGGTCTAGTGGTCAATGGCGGTACCGAGCCTGGTTATACCGCAACCGCATTTTCGTTGAATGCCTTTGGTGGCACTAATCTAAACTATCGCACCAATGCAGTTAAAAATCTGATGATTTTTACTGACGAGGCTTCGAATGGTGATACGACTGCTCGTGGCGGTGGTACAGCCTGGACTGAAGCGTTGGTTGATGCTCAGCTTACTGCTAACAATGCGCTTTTCAATGCCATCACTCGTGCTGGTGCTATTGCTTCCTATGATGATCTTGCTGCAGACCATGGTGGGCAATCTTTCGATTTGAATGGTTTGAATACAACCGATCAAACGGTAGTCGCTGCGTTTGTTCAGGCTTTCGCAACTGCCAAGCTGCAAGAAACTCTTGATTTTTGTGTCGCAAATCCAACCGCTCCTGAATGCCAAGGCTCCACTAGTGTTCCGGAACCAGGCTCTTTGGCTCTGCTTGGGTTGGCTTTGGCTGGCCTAGCAGGTTTGCGCAGAAAAGTAATTTATTGAAATAATGAAAATGGCTCGCTATCGCTGACATAGCGGATATATCAGAAATGTTGTCAGAGTGATGCCACGCTGTTCAGTGTCTCAATATAGATATCGTGTATAAAAACAAGGCCGGGGAAACCCGGCCTTTCTCGTTTCTTTGCCCCGATAATCGTTGTTTCAACAAACAAAACGAGCGATGGCCAGGCTTTCAATGGATGTGTCGGCGAATCTGATTGAGGGCTCGCATACGGTGTGCAATGTTCGGCGGGACTTCCCCGAGTGGCATCTCGGGCGCTCGCCCTATGTTTTCTGGGCTCTTGATGTCGATGTGCTGGCGGTCAGGGCTCTGGTGGCGCGGGCTGCAGTGCTTCTGGGCGGATACCTGCTCGACGGCTATGGTCGTCCGCCCCATGTCACGCTCGATCTGTGCGGTTTTCCCAGTGCGGCGCCGACGAGCGCCGACGAGTTTTCGCCAGCCATGTTGGAGCGCCAGTGTTCGGCGTTGCGGGCGGCTGGCGTGTCGGCCTTCGAGATCGAAGTGGGCGGCTTGTCGAGCTTTTCGTCGGCGCCATTTCTGGGTGCTGTCGATCGGGGTGGTCATATCGCGGCTGTGCGCGAGTGCCTGGCCGTTGATGGCCATTCCCGCTTATTTGGCGATTACGTGCCGCATGTGACGGTCGGGCTGTATGGCGGTGCCTGGCCGGCGGCAGAGATCGGGGCCTGCCTGGCCAGTTTTTCCGGGGAGGATCGAACACACTGCCGCATCGAGCGTATCAGCCTGATGGCTTACCAGCCTACCGAAATTGGCGGGCCGCTGAGTTGCCTGGCCGATTATCTGCTGGCCTCTGGCGAAATGCGCTGGCACAGAGCCTTGTTCTGAGCGATTTCAATTTTGGCCATTTTTTTCGGTAGACCGTAGCAAGCCCGGTTGACCGTGAGAATGGCGTTTTGAAGGCTAGCTCGCAGCCTCCGCCGCATGCTGGTCGGCGAGGATGTTGCCCCGGCAACTGCCGTGCCCCTTGATCCAGCAAATGGACGCATTGGCCAGTGTTTCAACAAGGTCGAGGGCGCCGATCATTTCTCGCAACACGGGGTCCTGCTTCAGGCCCTGCGTTATTCCGCGGTTCAGACGGATCACCGCATCCTGATTATCCGAAAACAATGCCAGTGGCTGGCTGGGGAACAAGTCTCGCGCCTGTTCCAGCGCAAACAGGGTAGCCTGCAATTCGAGTTCGTTGCTGCCGATGATGGCCACTGTCCGGGTTCTGACCAGCGCTTCGCTGTCTGGCGTGGCGAAGAGAATGGCCGCCAGTCCGCCATGTCGTTTCTGGCTGGCATCGCTGAAGATCTGCAGGTGCCCGGCGTAGAGCGGGGCGAGTCGCAAGGGCAACGGGTTCACCGACGGGTGAATGAGGCGAACAATCTTCTTTTTTCGTCTTCTCGGCATGGTGGCTGCAAGCATAGCCGAAACGCCGGTCCTGAAAAGGCGAAAGCCTCGTACCGGGGGGAGTACGAGGCTTTCTGGACGGCCCGGGGAGGGGGAGGTGGGTGGGGCCGTCAGGGCTGATGTCTGGTCAGCGCATGTGCTAAAGATAGGGGAGTTGCTTCCCGACCTCAAGTAACAGATTGCAACAGTGCGTGTCGTTGTGTGCGCGGCGCAATATTGTGCCGAGAGAGGCGCGCCGCCACCCGCTGGCGACGCGGTCAATCAATCGGCAAGCAGGCCGCTTGCCCCGAGTTCGCAGGCATGATGGCGCAAGTGGTCTTCGATGAAACTGGCGATGAAGTAGTAGCTGTGGTCGTAGCCGTGCTGCATGCGCAAGTCGAGCTGATGTCCGGCGGCCAGGGCGGCGATCTGCAGCGCCCCCGGCTTGAGCTGGACGGTCAGGAACTGGTCGCGGTCGCCCTGGTCGATCAGTATCGGTAGCCTTTCCTCAGCATTGGCCAGCAGATGGCTGGCATCCCATTCGCGCCATTGCGAGCGGTCTTCGCCGAGGTAGCGTGAAAAAGCCTTTTCGCCCCAGGGCACGATCATCGGATTGCAGATCGGCGCGAAGGCGGAAAGCGACTGGTAGCGACCCGGATTGCGCAAGGCGCAGACCAGTGCACCGTGGCCGCCCATCGAATGGCCGCTGATACCGCGCTTGTCGGAAACCGGAAAGCTGGCCTCGATCAGCGCCGGCAGTTCGTGTACGACGTAGTCGTGCATCCGGTAATGCTGCGCCCACGGGGCTTGCGTTGCGTTGAGGTAGAAACCGGCGCCGTGGCCGAAATCCCAGGCGCCGTCCGGATCGCCCGGCACGTCGTCGCCGCGCGGGCTGGTGTCGGGGGCGACGATGACCATGCCGAGTTCGGCGGCGAGCCGGTGGGCGCCGGCTTTCTGCATGAAATTCTCGTCGGTGCAGCTGAGGCCGGACAGCCAGTAGAGCACCGGCAGTTTTTCGCCGCTTTCGATCTGGGGTGGCAGATAAATCGAGAACACCATGTCGCAGCCGAGCGTGGCCGAGCGGTGCCGGTAGCGCTTGATCCAGCCGCCGGCGCTTTTCTGGCAGGAGAGGTTTTCGAGGGGCATGGCCGGTACCTTAGAAGTGAATGACGGTGCGGATGCTCTTGCCTTCGTGCATTAGGTCGAAGGCCTTGTTGATTTCTTCGAGCGGCATGGTGTGGGTGATGAAGGTGTCGAGCGGGATTTCTCCGGTGCGCGCCTTTTCGACATAACCCGGCAGTTCCGTACGGCCCTTGACGCCGCCAAAGGCCGAGCCGCGCCAGACGCGGCCGGTGACCAGCTGGAAGGGGCGGGTGCTGATTTCCTGGCCGGCCCCGGCCACGCCGATGATGGTCGATTCGCCCCAGCCCTTGTGGCAGCACTCGAGCGCGGCGCGCATGAGGTTCACGTTGCCGACGCACTCGAAGGAGTAATCGACGCCGCCATCGGTCATTTCGACGATGATGTCCTGAATCGGCTTGTCGTAATACTTCGGATTGACGCAGTCGGTGGCGCCCAGTTTGCGGGCGATTTCGAACTTGGCCGGGTTGATGTCGATGGCGATGATGCGCGAGGCCTTGGCCATTTTGGCGCCGATCACGGCGGCCAATCCGATGCCGCCCAGGCCGAAGACGGCGACGGTGGCGCCTTCCTCCACCTTGGCGGTATTGAGCACGGCGCCGATGCCGGTGGTAACGCCGCAGCCGAGCAAACAGACCTTTTCGAGCGGCGCGCTCTTCGGAATCTTGGCCAGCGAGATTTCCGGCAGCACGGTGTATTCGGAGAAGGTCGAGCAGCCCATGTAGTGGTAGATCGGCTGGCCGTTGTAGGAGAAGCGCGTCGTGCCGTCCGGCATCAGGCCCTTGCCCTGCGTGGCGCGCACGGCTTGGCAGAGGTTGGTCTTGCCCGACAGGCAGAACTTGCACTTGCCGCATTCGGCGGTGTACAGCGGAATGACGTGGTCGCCGACGACCAGCGAGGTGACGCCTTCGCCGATGGCTTCGACAATGCCGCCGCCTTCATGGCCGAGGATGGACGGGAAGATGCCTTCCGGATCGTCGCCGGACAGCGTGAAAGCATCCGTGTGACAGACGCCGGAAGCGATGATGCGGACCAGGACTTCACCGGCCTTGGGCGCTTCGACGTCGACTTCGACTATTTGCAGGGGCTGACCAGCAGCAAAGGCAACAGCGGCGCGGGACTTGATCGACATGGCGGAACTCTCAAAACGGTGACAATAGTGCTGAGTATAATTAGCGCTCGGTTGCGGATAAATTGCCGTTTAAGAAATGATTGTTGCTGAATAGGGATAATGGTTTGCGCCGGGGAGGGGCCGAAAATGAGTCGCTGGGAAGGACTGGATGAATTCGTCGCCGTCGCCGAGTGCGGCAACTTCTCGCGCGCTGCCGAACGCCTGCGCCTGTCGTCGTCGCACGTCAGCCGGCAGGTGGCGCTGCTCGAAGAACGCCTGCAAGCCCGATTGCTCTACCGGACGACGCGTCGCGTTTCGCTGACTGAAGCCGGCAAGACTTTCCTCGCCCGTTGCCAGCGCCTGATCGAAGAGCGCGACGAAGCCTTCCTGACCATTGGCGACCTGCACAGCGCGCCGACCGGCCTGCTGCGCATGACGGCTGCCGTGGCCTATGGCGAGCGTTTCATCGTGCCGCTGGTCAATGAATTCATGGCCGGCTACCCGGCGCTAAAGGTCGAAATCGATCTGACCAACCGCACCCTCGACATGGTCCATGAAGGTTTCGATCTGGCCATCCGCCTCGGCCGGCTCAGCGAATCGAGCCTGGTCGCCACCCGGCTGGCGCCGCGCGCCATGTATCTATGCGCCGCGCCGGCCTACCTGGAAAAATACGGTCGGCCGCATACTCTGTCCGAACTCGGCCAGCACAACTGCCTGATCGGCACCAGCGACATCTGGAGCTTTCAGCATGCGGGGCGCGATTACCAGTTCCGTGCCAGCGGCAACTGGCGCTGCAACAGCGGCCAGGCGGTGCTCGACGCCGCCCTGCGCGGTTTCGGCCTGTGCCAGTTGCCGGACTATTATGTCCTCGAACCCTTGCGCCGGGGCGAACTGGTTTCCCTGCTCGATGCCAACCAGCCGCCCAACACCGCTGTCTGGGCCGTTTATCCGCAACGACGCTACTCGCTGCCCAAGGTGCGTTTGCTGGTCGATGTGCTCAAGGCCGGATTGGCGTTGTGTCCGGAATATCGGGTGCAGGTCGGAGATCAAACAGTATGAGTCTTTTTCAGTAGCCAGGCAGCCCGTCGTTTTCCTCGGCAGACCCCGCATCTGCTAAGATTCGGCCCTGATTTTTCAGGCTTCTTCCCTTGTCTTCCCTCCCGGAAATATTCTCTCCCGAAGGCCCGCTCGCCCGGGCCATCAGCGGTTATCGCATCCGCGAACAGCAGCTCGACATGGCCGAGCGCATCGCCGCCGCCATCAAAGGCTGTTCGGTCTTCATCGCCGAGGCCGGCACCGGCACGGGCAAGACCTTCGCCTACCTCGTCCCGGCACTCCAGTCGGGCGGCAAGGTCATCGTGTCGACCGGCACCAAGACCCTGCAGGACCAGCTCTTCAACAAAGACCTGCCGATGGTCCGCGACGCCCTCAAGGCGCCGGTCAAGATCGCCTTGTTGAAGGGCCGGGCCAACTACGTTTGCCCTTACCACCTGCAACACGCCATCGCCGATGGCCGTTTCCTGACCCGCGAGGATGCCGCCGACGCGCGTCGTATCTCGGTCTTCGCCAAGACCACGCAGAGCGGCGACAAGGCCGAATGCATCGAGGTTTCCGAGAACTCACCGGTGTGGAGCCACGCCACCTCGACGCGCGACAACTGCCTCGGCCAGGAGTGTCCGGATTACAAGGAATGCTTCGTCATGCTCGCCCGGCGCGAGGCGATGGCGGCCGATCTGGTTGTCGTCAATCACCACCTGTTCTTCGCCGACGTCATGCTCCGCGACGAAGGCATGGCCGAACTGCTGCCGGCCTGCAACACGGTCATCTTCGACGAAGCCCACCAGTTGCCGGAGGTGGCGACGCTGTTCTTCGGCGACAGCATTTCGACGGCGCAGGTGCTCGATCTGGCCCGCGATGTCCGCGCTGAAGCATTGACCAACGCCCGCGACTGCCTGGCGCTGCCGGAAACCAGCAAGAAAGTCGAAAAGGCCGCCAAGGATCTGCGTCTGGCCGTCGGCGTCGACAGCGGCCGCTTCTCCTACGGTCAACTGGAAGAAAAGCCCGATTTTGAAATCGCCCTAAAGGCGCTCGAAGCCGAGGTCGTTGCCTTTGCCGCCTTGCTCGAAACCCAGGCCGAACGCGCCGAGGGGCTGGAGAAGTGCTGGCAACGCGCCACCGAGCTCGTCCAGCACCTCGGCCAGTGGCAGAACCCGACGCCCGGCTACGTCCGCTGGGCCGAAGCCTTCACCCATTCGCTTCAGCTCAACGCCACGCCGCTCAACGTCGCCGAAATTTTCCGCAAGCAGATGGGCGGCCATCCGCGGGCGTGGATCTTCACCTCGGCTACCCTGGCCGTGCAGGGCAAGTTCCATCACTACTGCGCCGAACTCGGCCTAGGCGAGCCGGATTCCGCCTGCTGGCACAGCCCCTTCGACTACGACAAGCAGGCCATTCTCTACGCCCCGCTCGGCATGCCCGACCCGAACGCCTGGAACTACACCGACGCCGTCGTCGAGGCCGCCTGGCCGGCCGTCAAGGCGGCCAACGGCGGGGCCTTCTTCCTGTGCACCAGCCTGCGCGCCATGCGCCGCACGCACGAACTGCTCAAGGCCAAGCTCGAAGACGAAAACATCGACATGCCGTTGCTCGTTCAGGGCGAGGGCAGCAAGAACGACCTGCTGCAACGCTTCCGGCACCATGGGAATTCGATACTGGTCGGCAGCCAGAGCTTCTGGGAAGGCGTCGACGTGCGCGGCGAGGCGCTGTCGCTCGTTGTCATCGACAAGATTCCCTTCGCGCCGCCCGACGATCCAGTGCTCTCGGCGCGCATCGAGCAGATGAAAAAGGAAGGCCGCAACGCCTTCATGGAATACCAGCTGCCGCGCGCCGTTATCAACGTCAAGCAGGGCGCCGGCCGGCTGATCCGCGACGAGAACGACAAGGGCGTGCTCATGATGTGCGATCCACGACTTATATCAAAGCCGTATGGCCGCCGCGTCTGGCAAAGTCTGCCACCCATGAAACGGACCCGCGAACTGCAGGTCGTCCTCGATTTCTTCGCCAACCGGTAAAGCGGATGAAAACCATCTTCGAGCAAATGCGCGCCCAGCAGCCGCAATTCTTTTCCAGCGCCGACATCACCATCGCCGCCGGGCCGATGCAGGCCATGGCCGACATCATCACGGCCATCGAATCGGTCATCGCCATGCCGGCCTATCAGGCGCACGCGCTGGCCCAGGCGCCGGAAATCGCCCGCCTGCCGGTCAAGTCGCGCGGCGTCTTCATGGGCTACGATTTTCATCTGACCGAGAGCGGCCCCAAGCTCATCGAAATCAATACCAACGCCGGCGGCGGCCTGCTCAACGTCTACCTGCTCGCCTCGCATGGCCACGCGGAAGAGGGCGCCCGGATTCGCGAAGAGTTCGTCGCCATGTTCCGCAAGGAATGGCGTCTGGAACGCGGCGACGCACCGCTGCAACGCATCGCCATCGTCGACGAAAACCCGGCCGAACAGTTTCTCGCCCCCGAATTCGCGCTCTTCAAGGAACTCTTCGAGCAGCATGGCATTGCCGCCGTGGTGGCCGATCCGGGCGAATTCGAGAGCGACGGCGAGCAACTTTTGCACGCCGGCCAGCCCATCGACCTGATTTACAACCGCCTGACCGACTTTGCGCTCGATGCTACGGTCAACCGGAAAATTCGGGCAATTTTCGAATCGGGCGGCGTTGTCATCACGCCACATCCGCGCGCCCACGCCCTCTACGCCGACAAGCGCAACCTCATGCAGCTCTCCGACGACACCGCGCTGCAGGTGCTGGGCGTCGACGAAGCCACCCGCCAGACCCTGCTCGCCGGCATTCCGAAAACCGTCGCCGTCACGCCTGAACAGGGCGAACAATTCTGGGCCGAACGCAAACGCTGGTTTTTCAAGCCGCCCGCCGGCTTCGGCGGCCGCGCCGCCTATCGTGGCGACAAGCTGACCAAGCGCGTCTTCGAGGAAATCCTGCACGGCGGCTACATCGCCCAGGAAATCGCGCTGCCTTCCGAGTATGTCGTGCCCGTCGACGGCGTTGAAACGACCATGAAGGCCGACATCCGCTGCTACGTCTACGCCGGCCGCATCCAGCTCGTCGCCGCCCGCCTGTACCAAGGCCAAACCACCAATTTCCGGACGCTGGGCGGCGGTTTTGCCCCGGTTTTCGTCGCCTGAACGGTTAAAATCCGCCCATGAAAGTTTTCGGTATCGCCGGTTATTCCGGTTCCGGCAAGACGACTTTGCTGGAAAAGCTCATCCCCCAGCTGACGGCGCGTGGCCTCAAGGTGTCGGTCATCAAGCACGCCCACCACGGTTTCGACATCGACAAGCCGGGCAAGGATTCCTACCGTCACCGCGAAGCCGGCGCCACCGAGGTGCTGCTCTCCTGCGGCGACCGCTGGGCGCTCATGCACGAGCGGCGCGACGAGGTTGAGCCGACGCTCAACGAACTGATCGGCCACCTCTCACCCTGCGACCTCGTGTTGATCGAAGGCTTCAAGCAGGAACCGGTGCCCAAGCTCGAAGTCTACCGGCCGGAGAACGGCAAGCCGCCGCTCTTCCCCGAACGCAACGACATCGTCGCCGTGGCCACCGACGCCGCCATCGAAACCAGCCTGCCGACGCTGCCGCTCAACGACTACGCCGCGATGGCCGATTTCGTCATGAACCACCTAAATTTGCAGGCCCGCCCATGCTGAGTTTTGAACAAGCCCTGGAAAAGCTGCTGGCCGCCGCCCAGGCGGTCGAGGAAATCCGCTCGCTGCCGATTACCGCCGCTGCCGGCCGCATTTTGGCCGTTTCGCAGCAGTCGACCGTAGCAGTGCCGCCGCTCGACAACTCGGCCATGGACGGCTACGCCGTGCGCGTCGCCGACATCACCGCCGCCGGCGTCTGCCTGCCGGTCAGCCAGCGCATTCCGGCCGGCACGGTCGGCACCACCTTGCAGCCGGGCACGGCAGCCCGCATCTTCACCGGCGCCCCGGTCCCGGCCGGCGCCGACGCCGTGATCATGCAGGAACGCTGCGAACATGGTGAAAACGGTGTCGTTATCAACCACGTCCCGCGCGATGGCGAGAACATCCGCCGCGCTGGCGAAGACATCTCGGTCGGTGCCGAAATCCTCAAGGCTGGCATCAAGCTGCGCCCGCAGGAAATCGCCCTGGCCGCCTCGGCCGGCCTGCCCGAACTGCCGGTCTATCGCCGTGTGCGCGTCGGCGTCTTCTTCACCGGCGACGAACTCGTTCAGCCGGGCGAGCCGCTGCCGCCGGGCGCCATCTACAACTCCAACCGCTACGCCCTGCGCGCGCTGCTCGAAGGCATGGGCTGCGAAGTCCGTGACCTCGGCGCCGTCGCCGATACGCTCGAAGCCACCCGCGACGCCCTGCGCCGCGCCGCGGCCGACAACGATCTGGTGCTGACCAGCGGCGGCGTCTCGGTCGGCGAGGAAGACCACGTCAAGCCGGCCGTCGAGGCCGAAGGCAGCCTGAATATGTGGAAAATCGCCATCAAGCCCGGCAAGCCGCTGGCCTTCGGCGAAATCCGCAAGCGAGATGGAAACACCGACGGCAAGGCCTGGTTCCTTGGCCTGCCGGGCAACCCGGTCGCCGCCTTCGTCACCTTCATGACCATGGTTCGCCCGTTCATCCAGCGTTTGCAGGGGGCGGCCAGCGTTTCGCCGCGCATCCTCAACCTGCCGTGCGCCTCGGTGTGGGGCAGGGCCGATGGCGCCCGCCTTGAGTTCCTCCGCGCTTCGCTCAACGCGCAAGGCGCCGTCGAGCTGTACAAAAACCAGGGCTCGGCCGTCGTTACCTCGCTGTGCTGGAGCGACGGGCTGGTCCTCAACCCGCCGGGCAACACCATCGCCGTCGGCGACACGGTGCGCTTTGTATCCTTCGCGGAGCTGCTGTCGTGAGCGTCAGGATTCTCTACTTTGCCGGCCTCAAGGAGGCCCTCGGCCTGCCTGGCGAAACCGTCGAGCTGCCGGCCGGTATCGCCACCGTCGGCGGCTTGCGTGACTGGCTGGTCGGCCAGGGGCGCGACAAGCTGGTTACCGCCAAAAACCTGCGCTGCGCCGTCAATCAGGACATGGCGAAACTTGATGCCACAATAAAAGACGGCGACGAAATAGCCTTCTTCCCGCCGGTCACCGGCGGCTGAAAATAGAAAGATAAAAAATGTCCATCCAATGGTTCCCGGGGCACATGACCCAGGCCCGCAAGAAGGCCGGCGAGACGCTGGCCGTGGCCGACGTCGTTGTCGAAGTCCTCGACGCCCGCCTGCCGCAGGCGAGCAGCAATCCGATGATCCACGAGCTGCGCGTCTTCCGTCAGCGTCCGTGCCTCAAGCTGCTCAACAAGGCCGATCTGGCCGATCCCGAAGCCACCAAAGCCTGGCTCGCTTATTTTGACGCCCAGCCAGGCGTCAAGGCCGTCGCCATTTCGTGCAAGAAAGCCAGCGACGTGGCGCGCATCCCCGGGCTGGCCCAGAAGCTGGCGCCGCACCGCAACGACGCCGTCAAGCCGCTGCGCCTGATGATCATGGGCATCCCCAACGTCGGCAAATCGACGCTCATGAACGCCCTGGTCAAGAAAAAAGTCGCCGCCGTCGGCGACCAGCCGGCCGTCACCAAGACCCAGCAGCGCATCGACATCAGCAACCGGCTGACCCTCTACGACACCCCGGGTATGCTCTGGCCGAAGATCGACCACCCCATCGACGGCCTCATGCTCGCCGCCAGCCACGCCGTCGGCATCAATGCCTACATCGACGAAGAAGTCGGCACCTGGCTCGCCAATTACCTGCTCGAGGTCTACCCCAAGCTGCTCATGGCGCGCTACGGCTTTGCCACTGAAGGCATGGATGCCGTCGGCGTCATCGAAGCCATCGCCAAAAAGCGCGGCTGCGTGATCAAGGGGCGGGGCGGCGAACTGGACATGGAAAGAGCCGCCGCCATCCTGATCCTCGACTACCGCTCCGGCGCCCTCGGCCGCATCAGCCTGGAAACGCCAGCGCTGCGCGCATCCCGGCAAGCCGAGTTGAAGGCCGCGGGCAAACTGCCAGTGAATCCGGATCTTGCGGTCGACGACGGAAAAGCCTGATTTTCAATTTATTTGCCGCTGCAAGACGCTCTCTATTGCAGCCTCTCAGCGGATTTGTATATAATCCGCGCCCTGTCAGCCGCACGGCCGACAGCACCGTTCCTCGATAGCTCAGTTGGTAGAGCGCCGGACTGTTAATCCGTAGGTCCCTGGTTCGAGCCCAGGTCGGGGAGCCAAGAATACACAAAAAAAGGCACTTCTCAGGAAGTGCCTTTTTTTCGTTCGTGGCAGCCAATGCGCTCCCGTTGTTTATGCTATCGATGTATGGCCAGTTCATTGCGGCTGGCAATGCAAAGCAATAGACTGGCACTTTTCCATGTATCCATAACCCCCCGTGTTACTTGGACGGGGAGCAATTTACTTAAATGGCGGAGATAGCTAAGCTATTTGTTTTTCGCCGGGATTATCAATAACGTACGGCGAATGTGGTTGCTCAACAAAGGAATCGATTAAATGGCATCAGTATATTTAGAGAGTATAGAAATTAATGGCTATCGGTCTTGTGCCGGAACTAAGTTTCAACCACATTCCTCTCTCAGTGGCCTAATCGGTATCAACGGTTCTGGAAAAACTAATATTCTTAGCGCATTACGATTATTGAATCCTTTTGAATACCTTGATGGAAGAAGCTATCGCTCGATCCAAGAGGATTCACAAATTCCAGAAACAAATATCTACGCTACTTTCCTTACAGGCAAGCGCCGAATATATTTCTCATTGTCGCTAAAAATAGCTTCCGTCCGAGGTGAGGAAGAAGTTGTGAGTGCAATAGAAAAATGGAACTTTCGTGAATTCGGAAGGGAGGATGCTTGGATTGAAATCCCTGTATTCGCGACATTTGATAAAAAACATATTAGTCAAGTTATGCAGCATTGGTATATTTCAGGCGATCTGAGACGAAAAACAAATGCATCGTCAAGTAATATGGAAGAGATATTGAATGACAAGACGATATCTCGAAGCCTGCGATTGGTTTCTGAATATAGAAGAAATATAAAGTACTACAGTGCTTCCCAGTTTACTGACCCGTCTAGATGCCCTAGTAGTTTTGAATTAGATGCTTCCGGTAGGCTGGAGACAAATTATTCGAACAGATCCTCTCAGCATCTGCGCTTTTTGTTCGATCTTTACAATTTAAAAAAGAAAAATATCGAACTCTATAAAGAGTACGAAGAGTATGTTTCCACTAGGATGCTTGGACTCGTCAGCAGGATTTCTTGGAAGCCAGTTAAATTGAGTTCAAATACTGTCGAAATGAAAACCGGTGGAACAATAAAGAAGGTAAGGCAATACAAGACCCTAGTTATACCAAAAGTTCAAATCGGCTCATCGCATATCACATTTAATCAGCTGTCCGAAGGAACTTTCAAGACGCTTGCCTTGATTTTCTACATTATGACCGAAGATGCATCTTGTTTCTTAATTGAAGAACCGGAAGTTTGCATACATCATGGGTTGCTTAGAAGAATACTTGGGATCATGAAATCCCATTCTAGAATTCGACAGGTTGTTTTTACCACTCATTCGGACTTGGTATTGGATACTATCGATAAGGAAAATGTTTTTGTCGTCGATATGAAGCGTTCTATAACACGCGTTAATCAACTCGCAGATTGGGCGGGTAAGGACGGTATGGCAGCCTTGGATGCTTATCTAGAGGAGTCTGGGACATTGGGTGAATATTGGCGAACCGGGGGATTAACTTCGTGAGCAAAATTCATATAGGCGTGATTGCAGAGGACGTTAGTGATGTTGATGTCTTGAAGGAACTTGCACGTAAAGTTAGCGGCCGAAATTTTTCGGTATCCCAACACTTTGGTAAAGGATGTGGACCATTAAAATCCAAGACACCAGGATGGTGTAAGGCTCTTAAGGCAAAGGGTTGTAGCGCTGTTGTTCTTGTTCACGATCGGGATAAGAAAAATTCTCAGAAACTTCGTGAAGAGTTACAAGTAATCATGAAAAGTACTGTAATAAGTAATGGATATGTAACTATTCCCGCAGAGGAGTTAGAGGCATGGTTGCTCTCTGATCCTTCTGCCATACAGCGCGCTTTGAAGCTTGAAAAAGAGCCCAAAATAGATAACTTTCCAGAAACTATCAACTCTCCGAAGGAACATCTGGCTGACCTTGTTACATTGAACTCAAAAAACAGGGTAAAGATATATTGTAATACCGAGCATAACTCATTGATTGCGAAGGAAATCTCAATCGATAAAATTGATATCAAATGTCCGTCATTTAAATATTTTCGTGAATTTGTTGAGCTTGAAATTGGTAAGAAGAAAGCCTGATCAGACATCACGGTTTTGAGATTTACATTGGCACGATGTTTATAGTACGACAATAGGGGACAGACCACGGTTTTACTCAGGTCTGGTTGCTTTGGCTTTGCCATCGCCTCAACCCCATTTCAATTTTGGCCATTTTTTCCGGTTGACCGTAACCTTCAGCCGGAGGTCATCGTTCTTATGGCTCTCCAGGGATGGCTTTGCCAAGTTCGGCATCCCAAACCTTCTCGTGAACCCAGCCGCCCAAGGTATCCCGCATTTCTGGTGGTAACCGACTTGCACCCTTGAGGATCAAGTTTCCCAGAAGGTCTTCCCGTTCGTTGACGGCGTCGGCGGCGAGCATCGCGGACCCCGGGTTGTCTGCCAGGAGTACTTCCAGTAGTTGCTTAGCCTGGCGTATGTCCTTATCGGATTTTGTTTTCTCACCTACCGGGCGCAGCTGGGAAACGGCCAGTTTGTGAAGTGCGAACCTCGCTGGGTCCGGCACTTTTACCGGGATTCCCGCGCCGTTGAGGACTACGGCGTCCTGAGTTTGGTTGAGAAGGTAGTCCATGTAAGGAAGCGGCATTGCGTGAACAGAGAAGCGCTCAATGAGTACGGGTGTTCGCTCTGTCGCAGCGTTTTGTGCGGTCAAGAATTCGACCTTGAAGCCGTCGGGGGCGATCAGGTTGAAGGGGGGAGCGCTTGGTAGCAGTTGTGGCGGCCACTTGAGGGCCGGCTCGGCTAGCCGAAGATCGTCGGGTATTGAGCGCTGGAGGCCGATATCGAGTTCCCGCTCCAGGGAAAAGTCCATGTCGCTTGTTCGCATCAGGGCCGAGCCGAAGGAGACTCCCAGCATGTTCCCGTAGCAAGCGAAGGCAAAGGAACCAACGAGGACGCCGCCGGCGTCAAACAGGCCCGCCTGGCTCATCCGTGACAACAGTTTTGCGGGGCGCCCTGGCTCCAGATGGGCACCACCTACGCCCAACATGGCGACGAGTCGTTTGCGGGCGTCGCTCAAGCCTGCGGCATCTGACTGCGTTGTCCGCCACTGGTCAATTTTTGCCAGCAATTCGTCGGATTCCCTGCCCAGCGAGATTTGCCGCCGTTGCCCGTCGACCTGAGGTGTCTGGTAATACCAGTAAATCCCTCCGTTGACGGTTTTCTTGGTGAACGCTCCACCCGGAGGCAGTCGGCCCGAATCTCCGCAGGCCCGGTCCTTGAGGTCGGCATACAAGGTGGCGCAGGTTTCAGAAAGTCGTTTCATGGCGAAATTATACTCACATAATTTATAAGTGAGTATAAACCCTTGCGCTACCCGATTTCATTTTTGGCCATTTTTCCCGGTTGACCGTGGCAAGTCGGATGCCGGGTTATGGGACGGTTCCCGGTTCTTCGCCGGGTTGGCGCCAACCGCTCCAGTGCTCGAACTGGCGCACCTTTGCGGTCGACGGCCAGGCTTGGCAAGTTTTCGCGGCCTTGTAGCAGGCGATGGTTTGCGTTGCCGGGGTGATTTGACAAAATTTCCCGATCGGGAATGTTTTGGTTCGTAACCGCACTCTCACACGGAAATTTCCCGATCGGGAAACATTGCTTGCCCCATCCTTCGTTCTGGCCGATAATTTCCCGAACGGGAAATAAGGTTGGTGATGAGCTCCATACGAACTACAGGACAACTCGGTGATGCACTGCGTGCCGCACGCAAGCAACTGGGCCTTACGCAGCCCCAGTTGGCTTTGGCGGCGGGGGTTGGTGTGCGCTTCATCGTCGATCTGGAAGCTGGTAAGCCCACCCTCCGGCTGGAAAACGTGCTGCGCGTGATCGACGCCTTGGGTGGGGAGCTCCAGCTCATTGGCTTGCCATCGGCAGCCCCCGAAGATCAGCGCGAGGGCAACGATCATGGTGCATGAGCTGGAGGTCTGGTTGTTCACTGACCGGGTTGGCACCCTGACGCTGACCGAGGGCCGGCTGAATTTTCGTTACAGCCCTGATTGGCTCTCCCGGCCAGCCGCGTTGACATTGTCCTGCTCGCTGCCGCTGCAAGCAGAACCGTTCGACGATTATCACGCCAGGCCCTTCTTTGCAGGCTTGTTGCCAGAGGGGCAACTGCGCCGCCTCATTGCGCAGCAATTTCAGGTGTCGAGTCAGAATGATTTTGCGCTGCTGGATCATATCGGTGGGGAATGTGCCGGGGCCGTGAGCTTGCTGGAGCCAGGGCAGGGGGCGTCCGGTCCTGAATCGAGGGGCGACGTTCAGTGGCTTAGTGACGAGGAGGTCGTCGCCATTCTCGATGAACTGCTGTATCGGCCGATGTTGGCTGGCAAGGATGGCTTGCGGCTTTCGTTGGCCGGCGCTCAGGACAAGCTGCCGGTGGTTTTCGATGGCGCGCGGCTGGGGCTGCCCAGGAATGGCACGCCCAGCTCTCACATTTTGAAGCCTGCCATCCGCGGTCTGGATGACACGGTGACCAATGAAGGGTTCTGCCTGGCGCTGGCTGAGGCCATGCAGCTCAAACCGGCCAAGTCACAGGTGCATTTCGTGTCGGGCCGACAGTTGTTGTTGGTCGAGCGCTATGACCGGGTTGTCGATGCACAAGGCAATCGGCAGCGCCTGCACCAGGAGGACTTTTGCCAAGCGCTGGGCGTGGTTCCGGAAATGAAATACCAGAACGAAGGTGGTCCGGATCTGGCGCAGTGTTTCGACTTGGTCAGGCGCGTCACGCGCCCCAGCGCACCTCAGGTTCTGCGCTTGCTCGACTACGTGATCTTCAACGCCTTGATCGGCAATCACGATGCTCACGCCAAGAATTTTTCGCTCCTGTATGGGGGCAGAGCTCCCGTGCTGGCGCCGTGCTACGACCTGCTGTCGACGGCGGTCTATCCGACCCTGACGCCCAGGATGGCGATGAAAATCGGCAGCAAGTACAAGTTCAGCGAAGTCCAGGCACGGCACTGGGACCAGTTCGCTGAAACAGTCGGGCTTGGCAAGGCGCAGGCCAGAAAGCGCATTCTTGCCTTGGCAAAGTCGCTGCCGCCGACAGCGCGTGAACTCCAGTCCAAGCCTGGGCATGGCTTTGCTTGCCATGCCGTGATTGAGCAAATCGTAACGTTGATCGAGCAACGCTGTGCTCTGACAGTAAGAAGGCTCAGCGCGTCTGCCGCTGACATGGACGACGAGACCGAGCCGTCGGTATAAGCCACGGTACATTTGCGATAACCGGCTAGCAGCGTCGCCCGGGGGCCGCAGGCTGGCCGCCTCAACCTCATTTCAATTTTGGCCGTTTTTTCCGGTTGACCGTGGCAATAAGGCTTAGCTACGGCGCTAATGCCATTCGGTTAAGCAAATGCCTCGTTAAATTGTCGTTCCCGCGAAAGCGGGAACCCAGCAAATGCAAGACATCTGGATTCCCGCTTTCGCGGGAATGACGCTTAACTGAACTGCATTACAGCTACGGCGTCGTCTGATTCAGCACTTCCCAGATCCGCCAGTGCCCGCAGGCCGAGCGGGCGCGGCGTTCGGAGTTGTCCCAGCCGCCGCCGAGGCAGAGGCCTTCCGCGGTTTCGGCTTCGATAATGACGGTTCCCGGCTCTTCACCGGGTTGGCGCCAACCGCGCCAGTGCTCGCAACTGGCGCACCTTTTGCGGTCGACGGCGTGGTTCAGCAAGTTTTCGCGGCCTTGCACGAGGCGATGGTTTGCGTTGCCGGGACGACCGGGCCGCCGGCGCCGATCCAGCCTTTGATGCCGCTCTTGACGTTGTAAACAGTGGTGTAGCCGGCCTGTTGCGAGAGGAACTGGCTGACGGCCTTGGTCCGGTTGCCGGTGCGGCAGATGACGATGACCGGCTCGTTCGGCTTGGCGAAGGGTTTGACCTTTTCGAGCCAGCCGGCGGCGTCGGCGCGGCCTTTTTCGTCGAAGAAGGTGAGCAGTTTGCTGCCGCCGACGATGCCGGTTTCTTCCCATTCCGATTGCAGGCGAATATCGACGACGGGGACGCCGCTTTGGCGCAGTTTGTCGAGCTGGGCGTTGTCGATGTCGATGACTTCGGCGTGGGCGAAGCTGGTGGCGGCGATCAGGCAGGCTAGGAGCAGGTGGCGCATGGCAATCTCGTGTATTAGAAAACGCTGATTATATGGGGCGCTTTACTGCTTTTGCTGGCGCTTCATCATTTCGCGTACTTGCGGATCGTTCATCATTTCCTGCATGTTGAATTTCTGCATGCCGGGCATGACGACGTCGCCCGGTTTTTGGCCGGCCTTGCAGGGGCCGAGCCAGCGGGCTTCCTGAACCATCTTCATCTCCTTCATGCCGTGCTGCGGCGGATCGTAGCGAACCACCATGTCGTTGCGGTAGGCCGAGTCGAAATCGCCGGTGATGACCGAATCGCTGGTGCTGGTCACACCCTCGTGTTTGCAGACGGAATGAATGGTCATCTTGCCGGCGCCGCGACTGACATCCATGACCGGACAACTGACCTTTTCCTTGGCGCGTTCCTGCATCACGTTATCGCTGGCCTGATCGACGCACATCTGCATCGGACCTTGTGCGGGCATGCCAGCCATCTGGGTCTTTGTTTCCCACAGGCCGGATTTGCGGCGCGGGGCATCGGCGGCGGCCTGAACGGCGAAGAGGCTGGCGAGCAACAGGGGAAGGATGCGCAGTGGGCTCATGACGGAATCTCCTGAAAATTGGCTAGGGAAGCGCTGATCAATTCGGATTTGTCATTCCCGCGAAAGATTCAACGTACTGGATCCCCGCTTTTGCGGGGATGACGAATTGTTCAGCGTTCCCCTGATGATAATCGTAGTCTGCTTTGGACAAGGCGTCATGGGATAATCCGCGCTTTTTACGGGAACCGGCATGGCGCTCAAATCCACCATTTTCAAGGCCGAATTGCAGCTCGCCGACCTCGACCGTTCGCATTTCGGCGACTACACGCTGACCATTGCCAGACACCCTTCGGAAACCGACGAGCGAATGATGGTCCGCCTGCTGGCCTTCGCGCTGAATGCGTCGGAGACGCTGACTTTCGGGCGCGGCCTGTCGGCGACCGAGGATGAGGCGGATCTGCAGGAGCTTGACCCGACGGGCAGCGTCGAGCGCTGGATCGACGTCGGGCTGCCAGACGAAAAGGCGATTCGCCGGGCCTGCAACCGCTCGCGGCATGTCATGGTGCTCAGTTATGGCGGGCGGTCGGCGGAAATCTGGTGGCAGCAGACTCAGGGCAAGGTCTCGGGGCAGAAGAATCTGCGCGTGCTGTCCTTGAGCGTCGAGGAGGGCAAGGCGCTGGCTGCGCTGGCGGCACGCGGCATGCGCCTGCAATGCACGATTCAGGATGGCGTGATCTGGTTGGGCGGCGATCAGGAACATGTCGAGCTGGCACCGAGAGTTCTCTTCGATAGCGAATCGGCATAGAATCCGAAGACGTTTTTCAGGCTCCGAGCAACTTTCTTGAGAGGTGACTATGGCTGCTAATGATGAAGACGAATCAACCGCGGTAATTGTCGGGGTGTTGGCCGGGATCGTGCTGGCCATTGTGGCTGTGGTTTTTGGAGCCAGTGCCGGCAAGAACGTTCAGGCGACAACGAAGCCGGTTGCCGAGCAGGGCGAGATTGCCCCGGTTGGCGAGCCGCTGGCCAAGGTCTATTTCGCCATTGGCGCCGCCAAGTTGAAGGACGCCGACAAGGATATTGCCGCCAGGACGCTGGAGGCGCTCAGAGCAAACGAGCAGGCCATCGTGCTGCTTTCCGGTTTTCACGATCCATCCGGTGATCCGGCCCAAAATGCCCAACTGGCCAAGCACCGCGCTGAGACGGTGCGTGATGCGCTGGTCGCTGGCGGCGTTGCTGCCGAGCGGATCAAGTTCCGCAAGCCGGAATCGACGCTGGGTACGGGCAGCCCGGAAGAGGGCCGGCGGGTCGAAATCCGCGTCCAGTAAGGGTTTTATGCTGGCGCAGAGCGAGCCTGAACGGCTCGCTTTTTTGTTTACAGAATGACGGTGATTTCCTCGCGCCGAACCAGATCGCGTTCCATCTGCAGGCCGTCCATATCGAGCGCGTCGTGTGCCGCCAGCAAGCCGACTGGATGGCCGGCCTCATCAACGACGGGAATGTGCCGGAAGCCGCCTTCGTACATGATGTGCAGCGCATGCCCGAAAGGCTTGTCGAGGCCGACAGTCTGGAGATTTCGGGTCATGATGGTGCTGACTGCGGTATTGGCCGGGTCGCAGTTGTTGGCGACCACACGAAAGACGATGTCACGTTCGGTACAGATACCCGCGAGAACGCCTTTATCTACGATGAGAATTGCCGATGAATGCCATTCCTTCATGATGATCGCGGCTTCACGCACGGTGGTGCCGGTGACAGTGGTGGGGAATGGCCGTCCTTTAATGACTTCACTAACCAGGCGGTTTGGCATGATGGATCCTTTCGCTTCGGGTTGAGTAAGTTGCTGCCTTGACTTAGGACATGGGGTTGTTTCCTAAGTTCGCCGCCGGCAATGCTCAATGCAAAAAGAATGGTGGCCGGTGTCCGGAGAGGGGCGGCTGCCTTCGGCTTAGCGCTTGATCAGCGTCCAGACAAATTCGGCGCCGGCCGAAAGAAGGTCGATGGCATCGATGATGCCGGCGTTTTCCGGCTCCTGCATGCGTTTCTGGCGCGATTTTTCCCGTTCGCGCATCACGATGGCGTCGCCGAGCGCTTCGACATCGCGCGTCGTCCGGCGCACTTCGGCGTGCTGGTAGCGGGTGAGCGCCTGTTCGACGGCGGACGGGTCAAGGATGGTGATCGGCGCCCGGCAGTGGCCACAGGCGTGGTCCCGGCGGATATCGACCGGGGCGCCGCAGCCCATGCAGCGGACGATGCCGACCTTGGCCGACAGTTCGTCGATTTCGGCAGGGTTGAGCTGGCGGACGAAGCCCTTTTCGATCATGAACTGGGCGAAGGTGGTGAAACGGCCGTGTTTTTGCAGGCAGCGGTGGTAGTTGAACTTGCCGCCGTGTTTGGCGACATCGAGGCCGTGCAGTAATTTTTCACTGCAGCGCGGGCATTTCAGCGGGTCGCGCAGGGGCGTGCGTTGGTCGTCGTGGTGTTCATGCAGCAGTTCGAACAGTTTGATGGTGCCGCCAGGGGTGATCTGCACGCTTTCAAACTCGTCGAACCAGATGCCCTGGCAGTTGAAACAGAGGTCAAGGACGACAGTGCCATGCAACAGGCGCTCGAAGGTCTTCTTGACCATCGGCTGCTGGCAGGAGGGGCAGGGCGTGGGTTTCATGGTGATCGGGGACCGGGCAACAGGCGAGACTATAGCCGGGCTTTGGGCGTACTGGCGCGCCTTCCTGTATCAGCATCCGCTAAAATTCTGGCTCGACCCTATTTCCGGATGTGCCATGAAGATCGCTGATCCCGCGCAGACTGCGCTGTGCAATGAAATCAAACTGTTGCTCGAAGAATTGCCGCTCGATGGCGCGTGCGTCCTCGAACTCGGCTGCGGCAAGGCAGAAAAGACGCGGGTTCTGGCGGAAACCGGGCGGCCGAGAGAAATTATCGCCCTCGAAGTCGACACCATCCAGCATGCGCGCAATCTGGAAATCACCGATTTGCCGACGGTGCGCTTCAGCCACGGTGGTGCCGAGGCGATTCCGGTCGACGATGCCAGCGTCGACGTCGTGCTGATGTTCAAGTCGCTGCACCATGTGCCGGTGGCCGACATGGATCGCGCCCTGGCCGAGATTGCCCGCGTGCTGAAGCCGGGCGGCCTGGCTTGGATTTCCGAACCGGTCTTTGCCGGTGATCTGAACGAGGTTTTTCGCTTGTTCCACAACGAGCAACTGGTCCGCGAGGCGGCCTTCGCGG
Source organism: Ferribacterium limneticum (assembly GCF_020510585.1). Lineage (GTDB taxonomy): Bacteria > Pseudomonadota > Gammaproteobacteria > Burkholderiales > Rhodocyclaceae > Azonexus. The sequence goes on along the minus strand of NZ_CP075190.1, from coordinate 2,419,059 downwards.
CGATCTGCAAGGCGGTGGATTCAGGCAGCCTGCAACTCGAAAAGCAGATGTTCTTCAACACCCGCAGCTATTTCGAGAGTTTTGCCCAGTTCGATAGCCGGATGATCCAGGTTACGCACACCGATCACCGGCTGGCCCCGGAACTCTACCGGCAAGTGCAGGAAAAGTTCGAGTCCTTCATGGGGCCGGACGGCGCCACCTTCCTCAATCCGCAGCGCGTCGATCTGCTCCGCAAGCCGGGCTGATCAGCCGGGGCGAGTGATCAGGCGGCGGGGCGGATGCTGCCGAGGTTGAGCGTCACGCCCTTCTTCATCTTGCCGACGACGTGCATTTCGCAGGCCTTGCAGTCGAATTTGAGGATCAGCTTTTCGTTGCCGTTGATCAGCGTCATCGGGTCCGGCTTGAGGTGCTTCACTTCCTTCGGGCACAGGTTGAAGCTGTAGCGCAGGCAATGGCGCGTGATCATGAGCGAGACCATGCCCTTTTCGTTGCCGGCCTCGTAGGCTTCCTCGATCAGTTTGACGCCGTGTTTTTCGTAGAACTGGCGGGCCTTGGCGTTGAAGACGTTGCCGAGGTAGGTCAGTTCTTCCTGCGGGTAGGGCACCGGGTTGGCGGCCGGCGTGGCGCGCGGCGGGCGCGGGTGGCTGGCGATGCGGGCGGCGTCGAGTTGTTCGGTGGCTTCGCGGCGCAGGGCGTTGATGGCGCTGACCGGCATGAACCAGGGCTGGCTGAGTTTGAGTTCGACCGGCTCGGCGACGAACATCGTGTTGCCGAATTTGCCGAGGTTTTCGGTGAGCTTGGCCATCGCCGGCTCGGGGTTCTGGGCCAGTTGCCATTCCGATTTTGGCCCGTTTTTCCGGTTGACCGTAACATTCACGCCATCTTCGTCGGTCAGGGTCAGCGCAAAGCCGTCTTCGGTTTCGACCAGCGCTGGCTTGACCGAAATGCGGCGGTCGGCCGATTCCTTTTCCAGCGAACGCTCGAATTCCTGGTCACGGTTGCGGAAGAGGCTGGCGCCTTCGGTCAGTTCTTCAGGCATTTCGGCCGGGAACAGGGTTTTGCCGTCGGCGCGGTTGATGCGCATACCGACGACTTCGCCGTGGGCGTCGTAGAAACAGACGCCATCGCCGTTGTTGAAGGGCTTTTCGGCATTGACGGTGAAAGAGCCGTCGCCGATTTCGACAACCTCGCCGATCAGTTCACCGACAAAAGCCGGCGAATCGAAGGCGCCGATGTCGTCCTGGCGGTCGTTGGCGAAATAATCGGTGTAGCCGCGGTTGAAGGTCTTGTCCGGTTGCGGCGTGAAGGTGTACGTGCTGCGGCCGCTTGAGGCGCGGGTGAATTCGGGATTGTTGGCGATGATTTCGTCGAGCAGGCCGCGGTAGTGCGCGGTGATGTTCTTGACGTAGCTGAGGTCTTTGAGCCGCCCCTCGATCTTGAAGGAGCAGACGCCGGCGCGGGCCAGATCGAGCATGTTGGCGGTCTGGTTGTTGTCCTTCATCGAGAGTAGATGCTGGTTCTCGGTGATCGTCTTGCCCTTGTCGTCGACCAGCGTGTAGGGCAGGCGGCAGGCCTGCGAACACTCGCCACGATTGGCGCTGCGCCCGGTGTGGGCCTGACTGATGTAACACTGGCCGCTGAACGCAACGCACAGCGCGCCATGAACAAAATATTCCAATGAAACATTGGTTTGCGAAGCAATCTTGATAATTTCGTTTAAGCTGCATTCGCGCGCCAGAACGACCTGCGAGAAGCCGACGTCTTCGAGAAACCTCACCTTGTCGGCGTTGCGATTATCGGTCTGCGTGCTGGCGTGGAGCTGGATGGGCGGCAGGTCGAGTTCGAGCAGGCCCATGTCCTGGATGATCAGCGCATCGGCCCCGGCTTCGTAAAGTTGCCAGGCGAGCTGGCGGCTGTCTTCGAGCTCGTCGTCGCGCAGGATGGTATTGAGCGCGACGAAGACCCTGGCGCGGTAGCGATGGGCGAAATCGCACAGGCGTCGTATTTCCGCGACGTCGTTGCCGGCGCCGTAACGAGCGCCGAAAGCCGGGCCGCCGATGTAGACGGCGTCGGCCCCGTGCTTGATGGCTTCGATGCCGAAATCGGCGTTCTTGGCCGGCGCCAGGAGTTCGAGAGGGTGTTGAATTCGAGTCATGGCGACTTAGTACGTGAAACGTGGAGCAAGTTCTTCGATATTGAATTCACGCAGGATGGCTTCGGCGCGTTCGCGGGCGTTTTTGCGCGGGTTGCCACGCTGGCTGGCGATGATCAATTCGTTCTTCATCGAATGCTCCCAGCCAACCAGCTCGGTGACGGTGACGTCGTAGCCGTGCGATTCGAGCAGCAGGCAGCGCAGGACGTTGGTCAGGTGGCTACCGAGCTCGCGGGTGTGGATGGGGTGTCGCCAAAGTTCGGACAGCGGTTTTTGCGACAGCGATTCGTTCTTTCTGGCCCGCATGGTGGCGGCTACTTCGGCCTGACAGCAAGGGACGAGGACAATATGGCGGGCGTTCTTGGTCAGGGCGAAACGGATGGCGTCGTCGGTCGCCGTGTTGCAGGCGTGTAGCGCTGTCACGACATCGACCTGGGCTGGCAGCTCCGCAGCGGTCAGCGAGTCCTCGACCGTGCAGGCGAGGAAGCGCATGCGCTCAAAGCCAAGCCTGGCGGCCAGTTCGCGCGATTTTTCGACGAGTTCCTGGCGCGTTTCTATGCCAATGATCTCTCCATTGGCACGATCCTTGATACATAAATCATAGAGGATGAAACCGAGATAGGACTTGCCGGCCCCATGGTCGACCAGGGTCTCGGCGCCATCCAGCAGCGGTTCGATGAACTGGTAGAGGTGATAGACCTGTTTGAGCTTGCGCCGCGTGTCCTGATTGAGCTTGCCGTCACGGGTAAGGATGTGGAGTTCCTTGAGCAGTTCGATGGACTGCCCGGGACGGATTTCAGGAATCTCGGCGGTGGTATTTGGCTTCTTCATGGGGCGACATTATCGCATTCAAACTTCTCTCACTTTCGTGTCAACCGAATCAAAGTCGAGTCGTTATACGGCTCATGGTGATCAAACACCGCATACCTACGGAGATAGATAAATGGGCAGTCTGAGCAACGAATCCTTCGATCAATTCCTGGATTCCCTGAAGAAAGCCGGTATTACGATTTCCAACGAAGCCGAACTGCGCGAGCGGCTGGCTGAAGCACAACGCTGGCGTTTCGCCTTCCAGACCCTGGCCGCCAACGGCAAGATCATCGGTATCAGCTTCGAAGATCAGTCCGAAGGCCGCAACGAAGCCGAAATCGCTCGCGCTTTCAACGAATTCCATTTTTCCGAGAAGTCCAAGGCGGTTTTCTCCGCCAGCCTCAAGCACTAAGATTTCAGGTTTCAGCCTTCCGCATTGGCGGGGGGAAGAAGAAAAAACGGGCGCCAAGCGGCGCCCGTTTTGCGTTGTGCTTCCGGGAGCGTGGTTTCCACGGTCAACCGGGAAAAATGGCCGAAATTGAAATTCCGGCCATTCGTTTTTAGCGGGTGATCGGCTTGTAGCGAATCCGCTTCGGCTTGGCGCCTTCTTCGCCCAGCCGCTTGCGCTTGTCTTCCTCGTATTCCTGGAAGTTGCCTTCGAAGAAATTCCACTGGGAATCTCCTTCGGCCGACAGGATGTGGGTACAGATCCGGTCGAGGAACCAGCGGTCGTGCGAAATGACCATGGCGCAGCCGGGGAATTCGAGCAGCGCATCTTCCAGCGCACGCAGGGTTTCGACGTCAAGGTCGTTCGACGGTTCGTCGAGCAGCAGCACGTTGCCGCCGGTCATCAGCGTCTTGGCGAGGTGCAGGCGACCGCGTTCGCCGCCGGACAGATTGCCGACTTGCTTGCCCTGATCGGCGCCCTTGAAATTGAAGCGACCGATGTAGGCGCGCGACGGCATTTCGAACTTGCCAATCTGCAGGATGTCGCTGCCCTGGGCCAGTTCCTCGAAAACCGTCTTGCTGCCGTCCAGACAATCGCGTGATTGATCGACGTAGGCCATCTTGACCGTCGGCCCGATGTCGACCGTGCCGGAATCGGGCTGTTGCTGGCCGGTAATCATCTTGAACAGGGTCGATTTACCGGCGCCGTTCGGGCCGATGATACCGACGATGGCTCCGGCCGGGATGGTGAAGCTGACGTTGTCCATCAGGAGCTTGTCACCAAACGACTTGGTGACGCCATTGAACTCGATGACCTTGCCGCCCAGACGCTCGCCGACCGGGATGAAGATTTCCTGGGTCTCGTTGCGCTTCTGGTATTCCTGGCTGGACAGTTCTTCGAAACGGGCAATGCGGGACTTGCTCTTGGCCTGACGGGCTTTCGGATTGCTGCGCACCCACTCCAGTTCCTGCTTCATCGCCTTCATGTGGGCGTCGATCTGCTTGTTTTCGGTTTCCAGGCGGGCTTCCTTCTGCTCCAGCCAGGACGAGTAGTTGCCCTTGTACGGAATACCGTGGCCGCGGTCGAGTTCGAGAATCCACTCGGCGGCGTTGTCGAGGAAGTAGCGGTCGTGGGTGACGGCGACCACGGTGCCGGGGAAGCGGACCAGGAACTGTTCCAGCCATTCGACCGATTCGGCGTCGAGGTGGTTGGTCGGCTCATCCAACAGCAGCATGTCGGGTTTGGCGAGCAGCAGCTTGCACAGCGCGACGCGGCGCTTTTCGCCGCCAGACAGGTTGCCAATCACGGCCTCCCAGGGCGGCAGGCGCAGCGCGTCGGCGGCCAGTTCCATCTGGGCTTCGGTGTCCGAGCCGGCAGTGGCGATGATCGCCTCCAGACGGGCCTGTTCCTCGGCCAGCTTGTCGAAATCGGCTTCCGGGTCGGCGTAGGCGGCATAGACCTCGTCGAGCTTGGCCTGCGCCTGCATGACTTCGCCGAGCGCAGATTCAACTTCCTCGCGCACAGTCTTGGCGGCATCAAGCTGCGGTTCCTGCGGCAGGTAGCCGATCGAGACGCCGGCCAGATGCTGCACCTCGCCGTCGTATTCCTTGTCCACGCCGGCCATGATCTTGAGCACGGTCGATTTGCCCGAGCCGTTCAGGCCGAGCAGGCCGATCTTGGCGCCGGGGAAGAAGGAGAGGGAAATATCCTTGATGATCTGACGCTTGGGCGGGACGATCTTGCTGACGCGCAGCATGGACATTACGTATTGAGCCATTGAACCTACCTGTAGTCGTAAATATTAATGATGCGCGAGTCTACGGCCCTTCAACGCAAATGGCCAGCCTCCCGAAGCTCGGAGGCTGGCCATTTGCGTTGGAATGACGTGGAAGCTAGAAGTGAAGATTGCCCAGCGGACGGTGCAGCAGCACGGCCGGCGCATTGACCCGGGGGCAGGTGCGAACGGAGCCGATCTGCGAAAAGCCGAATTCCCGGCGGTAGTAGGCGGCGTGACGCGGATTGACTTCGATGACCGCGTCCGTCACGCCAAAAATTGCGCGGGCGTACTGATAACTCGACCGGAAAAGCGATTTGAGCAATTCGGGATCATGAGAATCCACATCGACCGCCAGCCTTGTCACTTCGCAGAGAATGCGGGACGGCTTGCGCAGCCCGGCCAGTTCCTCGGCGTAGAGATTGTCGGCGAGCAGGCCGGCGCTGGAATCGCGGGAAGTGGTCAGCGTCGCTACCAGTTCGCCCTCCATCCAGGCCCCCAGCGTCGCATGATTCGGGTCTTCGATCAGCTGTCGTGCCGGCGACGTCCGGTAACCACGCCAGGCGTACATGCGGCGCACCAAGGCGCTGCAGGCACGGTGCTGGTGGTAGGTGACAGCCGGGGCGACCTTCAGTTCCGGTGGCTCAAAAGCCCCACCTGAACCAAGCGATGAGCCAAGCCGGTCCGGCAGCATGAATGCTGACATGAAACCCGGAACGAGCTTGGAACTCGAAGGTATGACTTTCTGCATAGGTCGCATTCTATGATCAATAAATAAAGTTATCAACCGGCAATTGCGCTAAGCGACTTGACCGGTTCGTCTCGGAGGTGAAACGGCGTCGCCTTTTCGGCTGACAGGGCGTTGATGTCGCCACACAGCTCGCCGCCTTCGTCGATCACCAGCTTGCCGTAACGGATCTTGCCGGTGACCTTGCCGGTAGCGTGGATGATCAGCTGCGAACGCGCCGTCAGTTCGCCTTCGAAGCAGCCGTGAATTTCGGCGATGTCGATGCTGACCTTGCCCGAGAACGAACCGTTTTCGGCGATGCGGATCACGCGGCTATCCATGGTGGCCTCGACGCGCCCTTCGACAACCAGTGTGTCGCAATCGAGAATTTCGGCGCCTTTCAGTTTGACATCCGGGCCGACGATCAGGCGGGCACCCATGACGTTTTCTGCCAGCGATTCAGCTTTCTCCGGCTGAGCGACGGGTGCGGCGGCGGCAGTGGCTGGCGCTGGATTGGTTTCCGTTGCCGAAGTCTTGAGGGGGGTGGTGCTGCCCAGAACGTTGTTGACCTCCTTGCGGGTGATGACGTCATTACGGTTGTTGAGGATCGGTTTGTTGAACATGGTGACTCCCGTCTTGAGGTTTCGATGAATGTCGGACCGGAACTCCATTGCGATAAGCGTGCCATGTCAATACGGTGTAGTTTAATCAATGGCTTACGACTTATATTAAAAGCTGGTTCGTGATTCGTTGCCTATATCTGTCGTGAAATTACGACAGATATTTTTGGTTTTCCCGGCAAAGGCAGCTAATCTAGATCAGAAGGCTGTCGTTAAATTGCGACATATTTTTAATTCATTGATTTGTAAGTAATAAAATGGTCTGCGTGGCGGTTGCGGAGCGTGTTTTTTCAGCGCGCGCACAGCCGTCCTCGCCTGCATGGCGGTTTAAACTTCAGTTTTAAGACACAGGGTGCCGATGAATCGAATTTCCTTTCGTCAGGGGATGTTGCTTGGCTTTGCCCTGATTGTTTTGCTGCTTGGCGGCGCGGCGGTGCAGAGCTGGTTGGTAGTAGAGCGCCTGGTCGATCAGAGCCGGCGCAGCAGTGAGCAGGCCATCCAGTTGACGGCGTCGATCCAGGAACTTGGCGAGCGCACCATCGATATCGAACGCAGCGCGCGGCAATATCTGGTGCTCGATAACCCGGTTTTCCGCCAGCGTTTTGACGAACACCTCAGTCAATCGCTGGCGGTCGTCGATCGGCTCGATACGCTGGCCGCCGAACCGCTCCTGCCCTTGCTTGGCGGTTGGCGCATGGTGGCCGAGGCGCTGCGCAGCGGTCTTGAACAGAACATTCCGCAGGCCGAGATCATTCCCCTGTTGGCCCGCATGGCCGAGCTTGACGGTCTGTTGAAGCAGGCTGGACAACGCTGGATCGAAGGGCAGAATCGTAAGTCGCTTGAAGATCTCGAGACCAACCGCTTGCGTTTGGGCGGGCGCATAGCCCTGGCCCTCTGTGGCGCACTGCTCGTCGCGCTGGCTATGGGCTGGTGGCTGGTGCGGCCGGTGCGTCATCTAGAGCAGGCGATCATCCGGCTCGGCGCCAGCCGTTTCGATGAGGCCGTCACCGTCGGTGGCCCGGCCGACTTGCGCCAGCTCGGCAAGCGGCTGGACTGGTTGCGTCAGCGCCTGGCCGAGCTGGAGGCTGACCGCGAGCGGGCCTTGCGCCATGTCTCGCACGAACTGAAAACGCCGCTGACGGCACTGAAGGAAGGCGTCTCCTTGCTCCGCGAGGAAGTCCCCGGACCTTTGGCGGCAGGGCAGCGCGAGGTGGTCGATATCCTCCAGCACAACGTGATCAGCCTGCAGCAGCAAATCGAGAGCCTGCTGACGCTCAATGCCGCCGCCTTCGAGGCGCGTCGCCTGCAAATTGCCCCGACCCGGCTGCGCAAGCTGCTCAGCACCGTTGTCCAGCGCCGCGAACTGCACAGCCAGTCGCGGCAGTTGAAGATCGTCATCGAATCCTCGCAGGAAACGGCCATGCTCGACGCCGAGAAAATGACGGTCGTTCTCGACAATCTGTTATCCAACGCCATCGACTTCAGCCCGGAAAACGGTGAAATCCACCTCTCGGTCAGCCACATTGAAGGCCTCTTGCGCTTCGAGTGTGTCGATCAGGGGCCAGGCATCGCCGAAGAAGACCGGCAACGCATCTTCGAGCCCTTTGTCCAGGGGCAGCGCGTCGCGCCGGCGCCGCGCCAGGGCAGCGGCGTCGGGCTGTCCATCGTGCGCGAACTGGTGCGGGCGATGGGGGGCACGGTGTACCTCGTCCCGCAACAAACGGGCGCCCATTTTTGTGTGGAAATACCTGATGAGCAGTAAATACCCGATGTTTTCCCGCCGCGTGGCGGTTTTCATTTTTGGCCTTTTTTTCGGGTTGACCGTAGCAGGCTGCGCTTCCGGCCCGCTGGCCAGAAAGTTGCATCTCGAGGACACCAGCCCGGAGGCCGCACTGGCCTATAACCAGAGCCTGTCGCGCATGACGCCAGCCGAGCTGGGGCGTGAACGGTCAGTGCTCGTCGCCGTACCGCAGACGCCATTCACGCAGGTCAGGATGGCCCTGTTGCTCGGGCATCCGCGCGTCCAGCAGGATCTCGGCAAGGGGCTGGCGCTGCTCGAAGGCGTTCTCAAATCGACCGAACCGGCAGCAGTTTCGTTTCATCCGCTGGCCCGGCAACTCGCCGACAACTATCAGGAACGCATGAAACTCGAAAGCCAGCTGGAAAAACAGGGCCAGCTATTGAAGGACAGCCAGCGCAAGACGACCGAGCTGCAGGAAAAACTCGACAGCCTGGCCAATATCGAACAAACGCTGATCCCGCGCCCGCGCGTAATCAGTCCGAACGGAGGAAAACGGTAATGGCCGGCGCACACGTACTGGTCGTCGATGACGACGAAGACATTCTCAAGCTGCTGACCATGCGCCTACGTGCCAAGGGCTTCCGGATCACCGCCGTCGGCTCGGCCGAGCAGGCCTTGGCTCAGATTGCCGTCGATCCGCCGCGCGTTGTCGTCAGCGACGTTCGCCTGCCCGGGCTGGACGGCTTGGCCTTGTTCGAGGAAATCCGCCGCACCCGGCCAACGCTGCCGGTCATCCTGCTCACCGCCCACGGCAATATCCCCGATGCCGTCGCCGCCACCTCGCGCGGCGTTTTCGGCTACCTGACCAAGCCTTTCGACAGCCAGATCCTGCTCGAAAAGATCGACCGCGCCCTGCAACTCTCGGCGCCGACCTCGCATCCCGGTGACGAGCCACGCGCAGCCGGGAAGGGCGACGACGCCTGGATGGAAGGCGTGGTTTTTCGCAGCAGCAAGATGGCCGAACTGATGGCCGAAGCGCGCATGGTCGCCGCCTCCGACGCCAGCGTTCTGATTCGCGGCGAAAGCGGCACCGGCAAGGAGGTGCTGGCCCGCGCCATCCACCGCGCCAGTCCGCGCGCCAAGGGGCCGTTCGTCGCCATCAACTGCGGCGCCATTCCCGAACAACTGCTTGAATCCGAGCTCTTCGGCCACGCCAAGGGCGCTTTCACCGGCGCCGGCGCCAGTCGCGTCGGCCTGTTCCAGACCGCCAACGGCGGCACGCTCTTCCTCGACGAAATCGGCGACATGCCGCTCGCCCTCCAGGTCAAGCTGCTGCGCGTGCTGCAGGAACGCGTCGTGCGCCCGGTCGGCACGACCAAGGCCGAGCCGGTCGATGTCCGTCTGCTCTCGGCGACCCATCGCGATCTTGATCTCGCCATGGCCCAAGGCCAGTTCCGCGAAGACCTCTACTACCGTCTCGACGTCGTCTCGCTCAACCTGCCGCGCCTCGACGAGCGACGCGAGGACATCCCGTTGCTCGCCCTGCATTTCGTCCAGCTGCTCGCCGGCAAATACGGCAAGCCGGTCAACGGCTTCGCCCCCGAAGCCCTTGAAGCGCTGGCCACGGCTGCCTGGCCGGGCAATGTCCGGCAACTGTTCAACGTCGTCGAACAAAGCTGCGCGCTGACCTCGACGCCGCTCATCCCGCTCACCCTCGTCCAGCGCGCCCTGCGCGTGCCGGTCATGGATGCCCTCAATTACGCCGAAGCCAAGCAGCGCTTTGAGCGCAACTACCTCGTCCAGCTCCTCAAACTGACTGACGGCAACGTCGCCGACGCCGCCCGTCTGGCCGAACGCAACCGGACAGAGTTCTACCGCCTGTTGCAGAAACACGACCTGACGCCAGCCATGTTCCGCAGCGAAGGCGATAGCCCGCCGTCAGGCGGAGACAAGCCGGCCGTGACTTAGGGAAACAGCTCAGTCATCTCCGTCCGCGCGGATGACGGTTTCTCGGAGATTTCCGGCTCGCGCCCAAAACAGCTGTCGTTGCCGCACGACGGAATGCCCATCGCCAAAAACAAACGTTCAGCGTAATTTATTGATTTAAATAGAAAATTGATAGCTGGCACGGACTTCGCAATAGCCTGATGGCAATCAACAATAAAAGGGAATAGCCATGTTCAAACGTCACCTTATGGTCGCCAGCATCACTGCTGCAGCCACCTTTGCCGGCCTCGGCCTTTCCGCATTCGCCACCGACGACCCGCAACTGCTGGCCGCCATGGTGGCCAACACCGAAGCGCAGGACGCGGCGCTCACCGACAAGGTCGAAACCCTGCTGCGCACTGACATCGGCCTGGCCGGTTCGCAATTCCGCATTTTCGCCAAATCCGCCGTCGTTACCGTTGGCGGCTCGGTGCCCGACGAACATGCGCTGCGCCGGGCGCTCGACCTCGCCAGCGGCGTGCGTGGCGTGCGTGAAGTGCGCAACGCCATGGAGGTCGATCTCCCAAAGTGAGGGAAGAGGGCGGTTCCAGCTTCCTGAAGGCGCTATTCAGTCTGATTCCAGAGTTACCAGTAGCGCGCCTTCGGCGACTGTATCGCCCTCTGTAACGTGGATTTGAACCACCCGGCCCGCTTGCGGGCTGGGAATGTCCAGCGCCACCTTGCCGGTTTCCAGCGTCAAAATATTGTCGTCGCGCTCCACCCTGTCGCCATGCTTCACCAGCAACTCCAGAATGAAGATGTCGCCGCTCGCGCACGAGCCGCAACTCGACCAGCACTCGGGGTATTTCGGCATGCGAATGAAGGAAAAAGACATCAGCTTTTTTCGGCGGAAACCTTGCATTCTACGCCGGTGTCCGTATAATGCGCCGCTCTGACAGTGCGCCCGTAGCTCAGCTGGATAGAGTACTTGGCTACGAACCAAGGGGTCGGGCGTTCGAATCGCTCCGGGCGCACCAGAAGAACAACCCGCCGAAGGTTGAAAATTTCGGCAAATCAGTAAAAAGCAGTTTAGGTGTGCGCCCGTAGCTCAGCTGGATAGAGTACTTGGCTACGAACCAAGGGGTCGGGCGTTCGAATCGCTCCGGGCGCACCAAATAAAACTGTACTCCAAAGCGTTTAGGCCAATCTCTGATTGGCCTTTTTGCTTTTTGAGGCGAGAAAATGGGAAATGCGCTCCACAATCTGTTCCCGACGAATCGTTTAAACGTATTCCAACAGTGTGCCGCAGATCATGGCAATGAAGATCGGGAATTCACGCCTTTGCCCGCCCATGCTGCCGCCCCGCGATTGTTGACGGTTTCAATCCCGTGCCCCTGATAGGTAAGACGGCCCCTTGGCGAAAAATGTAGGCTGGAAACGCAGGTCGCTTCTGGCAAGCGCCCGTCGAACGTCGGTGCAACGGTTTGATCGAAATATGCCCGGTTACGCATAAGGAAATAAAAAATACGTCGTTCTCCTGAGGTTGGGCCTTCCGTAAATTGAGGCTTCCATAACTAACCAGGGATTACGAAAATGCAGTTCAACAACACCCGCCGCGGCTTAATTGCTTTGGCCATTGGCCTTGCCTTCGGTGGCAACGCTTTCGCTGACGTCAATCTGTTGAACGTCTCCTATGACCCGACTCGCGAGCTGTATCAGGAATACAACGTCGCCTTCGCCAAGCACTGGAAGGCGAAGACTGGAGAAACCGTCACCATCAAGGCGGCTCACGGTGGTTCCGGCAAGCAGGCCCGTGCTGTTATCGACGGCCTGGATGCCGATGTCGTCACGTTGGCTCTGGCCTATGACGTTGATGAAGTGGCCAAGGCAGGCCTGACCGCCAAGGACTGGCAGAAGAAGCTGCCGCTGAATGCCTCGCCGTACACTTCCACCATCGTCCTGCTGGTTCGCAAGGGCAATCCCAAGGGCATCAAGGACTGGGGCGATCTGGCCAAGCCGGGTGTTGAGGTGATCACCCCGAATCCGAAGACCTCCGGTGGCGCTCGCTGGAACTATCTGGCGGCCTGGGCCTACGCCAAGCAACTGCCGGGCGGCAGCGATGCGACTGCCAAGGACTTCGTCAAGAAGGTGTACGGCAACGTCAAGGTGCTCGACTCCGGTGCGCGTGGTTCTACGACGACCTTTGTTGAGCGCAATATTGGCGATGTGCTGATTGCCTGGGAAAACGAAGCCTACCTATCGCTCAAGGAACTCGGTCCGGACAAGTTTGAAATCGTCACGCCGTCCGTCTCCATCCTGGCTGAGCCGCCGGTGGCCGTGGTCGACAAGATCGTCGACAAGAAGGGCACCCGCAAGGTGGCGACCGAATACCTGAACTACCTCTATTCGCCGGAAGGTCAGGACATCGCCGGCAAGAACTATTACCGTCCGACCGACGCAAAAGTGGCCGCCAAATACAGCAAGCAGTTCGCCAAGCTCAAGCTGATCACGATCGACAAGGAATTCGGTGGCTGGGACAAGGCCCAGAACACCCACTTCGCCGATGGCGGCAGCTTCGACCAGATCTACGTCAAGTAAGTTTTGTTGTGGGACGGGCGGCGCCTGGGGGTGCCGTCCGGATGACCCCGGTTGGCCATTCGTGGTCGCCGGGGTTTTTTTGTGCCTTGCCACGGTCAACCGGAAATATCGGCCAATTTTGAAATGGTCCGCGGAATCGCTTGCCCGAGGCCCGGCGCTTATTGCAGCAATCTGAATAAGCAAAGAGGAATAAATTGGTTAAGGAATTGCTGAGCGCTCTCTAAGCTTCCCGCCTGTCAGAAGCGTTTCGGAGTTCTCATGTTTTCAAGGTTTCATAGAAATAGTGCGGTCGGGCAAAACCCGACAGGTGCCGGCGAGGTGGTGCGATGAGCAATCGCAATGCCTTGCCCGGCTTCAATCTTTCACTCGGCTACACGCTGACCTGGTTGTCGCTGATCGTTCTGATCCCGCTTGCTGCGGTGTTCATCAAGACGGCAGAACTGACGCTGGAGCAATTCTGGTATGTGGTCACGACGCCGCGCGTCATGGCCTCGTACAAGCTGACCTTCGGCGCCTCGCTGGCCGCCGCGGCGATCAACGCCATATTCGGGCTGCTGCTGGCCTGGAGCCTGGTGCGCTACAACTTCCCCGGCAAGAAAATTGTCGATTCACTGGTCGATCTACCCTTCGCGCTGCCGACTGCCGTGGCCGGCATTGCGCTGACTGCGCTGTGGGCCGGCAATGGCTGGATCGGTAGCATCATCGAGCCGCTCGGCATCAAGGTCGCATTCACGCCGCTTGGCGTCCTGCTGGCGCTGGTCTTCATCGGTCTGCCCTTTGTCGTGCGGACCGTGCAGCCGGTGCTCGAAGACCTCGAAGTCGAAATCGAGGAAGCCGCTACCAGCCTCGGGGCGAATCGCTGGCAAACCATTCGTCTGGTCATTTTTCCGACGCTGTTCCCGGCGCTGCTGACCGGCTTCGCGCTGGCCTTCGCCCGCGCCGTCGGCGAGTACGGATCGGTCATCTTCATCGCCGGCAACATCCCGCTGGTTTCCGAAATCACCCCGCTGATGATCATCACCAAGCTGGAACAGTATGACTACCGGGGTGCAACGGCCATTGCCGCCGTCATGCTGGTCGTTTCCTTCATCCTGCTCATCACCATCAACAGCCTCCAGGCATGGACGGCGAAACGTACCGGAAAGTCGAAATAATGGCTGCCACAATTTCCCTGCATCTCAGTCAGGCCCACGCCGAGCGCTACGAGAACAACCCGGCAACCCGGGAAAACAATTGGGTCAAATGGACCATCATCGGCATCTCGCTGACCTTCTTCGGCCTGTTTCTGTTGATGCCATTGATCGTCGTTTTCTACGAGGCACTGCGCAAGGGCTGGGATGCCTATCTGATGGCGCTGGTTGACCCTGATGCCCTGAGTGCGGTCAGGCTGACGCTGATTGCTGCATTGATATCCGTGCCACTCAATCTGATCTTCGGCGTTGCTGCCGCCTGGGCCATCGCCAAGTTCGACTTCCCCGGAAAGGCCTTCTTGATCACCCTGATCGACCTGCCTTTTTCAGTGTCGCCCGTGGTGGCGGGCCTCATCTTCGTGCTGGTTTTCGGGCGTACTGGCTGGCTCGGTTCGTGGTTCATCGATAACGACATGAAGGTCGTTTTCGCCGTGCCCGGCATCGTTCTGGCGACCATTTTCGTGACCTTCCCGTTTGTTGCCCGCGAGCTGATCCCGCTCATGGAAGCCCAGGGCAAGGATGAGGAAGAAGCGTCGACGGTACTCGGCGCCTCCGGCTGGCAAACCTTCTGGCACGTCACCATCCCCAACGTCAAATGGGGTCTGCTTTACGGGGTGATCCTGTGCAACGCCCGCGCCATGGGCGAGTTCGGCGCGGTGTCGGTGGTCTCCGGCCACATCCGCGGCGAGACCAATACCATGCCGCTGCATATTGAAATCATCTACAGCGAGTACAAGTTCGCCGCGGCCTTTGCCGTGGCCTCGCTGCTGGCGATCCTGGCGCTGCTGACATTGACGGTCAAGAGCTTCATCGAATGGCGCGCCGGCCGGGAGGCCAAAGTAGAAAGCGACGGCTAGAACACGCTGGCCGATTTCAAAATTGGCCAAAATTTCCGGTTGACCGTAGCAATGCCGGATTGGCCCATAGCCGCTGCTTGGCAGCGACCGTTTTTGTCTCTCCTCCCCCCAAAAACCCGCCGTCTTCAGCCGGCGGGTTTTTTTATATCGACGGCGATTGTGGCAGGAGGCGAACGGGCTGCTTGCTGCGCTGGCAGCAACTTGCGGCGCAGGGTGTTTCCCGGGCAGCAGGACGAAGAGACCGGCGGATTTTCCAGGCGCCGCTTGCTCAAAACAGGCGTTAGCTAATTCCCTATTTAAATCATGGGATTGTCTCCCGGCTGGCTGGCTTTTCATGGCAGCTCGGCGCTAGCTGGCGGATTGGCATATTTGCTGCTGATAAGCAGGCCAACTGCCCAGCAATGCATTTCAGAGGTTTGGCTGGCTTCCAGCAATTTGCCGTTTAGGAGTGTTTTCGATGTTCTTGAGTTCAACCGTGTCTGCAACCCGTCCAGGCGTATCCCGGCGCCTGCTTTGCCTGCTTGGCTTTCTCGGCGGAAGCCTGACGCTGGGTACCGTGTCCGCCCAGGAAAACGTGGCCCAGGCCATTCCCGGCGTCGTCGCGGCCGGAGCGAAAATTGAACTGATCAAGGAAGGTTTCAAGGGAACGGAAGGCCCGGTCGCGCTGCCGGACGGCAGTCTGGCCTTTACCGAAACCCAGGCCAGCCGCATTATGCGGATTGCGCCGGATGGAACGACTGCCAGCTTTCTGGAAAAAAGCAACGGCTCGAACGGCCTCGGTTTCAACGCCAAGGGCGAACTGATCAGCGTCCAGGTGGACGACGCGCGGGTCGGTATCGTTTTTCCGCAAGGCCATGAGCGGACGCTGGCCAGCAGCTACGAAGGGCTGCCTTTCGGTCGCCCCAACGACCTCGTCGTCGACCAGCGCGGCGGCGTCTATTTCACCGACTCCGGCATCAATGTCGCGCCCAACCAGCCAGCTCCGACCAGGGTATTCGCCAAGCCGGCGGTCTATCACATCACGCCGGAAGGCGCCCTGAAGCGTCTGGCAGCGGATATCGAACGGCCGAACGGCATCCAGTTGAGCCCGGATGAAAAGGTGCTCTACGTCGCCAATACCCTGGGCGAAAACGTGCTGGCCTATGACGTGGCGGCCGATGGCTCGCTCGGTGCGCGGCGCAATTTCGCCAAACTGGCCGGCTGGAGCAAGAACGACAGCGGCGTCTGGTCGAGCGGGGCCGATGGCCTGGCCATCGATGAAAAGGGCCGCCTCTATGTCGCCTCCAATGCCGGCATCGAAATCTTCAGCCCGTCTGGCGATGCGCTGGGCGCCATCGCGCTGCCCAGGAAACCGCAAAACCTGGCCTTTGCCGGGGCCGGCAAGAAGTCGCTCTACGTCGTCGGGCGCGGTGCCGCCTACCGCATCGTCACCCAGACGGCCGGCTACACCGGTCGCGCCAAGTAATTCCCCGATCAGCAGAGGATAGATTCACATGACCCGACAGGCCGCCAAGGACTTCCATCCTGAGGTTCTCAAATTGTTCGACAAATATGTCCATGGCCTACTGCCGACGGACGGTGGATTTCTTCAAGCTGCATCTTCGCGCCTGAGCCGGAGGACAAGATGAGTCGTCAACGTATTTGGGATCTGCCCACCCGCCTGTTCCACTGGTCGCTGGTTGGCGCCATCATTGTCGCCGTGGTGACCGGCAAGATCGGCGGCAACTGGATCGAATGGCATGGCCGGAGCGGGCTGTTCATCCTCGGCCTGATCATCTTTCGGGTGATCTGGGGTTTCATCGGTTCGCCGACCGCCCGCTTTGCCAATTTCGTGCGCGGACCGCGCGCCATCAAGGCTTATCTCAAAGGCGAATGGCAAGGCGTCGGGCACAATCCGCTCGGCGCGCTGGCCGTGCTGGGCTTGTTGGGGCTGACTGCCATTCAGGTACTCAGCGGCCTGTTCGCCAATGACGACATCGCCTTCGCCGGGCCGCTCGCCTCGCTGGTCAGTAGCGAACTCTCCGGCCGGATTACCGGCGCCCATGTCTGGCTGTTCAACAGCCTGCTGGCGGTGGTTTGTCTGCATGTTGCCGCCATCGTCTTCTATGCCCGTGTCAAGAAAACCAATCTCGTTCTGCCCATGGTGACCGGCTATCAGGCCTTGAACGAGGGCACCCATGTCGTGCCGCATCACAGGCATTCGTTTGCGCTGCGTCTCGCCGCCTTTGTGGCGGCCAGCGCGATTGCCTCGGCCGGCGTTTATGCGGCTGCCGGTGGCTTCATCGATCAGCCGGCACCGCCGCCTGCCGAACATCAGGCGGCTCCCGCCTGGTAATCCCTAAATCCCAAAAACCATCCCCAAACTGTTCAAGGAGTATTCATGAAGCACGTCAAACCCTTCCTCGTTGCCGTGGCACTGACGGTAACCGCCAGCGCCATTGCCCAGCAGGCGCCGAAGCCGGAAAACATCATCAAGTGGCGTCAGTCGGTCTATCAGGTTCTGGCCTGGAACAGCGGCCGCATCAAGGCCAATGTCGACGGCCAGTTCAATCGCGACGAGGTCGTGCGCGCCGCCAACAGCACGGCCGCCATCGCCAATTCCGGCCTCGGCGCGCTCTATGCGCCGGGCACCGAACAGGGCAAGGGCTGGCATGACACGGCCGCCAAGCCGGAAATCTTCAAGGATGGCAAGAAGGTCGGTGATCTCGCCGGCAACTTCGTCCACGAGGCCAACGAGTTGGCCAAGGTCGCGGCGAATGGCGACCAGGCAGCCGTCAAGGCGCAGTTCGGCAAACTGGGCCAGACCTGCAAGGCGTGCCACGACGACTACAAGGTCAAGGACTAAACATCTAAAAGCCCAGGCGCCAATTTTCCCCATTTCCGGAAGCCAATCATGAAACGTCTTCTCTTTCTCATCCACCGCTGGAGCGGTGTTGCGCTCGCACTCTTCATGGTGCTCTGGTTCTTCTCCGGACTGCTGATCGTCTATGCCTCGCAGTTGAACCAGACCCGGGGGCAGCAGTGGGCGAAGGCGGAAATACTGGCCCCGGAAAGCCGCTGGTTGAGCCTGGGCGAGACCTTGCAACGAAGCGGGGCCGCCTTTGCCCAAACCTCAGCCGAGGCGGCCGGGCTCGCGCTGCCTGCCGTTTATGAAGCGCGATTGGTTCGTGTCGCCGGCAAGCCGGTCTGGCAGATCGAAGACGGCAAGGGCCAGCGCCTCGCCTTGTCGGCTATCGATGGTGCTGTTCAGCGCATTTCTTCAGATGACGCCTTGAGTATCGCCCGCCTGTGGGCAGGAGCATTCGGGGAAGGGCAGGCGGCGCCGCAACTGGTCGAGACGCTCGACAACCCCACCATCCTGCGCAACGCAGAAAACCTGAAGCCTTTCCATCGGGTCAGTCTGGGCGACGGCAAGGGCGGCGAACTGCTTATTTCGGCGCGTACCGGTGAGGTTGTCCATGCCTCGACGCGCCTCGAACGGGCCATGTACTGGGCCGGCAGCTGGGTTCACCTGTTCCGCTTCCTCGATTTGGCCGGGTTCGACAAGCAGCGTGTCGATGTGCTGCTCTGGGTCGCGGCTTTCGCCTTCCTGGCTACGCTGACCGGCCTCATCGCCGGCTGGTTGCGTTGGCGGCCGGGCTTGTTCGGCAAGGCCACCTATTCCGAGGGGCGGGTGCATCCCTACAAGCAGGTGTGGTTCACCTGGCATTTCTGGGCCGGGCTGATTGGCGGTCTGGTCGTGCTCACCTGGACTTTGAGCGCTTACCTGAACGGCAATCCCTGGCAGATTTTCTCGCCGGCCAATCCGGGCAAGCCTGAAATCGCCCGCTTCGTCGGCAAGGACAACCCGCGGCAAATGCTCGACTGGCGGCCGGCCAGCGGGCAGGGCGCCGGTGCGGAGGTAGTTGAGCTGGGTTGGCGCCATCTCGGCGGCGAGGCGGTTCTGATCGCCGCCCGGCGCGACGGCTCGCGCCAGGTGTTGAACGCGGAAAAAGGCCTGAGCGAAACGGCCGTCCTGCAGGCAGTCGGACGTCTGGCCGGTTCTGCGGTGGCCGGTCAGCACGTTTTGCAGACCGAGTACGACAACTATTACTACCCGCGCCATGGCCGTTCACCGCTCGATCGCCCGTTGCCCGTGTGGCGCGTTGATCTGGGCGATGCCGCCGATACCCGTTTCTATGTCGATGCCCAGGATGGCCGCCTGCTGCTGCGTCAGGACGATAGCCGGCGTGCCTATCGCTGGTTGTGGTCGGCGCTGCATCACTGGGATATCGCCGGGCTCTATTCGCGCCCGCTCTGGGATGCCTGGATGCTGACCTGGATCGGCTTCGGCCTCGTGCTCAGCGTGACCTCGGTGGTACTGGGCTGGCGGCGCCTGAAGGCGACATTCAAGCGCAAGGGCAAGCAGCTGGTGGCCGATGCCGAACCCGAACTGGCGACCGAAGGGCAGGGAATCTGACGGCGATAGCCTGAACAAACCCGGGGGCTTGCCGGCCCCCAACCGATGACAGGTCGCTGCTCTGCCGGGATTTCGGCATGGCAGCGACCTGTTTGTGTGCAAACCGTTGATTGGTGCGCCCGTTTGGGCGCCCGAACTTGATACCAGATACGAAATAATCCCATGTGGATAGTTAACATTGCCCTGCGTCGTCCCTATACCTTCCTGGTCGGGGCGCTGCTCATTCTTTTGTCGATGCCCTTCGTGCTGCGCAACATGGCGACCGACATCTTTCCGGATATCGACATTCCGGTCGTCGCCATGCTCTGGGAATACAAGGGGATGGACGCCAAGGAGATTGCCGACCGCATTACCGGCCCGAGCGAGCGTTCGATGACGCTGATTGATGGTATCGAACATACCGAGTCGGTCTCCTACGGCGGCGCATCGATCACCAAGATCTTCTTCCACCAGGGCACCGACATCCGCACGGCGATGGCGCAGGTGTTGTCGAGCAGCAATTCGGTCTATCGCTCGGTGCCGCTGAACACCACGCCACCGCAGATCATCCAGTATTCGGCCTCGGACCTGCCGCTGCTGCAACTGGGAATCTCCAGCGAAACGGTGCCCTTTGCCGAAATCGGCGACCTGATCGGCACCGTCGTTCGGCCAACGCTGCAGGCCAAAAAAGGCGTGGCGCTGACCTATCCCTACGGCACCAGCAGTCGTCAGGTATCGGTCGATATCGATGCGCCGGCCCTCTATTCGCGCGGCCTGACGCCGACCGACCTGGTCACCGCCATTGGCGCCCAGAACCTGATCCTGCCCACCGGTTCGATGAAAATCGGCGAGCGTGAATACGACATCGGCCTCAACGGCGCCATCGCCAGCATTCCGAAAATCGCCGAGATTCCGGTGCGCACCCGCGACGGTACGACGGTGCTGGTCGGCGATGTGGCACAGGTTCGCGACGGCGCTGCACCGCAGACCACGATTGCCCGCCAGAACGGCGACCGCGGCGTCATCACCTCGATTTTCAAGGTCGGTCGGGTGTCGACGCTGGAAGTCGTCGATCACGTCAAGCATTCGCTCGAAACGCTCAAGTCCCGCTTGCCGGAAGGCGTCGATCTGACCCTGATGTTCGACCAGTCGCTTTTCGTCAAGGCGGCGATCAGCAATGTAGTCCATGAAGGCCTCATCGCCGCCAGCCTGACGGCGGCGATGATCCTGCTCTTTCTTGGCAACTGGCGGACAACCTGCATCATCGCCGTGTCGATTCCGCTGTCCATCATGTGTTCGCTGATCATGCTCTACCTGGTCGGCGAGACCATCAACCTCATGACGCTCGGCGGCTTGGCACTGGCCGTCGGTATCCTGGTCGACGATGCGACGGTCGAGATCGAGAACATCGAACGCCAGATGGCGATGGGCAAGAACCCGCACCAGGCCATCCTCGACGGTGCCGCCGAAATTGCCGTGCCGGCGCTGGTATCGACGCTGTGTATCTGCATCGTCTTCATACCGATGTTCTTCCTCAACGGGGTCGCCCGCTACCTGTTCGTTCCGCTGGCCGAGGCGGTCGTCTTCGCCATGTTGGCTTCCTACCTCCTGTCGCGGACCGTGGTGCCGACGCTGGTCATGTACATGATGGCCGGCCACCACGCCCACGGCCAGCCGGGCAATGCGGCGACGCGCCGGCTGGCGGCCGTGCATCGGCGCTTCAACGACGGTTTCGAGACCTTTCGGGGCCACTACCTCGTCGTGATGACCCATTTCCTCAAGCGACGCCAGCGGTTCATCGCCGCCTTCGCCGGGTTCTGCGTGCTGTCGCTTGGCCTCGTGCCACTGCTCGGCCAGAACTTGTTCCCGGCCGTCGATACCGGTCAGCTCCGCCTGCATCTGCGGGCGCCGTCCGGTACGCGCATCGAGGAAATGCCTCGGCTGGTCGATCAGGTCGAGGATCTCATCCGTCAGCGCATCCCGGCCGACGAGCTGGGCGAGATCGTCGATATCATCGGCGGGCCGTACAGCACCCGCAACATGCTGTTCGGCAATTCCGGCACGGTCGAGACGGCCGACACCGAGATCATGATTTCGCTGCGCCATGGCCAGCATGCGCCCAGCGCCAATTACCAGCGCGATCTGCGCGTCGCCCTGGAGCGCGCCTTTCCGGGCGTCGAGTTCTTTTTTCAGCCGGCCGACCAGGTCAGCCAGACGCTGAACTTCGGCGTGCCGGCGCCGATCCACATCCAATTCGTCGGCGGCAAGCCGCAGGAGGTCGTCCCGCTGGCCGTCGAACTGAACAGCAAGTTGCGGCAGATTCCCGGCATCGTCGATGCGCACATCTACGAGCGCTGGAGCAAGCCGTCGCTGAGTCTTGAAATGGATCGTAGCCGCCTGCAGCAGTTGAACCTGACCGCTCGCGATCTGGCGCAGAACCTGCTGATTTCGTTGTCCGGCTCGATGCAGACCTCGCCGACCTACTGGCTTAATCCCGCTAACGGCAATACCTACAACGTCGGCGTCAAGAGCAGAGAGGTCGATCTGGACAGCATCGATGCCTTGCTGCGCACTCCCGTCGGCAATGGCAACGACCAGCCGCAGTTGCTCGGCAATCTGGTCAATGTCAAACGCAGCGCGCAGGCGCCGATGGTCAGTCGCTACAACGGCTACAGCGTGTTCAACGTTTACGCCAGCGTCCAGGGCCGTGATCTGGGCAGCGTCAGCCGCGACATCGAGGCGTTGGTCGAGGATACGCGCGCCCAGTTACCGCGCGGTGTCGAACTGGTCGTGCGCGGCCAGGTGGAAACGCTGAAGTCGTCCTTCCTCGGCCTTGGCCTCGGTTTGGCGGTAGCCATCGTGCTCGTCTATTTGCTGGTCGTCGTCAATTTCCAGTCGTGGCTCGATCCGCTGATCATCATCTCCGCCTTGCCGGCGGCGCTGGCCGGGATTGCCTGGACCCTGTTCCTGTGCGGCACCACGCTGAGCGTGCCGGCGCTGACCGGGACCATCATGACCATGGGCGTTGCCACGGCCAATAGCATCCTGGTCGTTTCTTTCGCCCGTAGTCGCCTGGAAACCGGCGTACCACCCCTGATGGCGGCGCTGGAAGCGGCATCGACCCGGCTGCGCCCAGTGCTGATGACCGCCGTCGCCATGATTGTCGGCATGCTGCCGATGGCCCTTGGCCTCGGCGAAGGCTCCGAGCAGAACGCGCCGCTCGGCCGCGCCGTCATTGGCGGCCTGCTCTTCGCGACCGTATCGACCCTGATTTTTGTCCCCCTCGTCTTTGCCAGCCTGCACCAGTGGCAGGCCCGGCAAGCCCCCGGCCTGGCGCATGCGCCGGCCTGAACCCCAATTGAGTTATCGCCATGAGCCAAACTGAAGAGCCCAACCTACATCCCCTTGTACCGGAAGTTCCGCCCCAGAATTCCCTGCG
Source organism: Ferribacterium limneticum (assembly GCF_020510585.1). Taxonomy (GTDB): domain Bacteria; phylum Pseudomonadota; class Gammaproteobacteria; order Burkholderiales; family Rhodocyclaceae; genus Azonexus. The sequence goes on along the minus strand of NZ_CP075190.1, from coordinate 2,396,339 downwards.
CCAGGCCCGCCGTTTTGGTGCCATTGTCCTCGGCGTGCTGATGGTCGGCGGCGGCTTGCGGCTCGCCTTCAATTACCGCGAAGCGCAAGCCTTGCAGCAATTCACGGCGGCCAGCGCCGAACGCACGGTCGCCGTCGTCAAGGCCCAAAAAGGCGAGGTCAAGCGTAACCTCGTGCTGCCGGCCAGCCTGCGCGGCAGCAACGAAACCGTGGTGTATGCCCGCAGCGCCGGCTACCTCAAGGCCTGGTACAAAACAATCGGCGAGCGGGTTGAAAAAGGCCAGCTTCTGGCTCAGGTGGATGCGCCGGAACAGGAGCAGGAACTGGCGCAGGCGAGGGCGGTGCGCGAACAGATCAAGGTTCGCCTGGCGCTGGCCAGACAGACCGAGGCGCGCTGGGAAACACTGCGCCAGAGCGACAGCGTGGCGGCGCAGGACATGGAAGAAAAGCGCAGCGCCCGCGCTCTGGCCGAAGCCGACGTGGCTGCTGCCGACGCCAACGTCAAGCGGCTGGAACAGCTGGAAGGCTTCCGCCGCATCGTCGCGCCCTTTGCTGGCATCGTCACCAAGCGCAGCGCCGAAGTCGGCAACCTGATCAGCGCCGGCGGCAAGGAACTCTTCGCCATCACCCAGACCGACCAGCTGCGCCTCACCGTCTGGGTACCACAAACCTACGCCGGGGATATCAGGCAGGGGCAGGAAGTCGGCATCAAGGTGGCCGAATACCCAGGCAAAAAGTTCACAGCCAGCATCGAAAACGTCGCCGGCGCCATCGACCCGGTCAACCGCTCACGCCAGGTCGATCTCGTCCTGCCCAACCCGGATGGCAAACTGCTGCCGGGCACCTACGTCGAAGTTGCGATCAGTCTGAGCAGCGGCGTCAACGCGCTGGTCGTCCCGGCCAACGTCATCGTCAACGGCCAGGACGGACCACGCATTGCTACGGTCAACCGGGAAAATCGCCTGAATTTCAAATCCGTCCGCCTCGGTCGCGACCTCGGCCGGCAGGTTGAAATTATCGACGGCATCGAGCCAGGCGACACGCTGGTCCAAAGCCCGGCAGATGCGTTGATGGACGGCGAGAAAGTGGTCACGCGGGAAGTGCCGGGCAAGGTAGAGAAGGGCGAGAAAGAGGGCAGGGGCGCCAAGGGGAAAGAGGCGGTCTAGAGCAAGTCCTGATGCGTTTAGCAGGAATGACGTGAATCCGGCGGCAAGTCGGTCAGAACGGTCATTGGCCTGAGGTGCTCAATCGGGCAGCAATCCGACCCCAACCTGCCGTTGAGCCTTAAGATGGCTCGACGGGCAGATTTCCATTCTGGCAAATGCGTAGCCCGTGCCCATTGCTGCCATTGAATGTCAGTGTTGATGCAGTCCGCAACGAGTTGTAAATCAGACGTAGGCTTGGTTATCCATCAAAGTGACTTGCCTTTATCAAGTCACAAAATGCCTCTGCCGCGGGAGAGAGGCTCGTGTTCTTTCGCTGGATAAGAATAACCTTGCGCTTTACAACGGGACTAACCAACGGGATCTTCCGGACACCTGGCCTGTCACCCTCCTTGAATGTCGAGGCGGGCAGGATTGCGCAACCGACGCCTGCGGCGACAAGGCTGATCGCAGTTGCGTGATGCTGTACCTCGTAGGAGCCACTCAGGCTAATGCCACGTTTTGCCAGTTGGTAGTCCATGAAAACGCGGGTTGCAGTCAGGTTGCTTACAACAATCAGATCTGCGCCACTCATATCTGACCACGTTACCGATTTCATCTCGCTGAGTGGGTTTGAATCTCTGCAAAAAAACATCAGTGGGTCGTCGAAAAGCGGGGTTTCAAGCACATCAGGATGCTGCTCGCCGTGAATGCCTATCCCTAGTTCTGCCTGGCTGTTTAGCACTGAATCCCTGACCTCGTAAGAGGTTGCGTCAAGCAAGCGAATACGATTTTGCGGGCAGACCTTGGAATATTCCCGGATCAGATTTGGCAGGATGTGTGCCGCCATTGTCGGCACACAGGCCAGCGTGAAGTTGCCCTTTGCATTCTTGGACATGTCCTTGAGGCGACCAACGGCCGACGTCATTTCGTTCACGATAGCTCTCGCTTGAGGCAAAAACTCTCGACCAACTGCTGTCAACTCGACATAGCGTGTCGTTCGATCAAGCAATCTCAGTCCTAGATAAGCCTCGAGCTTTTGGACCCGGCGGGTCAGGGCGGTCTGTGTTACATGAAGGTGTTCAGCTGCCTTGTTGAAGCCCCCCAGCTCGGCGATCACGACGAACGCTTGAATACCATCGAAGTCAATTTTCATATCTTGTCTCCTGTCTCTGGCATATCGGCTTTTGTGTTTGCTGAGTCCGAAATTTGCCCTGGCCCATCAGTTTTCTTAGCTAGGAATATATGCGTTTTACGCAATAAAAATCAAATTTATTGCATTTCAAAACGAGTAATGGTTTCACTACTATTCAACTTAACAAAACACGAAGCTGAATAGGAGACAAGATTTTGCGTATTCCCTGCGTACTGATGCGAGGCGGTTCGTCCAAAGGACTGTTTTTCCTTGCCAAAGACCTGCCTGCAGATCCGGCCGCGCGTGACCGCCTCTTGCTTGCGGCAATGGGTTCGCCCGATGCTCGCCAGATTGACGGAATGGGTGGGGGAAACGACCACTCCAGCAAAGTCGTGATTGTCGGCCCTTCCTTACAGAAGGATGCTGATGTCGAATACCTGTTTGTTCAGGTCTCAGTTGCCCGCGACCAGGTTGATATCCTTCCCAATAGCGGCAACATGCTGGCTGGTGTAGCTCCGTTTGCTATTGAGCAGGGTTTGGTAAAGTCCAGCAGCCCGGTCACCAAAGTTCGTATTCTCAACACCAATAGCCAGAAAGTCGTTGAGGCAACGGTGCAAACGCCAGGTGGTCAGGTTTCCTATGCAGGCAACTTTGAACTGGATGGCGTCCCAGGAAAGTGCGCACCAATCGCGCTGCAATTTTTTGACCCCACTGGCACTCGTACCGGCCGTTTGTTGCCGACCGGCGCACCTCAAGACCTGATCTTGGGCATGCCGGTAACCTGCATTGATTTCGCCATTCCCATTGTTTTTATCAAGGCTAGCTCGCTGGGTAAAACGGGAAGCGAGAGCAAGCAAGAGTTGGATGGAGATCCGATATTCCTGGAGCGTCTCGAAGAGGTTCGTGCTGCTGCCGCCCGGCTAATGGGGTTGTCAGATGCCCCCGATCTAGGCATTCCCAAGGTTGCCATTATCGCTCCGCCGCGTGATGGCGGAACGATTGCCTCACGCTATTTCGTTTCGTCCAATTGCCACCCTGTCTTTGCCGCGACTGGAGCTATGGCACTCGCTGCTGCCTGCCACACGCCGGATACGATTGCTGAAGAGTTGGCGGAACTTGATCAAAACGACTCACAGCGCATCGTCATTGAGCATCCGAGTGGAAAAATGAGCTGCAACGTCGTATCCGCCGCCGACCCATGGACTGGCGTACCCAAACTGGTCGGCGCAGCGCTCTTGACTTCTGCACGTCCTCTGCTCGCAGGGGAGGTCTTCGTTGCGGACCACTGTATCAAGCCAAAGACACAAGAAATCATTTCCGAGGCAGCGTAGTTCCTAAACCAGTTCTATTGCCGCCATCGTGCGGTACTAAATCAATCACTAAGGAGACAACCCATGAAACCCATCGTTACTTTGTCCGCCGTTCTCGGCCTTGCTTTTTCCGGTTTTGCCTATGCTCAGGAACCTATCCTGATCAAGTTCTCGCATGTCGCAGCTATTGACACACCGAAAGGCCAGGCGGCCGAACACTTCAAACAGCAGGTCGAAAAGCGCACCAAAGGTAGGGTCAAGGTAGAGGTCTTCGCTAACTCAACCTTGTACAAAGACAAAGAGGAACTGGAGGCCCTGCAAATGGGCAGCGTCCAGATGCTCGCGCCAGTAGCTGGCAAGTTCGGACCGATGGGGGTCAAGGAATTCGAGGCTTTCGACCTCCCCTATATTTTTCCGGATGAACAGGCCTTGCATCGCGTGACGCGTGGGCCGATCGGCGCTTCGCTACTGAAGAAACTCGAGCCCCGCGGCATGGTTGGTCTGTCCTACTGGGATGCCGGTTTCCGCGTGCTCAGTTCGAATAAGCTGATCCGTACGCCGGAAGAGGCCAAGGGCCAGAAGATTCGGATCAACTCGTCCAAGGTCAATCAGGCCATCATCAAGGCAATCGGCGGACTGCCGCAGACCATGGCCTTCTCTGAGGTCTATCAGGCGCTACAGACAGGCGTGGTGGACGGTGCCGATGGCAATCTTGCCAACCTTTATACCCAGAAGCAGTACGAAGTCCAGAAGCACATCACCCTGACCCGGCATACCTACAGTGGCTACGTCGTCGTGATGAACAAGGCCTTCTGGGACAAGTTGCCGGCTGATATCAAGCCCGAAATCACCGCTGCCATGAAGGATGCGACGGATTTCAACGACAAGGTTGCCGAAGAGGATGAAGCCAAGGCCATGGCTGCCATCAAGGCTTCCGGCAAGAGCACCATCTACACCCCGACCGCGGATGAAAAAGCGCGCTGGATCAAGACGCTACTGCCGGTCCAGGATGAATTGGCACCACGTATCGGCAAAGAACTGATTGACGCCATCCGCAAGGAAACCGGCCTGGCCAAGTAAGCCGCATCGCCATCCGGCGGGGCCCGTGCGCCGCCGGATCGTTTTACTCTCAACGGGGGAAATATGAAATTTCTCGATAAATTGGAAGAGCTACTCATCACGCTGCTGATCGGCGTGGCGACACTCATCACTTTCTTTGCAGTGGTTCATCGCTACATGTCCGGGTTTGCCATTCCCGGCCTGCAGGATCTGCTGCTTTCGATCAACATGAGCTGGGCGCAGGAACTGACCATCATCCTCTTCGTCTGGATGGCCAAGTTTGGTGCCGCCTACGGCGTTCGCACCGGTATCCACGTCGGGGTCGATGTGCTGATCAATCGCATGAACGACAGTAATCGCTCGAAGTTCATCATATTCGGCCTGCTCGCTGGCGCCACCTTTACCGGCATCGTTGCCTACATGGGGGCCCACTTTGTCTGGGAGAACGGTGCGCACTACGCTTTCTACAACCTGTTTGGTCTGGATCTTACTGATGTTATGGAAGGCCCTACCACGCCAGACCTGGAGTGGCAGACCTGGGTGGTCTATAGCGCCATTCCGCTAGGCACCTCGCTGATGTGTTTCCGCTTCCTGCAGGTGTGCCTCTCGTTTATCCGTACCGGCGAACTGCCACACCACGATCACGGCCATGTCGATGGCCTCGACGATGAGGTTTTACCGGTCGACATCGCGTTGTATGGCCTGGATGACAACCTGCATCCGCATGATTTGAAACACACGATGTTGGGCGAGAACCGCCGCACGCAAGACAAGCCGGTGGACGCCGATCGGCGCAAGGAAGATCTCGGAGGAGAACCGAAATGACCGCACTCATAATATTTGGCCTGCTGGCCATCCTGATGCTGACCGGCATGCCGATTTCGATTTCGCTCGGCCTGACCGTTCTTACATTCCTCTTCACGATGACCCAGGTGCCGCTTGAGTCGGTAGCACTCAAACTTTTCACCGGTATCGAGAAGTTCGAGATCATGGCCATTCCGTTCTTCATCCTGGCCGGCAACTTCCTGACCCATGGCGGGGTAGCGAAACGGATGATCAATTTCGCCTCGTCGATGGTCGGCCATTGGTACGGCGGCCTTGGTCTGGCCGGCGTTCTGGCCTGCGCACTGTTTGCTGCTGTGTCTGGCTCCAGCCCGGCGACCGTCGTGGCGATCGGTTCCATTCTGCTGCCGGCAATGGTCAAGGCAGGCTTCCCGGCCCGTTTCGGGGCCGGTGTCATCACGACCTCCGGCGCGCTCGGCATCCTGATCCCGCCATCCATCTGCATGGTCATGTTCTCGGTGGCAACCAACACCTCGGTCGGTGCCTTGTTCATGGCCGGCGTCATCCCTGGTCTGGCACTGGCCGGCGTGCTCGGCGGTGTCACCTGGTACCGTGCCCGCAAGTACAACTACCCGCGTCAGCCGAAGGCTACCTGGGGTGAGCGCTGGGCGGCCTTCCGCGCTTCGGTCTGGGGTTTGCTGCTGATTGTCGTGGTGATGGGCGGTATCTACACCGGCATCTTCACACCGACCGAAGCAGCCGCCATGTCTGCGGTCTACGCCTTCATTTGCGCAATTTTTATCTACAAGGACCTGAGCCTGAAGGATGTGCCGAGGGTGTTGCTCAACTCGGCCAACATGTCGGCAATGCTGCTCTACATCATCACCAATGCCGTGTTGTTCTCTTTCATCATGACCAACGAGAGCATTCCGCAATCGCTGGCCGCATGGATGCTGGAGCAGGGCTTCGGTGTGATCACCTTCCTTTTGGCGGTCAATATCATCCTGCTTGTCGCCGGCAACTTCATGGAACCCTCGTCGATCGTTCTGATCTTCGCGCCGTTGCTTTTTCCGGTGGCTGTCGCGCTGGGCATCCACCCAATCCATTTCGGCATCCTGATGGTGGTCAATATGGAAATCGGCATGTGCCACCCGCCGGTCGGTCTCAATCTGTACGTTGCGTCCGGCATCACCAAGATGGGTATCACCGAGCTGACCGTCGCTGTCTGGCCGTGGCTGCTCGCCATGCTGGGCTTCCTCGGCCTCGTTACCTACTGGCCAGGCCTCTCGCTCTGGTTGCCGCAGCAACTCGGCATGCTCTGATCAAGAACGGGGATGCTGCCCCGAGTAGCGTCCCGTTTTCAACGAACCTATTCCCCAATACCCCAGGAGTCTGAACAATGAACCTGAAAGACTGGATCGGCCGTTCCGAAGAAGTTACCGATCTCTTCACGGCAACCCCCTATGCTGCACTGTCGGCCACTTTTGACCGGCCGGCCGAACGCCCCGCCAACGGCACCACGCTGCCGGCGCTGTGGCACTGGTTGTACTTCCTGCCCCTGTATCGCCAATCCGAAATTGGCCCGGATGGCCACGCCAAGCGCGGCGGTTTCCTGCCGCCGGTGCCGCTGCCGCGCCGAATGTGGGCGGGAAGCCAGTTCGAGTTCCATGCCCCGCTGCGCATCGGCGAAACCGTGACCCGCACCTCGACCATCCACGACGTTACCGAGAAAAGCGGCCGCACCGGCCCGCTGGTTTTCGTCAAGGTTCGCCATGAATTACGCCGGGCCGGCGAGAGTGCCATCGCCCTGACCGAATTCCACGACATTGTCTATCGCGAGCTGGCCAGCCCGAACGACGTCGCGCCGCCGCCCAAGGCCACCTACCCGGACCCCGTCTGGAGGACCAAGTGGGTGCCGGACGATGTTCTGCTCTTCCGTTACTCGGCGCTGACTTTCAACGGCCACCGCATTCACTACGACCGCAAATACGTGACCGAGGTCGAGGGCTATCCCGGCCTGATCGTGCACGGCCCGATGATCGCCACACTATTGCTCGATCTGCTCCGCCACAAGATGCCGGATGCAGAAGTTGCCAAGTTCGAATTCCGTGCCGTCCGGCCGACTTTCGATATCAACTATTTCTTTGTCAACGGCACCCCGAGCGCCGACGGCAAGACGATCCATCTGTGGGCCGAAGACCATGAAGGCTGGCTGACGATGGACGCCACGGCCGTGCTGAAATAAGGAGCGCAGAATGAGACCGTTGGAAGGCATTACCGTTATTACCCTCGAACACGCTATCGCTGGCCCGTTCGCCACCCGCCAGCTGGCTGACCTCGGCGCTCGCGTCATCAAGGTCGAGCGTCCTGGTGTTGGCGATTTCGCCCGCGGCTACGACGAGCGTGTGCATGGCCTGGCCTCGCATTTCGTGTGGACCAATCGTTCAAAGGAAAGTCTGACCCTCGACGTCAAGCATCCGGAAGCGCAGAAAATCCTGCAGCGCCTGGTCGCCGAAGAGGCCGATATCCTTGTCCAGAACCTGGCGCCTGGCGCCGCCGCACGCCTCGGCTTATCGTACGAGGCGTTGTCGGCGATCAAGCCGGGCATCATCGTCTGCGACATTTCCGGCTACGGCAACGATGGCCCCTATCGCGACAAGAAGGCCTACGACCTGCTGATTCAAAGCGAATCGGGCTTTGTCTCGGTGACCGGTACGGAAGACGAACCGTCGAAGGCCGGCCCGTCGATCGCCGACATATCGGCTGGCATGTACGCCTACAGCAATATCCTCGCTGCGCTGTTGCAGAAGCAGATCACCGGGCGCGGCCAGCACCTCGACATCTCCATGCTGGAAAGCCTGGTCGAGTGGATGAATTATCCGCTCTACTACGCCATCGACGGCGCTACACCACCGCGCCGCACCGGCGCCAGCCACGCGACGATCTACCCCTACGGGCCGTTCCCGGCCGGCGACGGTAAGAACGTCATGCTCGGCCTGCAGAACGAACGCGAGTGGGCCGCGTTCTGCGACAAGGTTCTGCTTCGCGCTGACCTAGGCAAGGAAGAGCGTTTTTCCTCCAATTCAAAACGCAGCGCAGCTCGTGAGGAGTTGAGAAATATCATTATTGAGGCTTTTTCCGGGTTGACCGCAGAACAGGTCATCGAGCGCTTGGAAAGCGCCCAGATTGCCAACGCCCATCTCAATACGATGCAGGATGTTTGGGATCACCCGCAATTGAAGGGACGCAATCGCTGGCGCGAAATCGACACCGCGGTCGGCAAGGTTCCGGCGCTGCTGCCGCCCGGCTCGTGGACGGAATGCGAGCCGCGCATGGATGCCGTGCCGGCACTCGGTCAGCACACCGAAGCCATCCTTGGCAAGCTGGGCTATTCGGCCGACGCCATCGCCGAGCTGCGTGCTGCTGGAGCCATCTGATGCTGCCAGTCAGCTACCTGTTTGTGCCGGGCAATCGTCCCGAGCGCTTCGCCAAGGCGCTGGCCGCCGGAGCGGGGGCGGTCATTCTCGATCTCGAGGATGCGGTCGCACCAACCGACAAGGCAGATGCCCGCCAAGCCATCGCCGACTGGGTGCGAACAGCTGGCGTTGCTCCCGAGCGCCTGGTCGTACGCATCAACGATGCCTTGTCGCCCTGGTATGCCGACGATCTGGCAATGATCAAGGCGGCGGGGCTCACGCAAGTCATGCTGCCAAAGACGGAGTTTGCCGAGCAGGTAAAGATGACTATTGCTGCCACCAACCCGGCGGTTGTGATCGTCGCGCTCGTCGAATCGGCACGCGGTATCAACAACATTGATCAGATCGCGCTGGCCGAAGGCGTGCAGCGCATCGCCTTCGGTACTCTCGACTACGCGGCTGACCTCAATCTCTCGGGCGACGAACTCGGGCTGATCTATCCCTACAGCAAGATTGCCATCGCATCCCGCTCGGCAGAACTGGCACCGCCGATTGCCGGCGTCACCCCGAATCTTGATGATCTGGCGAGGACTGAGGCCGATTTTACTTTTGCCCGCGCCTTTGGCTGTACCGCCAAGATGTGTATCCATCCGAAGCAGGTCGAGGTTGTCGAGCGGCTCAGCCGGCCGACTGAGCAGGAAGTGGTTTGGGCCCGGAAGGTTCTGGCCGCTGCCGAAACATCGTCCGGAGCTGTCCAGGTCGACGGAAAGATGGTGGATCGGCCTGTCGTTCTCAAGGCCGAGGAGATCTTGGCGCGCAGTCCGGCAACGACTTTTAGCTAAACAACGAACTAAAGAACCGCCATCTTTCCCACCATTGAATCAGGAGACATCATCATGGGCGCGAGCATCATCGACTCTAGTATCTTCGGCAACATCTTCAGTACCGACGCCATGCGTCAGGTCTGGTCCGACCGCAACCGCACGGAAAAATACCTCGACATCGAACGGGCGCTGGCCGTCGTCCAGGGCCGCCTCGGCATCATCCCGCAGGAAGCGGCCGACGAGATCGTCCGCAACTGCGACATCGACAAGATCGACATGGACAAGCTGCGCGCCCAGACTGAGCGCATCGGCTACCCCGTGCTCGGCGTCGTCTCTCAATTGAATGCCCTGTGCCGTGACCGCCTCGGCGAATACTGCCACTGGGGTGCGACGACGCAGGATATCACCGACACGGCCACCGTCATGCAGATCCGCGAAGGCCTCGATCTGGTCGAGGCTGAACTGAACGCCATCTGCGCTGCCCTGGCCGATCTCTCGAAGCGCTATCGCGATACCCCGGTGATTGGGCGTAGCAACCTGCAACAGGCCATTCCGGTTACCTTCGGTTTCAAGACAGCCGCCATCTTGGCCGGCATGGAGCGCCATCGCGAACGCCTGCAGCAGCTTCGGCCGCGCGTCCTGATGGGCGAATTCGGCGGCGCCTGCGGCACTCTGGCCTCGATCGAAACCGGCGCCATGGAAACCCAGGCCGGCCTGATGGCCGAACTCGGCCTCGCCCAGCCCGACATTGCCTGGCATACGGTGCGCGACACCATTGCCGAAGTCGGCGCCTTCCTCGGTCTGGTCGGCGGTTCTCTCGGCAAGATCGCGATGGACGTCAAGCTGATGATGCAGCACGAAGTGGCCGAGGTCTTCGAGCCCTTCGCGCCGGGCCGTGGCTCGAGCAGCACAATGCCGCAGAAGCGCAACCCGATTTCGAGCTGCTACATCCACGCCGCCATTTCGGTGGTCCGTCAGCATTCGGCCTCCCTGATGGACGCCATGGTCGCCGACCATGAGCGCTCGACCGGCCCCTGGGAAATCGAATGGATCGCGCTGCCGGAAGCGTTCTGCCTGACGGCCGGCGCCCTCAAGCAGACGCGCTTCGTGCTCGAAGGTCTGGAAGTCGATCCTGCCGCCATGATGGCCAACATCGAACTGACCAATGGTCTGGTCATGTCCGAAGCCGTGATGATGGGCCTTGGTCCCTACATCGGCCGCGAATACGCTCACGATCTGGTCTATGACCTGTGCCGCACGGCGATCAAGAGCAACCGCCCATTGCTCGACCTGCTGGCAGAGCATCCGGAAATCAATCCACACCTTGACCGGGCAGCGCTGGCCAAACTTTGCGATCCGGCCAACTATCTCGGTCAGGCCGGTGTGATGGTGGACAAGGTACTGCAACGCAAGGCTCGGCAAGGGTAAAGGAGCCCGCAATGGAACTGCGGCAACTGCGTTACCTGGTGCGGACAATCGAACTGGGCAGTATCAGCCAGGCGGCGCTCGATCTGGGCATCGCGCAGTCTGCCGTAAGTTTGCAAATCCAGCGTCTTGAAAGCGAGCTTTCGACACGCCTGTTGCAACGAACGCCGAGCGGGGTGATTCCGACGGACGCCGGGATTGCGTTCGTCTCCCATGCCCAGCTCGCCTTACGCCATGCCGACGAGGCAATGCTTGCGGCACGGCAGTCGCGCCTTTCCGGCATCGTCGGCCTTGGCCTGGCGCCGACTACTGCCGGCATACTTGGCGTGCCGCTACTACAGGCAATGCAGACGCAGTATCCGGATATCCGTATTCATCTGGTCGAGGGCATGTCGGGACATCTTGGGCAGATGCTCAATGCCCGCGAAATCGACCTCGCCGTACTTTTCGGCGCCGATCAGGCCAGACGCTGGACTGTCCAGCATCTGCTCGACGAACGGCTATTTTTCGTCTGCGGCGCCCAGAGCGGGATTGAGCAACTGCCGACGACGCTGACTGCCATTGCCGATACGCCGCTGGTTCTGCCGACCCATCGCCACGGATTGCGCCGGGTCATTGATGCGGCCTTCGGCAGTCTGAACCAACAGGCCAACATCGTCGCCGAAGTTGATTCGCTGTATGTGCTGATGGACATGGTCGCGGCCGGCATGGCCGCCACGCTGCAACCATGGTCGGCGCTGGCCCGCCAACCGGAAGCGGGCAGCCGGCTGCGCTGGGCGGAAATTACTGATGCCGGTACCTCGCGGCGCAACCTGCTGTGCAGCCTTTCCGACGACGAACTGTCGCCGGCAGCGCTGGCCACCCGCGGTGTACTCCGTCAGGTCGCCGGGCAGTTGGTGGACGACGGCCGCTGGAAGGGGGTTACGCGAGGGCATCTCGAATCGAGATAGGGGGATGTCGGAACGGCTTAGGGAGTCGCCGCACCGATGCGAGATAGTGTCTTCGCTGAAATCAACAAGGGCTCAAAAGGAGCGAATGATGAGTGACAACAATTCCAACGCCGTCGATGTGCTGGTTATCGGCGGCGGCAATGCAGCGCTGTGTGCGGCCCTGATGGCCCGTGAGGCTGGCGCCTCGGTGCTGTTGCTGGAAGCGGCGCCGAGTGATCGTCGTGGCGGCAATTCCAGCCATACCCGCAACTTGCGCTGCATGCACGATGCGCCGCAGGACGTGCTGACCGAGGCCTACCCGGAAGAGGAGTTCTGGCAGGATCTGCTCAAAGTCACCGGGGGCAATACCAACGAACAACTGGCCCGCCTGGCGATCCGCGAATCATCCAAGTGCCGGAGCTGGATGCGCCGGCACGGCGTACATTTCCAGCCCTCGTTGTCGGGCACGCTACAACTGTCGCGGACCAATGCCTTTTTCATGGGCGGCGGCAAAGCCCTGGTCAACGCCTACTATCGCAGTGCCGAAGCGCTGGGTGTTGAAATTCGCTATGAATCTCCGGTTGACCGTATGGAAGTCGTTGATGGCCTGTTCCAGGCAGCCTGGGTCGGCAGCCAACGGATCACCGCCAAGGCTTGCGTAATGGCGGCCGGCGGCTTTGAGTCCAACCGCGAATGGCTGCGCGAAGCCTGGGGCCAGAATGACGACGGCGAATGGCCTGCCGACAATTTCGCCATCCGCGGCACCCGTTTCAATCAGGGCGTACTGCTCAAAGCCATGCAGGGCGCTGGCGCCGACTTCATTGGCGATCCTTCGCAGTCGCACTGCGTTGCTATCGATGCTCGCGCTCCGCTCTACGATGGCGGCATCTGCACCCGCATCGACTGCGTCTCGCTCGGTATCGTGGTGAACAAGTTCGCTCAGCGTTTCTACGACGAAGGCGAGGACTTCTGGCCGAAGCGTTACGCCATCTGGGGCCGCCTCGTCGCCCAGCAACCAGGACAGGTCGGTTATTCGGTCATCGACGCCAAGGCGGTCGGGCGGTTCATGCCGCCGGTTTTTCCCGGAGCCAGGGCCAATACGCTGGAAGAGCTGGCCGGCCAGCTCGGCCTCGACGCAGAAGCCTTTGTCCGCACGGTGGGCGACTACAACGCCGGTTGCCGGGTCGGCACCTTCGACCACACGGCGCTCGACGACTGCCATACCGAAGGCGTCACCCCGGCCAAGACCCACTGGGCACTGCCGCTCGACACGGCGCCGTTCTACGCCTACCCGCTGAAACCGGGCATCACCTTTACCTACCTCGGCTTGAAGGTCGATGAGCATGCCGCCGTGCATTTCGCCGGCCAACCCAGCCGCAACCTATTCGTTGCCGGCGAAATGATGGCTGGCAACGTCCTCGGCAAGGGTTATACCGCCGGGGTCGGCATGACCATTGGCACCGTATTCGGGCGCATCGCAGGTGCGCAGGCTGCCCAGGCAGCATTGAAGCAAGGAGCACAACATGCAGGCGCTTAAAAAACTGGTCAACGAGGCCGGCGAATTAGCCATTGGCGAGGTTCGCCTGAGCGACAAGGAGGCTGAAGTTGGCCGCATCATGACAATCTGCAACGCCTGCCGCTACTGCGAAGGTTTCTGCGCCGTTTTTCCGGCGATGACCCGGCGGCTGGAATTTGGCAAGGCCGACATCCATTACCTGGCCAATCTCTGCCATAACTGCGGCTCCTGCCTGCATGCCTGCCAGTACGCGCCGCCACATGAGTTTGCGGTGAATGTGCCGCAGGCAATGGCCAAGGTGCGCGGTGAAACCTATGCCACCTATGCTTGGCCGCAGGCATTCGGCGGCCTCTACAAGAACAACGGGACGACGATGGCGCTGGCCCTGGCCGCTGGCCTGGCGCTGTTCCTGGTACTGACCTTGCAGGTCACCGGTGGCATCCTGCATGCGCCGCTGGCTGGCAACTTCTACGCCATCTTTCCGCACAACACGCTGGCCCTGATGTTCGGTGCCGTCTTCGCGTTCGCGGTGCTTGCCTTGACCCTCGGTGTACGCCGCTTCTGGGGTGAAATATCGCCCGGCGAGATCAGCGGCGAGGCTGGCGCCGAGGCGGCTGGCAACGTGTTGCAACTGAAGTATCTGGACGGCGGTCACGGCATGGGCTGCAATAACGCCGACGATGCTTTTACCCTACTGCGTCGCCGCTTCCATCACTTCACTTTCTACGGATTCATGCTGTGTTTCGCTGCAACCAGCGTAGCGACGCTCTACCACTACCTGCTCGACCTGCACGCGCCCTACGCAGTGAGCAGCCTGCCGGTACTCCTCGGCATCGCCGGCGGGATAGGTCTGCTCATCGGCCCGGCCGGCCTGCTTTGGTTGAATCTCAAGCGCCATCCCTGGCATGGTGACGTCGAACAAAAACCGATGGATCGCGGTTTCATCGCACTCCTTTTCCTGACCAGCCTGACCGGACTCCTGCTCCTTGGCCTGCGCGACACAGCGGTCATGGGCTTGTTGCTGGCCGTGCATCTCGGGGTTGTGATGGCGCTGTTCCTTACGCTGCCTTACGGCAAGTTTGCCCATGGCATCTTCCGCTCGGCTTCTCTGCTCAAATGGTCAATAGAGAAGCGGCAGCCGAACAACCTGCAACTGGGCTCCGAGTAACTCCAGGCGCATAGCCACCGATGCCATGCTCTTGCCCTAACGCCGGATGGTTGAAGCCATCCGGTTTTCATCCATGAAACACCGGGCTCATGCCTGGCGGGCCATGCGCCAGCCCAGCTATCGCCTCTACTTTGCTGGCCAGGCAGTTTCTATCCTCGGCAACTGGATACAGCAGGTCGCACTTGGGTGGCTGGTTTATCGGCTGAGCGGTTCGGCAATGCTGCTCGGAACGGTCGCTTTCCTGGCGCAAATACCCCAACTGGTCGTTTCGCCTTTGGCAGGTATCATCATTGACCGTTCGAATATCCGGCATCTGATGATGGTCGTGCAACTCGGCATGCTGCTGCAGGCGGTATGTCTGGCGGTGCTGACCTGGACGGGCTTGGTCGCTCCCTGGCATATCCTGGTCGCGGCTGGAGCCTTCGGCATTCTCAACAGTTTCGATGTACCCCTGCGTCATGCCTATACCAGTCAGCTCGTGCAAGATCGGCAGGATTTGCCTAATGCCATCGCCCTCAATTCGCTGTTTTTCAATCTGGCACGTTTCATCGGCCCTCCGCTGGCCGGCGCCATCCTCGCGCAAACATCCGAGGCGGCGTGTTTCGCCCTGAATGCCCTTTCCTTTGTCGCCATCATTGGTGTCATGTCGCATTTGAGGACAAGCCCACAAGCGCACAGTTCCGCCGCCTTCGCCGATGTGATGTGCGAGGGGATGGCTTTTGTCCGCCAGAGCTTTTCCGTTCGCCACATTCTCTGGCAGGTCGCTCTGCTGAACTTCCTGGCTGCAAATTACATTCCGCTGATGCCGGCATTCGCCCGGGATGTTTTTCGCGGCGGCCCGGAAGCCCTGGGGCTTTTGCTTGGTTGTGCCGGGGCCGGGGCACTGCTGGCGTCACTGATGCTGGCCAGCCGCCGCAGTGTGCGTGGACTGAGCGGCACCGTTGCTTTTGCTAATTTGCTGGCGGGTTTCTCGCTGCTAGCCTTTGCCTTGTCCAGGGACATCTGGTTGGCGAGCATGATGTTGTTCCTGCTCGGTTTTGCGCTGGTCAGCGGCAACGCTTCGAGCAATACGATCCTGCAAACGATCGTGCCCGAACACTTGCGTGGCCGTGTGCTGTCGCTCTACAGCGCAGCCAATCTCGGGGCCGCTGCGCTTGGCGGTCTGCTCAGTGGAGCGCTGGCTGATTACTGCGGACCGGGTGAGAGCTTGATCTTGATGGGCATCCTTCTGATCGCGGCAGCGCTGTTCTTCTTTTTTCGGCTGGAACTGTTTCGCATGTATTTGCGGCCGATCTACGCGCGGTTGGGCATCAAACACCCAAATAAGGGGCAAGAATCATGACGAAAGTAACCGTGCTCGACGATTATCAGGGTGTCGTCGCCCGTCTTGACGCCGTGCGCATTCTGGACGACCTGAATGTCGATCTGGAGATCATCACCGAGCACGTTCGCGAGGAGGGGAGGCTGGCCGAAATTCTTGCGCAAACTGACTGCCTCGTACTTATCCGTGAACGAACCCGAATTTCTTCTAGCCTGATTGAGGCGCTGCCCCGATTGAGATTGATTGTCCAGACTGGTCGCTTAAGTAACTGCATCGATCTCGAGGCATGCAGCAGAAGGGGGATTCCGGTCAAGGACGGAAGTGGCAACCCGATTGCTCCGGCCGAACTGACGTGGGCTCTCATTTTGGCTGCATCGCGTCGATTGGTGCCGTATGCCCAACAGCTCAAGCAAGGTAACTGGCAGCGTAGTGTTGCGGAAATTGCAGACGAATCGCTGGGGCGGGTAGTGAGCGGGCGAACGCTTGGCATCTGGGGCTACGGAAAAATTGGCAAACGCGTTGCCTTGATTGGCCGTGCTTTCGGCATGACCGTGCTAGTGCATGGGCGCGAGCAATCGAAACAAGCAGCTCTATCGGACGGATTCGAGTTTGTCACCGACCGGTCTGGCTTCCTGAAACGACTCGATGTGCTCACCTTGCATCTCAGAATGTGCCCTGAAACACGACATCTAATAAGTGAAGATGATCTGGCCTGCCTACGGCCTGACGCGTTGCTGGTTAATACCAGCCGGGCAGAATTGCTGGTCCCTGGTGCACTCCTTTCTGCTGTTCGCAAGGGCCGTCCGGGAGCCGCCGCTCTGGACGTCTTTACCGATGAACCGGATGGTGTCCGCGAGTACCTCGGCGTGCCGCAGATCCTTTGTACCCCCCATCTTGGATTCGTTGAGCGAGATACATACGAGTCATACTTTTGCGAGGCATTCACTCATGTCAGGGCCTTCGTTCTGGAGGGAATCAGGGGGTAAATTGCGACGTAAATGTCTTGTGTTGCGATATTCGCAATAATGTTTGAAATTAATTCACTTCACGTAGTTGGCCGCAGGCAAAACAATAGCGCTCATTAGCCAACCCATTGGAGATGATCGCTATGTTGCTCAGTATTCCCTGTACCTTGATGCGCGGTGGTACATCCAAAGGGCCGTATTTTCATGCCAGTGATCTGCCTGCTGATCCGGTTGCACGAGATCAACTACTGCTGGCTGCCATGGGCTCTCCACATGTGCGGCAGATAGATGGCATCGGCGGTGGCGACACCTTGACCAGCAAGGTCGTTATCGTCAGCAAATCAACACGCCCAGGTATTGATATCGACTACCTGTTTGCCCAGGTTTCCGTAGAAACGGCAACTGTCGATACGACACCAAATTGCGGCAATATGCTGGCGGGTGTTGGGCCATTTGCTATTGAAAATGCTCTGGTTTCCGCTTCTTCACCGGTAACCACTTTACGAATATTTAATATAAACACACAGAAAGTCGTCGAGGCGCTTATTCAAACCCCTGGTGGAATGGTCACCTATGATGGGGAGACAAGAATCGATGGGGTCCCTGGCAGCGGTGCCCCGATAGAGCTGAATTTCAAGAATGCCACTGGTGCAAAGACGGGGCGCTTGTTCCCGACAGGTAACCGGCTTGATGTGATCGATGGGATCGAGGTTTCCTTGATCGATTTCGCTACGCCGCTTGTTTTCGTCCCGGCTGAAGCCGTGGGCAAGACTGGTCATGAGAGCAAGAAAGAACTGGATGCAGACAGCAATTTGAAAACCCGACTCGAATCGATACGCCTACAGATTGCAGAAAAAGCAGGAATGGGCGACGTCCGCGGCAAGGTCCTGCCGAAAATCGCGTTGGTCGCATCACCACGAGGCAAAGGTGTTATTGCCTCGCGCTACTTCACGCCGTGGAGTTGCCATTCCGCCTATGCCGTTACAGGCGCCCTTTGTTTGTCCGCAGCCAGCATCCTGCCTGGAACAGTAGTGAATCGTGTCGCCAGGCTGGACGAGGCTGAGCCCAGTCTTGTTCGCATTGAGCAACCAGCTGGCACCTTGGAGATCAGGCTTCATGTAAATGGCGAGCTTTCTGCGCAGGAGCCTGACATCGTCTCTGCCGGATTGATTCGGACAGCCCGAAAACTGTTCAAAGGCATCGTTTTACTCCCTGCAGAGGCGGGCTTGCTTGCCTAAGCCAACAAGTCAGACGTTAATGCGATATTGGCATCAATACGAACCCTATATTCATTTCACGCAATTTAATCGATTCCATAAACTGTAATTCACCAACTCCTGGAGTGTGAGCTTGGTCGAGTTTGCCCCATCTGGGATGGCAGATCGGAATTTACGGAGGAGTCACAATGAGTAACAGAATCAAGAGAAATCTGCTGCATGCACTGATTGCTGGCCTGATGCTGCCAGTAGCAGCCTTCGCCGCAGAAGGGGAACACAAGCTGGAACTGAAGGCACGTGCGGTTTATTGGAACGACGATAGCCTGGTGTACCCGACCAGTACGACCCCCAGCCCAAAGGCAAGCAGCTATGAGCAAAGTGCTCTGGGTGTTCAGATTAATTACGCCTCGCCATATTGGGCGAGCTTTATCGGGGTCGATGCATCGCTCTACGGTGTCGCAAAAATTGGCGATAGCGGGACGCCAACCAGCAACTTGGTCGATGTCGGCAATAACGGACAACTTGAGGACTCCTACGTCACTGCCGGCCAGGCACTGGTGAAGCTAAAGTATCAAGATATCGCTCAACTGAAGGTCGGGCGTCAAATCCAGAATAGTTTGCTGCTAAAAAGCACCGCTACACGTGCTGTACCTGACACCTATTCCGGTGCTAGCGCCTTGGTTAAGCCAATCGATGGTCTCACCATCTATGGGGCCATCTATGACCAGTGGCGTGCTCGCAGTACCGGTGAATTCGAGAAATTCAAAACTGAGGCAACGGCCGTCGGGGTTGCCAATGAAATCGATTACATCAGCATTTTCGGTGCCTCATATGCAAATGGCCCGCTTCTGGTAACGGCCGAATACCTGAATTCGAAGAACTATTTGTCGAAGTTCGGTCTGGTTGGTGCTTACACAATCCCCTTCGACAAAAATTCCCTAAAGATATCAGGCGGATTGTTTACGTCACGCGATGCGGGTTCGCTGTTTGTCTGCTCAGCCGAGAAGGAGCTCGACTGCACGGGAACCTCCCGCCTTACGAACGACGGCTTGGGTGTCTACATCGATGGCGAATGGAAAGTCAGCAACTTTACATTGGGTGCTGCTATTGCGAAATTTGATGGCTTCTGGATCGAAGACAATTTCGCTGTCGATGCAACGAAGACCGGCAGTTTGACCCAAGACCACGGAAGCAATCCTTTCCCTACGTCAGCAGGACTTGGGCCCGACCTGAGCAATCGGGATGAATTGGTAGGGTCCATTCGTCTAGCCTACGATTTCAAAGAGTACGTACCAGGTTTGAAAGCCGGCTTCAAATATGCTCGTGGCACAGGCGCCAAGAGCAGCAATCGGGAGAACTTGGCTAAGGGCAGCGAAAACTATCGTGAATTCGATCTTCAGTACGCGATTCCCTTCGTCAAAAACCTTAGTGCTCGCTATATCTACATGAACTATGACTCGCATGTCGAAAATGGCTCTACTACGGCGACCATCAAGGGAATGCCCAGGCAGGAATGGGAGCAGCACCGTTTTTACATCGACTACAGCTACCAGTTCTGATCGCGGTTAATAACAACGACTCCTTTGTGGTGCTTTGTCCCCCGGAGCACCCTTTTAATCTCCCCGAGCAATCGGGGAGTTTTTTTGCAGTCATGAACGCAAGGAATGTTTTATGACCTATGACCTCGTAGATCTGAAACTACTGGCAGCCATTGCCGAGCATGGCACGCTCAGGGCAGCGGCTGCACAAAATTGCCTTGCGTCCTCGTCGGCTAGCCAACGGCTAAGCAAACTTGAGTCTGAGCTGGGTGTGGCGCTGTTTGTACGGCATCGACGAGGCTTGGAGTTGACTAGTGCTGGTAAGGTCGCTTTACGCCATGCAGGGGTAGTACTAAATACTATCGGCCTGATAGACGACGAGATATTGCCTCGTACGGGAACTGACTATGGGCATTGAAAGTGGTCGCCCATGAAATGTACGTTCGGATAATTAGATGCGGAAAAGATCTTCTCGCTCGCCGAGGCTAGTCGCCAAACTGCTCACCCCGATGCAACATTGCCGTTTGGTTATTGGCCCGCGGATTCATCTGGATTTGCTTCTTGCAGGGTCATTTGATTTTGCTTACGTTTGCTCGGTTGCAGGATTTCTTAATGTTGCCGGTAGCGCTGCTTATCTCAAGGGGCATAGAGAGGTGCAGGCGGAAATTCACAAGGGCCAGTGTGTGGTTCTAAGGCTAATCGAAAATGCTAGGGGACCGGATGAAACAGAGTCCCTGGTAATACGGGATGCGTTAAACATTGCTGATCGTTGGCTCGTTGCGCAAGACACGCTGATCCTTGCAAAAGCAATCAATTCCTGTGAACGCGAATCTGCCTACCTAAAACAAGTCCTGTCGCCACGGTTGTCGAATTCTTGAGGCACTTCGCTCATATATGAATCTTTCCTGTGTGCTTAATCATCCCAAGCGCCTTGCGCTGGCCAGCGAAATTCACGCGCGACCTTTCATGGTTTTTGAGGCGCCAGCGCTGATATCACATTTGGCGATATTTAGTGATGACGGAGAGCAGTCACATGAGCGCCTGCTGCAATCGCTGTGTGCTCGCTTTGGTGTCGCCGCACCGGGTCAAGGGGTGCAGCATTTTGCCCACGATTTTGGGCATTTCCGTCTCAAATGGGAGCGACACACCGAATTCTCGACCTTTAGTTTCGTCGAGCCAGGAGAGGGGCGAACAGACTTCGAACATACGGCTATCCGACATGTGCCGCATGACTGGCTTGAGTCTCTGCGTGCGTCGGTGATCGTTGCATCCCACATAATTGCCGAGCGCGGAAATCCGCTAAGCATTTCCGATACGCGGCTAAAAAGCTTGTTCCCGGTGCCGCCGTTGGTCGGCAGCAAAGTACTGTCCGATGGCGAGATTTGGACGGATTTCCAAGTCGGGCCGGACGGATTTTCGAAATACCTGATCCGCGACATCAATTTGCGGGAGTCTCAGATGGGGCGTCTGGCCCAACGCATATGCGAAATAGAGACATACCTCATGATGGCACTGCTCGCTCTTCCTCTGGCACGTGAGGCAGGGACTCTGCTAAGCAGCATCGAGGAGGATTTGATTACGCTGGGTATCCAAATGAGTACGCAAGGTATCGAGGAGGATGCTGAAGCACAGCTAAAGGAGATTTCTCGGCTTGATGCCCAAGTGCGCGCCATGTCATTTCGGACGGGATTCCGCTTCAGCGCGGCCCAGGCTTATTACCAAATCGTTGAAGCGCGCATCGGCGAGTTGCGTGAACGGCGCATAGAGGGCGTACCTACGATCGGCGAATTTATGGAACGTCGGCTTGCTCCTGCGATGAATAGCTGCATGTCGGTAGCAGTTCGACAGGATACTCTGGCGGAAAAAATCAGTCGTTCCGACGATATGCTTCGTACCCGGGTGAATCTGGCACAAGAGCGACAAAGCCAGAGTGTCCTTCGAAGCCTGAGTAACAGTGCCGACCTCCAATTACGCTTGCAGCAGGCGGTTGAAGGCCTCTCAGTGGTGGCCATTTCTTATTACGGCATAGGCCTGGTTGGTTATACCTTGAAGGCGCTCAAAGGATGGGGGTTGGAAATATCCGTTGACCAAGCTATTGGGCTAATTTTGCCGCTGGTCTTCTTGGGAACCTGGCACGCAATCCGTCGCTTGCACAAACGTTTGCACGCAAATGGTGCTACGGCCTTCAGCAAATAAATTTCGCTCTAACAACTTCCGAAGTTTGAACTCGATTGGCCTCCATTCTCATAGGGGAAGGTCAGCACTGGGCACCATCTTGCAGTAGCGTGAAGCTAAAATTAGTGGTTCAACAAAGTTCCATGGTCTATGGCCGGTTACGGCGAAATACCGGCCATAGATTGATCGCTACTCCACCGGCGGCTTTGGCCGATAACCGGCAGCTCGCCGTTAGTTAAGGGATTTGGCCGAATCACTACGGTATTTAAAAAGGCCGATAACCCCAAGGTTGCGAGCCTTATACCGAGGGTCCGCGAGCTTACGTTGCCAGTTCTTCCTCTTCCGCCTCCTGATAGATGCCAAACTCGCTAAGGATTTCTTCCTTGATGCGGACGAATTCGAGGTCGAGGCGATTGCGGGGGCGGGGGAGCTTGACCGGGAGGATGCGTTTGATGCGGCCGGGGCGGGGTTCCATGATGACGACGCGGTCGCCGAGGTAGATGGCTTCTTCGACGTCGTGGGTGA
Organism: Ferribacterium limneticum; assembly: GCF_020510585.1. Lineage (GTDB taxonomy): Bacteria > Pseudomonadota > Gammaproteobacteria > Burkholderiales > Rhodocyclaceae > Azonexus. Next base: position 2,373,892 of record NZ_CP075190.1, on the reverse strand, counting down.
CGAGGATCATGGTGATGCCTTCGGCTTCCCAGATATGTTGCAGTTCGTTTTGCAGCTTGTATTTGGTCATGGCGTCGAGGGCGCCGAAGGGTTCGTCGAGGAGCAGGATTTCCGGGCGGTTGACGAGGCCGCGGGCGATGGCGACGCGCTGCGACATGCCGCCGGAGAGCTGGTGCGGGTAGGCTTTTTCGAAGCCGCGCAGGCCGACGAGTTCGATGTGTTCCTGAATCGAACGTTGTTTTTCCTCGGCTGGGAGCGTCGAGTTTTCGAGCGCCAGACCGACGTTTTGCTCGACGGTCAGCCACGGGAAGAGGCGGTGTTCCTGGAAGACGATGCCGCGGTCGAGGCTGGTGCCGGAGATCGGCTTGCCGTCGAGCAGGATGTCGCCCTGGTAGTCGGCTTCGAGGCCGATGATGAGGCGCAGCAGAGTCGATTTGCCGCAGCCGCTGGAGCCGACGATGCTGACGAATTCGCCGGGGCGGATGGACAGCGAAATGTTGTCGAGGATGTGCAGGTTCTTGTCCTTGACGCGGTAGTGCTTGTTCAACTTGTTGATGGTGAGGGTGCCGGCGTGGGCCATGGTGTTCTCCGTGGGGATTCTGTTGTCAGGTCAGCGGGCGTGGCCGCGCCAGTGGAGCAGGCGGGTTTCGGCGCGGGTGGCCAGTTCGTTGAGCAGCATGCCGAAGGCCCCGATGATGAGCATGCCGAAGATGATGAGGTCGACGCGGAAGGCGGCGCGGCCGCGAATGACGGTCATGCCCAGCCCTTCGCCGGTGCTGGCGAGGAGGAATTCGGCGCCCATGGTGGCCAGCCAGGCGAAGATGAGGCCGAGGTGCAGGCCGGTGATGATCTGCGGCGAGGCGGCCGGCAGGATGAGGCGGAAGAGGGCCTGACGAGGCGTAAAGCCGTAGATCCTGGCAACTTCGAGCTGGCTCGGCGCTATGGCGCGCACGCCTTCGATGGTGGCCAGGGCGACCGGGTAGAGCGTGGCGAAGGCGATGAAGACGATCTTGGCCAGGTCGTCGCGCCCGAAGAAGGCGGAGAGCAGGGGAATCCAGGCGAAGATCGAGATGTGCTTGAAGGTGTGGAAGGTCGGGCCGAACACCGTGCTGGCCAGCCGTGAGGTGCCGAGCAGGAGACCGATGGTGATGCCGCCGGCGGCACCCAGCGTGAAGCCGCTGGCGTCGCGGAACAGGCTGGCGCCTATGCTTTCAAGCGCCTGGCCGCTGTTCAGCCACTTCCAGCCGGCGGTGAGGACGGCTGAAGGGGGAACGATGAGGCGCGTATCGACCCAGCCGGCGCTGGTCACGGCCTGCCAGACGATGATGAACAGCAACGGCAGTACGAAGCCGCGCGGGTCGATGGCGGGGAGTTTGTCCTTGAACGAAGCCATGATCAGCGTCCTTTCGGTGCCCAGCGGCTGAAGTGGCGTTCGACGAAGCCGAGCGCGAAGTCGAAGACCAGGCCGACGAAGCCGATGGTCGCCATGCAGACCATGACGACATCGAGTTGCATGAGATTGCGGGCATAGACCAGCAGGTAGCCGATGCCTTCACTGGACGCCATCAGTTCGACGAAAACCATCGCCAGCCAGGCCTGCATGCAACCCTGGCGAACGCCGCCCAGGATGGCCGGCAGAGCGGCGGGCAGGGCTATGCGCCAGAGCGTCTGGGCGAAATTGAACTGGTAGATGCGGCCGACTTCCATGAGCTTGACCGGGACGTTCTCGATGCCCTTGTAGGTGGCGACGGCGAAGGGGACGATGACGGCGACGGTGATGGTGGAAATCTTGAGCGCCTCGTCGATGCCGAAGAAGATGATCATGAGCGGCGACCAGGCAATGACCGGGAATTGCGAGAAGAGCGAGAAGCTCGGATAGAGGTAGGCCCTGGCGGTTTTCGACAGGCCCATGGCGAAGCCGATGGCCAGGCCGATGCTGCCGCCGATCAGGACGCTCCAGGCGACGCGCTGCAGGCTGACGGCCAGGTGGCCGGCCAGTTCGCCGGAGGTGACCATGTCGACCAGCGTTTCCCAGACGAAGGCAGGTTCGGGCAAGAGTTGTGGCGGCAGCCAGACACGCTCGGTGGCGATCTGCCAGAGATAAAGCAGGAGCAGCGGGAAGACGATCCCCAGTCCGATTCGCCCGAACCGGGCCGGCAGGTCGCCGAGCGACGGAATGCTGATCCGGGGAAACAGGGAAGCGCCCGGTTCGATGACCAGCGCCTTGTCCAGAGATTGGGTCGTACTCACGGGGATTCTCCCTTTTCAAAATTTGCCAAAATTTCCGGTTGACCGTGGAAGCCGGGTTGGCCAGCCGGAAATCGGCTGAGCAACCCGGCCAGCGGCCTGGCGGAGCGATTTACTTGCCGGCGGCCTTCTTGCGCTTGCCATCGGCGTCGAACTCATCCCAGTAGCCTTCGAGTTTCAGTTCCTTCAAGGCAGTCTGCAGATACTTCGGTTCGACCCAGCCTTCAATCTGTGCGTCGCGACGGGCAAAGCGGAAATGCTTCACTTCGCCAATCGATTTGGCCAGGCTGTTCGTGTAGTACTCATCAAGCAGCGGGCTGAAGCGGTCACGCAATTCGGTACCCTTGTAATCTTCCTTGTAGTCGGAATACGGGTTGCCGGTCTTGGCAAACAGGCGGAATATTTCGTCGCGGTTTTTCTCGTCGGAGACCCAGGCCGATTCGCGAACCAGCGTAGTAACAAAGCGCTGGACGATATGCGGGTACTTTGCCTCGAATTCTTCAGACACCCAGATTTGCGACGGCGCTGTCAACTTGGGATCTTCAACCTTGTAGATGCGGCGGACCAGGCCACGGACAACGAGGTCAGTCGAGGACTGAAGGGCTGCATCAACGTCGCCAGTCGATAGCGCCGCTTTTTGCGAATCGCCGATCATGTCGATGACTCTCAAGTCGGTTTCCTTCAGGCCGGCTTTTTCCAGTAGGCGGTTAAGGGTCAGTTGGCCGGATGTTCCCTTTTGCACGGTCAGCTTCTTGCCGCGCAGGTCTTCCAGGCTCTGGATAGTCGACGACGTAGGGACCACCACATAGTTGCGGCTGAACCGGGAACCCGACAGCAGGATGCGGGTGCGTAGCCCGTTGGCCCGGGCAACGACGAGCGGCAGGTCGCCTTGCGTGGCGAAGTCGATCTTCTTGAGCGCCAGGGCTTCGTTGGTGGCCGGACCAGCGCCAACAAAGAAGGACCATTCAACCTTGATACCGTCCTTGGCGAATTCCTTTTCCAGAATGCCGCGCTGGTGGGCGGTAGCGAGAGCGCCGCCAGAGGATGCCGGTTTGCCGCCGACACCGGCGCCGGAGAAGGCGATGCGGACGACTTTGGGATTTTCCTGAGCCTGGGCTGCCAAAGGCAGGCCAATGGCAATCAACGCGGTGGCAATGAGTGAAACAAATTTTTTCATGATGGTCTTTCGGTTATCGGGGGCGAATCAAAAGCCGTACTGGAATTGAGCGGTGACATCCCAGGCATTGGGCTTGGCGAGACCCTTGTCGTATTGCGTCCGGGTGGCCCCGATCTGGAATTTGGTGGTTTGGGCGAAGAACAGGTTGTAGCCGACGGTCTGCTTCAGGCTTACATCACCGGCGACATCACGGTTCTGATCCCAGGTGTCGTAGCGGTAATAGACCTGCGAGGTGGTCGGCCAGTAGTCGTCGAACTTGCCGACGTTGTTCAGGTTCTTCGACCACTGGGCTATGTCGCCGAAGTTGTAGAACAGCGTCAGAACCTGGCCCCGCCTGTTGACGCGCCTGGTGTTCTTGTTGGTGACGGCCTGAGCGGCAGTCAGTAGTTCATCGTCCGAGCCGTCCGCCAGTTCGTAGGTAATACCGATCGGGTTGTGGTTGTACGAGACATCAAGGCCGCGGCGAACCGATTTGCCGGCATCGATGACCAGACCGGGTGTGGCGGCGTTGTTGGTCAGGATCTTGCGGCCGTCGTAATAGGACAGGCCGAATTTGAGTTGTCGTAACCAGCTGTTGTAATCGGCGGGAACCGTGAAGGTGAGGCGGCCCAGGTAGTCCTTGCGGGAATTGTCGTCAGCCGTGTTGGCACCGTTGCCATTCACTACGCCGAAGGCGTATTCAACGATTGGGGCGCGGTAATTGAAGCCATAGTCAGCTTCTGGAAACACGTCGCCGCGGAAAATCAGGCCGATCTGCCGCTTGCCGATGTTGTTGAGGGCGGATTCGCCGAGGAACTGGGCAGTCGACACCGTCGGCTTCAGTTCATCGGAAACCTGGCCTTCAAGACCGAACGGAATCTTCTGCTGGCCGAAGGTGGCCGTGAGCTTGGGTTCTTCCAGCGCGCCGGTGTCGGGCAATACCTTGTACTGGATGTAGGCGTCGGTCATGCGCACGACGCTGTCGCCCTGGCCTGTCGTGTTCGTTGAACCGTTGTTGGCCAGTTTGGGATTGCTGTAGGCGAAGGCCAGGCGGTAGTCGAGATTGCGTCCCTCGGCGTAGTCGCGATAGAGGTTGCCGGCGAAGGACAGCGTCGCACTGACGCCGAAGGAGGTTTCCGCCCCTTCGCCGCGTGGGTTGTTGGCGGACGATGCGCTGGCCTCGGTCGAACTGGTGTAACTGCCGGTCAGCGTCCCGCCGATGGTCAGGCCGCGCGAGGAGAGGGCCGTCTTGTATTCCCGGTTGCGGGCCGAGTCGTATTTGTAATCCTCGAGCTGCGAGCGGACCCCTTCCACGTCCTGCGTCGTGGCGATTTCAGCGCCCTGGGGAATGACTTCGCGGGTTTTTTCGAGCGTCTCGCCCTGATCCTTGACCTGCTTTTGCAAAGCCTCAACCGTGGCTTTTAGTGCGGACAACTGCTTGAGCAACTCTTCGGTACTGGGGCCAGCTGCACCGGCCCCACTGGCCAGGCTCATCAAGGCTGCGCCGATGGCGGCAGCAAGATATTTTTTTCTTGGATATTTCACTACTAATTACTCCCGGTCATTGTTTATGGCATTCCGCCCCTGTTGGTCGTGGTGCTCGCCGAGACACGGAAAACCGGCTCGGCTGCTGCTAAACCATTGGCACAGACCGTGCCACTTGGTAAGTGATTGATTTATTGATTGTTGTGCGTTTTTTGGCGCCGCTATTGGTGCACCGCACGAGGCAGGGCTGCTTCGTACGCAGCAGCTATCGCCTGTGGATTGCGGCGAGCTGCCGAGCGGGCAGTGGCTGCGAGTTCTACGGTCAACCGGAAATTTTGGCCAAATTTGAAATGACCATCCGGGGCGCGTGCAGCCACTGCCGGGTGTCCGGATCAAGGCGAACGCATAAGCAGCAGTCAGGTGTTTCCACGGCAGCAGAAGCAGGGGCTGTCTGCTGCCGTACGAGCAGTCCGCTTCCCGATGGATCCGCGGCTCGAGATCGGGCGGATGCTCGTTGGCCACAAAAATTAATGCATAGGTATCAATTGCTTAGATCGCATATTTGGCCAAATTTTCGGCCTGCCGGAGGGGTGTTTTTTAACGTGGCATGGCGGTTGCTGAACGAAGTCCATCCGATCGTTCGGCCGGGGAGTTCTGGTTCGAATGGCCTTGGGGTGGTCTTTTGATATCTCGTCTGGAGTGGTTCATGAAGAAGAAAATTGCATATCTCGCGGTGCTCTCGTGCTTTACGAGCGTGTTTGCGATCGCGGCCGATGCCGACAAGAGTGCCAGCCCGGAGGCGGTCGTGGCCAAATCCGCCAAGCGCTGGTCGCCCTATGAGGTCGTCCAGAAACCGGCGGTGCCGGCGGTAGCCAACAAGAGCTGGGTGCGCTCACCGATCGATGCCTTCATCCTGGCGCAACTGGAAGCCAACAACCTCAAGCCGTCAGCCGACACCGACCGCGCCACCTTCATCCGTCGCGCCACGCTCGATGCCTGGGGCCTGCTGCCGACGCCGGAGGAGGTCAAGGCCTTCGTCAATGACAAGTCGCCGGAGGCCTACGAAAAGCTGGTCGACCGTCTGCTCGCCTCGCATCACTACGGCGAGCGACAGGGTCGTCGCTGGCTCGATCTGGCCCGCTATGCCGATAGCTCGGGTTTCCAGAACGACCAGACGCGGGCCAATAGCTGGCGTTACCGCGATTACGTCATCACCGCCTTCAACCAGGACAAGCCGTACGACCGCTTCATCAAGGAACAACTGGCGGGCGACGAGCTTTACCCGAACAGCCAGGAAGCGAAGATTGCCACCGGCTACCTGGCCAACTATCCGGACAACTCCAATTCCCGCGATCTGGTACAGCGCAAGTACCAGATCACCACCGACATCACCGACAACATCGGCGAGACCTTCCTCGCCTCGACGACCGGTTGCGCCCGCTGCCACAACCACAAGTCGGACAAGCTGACGCAGAAGGACTACTTCTCGCTGCAGGCTTTCTTCGCCAACACGTCTTTCGACTGGCGCACGCCGCTGGCCAAGGGCTCGGAGAGTTTCTGGGACAAAAAATACACCGAGCAGAAGGCGAAATACGATGCGACGGTCAAGGGCGTCCGCGATGCCCAGAAACAGATCCTCGACCAGTACCGCGAAGTCGGCGTCAAGTACCAGAAAGAGCGTTACCTGACCGATAGCCGAGAGTCGATATTCAAGCCGGAAAAAGACTGGAATGCGCTCGATCGCTGGGTTAACCACCGGCACAAGACGGTCGTTGCCGAAACCAATGATGGCGTTGCCGGCTATCTGCGCCTGGCCGCTGAAAGCAAGGAGCGCGAGGATCATTCGCCGGACAAGGTTACTGCCTGGAAAGAATACGACCGCCTGCAAAAGGAGCTGCGCAAGTTCGACGACCAGCGTCCGAATGGCGGTTCTGCCTTCTACACGGCCGCGACCGAACTGGGTCATACCGATTCACCGCCGACCTTCGTGCGCTTTGCCGGTATTCATGAACGCCCGACCGACGAAGTCCAGCCGGCCATTCCCGCGCTGTGGGGTGGCGACAAGGTCGACATCAAGCCGACCGCCAATTCATCCGGTCGCCGCACCGCACTGGCTGGCTGGCTGGCCAGCCCGACCAATCCGCTGACTGCTCGCGTTTATGTGAACCGCGTGTGGAGCCAGTATTTCGACAAGGGCATCGTTGCCAGTCTGAGCGATTTCGGCCGGGCCGGCGAGAAGCCGACCAACCCGGAATTGCTCGACTATCTGGCCGCCAATTTCGTCGAGAAGGGCTGGAGCATCAAGAAACTGCATCGCGATATCCTGCTCTCCAGCGTCTATCGCCAGTCGTCGGCCGAGCGTCCGGAAGTGGCCAAGGCCGATCCGCAGAACAAGCTGCTCGCTGTCTATCCGCGCAAGCGTCTGGAAGCTGAAGAGATCCGCGATACGCTGCTTTATGCCTCCGGTCAGCTCAACGACGTGGTCGGCGGTCCGTCCGTTTTCCCGCCTGTCGCCAGCACCCAGAACCTCGGCCCGGCCGATTTCGACGGCAACCGTGCATGGACCATCTCGAAGGACAAGGCCGACTGGAATCGCCGCAGCGTCTATATCTTCAGCCGGCGCAGCCTGCCGTATCCGCTGCTCCAGAACTTCGACCCGGCCAACCCGTCGCAGGCGCACCACAAGCGCGACGTGACGACGACGCCGTTGCAGGCGCTGACGCTGTTCAACAGCGAGATCATCGTCAATTGGTCTCAGGCGCTGGCTGGCCGTGTCATCAACGAAGCCGGCAAGGACGAATCGGCCCAGATCAGCCGTCTCTACCAGATCCTTTTCTCGCGCGAACCGAGCAAGGAAGAAAAGGCTGCGCTCAAGGACTTCCTGGTCAAGGGTGAAGCTGCCGTCCAGCAGAAATTCGCCAGCAGTGGCGGCACCTTCCAGGCCGCCGTGCCGATCGGCGTCAGGAATCCGGCCGGCCTCAACCCGGTGCGCGCCGCTGCCTTCGTCGATCTGGTGCACGCCGTGGCCAACTCCAACGACTTTGCCTACCGCTTCTAATCCAACCCCTGACAACGCAACAAGGAAAACAACATGTCACTCAATCGTCGTAAATTCCTCATCCAGACCGGCCTCGGCCTGGGCGGCGCGGCTGCAGCGGCGGGCTTCATCCCCGGTGTCGGCTTCATCGGCTCGGCCCTCGCGGCCGAACTGGCTGACCCGCTGGCCCCCAAGTCGCCGCATTTTCCGAGCAAGATCAAGTCGGTGATCTGGCTCCACCAGAACGGTGCGCCCTCAACGCTTGACCTCTTCGACTACAAGCCGGAACTCGTCAGGCTGGCCGGTCAGCCGGTGCCTGCCTCCTTCCTCAAGGGCATCAAGACCAGTACCCAGGGCGGCGTCGGCAAGCTCTTCGTCTCCAATCAGCGGACCTGGAAACAGCATGGCGAAAGCGGTGCCTGGTTCTCCAACCTGCTGCCCAACCTGGCCGAGCATGCCGACAAGATGGCTTTCATCAAGTCCAGCGTGACCGTCGGGGCAACGCACGACATCTCCATTCTCAAGCTCAATACCGGTGACGTTAATCCGGGCCGGCCGTCGCTCGGCGCGTGGGTCAACTGGGCGCTCGGCTCGAACAATCCCAACCTGCCGTCCTACGTCGTGCTCTACAACGGCGATCGCGAGCCGCAGGCCGGCTCGGTCAACTGGAGCTCCGGCTTCCTGCCGGCTGTCTATCAGGGCACCCCATTCCGTCCGGGCGATTCGCCGATTCTTTACCTCGAACGTCCGGACCTGCGCACAGCCGCCCAGCAACGCGGCTCGCTTGATCTACTGAAGACGCTCAACAACATCGGTGCCGACCGCCGTCCGGAAGACACTGAACTGCGCGCTCGTCTGCAGTCCTACGAACTGGCCGACCGCATGCAGCGTGCAGCGCCGGAAGCGGTCGATATCAGCGGCGAATCCGAAGCGACCAGGAAGCTCTATGGCATCGACGACAAAACCAGCGAAAGCTATGGTCAAGTCCTGCTGCGTGCCCGCCGTCTGGTCGAACGTGGCGTGCGCTTCATCCAGGTCGTGTCCGGCCACCCGGAAAACATTTCCGATCAGGAACGTCGCAGCTGGGATGCCCACAACGATCTCGACGGCAACCACGGCGTCCAGGCACGCATGGTCGACAAACCAATCGCCGGTCTGCTCGCCGACCTCAAGGCGCGCGGTCTGCTCGATACGACGCTCATCGTCTGGGCCTCCGAATTCGGCCGTACCTCGTGGGGCGAATCCGGCAGCGGCCGCGACCATAATCCTTGGGGCTACACTCAGTGGATGGCTGGCGGCGGCGTCAAGGCCGGCACCACTTACGGCGCGACCGACGACATCGGCCTGCAGATCGCCGACAAGGAGCAGGCGGTCGATACCTACGACCTGCACGCCACCGTGCTGCAGTTGCTCGGCCTCGACCATCTGAAGACGACCTTCCTCAACAACGGTCGATCCGAACGCCCAACCGTGGTTTACGGCAAGGTCATCAAGGAACTGATCGCCTGAACCCCCAGGGGAAACGCTGACCAAGCCGGATTCATCGGCGTTTCCCTGATTTCGACCCACAGGAAAGATGATGCGCAAGTTAGTAGCGTTGGGGGTGACCTTGCTGGCCGTGGCCGGCAGCGTCATCTCCGCCCAGATCGATATCGACGACGATTTCATGCGGAATGTCGAGGACAGCAACAAGAGTCTCGCCAACCATATCGCGATCAAGAACGCCAAGGGCGTTTCCGGCGATACGCAGGAGCTGTCGGCGATGTTCGCCCAGATCGAGGCGTTCTACGCGGCCAAGGGCGATGCCCAGGATGCGCTGGATATTTCGAAAAAGAGCCGGCAACTGATCGACGAAATCGGTAAATCCGTTGCCAGCAAGAATTTTGACAGCGCCAATGTCATGGCCTCCGACCTGTCGCGGGCCTGCAAGTCATGCCACAACTTCTACAAGAAATCCTGAGGCTGCATGCGGCTTCAGGTATTAATCGTGGCGGCGATCGCCTTCGTGCTGGCGACGCCGGTTGGCGCGCAGCAGGGTAGCCGGAATGCCACTACGTTCAAGGGCGACCCAGTCGCCGGCAAGCTCAAGGCGGAAGACGAACGCTGCCAGGAGTGCCACGGCCATGACGGCAATGCCAACGATATCGAGGACGGCATTGGCAACATCGGCAAGTTTCCGCGACTGGCCGGGCAGTTACCGTCCTACCTCATGAAGCAGATTCGCGACTTTCGCAGCGGGGCGCGTCACAACGACAGCATGTTCATCATGGCGCGCAGCCTCAACGACCGCGACGCCGCCGACATCTTTGCCTATTTCGCCAGCCAGAAGATAGCCAGCGAGAAGGACGGCGAAGCGCCGCTCGGGCGCCGGCTTTATGTCCAGGGCGACGCAGCGCGCGGTATTCCGGCCTGCGCCAGTTGCCACGGCGAGGCCGGGCAGGGGCAGCAAGTTGGCGATGCCAGCTATCCGCGACTGGCCGGCCAGCACCGGCGCTACGTCACCAAACAGCTCGCTGAATGGCGGGCCGGCGAACGCAGGAACAGCCCGGGCGGCGTCATGAACGCCATCGCCCGGCAGCTGTCGGACAACGATATCGATCAGCTGGCGGCTTACGTCGCCGGGCTGTGATTTTTTCATCCCCAAAGAGACAACATCATGAAAACGCAAATCAAGCAGGGACTGCTGACCGCCTTGCTCGGCATGGCCCTGGTCGGCCCGGCAATGGCCCTGAGCGAAGGCGACAGCGCGCCGGATTTCCAGGCCGCGGCGGCGCTCAACGGCAATGCCTTCACCTTCGCCCTGCGTGACAACCTCAAGAAGGGGCCGGTCGTCGTCTACTTCTACCCCTCGGCCTACACCAATGGCTGCAACATCCAGGCCCATACCTTCGCCGAGAAGAACGAGCGCTTCAAGGCCGCCGGCGCCCAGATCGTCGGCGTCTCGCTCGACAGCATTGCCCGCCTTAAGAATTTCTCGGCCGATCCCGACTTCTGCGCCGGCAAGATTGCCGTCGCTTCCGACGCCGATGGCAAGATCGCCAAGTCCTACGGCGTCAATGTCCGGACCGCCACACGCGGCCGCAAGGACACGCGTGGCAACGACATCGATCACGACTTCGCCGAGCGGACCACTTTCGTGGTCGGCAGCGACGGGCGGGTCGCCGGCGTGGTCGGCGGCGTTTCACCCACAGAAAACGTCGACAAGGCGCTCACCATCGTTCAGGGGCTGGCCGCCAGCCGCTGAATTTCCATTCCCACGGTCAACCGGAAAAAACCGTGAAAATTAAAAACTATTTCAGGGTGCAGTAACACCGTTGTCGGTCTGCCGTCGGTTTTGCTTCCATCGCGGCTGGCCCCATAATTCATAGATGTGTAATCCAGACGTTTTGTGAGGCTGGTGTGAAATCGAATCCTTTGACGAGCTACGGCTCAACTGAAAACCCGTGGCGAGCTCCTGACGGATCGGTTATCGCCTGCCATGAGAAGCTCAAGGTAATGGCTGAAAACCTTGAAGAGTTGCGAGAGATGGCCCTTGGCGCGCTCGAAGACGCTGTCCTCATGGGATGCGCTGAAGATCAGGTCAAGGCCGTGTTCACAGAGATCATCAACCAGTTATCGACCGATTTCGAACCCCGCTAACCGGATCGTATGTGTCCAAAAGAAGAAGCCGGCTCAGGAGCCGGCTTCTTTGTTTCAGGCGACAGCCAATTACTTGGCGCTGGCGACCGTTCCCAAGCCAATGGCGGCGCGCAGGTCGTTGAGGGTGACGACGCGTGGGCCGTGCAGGGCGGCAATCTTGTCGACGTCCAGTTTGAGGCGCTGGATGTTGTTGTAGAGATTGACGCTGTACGGGTTGGGTGAGGCCGGGAGCGGAACGCCGGCGGCGGCTGGGGTGTAGGCGTCGGCTTCGATGAGGATTTTCTCGGCCGGCAGGTAGACCAGTGCGAAACCGTCGTTGTGGCCGCTGTTGGCGATGTTGTGAATCTCGATCTTGCGGCTGTCGCCGAGCACGAGCTTGTCGCCGAAGGTCTCGAAACGCGGTGCCTTTTTCGAGCGGGCGAGGGCGTCCGGGTTGAGCGTGTGCGGGTTGCCCCAGGCTTTTTGATAGTACGGCGCGTTGAGCTTGTGGGTGACGATGGTCGCGCCGGCGTCGACGAAGGTACGCAGGCCGCCGGAGTGGTCGAAGTGCACGTGCGAGTTCACGAGATACTTGATCGGCTTGCCGGGGAAGAGTTCGCCGACCTTGGCAATCAGCGCCTGCGAGCGGGCTTCGTTGAGTGGCGCTTCGACCAGTACGATGTGATCCTTCTGCTCGATGGCGACGCTATGGTGCGTGCCGCCGGTCAGGTAGAAGACGCCGTCGGCCAGCTTGTCGGCGCTGACGGTGATGGCCGGGGGCTGGGCATTCTTGACGTTGTCGGGCGGCGTCAGGTCGATGCTCGGGTTCGCCTTCACGTCATTGATGCGTAAAGCCAGTACCGGATGACCGCCTTGCAGGCGAACGATTTCGGACGGGAAGCGGACACCGCCAAAGTCCTTGTACTTGGCGAATTCGGTTTCCACGAGGGTGTCGCCGAGGACCGGGTTGTCGATCCAGGTGCTGACCTTTTCGACCTCGTTCCCGACATTCAGGGTGCCGACATACTGGTACTTGCCGTCAACGGTGAAGCGGATTTCGACGCCGTTCTTCAGCGGCTTGCTGCTCGCCTGATTGACCAGGGCGGCCTTGATGAAGCCTTGTGGCGTGGACAGGATTTCGGCCTGACGTTCCTCGACGGCGGCCAGCTGCGGCGTGGCGGTTTGCGGCTGGCTGACCGGCGGCAGGTTCCAGGCAAGCTTGCCATTGACGTACTGGTCGAGCCACTGGGTGGTCGGCGCCGGGCGACGGCGTTGCGGGTCGTCGGATTGCAGGCGGGTGATCTGGACCCGGGAGGCGCCCTTGGCGTAGTCGATGTCGGCGACGTATTTCTGGACATCGAAACGCGGCCACGGCTGCTTGACGTTGGGGGCCTGACCAAACTGGAACCAGTGGCCGGTAGCGGCAAACTCGATAGCCTGGGTCTTGTCGACGCCTAGCGTGCTGGCCGCTTCCTGCAGCGAGGCAGCGTGAGCGGCAAAGGCGGCAGCGAGCAGGGTGACCGAAAGCGTGAGTTGGGGTGTCGTCGGACGACGCATGAAACCTCCTGAAGGTGGAAAGATGAAAATGTCTTCCAGTAGTGCAGGAGATATGCCAGGGCCGGTTCAGGCAATTGATTTCGGCCAGATCGCGGTAGATCGTGGCTTGGCGGGTGGTGCCGGGAAATTGGTCCGGGTTGGGCGGTTCTCAATCTGTTGCCGGGGCAGCAACGGTTGCTGCCCCGGCAACAGTCGGGTCAGGCGCCGCCGGGTGGGCGACGGGCGACCAGCTCGGCTTCGTCGGCAATGATGCGTGCCGCTTCCAGAAGCCGGATGTCCTTGGTGGCATCGGCTTCCTTGCGGACGAACTTTTCGTCGCGTTCGCTTTCCAGCAGGCCGTCGTCGGGCCTTCCACCCTCGGCCATGAGTTTTTCCTGGCGTTCGTTTTCGCGGCGGCGTTCGGCTTCGTTGAGCGAGATGCTGGTTTGTTGACGGAGGCGCAGCAGTTCGGCCGAACTCTCGGCCAGTTTGCGGAAAGCCGGGTCGTTGGCGGCACGCTGCTCATGCCGGTGCATGACCTCGGGCAGGGTGTCGCCAATATCGCCGGTACGCTCGTAGGTGCTGGCGCGAATGCGCGTCCACGGCAGGGCGTTGTCGTTGCTGGCCTCGCCGGTCAGGCTGGGATCGCTGCTGGCCGGGAAGACAATATCGGGCTGGACGCCGCGCAATTGCGTGGTGCTGCCGTTGATGCGGAAAAACTGGGCAATGGTCAGGCGCAATTCGCCCAGCTGGGCTTTTTCGTCGGGCACGACACGATTGAGGTCAATCAGCGATTGCACTGTGCCCTTGCCGTAGCTCTGCTCGCCGATGACGATGCCACGGCCGTAGTCCTGCATGGCGGCGGCGAAAATTTCCGAGGCGGAGGCCGATTCGCCGTCGATCAGGATGCCGAGCGGACCATCCCAGGCGGTGCCGGATACCGTGTCGCCATCCACGAAGATGCGCCCGCGGGCGTCGCGTTCCATGACGACCGGGCCGGTGTCGATGAACAGGCCGGAAAGGGCGATGGCTTCCTTGAGCGAGCCGCCACCGTTGCGGCGCAGATCGATGATGACGCCGTCGACCTTGGCTTTCTTCAACTCCTCGATTTGCCGGGCAACATCGCGCGAAGCGCTGCGGGCCGCCGGGTCGCCTTGATGACGTCCCGAAAAGTCTTCGTAGAAAGTCGGCAGGGTGATGACGCCAATTTGACGCTTGGCCTTGCCATCGGCGACATCGAGAATCGTCTTTTTCGCCGCCTGCTGCGCCAGGTCGATCTTTTTGCGCACCAGTTTGACCTCGCGATGCTCGCCCTCGGCGCCGGCGCTGGCCGGCAGGATGTCGAGACGGACGACACTGTCGGCCTCGCCGCGGATCAGGGCAACGGTATCGTCGAGTCGCCAGCCGATGACATCGACGAAAGGATCCTTGGTGCCCTGGGCGACGCCGACGATGCGGTCGCCCGGGTGCAGCTTGCCGGAAAGGGAGGCCGGGCTGCCCGGCGTCAGTTCGCGGATGACCGTGTAGTCGTTCTTTTCCCAAAGGGTGGCGCCGATGCCGGTGAGCGACAGGCGCATTGAAATGTCGAAATCGGCCGAGGCGCGCGGGCCGAGATAGCCGGTGTGCGGTTCGATGCTTATCGCGTAGGCATTCATGAACATCTGGAAGGCGTCGTCGCTTTTCAGCCTGTCGAGGCGCTTGATCGACTGCGCGTAGCGCTTGTCGAGCGTCGTGCGGATTTCGGCGTCGGCCTTGCTGGCGAGCTTGAGGCGCAGCCAGTCGTTCTTGACGCGCTGGCGCCAAAGGTCGTTCAGGATGTCGTCGGTGCGGGCCCATTCCGCCTTGTCACGCCCATAGTTGAAGCGTTCATCGCTGTCGAAAGTGAAGCCGGCCTTGAGGAGGCTGCGGGCATAGATGAAACGCTCGCCCATGCGCTGCTGATAGCGCTTGAAAATGGCGAAGGGGGCTTGCAGGTCAGGCGTCAGCAGCGCGTCGTCGAGCTTGAGTCGATACTCGGCCAGGGCATCGATATCGGCCTGCGTGAAAATGAATTTCTCGGGGTCGAGCAGTTTCAGGTAACGGTCGAAGATCGCGGCCGACAGCGTGTCGTCGAGTACCTGCGGCTGATAGTGGTAATGGCCGACCAGGGCCGAGGTGGCGCTGGCGGCGCGCAAATGCCAGGGTTGGGGCGCGATTTCCGCGGCTGGAACGTTGAGCGCGACGGCGAGCAGTAGCCAAACGGTTTTTTTGAGCAAGAAGTTCTCCGACGGGTAGGTTCCGGACGGCAAACCGGCCGGCGGCATGAAAGCGATTGTCACTGCTGGCGGGCCGGGCTGGCAAGCCCGGCGCCACCTTATGCCGTCAGTTAGCTGGCTTCGGCGCCGGCGGTTGAATGCGGGCGATCTTGCCACCCTGGTCTTCGTAATCCAGCGAGCCCGCGGCGCCGGCAACCTTGAAACCCCTGGCGGTCAGGATGTCGCCGACCGCACCGGCGCGATGGGCGCGGTTGGAAACGGTGATGATGGTCCGATCCTTCGGGATGTAGCCGAGGTTCTGTTCGATTTCCTTGGTCTGGATGTTGAGATAGGCCGGGAAGGCGCCCTTGCTGATCAGTTCATCCGGGCGGCGCACGTCGAGGACGACGACCTGTTGCGGCTTGGCGAGCAGGGCGTCGATTTCGGCGCGGTTCAGTTGCTTGGTCTGGTAGGTCCAGGGCGGCGGCTGATAGGCCGCCTGCTGGGCGAAAGAGGCTGAGGCCAGCAGGCTGGCGGTCAGGAAGACGAAGGATTTGACGATGTTCACGGTTGGTTTTTCCTGAGTTGCTGGGTTGAAATGGAGTCGACGACAAGCGCCGGCTTGTGCCGCTTGCCGTCGG
Source organism: Ferribacterium limneticum (assembly GCF_020510585.1). Lineage (GTDB taxonomy): Bacteria > Pseudomonadota > Gammaproteobacteria > Burkholderiales > Rhodocyclaceae > Azonexus. The sequence goes on along the minus strand of NZ_CP075190.1, from coordinate 2,357,938 downwards.
CTCAATGGTGGATTCAGCAACCATCAGGCCAGCCGGTGCCGGGGGGCGGCGTTGGCGTTCAGGGCTTTGAAATTTAGGTGTTTTTTCCGGTTGACCGTCGATTCCGGTCAGCCGGTGCCAGCCAGTCATGTTGCCCGAGCAACAGTCAGCAGGCCGGCGCTGCTGGCTGCGCAGCAGCCTATTGGCCAGGCTTGCGCTGGCGGGCCTGCACTTCGCCGGCCAGCGTCCAGTCGTTGCCGCCCAGCGCCTTGTTGAGCGCCACGCTGGCCGCTAATTGTCGGGCGAGCAGGTCGAGGCTGCTGCGTTCGGCGCTCAATGAAGCGGTCTGCGCGGTGGCGACATTGAGGAAGCTGACCGTGCCGGCCATGTACTGGTTGTTGGTCAGGCGCTCGAACTCGCTGGCGGCGCGTCTGGCTTGAGCCTGGACGGCGCTTTCCTGGTCGAGAATGCGCAGGGCGGCGAGGTTGTCTTCGACTTCCTGGAAAGCGGTCAGCACGCTCTGCCGGTAGCCGGCGACGGTCCGGTCGTAATTGGCGATAGCCTGGGCCTTGGCCGCCGAGCGGGCGCCGCCGTCGAACAGGCTGAGCGCGATGGCCGGGCCGAGTGACCAGAAGCGATGCGGCCAGGCGACGAGATCGGCCAGGCTGGAATTCTGGAAGCCGCCGCTGGCGGTGATGATCAGGTTGGGGAAAAAGGCGGCCTGGGCTACCCCGATCTGGGCGTTGGCCGCCGCCGCCCGGCGTTCTGCCGCAGCGATGTCGGGCCGGCTTTCGAGCAGTGCCGAGGGAATGCCGACCGGCAGTGCTGGTAGGGCCGGCACCGAATCGACCGCCGCGAGCTGGAACTGGCCGGGAATCTCGCCGATCAGCTGGGCGATCAGGTGCTCCAGCTGGGCGCGCTGGATGCCGAGGTCGATGGCCTGGGCTTCGGTGGTTTTGAGCTGGGCCTCGGCCTGGGCAAGGTCGGCCGAGGTGACGATGCCGGCTTCGCGACGGTTGAAGGTGATCTGGTGCGAGCGGCGCTGGGCGGTGATTGCCCGTTGCAGGATGCGTTGCTGGGCGTCGTTGATGCGCAGCTGAATGTAGGCCTGGGTGAGCGCAGCCTGCATGCTCAGGCGGGCGGCGGCGAGGTCGGCGGCGCTGGCGTCGAGCGAACTTTGCGTCGCCTCGACGTTGCGTCCGATGCGGCCCCACAAGTCGATCTCCCAACTGCTGTTGAGCGCGACGCGATCGATGGTCCGGGCCGGATTGAAGGTGGTCGATGTTGCTCCGGTCACGCCCTCGCTACGGGTTACGCCGAGACTGCTGCCCAGGCTGGGCAGCCAGGCGGCGCGGCTGGCGGCGAGCAGGGCGGCGGCCGCGCGGTACTGGGCTGCGGCCTGAGCCACGTTCTGGTTGGAGACTTCGACGCGTTCGACCAGGCCGTTCAATGTTGGGTCACCGTAACGTTCCCACCACGGCGCATGGTTGCCGGTATCGTCCGGTGCGGCCTGCTTCCAGCCGGATGCTTCGCGGTATTCGGCCGGTATCGCGATGTCTGGGCGGAGAAAGTCGGGACCGAGGGCGCAGCCGCCAAGGGCCATGGCGAGGGTGGTACCAGCGAGCAGGGAACGGATTTTTGCGTGTTTCATCAGGGGCAGCGGTTTTGGGCAAACCAAACTCATCCGCAGGAGCCGTGCCAGCCTTAGGTGATTTCGTTTGTCGCGACAAGGCCATGAAAGAAAAGGCTTTTGCCGGTGGGGGTTGCCGGCGAGCCAGGTTTTAGGTGCTTGGCGTTGTTGGTCTGGCAGCAGTTGGCTGGGCGTTTTGCTGCGTGCGCAGCAGGAAAAAGCCCCGATGTCAGGAAAAAATGACAAGTTGGAAAATGCTTATCAGAAATCGGTTGTTGGGCTATGCCGGGCCGGTTGCTAACCTGCATTCCAATCTGTTGGATCGGGGGCCGGCGGGGGAAGTCCGCATGTCCGGTCCGGGGAAAACGCCAATTTCGAAAGAAAAGAAATGAACAAAGTACTGACCTTTCCGGATTCGCAGGCGCATCCGCTGTCCATCCGCGCCAAGGCGCTGGTTTTCAACGATCCGGTGTCGCTCGATATCCTGAACACCACCGAGCTGATCGCGCCGAGCGAGGCGACTGTGCTGATCATTGGCGATACCGGTACCGGCAAGGAGCTGATCGCCCGCCATGTGCACAACCAGAGCGGCCGGAGCGGCCCCTTTGTCGCGGTCAACTGCGGCGCCTTCAGCGAAAACCTCATCGAGGCCGAGCTGTTCGGGCATGAAGCCGGGGCGTTTACCGGCGCCCAGGGGCTGCGCCAGGGTTGGTTCGAAGCGGCCCAGCACGGCACCTTGTTCCTCGACGAAATCGGCGACCTGCCGCTACCGATGCAAGTCAAATTGCTACGCGTGCTGCAGGAACGACAGGTTGTCCGCCTCGGTTCGCGCAGGCCGATCGATATCGATGTCCGGCTGGTCGCGGCGACCAACGTCGATCTGGTCAGTGCTGTCGAAGCCGGACATTTCCGGGCCGATCTCTACTACCGACTCAATATTGCGACGATCAACCTGCCGCCGTTGCGCGAACGGCCGGGCGACATCATCCCGCTGGCCCGCCACTTCGTGGACAGCTACCGGGCCAAACTGCATCTTGGGCCCATCGAGTTTTCATCGAACGCCCGTCAGGCGCTGATTTCCTACGGCTGGGCCGGCAATATCCGCGAGCTGGAAAATGTCATCCACTACGCGCTGATCGTCTGCCGCGACGGCGTCATCCGATCTGCCGACCTGCGCATCAAGGAACGCGTGCCGGTGCTCAACAGCTCACGGCCGGCCAGCGTGGTCGAGGAGGATGACGGTTGCCGATTGTCCAAGGCCCTCAAGGACATGTTCGACGAGAACCGTGACAACCTCTTCGAGCAGGTCGAAGAAACGCTGGTCCGCCAAGCCTTCGAACATTGCGACAACAACCAGGTCCGCACCGCCCGCCTGCTTGGCATTTCCCGCAACATCCTGCGCGCCCAACTCAAACGCTTCGGGCTGCTGGCCTCCGGCAAATCGGATGCGCCGGATGGTGTTGACGAAGAGGCTACGGTGCTACGGCTGGCTGAAAATGAGGCTGTCGCTTATCCGGGCTAGCCGCCCCGGCATCTGGATGGATTTCATTTTTTGGGCTTTTTTCCGGTTGACCGTAGCAATCGTGTGGGCTTCAGTGGTGGGCGTGTCAGCTGTGCTTTTTAAGTGCCCCGTCCGCCACATTGGCCCGCGCCATATGCAGTTTTTTGTAGCTATCGATCAGGCGCTGGTGCCGATCGAGCCCTTCCAGTTTCAGGCTCGTTGGCGTCAGGCCGAAGAAGCGCACGCTACCGTCCACTGACCCCAGCACCGCATCCATCCGCGGGTTGCCAAACATGCGGCGGAAATTGACCACGTAATCGTCCAGTTCCAGCTCGTCGTCGAGCAGCACCTCGAGCACCACATTCAAGGCCTGATAGAACAAGCCGCGCTCGACCGTGTTTTCGTTGTATTGCAGGAAGGTTCCCACCAGCTCGTGCGCCGCTTCGAATTGCTGCAAGGCGAGATTGATCAGCAGCTTCAACTCGAGAATGGTCAGCTGACCCCAGTCCGTGTTCTCGTCAAACTCGACGCCGATCAAGGTGATGATGTCGGTGTAATCGTCGAGTTCGCTGTCTTCCAGACGTTCGAGCAAGGCCTCCAGGCCGGCGTCGTCGAGGTGATGCAGGTTGAGGATGTCGGCGCGGAAGGCCAGCGCCTTGTTGGTGTTGTCCCAGATCAGGTCTTCCACCGGGTAGATTTCCGAATAACCGGGCACCAGGATGCGGCAGGCGGTCGCGCCGAGCTGGTCATAAACCGCCATGTACACTTGCTTGCCCATGTTTTCGAGAATCCCGAACAAGGCGGCGGCCTCGTCGGCATTGGAGTTTTCACCCTGGCCGGAAAAATCCCACTCGACAAATTCGTAGTCGGCCTTGGCGCTGAAAAAGCGCCACGACACCACGCCGCTGGAATCGATGAAGTGTTCAACAAAATTGTTCGGCTCGGTGACGGCGTTGCTCTCGAAGGTCGGCCGCGGCAAATCGTTCAGGCCTTCAAAACTGCGCCCCTGCAGCAGCTCGGTCAGGCTGCGTTCCAGCGCCACCTCCAGGCTCGGGTGCGCGCCGAACGAGGCAAACACGCCGCCAGTGCGCGGGTTCATCAAGGTGACGCACATGACCGGAAACTCCCCGCCCAGCGACGCATCCTTGACCAGTACCGGAAAACCCTGTTTTTCCAGTTCCTCGATGCCGGCCTGGATGCCGGGGTACTTCGCCAGCACGTCCTGCGGTACGTCCGGCAGGGCGATTTCGCCTTCGAGGATTTCGCGCTTGACCGCGCGCTCGAAGATTTCCGACAGGCATTGCACCTGCGCTTCGGCCAGCGTGTTGCCGGCACTCATGCCGTTGCTCAGGAACAGGTTGTCGATCAGGTTGGTCGGGAAATACACCGTTTCGCCGTCCGACTGGCGGACATAGGGCAGCGTGCAGATGCCGCGCCCGGTATTGCCGGAGTTGGTGTCGTAAAGATGTGAGCCGCGCAACTCGCCATCGGGGTTGTAAATCTCCCGGCAGTATTCATCGAGAATCCCGGCCGGCAGCGCATTCTTGCGGCCCGGCTTGAACCAGCGCTCGTTCGGGTAATGCACGAACGCCGCGTTGGCGATGTCTTCGCCCCAGAACTGGTCGTTGTAGAAGTGATTGCAATTCGCCCGCTCGATGAATTCACCCAACGCCGACGCCAAGGCGCTTTCCTTGGTCGCGCCCTTGCCATTGGTAAAACACATCGGCGAGTGCGCATCGCGGATATGCAGCGACCAGACGTTGGGCACCAGATTGCGCCAGGAAGCGATTTCAATCTTCATGCCCAAGCCCGCCAAAAGGCCGGACATGTTGGCGATGGTTTGCTCGAGCGGCAGATCCTTGCCGGCGATATAGGTGCTCGCTTCCGAACCCGGATTCAGCGTTAGCAAAGCCTGCGCATCGGCATCCAGATTTTCCACTTCCTCGATCACGAACTCGGGCCCGGTTTGCACGACCTTTTTCACCGTACAACGGTCGATGGAGCGCAAAATGCCCTGCCGATCCTTGGCCGAGATATCCGCCGGCAACTCGACCTGGATCTTGAAAATCTGCCGGTAGCGGTTTTCCGGATCAACGATGTTGTTCTGCGACAGGCGGATGTTTTCGGTCGGAATATTGCGCGTGTCGCAGTACAACTTCACGAAGTAAGCCGCACACAAGGCCGACGAAGCCAGAAAGTAATCGAACGGCCCCGGCGCCGAGCCATCGCCCTTGTAGCGGATAGGCTGGTCGGCGATGACCGTGAAGTCATCGAACTTGGCTTCAAGACGAAGCTTGTCGAGAAAATTGACCTTAATTTCCATGCGGGAATCCAAAAATAGCGTTCAAAACGAATTGGCCGCCATTATCCGGTTTTCCCGGTGGGAAAACCGTGCTTCTCGGCAGATCTAGGCGCCGGGGTGCTGGCGGCCACCACAGCATGCACAGCCGCGACGAACGTTTCAAAAAATCAGGCGTACCTCAAAGCCAAGCCCGACCTGCTCTGCGACAAGGTGCATCCGAATAACCCGCCACGTGCTATTGCTGAATAAGATCACGCCGTCGCCCTTGTTTTCTTATTCAATCTAATTCGTTTTCGTGGCGGATCGGCTGCCGTATCTTCAATCCTGCTTTGCATTCGTCTCGTGCGACTCATCTCTCTCTCCATCACGCGCTTGCGTTTAGGCCCGCTCCGTCCCGGTTGCGGGCCTTTTTTTGTCCGGCCATGAGGGTGGCGGATTCTTGCAGATGCTTATAGCCAGCCAGCCCATTTGCAAGGAATAACTACGTCGTTCCTCGCCTGTGCCGGTCTGGCTAGATTGAGCGTGTAAACAGACAGGAGGTGCGTCATGGCTGCATTGATCGTTGGTGGTGATCGTGTCGATTCGTTTCGGGACTATCTGGCCGGGCAGGGCTACGAGCCGGTTCGTCATTGGAGCGGGCGCAAGCCGGGCGAGTGCCATCGTTCCATTCCGGTTGATACGCGGGTGGTCGTGGTGATGGTCGATCAGATCAGTCACGGGCTGGCCCGCAAGGTTCGGCGGGGCGCTGACGACATGTCGGTGCCGGTGGTTTTCAGCAAGCGCAGCCTAGGGCAACTGAGCAGCGTGCTGGCGGACATTGCCTGGAAAGTTGGCGCCCCGTTGAGGCACGGGGCGCCTCTGGTTCACTCAGTAGGGCAGATCAGCCGGGGCGAGCGGGGCGCCGCGGCGCAGGGCCTGGCGCAACAGGGATTTGGCATCGCTGCGGGAGAGTTCATCCAGCCATGCCGGTAGCGCGCCGAAGCGGCTTTCATAGCTGGCGAACAGGTTGCTGAAGAGATCGCTGGTGGCCGGGCGGACCGGCAGTTCGAGGGTCAAAACCATTTTGTTGCTCCTTGCTCTCCGGTATGTCCGGCGAGGCCGGCTCCCGGAGAGTGCTGGAGCGAGCGACGCTTTAGCCAGTATTTGTCGTCCGCCCTGGCAAGTTATCGATTAAATCCGGCGGTGTTGGGTAATTCTGCGGTGACTTGCTGCGGTCGACAAAGAATTTCTGGCTATTTCGATATGCCTTCGGGGCCCTTGGGGCGTGTATTACGAGTCGCGCTCGTCTGGTGCTTATAGCCAACATCCTTATTACGGCGATCGTTATATCGATCTGCATTTTTATTCGTTCTGGGCATGAACGACGGGGAATAAATTGGTGGCTACAGACATCACTGAGCCTTTTTCAGTGACCCCCAATACCCATGAAGCCGGTTGTTCAGGCTGGCCGAAAGCGAAAGGAATCGCCATGACCGATGCAGTTATCGACGCAGTTGCCGACACTCAATCGTCTGCCCAGGTGTCGCCATTGTTTGCCGAAAGCGGCAATGCCGGCGGCGCTTCGCCGATCCTTGAGCTGGCGCGCCAACAGGCGGCTGCCGACAACCTGCCGTACGCCGGCAGCGTGACGCCACAGGATGCCTGGGTGCTGTTTCAGTCGGGCGAAGCGGTGTTGATCGACGTCCGCACCGCCGAAGAGCGCAAGTTCGTCGGCCATGTGCCGGAAACCAAGCACGTCGCCTGGATGACCGGCCTGTCGCTGTCGCGCAATCCGCGTTTCGTCAAGGAACTGGAAAGCAAGGCTGGCAAGGATGAAGTCGTGCTGCTGCTCTGTCGCAGTGGCAAGCGTTCGGCAGCAGCGGCCGAAGCCGCGGCCAAGGGGGGCTTCAAGAACGTATTCAACATTCTCGAAGGTTTCGAGGGCGATCTCGACGAGCAGCAGCGCCGCGGTGCCTTCAATGGCTGGCGCAGCGCCGGCCTGCCGTGGATTCAGGACTGATTCATCAATTTTCAGGGAGAAAACAGCATGTCCAAGATTTTTGCCGATAACTCGCAGTCGATCGGCCGCACGCCGCTGATCAAGCTCAATCGCGTCATCGATGGTGCCAAGGCCACCGTGCTGGCCAAGATCGAAGGTCGCAATCCGGCCTATTCGGTCAAGTGCCGGATCGGTGCGGCGCTGATCAACGATGCCGAACAACGTGGCCTGCTCGGCCCGGGCAAGGAACTGGTCGAGCCGACATCAGGCAACACCGGTATTGCACTGGCCTTCGTTGCCGCTGCCAAGGGTATTCCGCTGACCCTGACCATGCCGGAAACGATGAGCATCGAACGGCGCAAACTGCTCACTGCGTTTGGCGCCAAACTGGTGCTGACCGAAGGAGCCAAGGGGATGGGCGGCGCCATTGCCAAGGCCGAGGAAATCGCGGCTTCCGATGCCAAGTACGTGCTGCTGCAGCAGTTCAAGAACCCGGCCAATCCGGCGATCCACGAACTGACCACCGGCCCGGAAATCTGGGAAGACACCGACGGCGCCATCGACATTCTGGTTTCCGGCGTCGGTACCGGCGGCACGATCACCGGCGTTTCGCGCTACATCAAGGGCACCAAGGGAAAGCTTATCCAGTCGGTGGCCGTCGAGCCGACCGCCAGCCCGGTGCTGACCCAGGCCAAGGCCGGTGAGCCGATCAAGCCAGGGCCGCACAAGATCCAGGGTATTGGTGCCGGTTTTGTGCCGGGCGTACTCGACCTGTCGCTGGTCGATGCCGTCGAGCAGGTTTCCAATGAGGATGCCGTGCTTTTTGCCCGCCGTCTGGCCAAGGAGGAGGGTATCATCTCCGGGATTTCCAGCGGTGCTGCCGTTGCCGCAGCGGCTCGTCTGGCGCAGAAGCCGGAAAACGCCGGCAAGACGATTGTCGTCATCCTGCCCGACTCCGGCGAGCGTTATCTGAGCTCCATCCTGTTCGAAGGCCTGTTCAACGAAGCCGGGCTGGCCGCATGAGACACCCGGTCGCCAACTCGTCCCTGGCCTACGAGCAGGTTGGCGGCTGGGGCGTCAAGGAGATCGTCGCCGAACTGCATGCGGCCCGCGATTCGTGGCGGGCGGCGCAGCAGCGGAGCCGGGAATTCGCCGTCCGCGAATTCCCGTCCCGCGAGGCACTCAAGGAAATCGCCGAGGCGCTGTGCGGGGCGCTGTTCCCGATGCGCCTCGGGCCGGCCGATCTGCATCAGGAAGGCGAGGACTTTTACGTCGGCCATACGCTGGACACGGCGCTGAATTCGCTGTTTCAGCAGGTTCAGCTCGAACTGGGCTACAACAGCCGTTTGGCCTGCGAGGAAAAGAACGATGTCGAGGCCCAGGCGGCCGAGATCGTCAAGGCCTTCGCCAAGCAGTTGCCCGCCTTGCGCGGCCTGCTCGATGCCGATGTCGAGGCTGCCTATCTTGGCGATCCAGCAGCCCGCAGCGTCGATGAGGTGTTGCTCTGCTATCCGGGCATCCTGGCCGTCATCCATTACCGGCTGGCGCATGCCTTGTACGCGCTGGGCGTGCCGCTGGTTGCCCGCATCATTTCGGAAATCGCCCACTCGATCACCGGCATCGATATTCATCCCGGTGCGCAGATTGGCCCCGGCTTTTTCGTTGACCATGGAACGGGCGTCGTCATTGGCGAAACGACCATCATTGGCCGAAATGTCCGCCTCTATCAGGCGGTGACGCTGGGGGCCAAACGCTTTACGCAGGATGAAAGCGGAGGCCTGGAAAAAGGAGCGCCACGCCACCCGATTCTCGAAGACGAGGTGGTTGTCTATGCCGGCGCCACCATCCTCGGGCGCATCACCATCGGTCGTGGCTCGAGCATTGGCGGCAATGTCTGGCTGACGCGCAGCGTTCCTCCGGGCAGTCATGTCTCGCAAGCCAGCTTGCAGCACGAGCCAGGCGGGGCAGGGAGGGTTGCCCAGTGAACGATCTGGTCAACAGCTTCGGCCGCGCGGTTCGGCATTTCCGGGAACTGCGCGGCTGGTCGCAGGAGTTGCTGGCTGAAAAGGCTGACCTGAATCGCTCCTATCTGGGCGAAGTCGAGCGGGGGAAGGTGATTCCCTCTCTGGAAACGGCGGGAAAACTGGCTGGTGCCTTGGGTATCAGCCTGTCCCGCCTGTTCTTTCATTGCGAGCAAAAGGCGGCCTGAAGCTCGTTTTGATGGCTATAGCATGTTGAAGCAGGGGCCCCGGCTTTCGACAATGCTTATCTGAATTTCTTATAAACATTTTTATTCCTGATCTAAGGAGAGCTCCACATGGCCCAACACCCCGAAGCGACCGCCCTGAGCGATGTCGCCGCCCGGCAACTAGCCAATGCGACCAAAACCACGGCACAACTGTCGACCATCAGCCCGCGCTGGCTGGTGCACCTGCTGCAGTGGCTGCCGGTCGAAGCCGGTATCTATCGCCTGAATACCGTCAAGAATCCGCGTGACGTCCGCGTCGCCTGCTCGCAACGCGATGAGTCCGAGCTGCCGCAGACCTACGTCGATTACGACGAACAGCCGCGCGAATACTTCCTCAATGCCGTCACCACCATCCTCGACGTGCATACCCGCATATCCGATCTGTACAGCAGCCCGCACGACCAGATCAAGGAACAGTTGCGCCTGACCATCGAGACCATCAAGGAACGTCAGGAATCCGAGCTCATAAACAACCCGGATTACGGCCTGCTGGCCAATATCGCCGACGAGCAGCGCATCTCGACGCTGACCGGCGCCCCGACGCCGGACGACCTCGACGACCTGCTGACCAAGGTCTGGAAAGAACCGGCCTTCTTCCTGGCCCACCCGCTGGCCATCGCCGCCTTCGGCCGCGAATGCACCCGGCGTGGCGTGCCGCCGCCGACCGTGTCGCTGTTCGGCGCCCAGTTCCTGACCTGGCGCGGCATTCCTCTGATCCCGTCGGACAAGCTGCCGGTTGATGGCGGCAAGACCAGCATCATCCTGCTGCGCGTCGGCGAAAAGCGTCAGGGCGTGGTCGGCCTGTTCCAGCCCGGGCTGGCCGGCGAACAAAGTCCGGGCCTGTCGGTGCGCTTCATGGGCATCAACCGCAACGCCATCGCGTCCTACCTGATTTCGCTGTATTGCTCGCTGGCCGTGCTGGTGCCCGATGCAATCGCAGTCCTCGAAGATGTGGAGATCGGCAAGTACCATGAATATCCCGACACCTACAAGTAATGGCGTCGAGGGGCTGGGCGGTGGTTTGCCGTCCGGACTCCAGGACGAGGCCACGCTTGGACGGCTTGCATCGGAATTTTTCCGGCTGTTGCCGGGTTCGCCCGAACCGTCGTTGAATTTGGCACAACCAGCGCTGCCGACTTCGCTAGGCGCGGGCAGTGCGCCGGCGCCGGAACCAAGCCTGATCCAGTCCGGTCCGAGCGTCGCACCGGTGCCCATCGCGCCGGATCCGATCAATCCGGTGGGCGGTAGTGGCACCGAGTTCGGCGTTCCGGAGGCTTACGCGGCCTCACTGCCGGGCGTCAGTCCACCTCAACAGCCGAGCCAGTTCGCCGATCAGGCGCCGGTTTCCCCGCCCGGATCGCCGTACTACTTCCTCGGTGAGGCCGGCCCTTACACCCAGTCGGGTGGCGTGCCGGCCAGGCCGGAAAACCGCGTTGTCGCGCAGACTTTCGGCCTGCCCGGCGAAGGCGAGTTGAAGTCCTTGCTGGCTGAACTGGCGGCTGATCGCCAGCCGCCAGCCTCCCACGGTCAACCGGAAAAAACGGCCAATTTCTATTTTCTGGATGCGGCCAAGGTGCCGGAAGCTGGCCCGACGGCAAGGCCTGCCTTCGACGTCAATGCCGTACGCCGCGATTTCCCGATCCTCAACGAACGGGTGAACGGCAAACCGCTGGTCTGGTTCGACAACGCCGCGACGACGCAGAAGCCGCAATCGGTGATCGACCGTCTGGCCTACTTCTACGCCCACGAGAATTCCAACATTCACCGTGCGGCGCATGAACTGGCGGCGCGGGCAACCGATGCCTACGAGGCGGCGCGGCAGAAGGTGCAGCGTTTCCTCGGCGCCGGTTCGGCCGACGAGATCATCTTCGTGCGCGGTGCGACGGAAGCCATCAACCTGGTCGCCAAGACCTGGGGTGTCCAGAACATCGGCGAGGGCGACGAGATCGTCGTCTCGCTGCTCGAACACCACGCCAACATCGTGCCCTGGCAGCAGCTTGCCCAGCAAACCGGGGCGAAGATTCGCGTCATCCCGGTCGATGATAGCGGCCAGCTCAAGCTCGACGAACTGCAGAAGCTGCTCAACCCGAAGACCAAGCTTGTTTCGGTGACGCAAGTCTCGAACGCGCTGGGCACCGTGACGCCGATCAAGCAGGTGATCGAGATGGCCCACGCCGCCGGCGCCAAGGTGCTGGTCGATGGGGCGCAGTCGGTTTCCCACCTGCGAGTCAATGTGCAGGCGCTCGATGCCGATTTCTTCGTCTTCTCCGGGCACAAGATATTCGGTCCGACCGGCATTGGCGTGGTCTACGGCAAGAAGGCGCTGCTCGAGCAGATGCCTCCCTGGCAGGGCGGCGGCAACATGATCGCCGACGTCACCTTCGAGAAGACGCTGTTCCAGCCCGCCCCGAACAAGTTCGAAGCCGGTACCGGAAACATCGCCGACGCGGTGGGACTCGGGGCGGCCCTCGACTACGTGGACCGTATCGGTATCGAAAACATCGCCCGCTACGAGCACGATCTGCTGGTCTATGCGACGCGCGGCCTGGCCTCGATCCCCGGCGTGCGCCTGATCGGCACGGCGGCGGACAAGGCGAGCGTGGCGTCCTTCGTGCTCGCCGGTTACTCCACCGAGGAAGTCGGCAAGGCGCTCAACGAGGAAGGCATCGCGGTGCGCTCCGGCCACCACTGTGCCCAGCCGATCCTGCGGCGCTTTGGCGTCGAAGCCACCGTACGTCCGTCGCTGGCGTTCTACAACACCTGCGAGGAAATCGACCGGATGCTGGCTGTCGTGCGTCGTCTGGCCCGCGGTAAGGGGAAAGTGGCTGCCTGATCCGTGGCCAATCAACAAAAAGCCGGCAGAAAAGCCGGCTTTTTTTCGCCCTTTTTCGGCTGGATCGGGAGCCGGTTAGCGGATTTTGTTTTCGATCATAGTGAGCAGATTGCGCCATCGTTAAGCTTCCACCCTTGCGTTGTGTGGCGCTAAAAATAACGGAGAGAATGCATGACAAAAAAACGGGTAACGATTGCAGGTGTGCTGATTCTGTCCCTCGGCCTGAGCGCTGGCTCGCTCAGCGCGGCCACACCGGCACACGATAGCCACGGGCACCATCACGGCAGCTCCGCGACGCTGCAGTTGGACAACGGGAATAAGTGGCAAACCGATGCCCAGTTGCGGCAATCGATGGCGAATATCCGCCAGTCCGTCGATTCCTCGCTGCATGCTATCCATGAGGGTAAATTATCGAATGCCGGCTATGGCAAGTTGGCGCATGTGGTCGAGAACGAGGTCGCCGCCATCGTCCGCAATTGCAAGCTGGCGCCCGAGGCGGATGCCCAACTGCATCTGATCGTTGCCGAACTGCTGGAGGGGGCCGAACAGATGAGCGGCAAGCTCAGGAAGGCCAAGCGCATCGACGGTGCCGTGAAGGTAATCGGCACGCTGGAAAAATACGCCGACTATTTTGCCGATCCGGATTTCAAGCCGATTGCCCACTAAGTCGGCATCCTGCCTGCCAGTGCTTATCCCCATTTCCTGTGGATAAGCCTGGGGGCTGGTTCGGGGTTGATGGCCTAAGGCGCTGTTGCAGAACTGTTTTACATCGACTGCCCAATAAACGGGCAGGGCGCTCAGTTGCAGTAGATTTCCTGCAACATGCCAATGATCACGCTCAGCCGCTGATCAGCGATGGCGTAGTAAACGCGGTTGGCGTCCTTGCGCGATTTGAGCAGGTGCTGGTTATGAAGCTGGAGGAGGTGCTGCGAGATATTCGGCTGCGTGGTGCCCAGTTCGTTGCAGATATCGCCGACCGTCCGTTCGCCTTGCGCCAGCAGACAGACGATGCCGAGACGGAGAGGGTGAGCGACCGCCTTGAAGCGGTGGGCAGTCAGCTCGATTTCCTTTTCGCTCCAGTTGTTGGCCATGTTATTTCTTCAGATAGATCTGGCCAAAAGCGCTGCCCAGGCCGATTACTACGGTCAACCCGAAAAACAGGCCAAATTTGAACATGCGGAAACTCCGGAAGAGAAGATCGATGGGGCCAGTTTAGGGAGTTGCCTAACAATCAAAAAGAATGAATTGTTCAATGCTTATCAGATTTTCATCTATAGAATTTTGTCGGCGCGCAACAACTCGAACAGACGGAGACCTTCAGGCCAGGGGCCATGCCCCGAGTCGACGTTGATATGGCCGGCTTCCCCGATGTTGAGATGCGCGCTGCCCCATTGCCCGGCCCAGTATTCCGCGACGCTGGCCTTGACCCAGGGGTCGTTGGTGCTGGCGACGACCAGGCTCGGGAATTGCAATTTTTCTTCGAGCAGGACGGTCGGCTCGCCGAAGCGATGCGGGTCGGCAGGGGCGACGAGCAAGGCGCCCAGAATGCGGTCCTGGCGCTCGAAAGCGGCGGTAACGGTGGCCAGGCAGCCGAAGCTGTGGGCAACAATCCATACCGCTTCGCCAATGGCATCGATTTCTTCGCGGACGCGTGCCGCCCAGTCGGAAAGGCAGGTGCGTTCCCAGTCGGCCTGTTCAACCCGATGGGTATCGGGCAACTGGGTTTCAAACCAGCTTTGCCAGTGGGTCGGCCCGCTGTTGCGCAGGCCGGGAACGATCAGGGTCTTGGCCATGATGAAACCTTGGAAAAATTTTATGGCCTCATTTTCCGACCGATGCCCGCTGGCGGGAATGACGAATTGGTTATGTGCTTATAGACATGCGCGGTGTCGAGGGGATTGCGGAGCGCCATCTCAGGGCATTCGGAAGGTGCTGCTTTCGCGGGTATGCATCTCCCCGGAAGCAATGAGGAAGGCGACGGAGTGGGTGCCAGCGGGCAGGGCTTCTGCGCCGGCCGACAGCGTGAGTTGGAAAGGAACGATGCTGCCGGCGCCGACCTGGATCGTGCGCTCGCCAACGATGTTGAACGGGCTGCCAGCATCGAGGCTGACCTGATATTGCTGGGGCATTTCCGTGAGGTTCATGATCTGTAGCTGGTAGGCGTTCTCGATTCGGCCGTCAGCTGTTTCGCGGGAAAGGACATTGCGGTCGCGCAGGATATCGACACGCAACAGGGAACGCTGGCTGAGCGTCCACAAGCCAAGGGCGCAAAAACCCAGCAGGAGCAGGGCGTAGAGTGCCACGCGCGGCCGCTGATACCACCGACCTTGCCTGGCGCCGGCCGACGATGCTTCCGGGGCAAAGCGGATGAGGCCGGTCGGGCTGCCGATCCGCGTCATCACCTGGTCGCAGGCGTCAATGCACAGGCCACAGTTGATGCACTCGTATTGCAGGCCGTCGCGGATGTCGATGCCGGTCGGGCAGACCTGGACGCAGATGCCGCAATCGATGCAGTCGCCGGCCTTGGCATCGCCGGCAGCCCGCCGCGGTTCGCCGCGCGGTTGGTCGTAGCTGACCGAGCGCGTGGCCGGATCGAACATGACGCCCTGGAAGCGCGAGTAAGGGCACATGTGCTGGCAGACGGCCTCGCGGGCCAGCCCGGCCTGGACGTAAGTGAAGGCGGCATAGAAGATCAGCCAGAAGCCCTCCCACGGACCGACGTTCCAGCCCGGCAGGCTGGGCAGCAATTCGCGGATCGGTGTGAAGTAGCCGACGAAGGTGATCGCCGTCCAGCCCGCGATGAGCAACCAGATCAGGTGCTTGCTGCCCTTGAGCACCACTTTTTTGACGGTCAAAGGCCCTTGGTCCAGTTGCAGGCGGGCCAGATGGTCGCCTTCGATCTTGCCTTCGATCCAGACAAAAATGCTCGTGTACACCGTTTGCGGGCAGGCGAAGCCGCAGAACAGCCGGCCGGCCAGCGCCGTGACCAGAAACAATCCGGTGGCCGCAATGAGCAGCACGAGGGCAAGCAGCAGGGCATCCTGCGGCCAGAGGACCAGGCCGAACAGGTAGAGTTTTTCATGGGCGATGTCGAAAAGCACGGCCTGGCGCAGTTGACCGGAGACTTCCCAAGGCAGCCAGCACATGCCGTAGAAAATGCCCTGGGTCAGCCAGACCATGAGCCAGCGGAGCCGGTTGAAACGGCCGTCAACAGCCTTGGCGTGGATTTTTCCCTGCTTGCGGTACAACTCCAATTTGGCGGCGCGTACCTTGCTGACGACCTGGCTCATGCGGCTTTTCCCACTCGATGATGATGAGCGGGGAGTAGATCACCGGCGCAAAAACAGGAACAGATTCAGATTGTCGTGTTTTTAATAGGAACAGATGAGTTGGCGAGCTGATGATCGATCAGTTGTCCAAGCTGTTCGATGGCGGCTTCCTGGCGTGCGTCTTCCGGGTGGCCGAAGTTGAGCCGGAGAAAGTGTCTGTATTCACGCTTGGCCGAGAAGATCGGGCCCGGCGCCGTGCTGATGTCGTGGGCCAGAGCCTGCTCGTGGACGGTGAGCGCATCGCAGCCGGCAGGCAGTTCGAGCCACAGGAAATAGCCGCCTTGCGGGCGCGATACCCGGGTGCCGGCCGGGAAATAGCGCGCTACCCATTCGATCAGGCGGGCTTCCTGCGCGGCCAGTTTGCTGCGCAACTGCCGCAGGTGTTTGTCGTAGCCGCCTTGCTTGAGGTAGATCGCCAATGCAGCCTGGATCGGCGCGCTGGTGGCCAGACTGGTCGTCAGTTTTTGCCGGCGGATCAGCTCGACATGGCGCCCGGCCGCCACCCAGCCGATTCGGTAGCCTGGGGCCAGGCATTTGGAAAACGACGAGACGTGCATGACCAGCCCATCACTGTCGAGCGCCTTGCTGCACAGCGGCGGCGTCGGGCCGAAATGCAATTCGGCATAGACGTCGTCCTCGATGAGCGGCACCTGATGCTGACGTAACAGTTCGATCAGCGCCTTTTTTCGCTCGTCCGGCATCAGGCTGCCGGTCGGGTTGGAGAAGTTGAGCATGGACAGGCAGGCCTTGACCGGGTGCTGCGCCAGAACCTCGGCCAGCGCTTCCAGGCTGAGTCCGTCGCGCGGATGGCTGGGAATCTCGACGACCTTGAGGCCGAGTCGCTCGGCCGCCTGCAGGGTCGCGTAGAAAGTCGGCGATTCGACGGCGATCAGGTCACCCGGCTGGGTGACGGCCTGTAGGCAAAGGTTGAGGCCTTCCATGGCGCCGGCCGTGATAATGATCTCGTCGGGCGAAACGGTCGCGCCGTGGCTCTGGTAGCGCAAGGCGAGCAGTCGACGCAGCTCGGCATTGCCGGGCGGCAGGTCGGCCAACGTGTCCTGCGGGCTTAATTGACGGGCGGCGCTGGCCAGCGCGCGGCCGAGTCGGTCGAGCGGGAACAGTTCTGGCGCAGGAAAGCTGGAACCGAATGGGACGACAGCACTGTCCTTGATGCTGTCGAGAATACGGAAAATGAAATCGCTGACGGCCAGCCCGGTCGATCCGCTGCCTGGCTGGCTCATGGCCGGTTCGGACAATCTCCGGCCAAGCCGGGCACGGACGAAATAGCCGGATTTGGGCCGGGCTTCGATCAGCCCCCGGCTTTCCAGCAACTGGTAGGCGGAACTGACCGTGATCGGGCTGATCTTGTTTGTTTGGCAGGCCTGGCGGATTGAGGGCAGGCGGTCGCCGGGGCGGAGCAGCCGGTCGGCGATGAGTTTTTCCGTGGCGGCGGCGAGTTCCTGGTAACGGCTCATGCCGGGATGGTATCAGTCTTCGAGCGGGCGATAACTCCAGCGCGGAATGACGAGCAGGGCGAGTACGGAAACAATGGCGCCGAGCACCAGCAGATAGAGCACGAACGGTTTGTCGGCCAAGCGCTCCGGGTAGAGTTGCAGGACGACGCCGATGCCGATTCCGTTGGCCCCGGTAGCCAGGATGGCGGCCGCGATGTCGTGGAAACGGCGTACCTTGTTGACGCCATGCGCCCAGCGCGGGTCGGTGTTGTAGCTGGGCAGGCGCTCGTGCGCGGCGTCGAGCTTTTCCAGCGCCGAAAGAAATGAGCGCAGGTTGGTGATGGCGCGCTCCGCCTTGTAGTTGAGGAAAGCCAGGCAAAGGCTGGTTACCGGAAAGCCGAAGACTAGCCACTCGACTGGCAGTTGGCGTCCGTTGCCGCCCGGGTGGAGGGCGAGCAGGCCGGCGAGCAGGGTGGCCGTAAGCGTAACAAAGAGCGCCAAGGCTTGCTGGCGCTGGACGATGCGCGCATTGACCTCCTGGTAGGCGGCAATGAAACGGTAATTGGCGTCGACGAAGGTTTTGCCGGACATAGGTTTCCTTGATGTAAAAAAAGCCGTGGATCCGGTTGGCCCGGTGCCACGGCTACAAAGGGGGGGGCGGGTCAGGATGTCGGCCCGGATGTTATTGGCCCGGTCTTCAGACCGTGGTTTTGACGGTTCGCAATGTGCTTGAATTGAGCGCTGAGTCCAACGAATCTTTTCGCATAAGTTAAGACGTCAAAGCGATATGGAAGCGCTTGTCGCCTGCGTTCTCCGGAATATCGATATGCGAATTTTGTCGTTCTGTTGAAAGTTTTGTCGCTCTAAGCTTGCCGGCAAATGAATTTTCCATACGATTCCCATGGCCGATGACATGAGTGATTGCCCGGCAACAAATGCGTCCGAAACATCGGGCGATGGGCAATCTGTATCCGCCGTTCCGTCGGCGGCGAATCAACTGCCAACATTGCAGCGCAACGCGCTCAGGAAGATTTTCGATCGGCATGAATTCACGCCGGAGGAAGTGGCTGCGTTGGGTTACCGCCGTCTGCAGCAGGCGGAAGGGATTGGCAACAAGGGACTGGCGGCAATCACCGAGTGGTTGGGTTTGCACGGTTTCGAGTTGAAGCCACCCGAAGTCGCCGGTATTCCGCGGCAACACCTGCCGAAACGAATTCGCCGCAATATTGAATCGGCGGTGCGCTTGTTGCGCACTCACGGCTATGTCGTGCAGCAGGAGGGCGAGAATTTTCCTGAGAACAAGGGCGCAGCTTAAGCATTCTGGCTCGGCTCAGGTGCAACAGCCCCTTCGTTGCGTAAAAAATCACCCGTGTGGCGAAAGATTTGCTTATTCAATATTTGCATTAGCTTTTTAGAATTAAGTATTTCTACTTATAAAGCCGCTTCAATACACTGAGTCATCGATGCTGCGTTGCAGCAGGAACAGACAACACGTATTGGAGATCGCCTCATGAGTATCGCCGTCCGCAACATCAGCAAGCACTTTGGTGCCTTTCATGCGCTGAACGACGTATCCATCGACATTCCTTCCGGCGAACTGGTTGCCTTGCTGGGCCCGTCGGGCTGCGGCAAGACGACGTTGTTGCGCATCATCGCTGGCCTGGAGTTCGCCGATCAGGGACAAATCCTGCTCGAAGGGGACGACGCTTCGGATCGCCATGTCCGCGAACGTGAGGTCGGCTTCGTCTTCCAGCATTACGCGCTGTTCCGCCACATGACGGTGTTCGATAACGTGGCTTTTGGTCTGCGCGTCAAGCCGCGCAAGTTCCGTCCAAACGAAGCGGAAATCCGCAAGCGTGTGACGCGCCTTCTTGATCTCGTTCAACTTGGTTGGTTGGCCGATCGCTTTCCATCGCAACTGTCCGGCGGCCAACGTCAGCGTATCGCCCTGGCGCGAGCCTTGGCCGTTGAACCGAAAGTCTTGTTATTGGACGAGCCGTTCGGCGCCCTCGATGCCAAGGTACGCAAGGAGCTCCGTCGCTGGTTGCGCCAGTTGCATGACGAAATCCATGTGACCAGCGTTTTCGTGACGCACGACCAGGAAGAGGCTTTGGAAGTCTCCGACCGCGTAGTGCTGATGAACAAGGGCAAGGTCGAGCAAATCGGTGCACCGGACGTGGTCTACGACCATCCAGCCACGCCTTTTGTCGCGAGCTTCCTGGGCTCGGTCAATCTGTTCCATGGCCGGGTCGAAGACGGCCACCTGCATGTTGGCGAGCACGCGCTGGCCGTCGGCAGCGAACACGATGCGACCGATTCAGCCATCGGTTTTGTCCGGCCGCACGAATTCGACCTGTTGCCGGCCAATGCACCGGGAACTGGCCTGCCGGCCAAAATCTTGCGCGTTATCGCCATTGGTCCGCTGGCCCAGGTCGAGCTGACGCGCCAGAACGGCGAGTTGCTGGAAGTCTCGGTGCTGCGTGACACGCTTGCCGCGCTTGGCCTGCGTGAAGGTGACGATGTGTCGGTGCGGCCACGCAATATCCGCGTTTTCCAGAACAACGAAAAAATAGCCGCCTGACGGCCGTGACAGGGAGAAAGCAATGAATTTCCAGCAACTCAGAATCGTCCGCGAGACAGTGCGCCAGGACTTCAACCTGACCGAGGTGGCCAATGCCCTCTACACTTCGCAACCCGGGGTCAGCAAGCACATCAAGGATCTTGAAGACGAACTCGGCATCGAGGTTTTCATCCGCCGCGGCAAGCGTTTGCTCGGCTTGACCGAACCCGGCAAGGAACTGGTCAGCGTCGTCGAACGCATCCTGCTCGACACGCAGAATCTGCGCCGTATTGCTGACCAGTTTGCCAGCCGGGAGACCGGCCATTTCGTCGTGGCAACCACCCACACGCAGGCCCGCTATGCGCTGCCGAAGATCATCCAGTGGTTCAAGGCCGATTACCCCAAGGTTCATCTGACCCTGTTGCAGGGCAGCCCGCGTGAGATCGCCGAACTGGTCGAAACGGGACAGGCCGACGTGGGGATTGCCACCGAGTCACTCGACAAGGTTCCCGAGCTGGCCTCGTTTCCGTTTTATTCATGGCACCACGCGGTAATCGTTCCGGAAGGCCATCCCTTGCTTGCTCTCGAAAAGGTGACGCTCGAAGCACTGGGCGAATACCCCATCATCACCTATCACGAGGGTTTCACTGGGCGGGCACACATCGACAAGGGTTTTGCCGATGCCGGCATTGTTCCGGATATCGTGCTCTCGGCAATCGATGCCGATGTGATCAAGACCTATGTCAATCTGGGTCTGGGGGTCGGAATCGTCGCATCCGTAGCCTACGATGCGGAACAGGACCGCAATCTGGCGCTAATACCAGTTCCAGATCTGTTCCCGGCCAACACAACACGCATCGCAGTACGCCGTGGCACCTATTTGCGTAGCTACGTACATGCCTTCATTGAGAAGGTTTGCCCGGATCTTGGCGAAGAGGCGATCAAGGCAGTCTTGAAACCTCAGAATGGCGCAGAGTAAAGTTAAAAATGGTATGACCTCAGCCCAGTGCCCAGATTCATCGTCTCGGGCGCACCAAAAATTCATGAAAAAGCCACCTGCGGGTGGCTTTTTTGTTTTCTGACCTTCGCTTGAGCTGGCCTTTTCCTTGAGCGCTTCATGCAAACCGCGTAATCTGCCGTTTTCCATGTATTCATAGCCCCCCGTGTTACTTGGACGGGGCGGGCGTATTCACAGGTCTGAAATATGCATTTATGTCGAGCGGTATTTATTCAGGCGAAACATATTAATTTATTTATCAAATAATTATTAAGCATGTTTGACGGGGCAATGGTTTTTCGTGATTTTCTTTTATAAAATTGGAGGGTTAGATGATTTGTTTCCGCTCAAAGATAATCGCGTTATGTGTTGCAGTTTGTGTTTTATTTACATCTCAGTGTTTCGGCGATGTTAAAAAATACTCTGAGAAAGAAAAGGTTGGTCTCGCTAACGAATGGCTCAAGCAATCATACTTAGTTACGAGTGACGGAGTATCTGCAGGGGATATCGAGAGATTGCTGTTACAAAATAATTTTGATGATCTGGAGAGCAAGCTTATTGCCGTCGAAAATAAATATAATTCTGACATTCGATATGAAATAAATTTGTTTCAGGCATATGAGGTTTTTACTCAGCTAGCCTACAAAGACTACCCGAATCTGATTCTTGTTTTTGATAATTGGATTTCCTCGCGTAATTCGTACGTATCATATGCGGCAAAGGGGTTTTATCTCGCAGGTCTGGCAGGAAAATTTCGCGGCACTAAATTCGTTTCAGAAACCCCAAAATTTAATATGGAAACTGCAGTTGATTTTTCAAATAAATCTTTGGATAGTTTGAATCGCGCAAATCAAATTCGTGGTGGATTTCTGCCGGCATATCACGGAATTATCGTGAGTGGGATGGCATATGGTAATCGTGCTGATGCTGAAGATGCTATAAAAAAGGCGCTGGAGCTGAGGCCGGATGCTTATTATATTCGGGTAACTTTCATGCGGTATTTTAATCCGCTCTGGGGTGGGAGTTATAATGCTGGTGAGCTTTTTGCTAATAACTCACAAAAGTTCGGATATATGAATCCACGGATATGGAATCTTCGAGGGAATGTTCCAAGCATGAAGGCGTATCATTATATGCTAGATGGTAATTACTCAGAGGCGATTTTTGAATATACAGACGCGCTGAAATATGGCGATAAGCCTAACTGGATAATGGAGTTAGCCTATTGTTATTATAAGATGAATGACAATAAGACTTCCGCTAGCGTACTGGAAAGACTTACTAAGTACCCATTAAGCCCAGATGAAAATGCTAAGATAACTCGAGTGGTAAGTGTTCTGAAGGCGGGTGGTAATCTAGACTGGAATGATTTTCGCTAACAGTGAGCAGTGAAATTGACATTCTGTAGTATGGCCCCTGAATGATGAAGAGCTCCGGCTCTAAGATTAACCCGGGTTGGCTAGCCCTTCACGACATAAATGCCACATTGCTTCCGCACTCTGATTCATCGTCCCGGAATCGACCTATGGGATGATGAATTTGAGTTTCCAGTTCTTAGAACTGTCTGAGTTGGGGAGCCGATCAGGGCTCGAACGGCACAAGTAGCCGATACGCTGGCAAATTGATTGGTTGCTCAGTCAACAAAAAAATGGCACTTCCAGCGAAGTGCCATTTTTCATTTCAGCCTCTGATTTCTCGTTCAGCGGCCGCCAGACCGATTTTGTTTTTGGCCGTTTTTTCCGGTTGACCGTGAAGCTCCACCCGGACGGGCCGCCGGACGAGCACCAGGGCGTTTGGGGGCGTCGTCGAAGCCGACCCAGTTGCTCGGCGTGCCTTTGCCGCCCCGGCCTCCGGGCATCTTTGGTTTCTTTATCTTCTTCGCGGCTATTGCGGCGGCGCCGGTCAGCGGAATTCGGTGGTCGGGTTCGAAGCCCGGTTCTTCTTCGCGGCTCAAGGTTTGCTTGAGCAGCGTTTCGATGGCGGCGAGCATCGGGGCTTCGTCGGCGCAGACCAGCGAGATGGCTTCGCCGGTGGCGCCGGCGCGGCCGGTGCGGCCGATGCGGTGGATGTAGTCTTCGGCGACGATGGGCAGGTCGAAATTGACGACTTGCGGCAGGTCGTCGATGTCCAGACCGCGGGCAGCGACATCGGTGGCGACGAGGATTTGCACTTCGCCGGCCTTGAAGCTCTCGAGGGCGCGCAGGCGGGCCGGTTGCGGCTTGTCGCCGTGGATGGCGTCGGCCTTGATGCGCTTGGCGTGCAGGATGCTGACCAGTTCGTCGGCGCCGCGCTTGGTCTTGACGAAGACCAGCACCTGGCCCCAGCGCCGGTCCTTGCGCATGAACAGGAAGAGTTCGGTCTTGCGCTTCTTGTCGACCGGCACCATCCACTGCTTGACGGCCTTGACGGTGCTGTTGGGCGGGCTGATTTCGATGGTCAGCGGGTTGCGCAGGCGGGCCTTGGCCAGGCTGCGGATGACTTCGGAGAAGGTGGCGGAGAAGAGCAGGGTCTGCCGCTTTTTGGGCAGGGCGGCGAAGACGGCGTCGAGTTCGTTCGAGAAGCCGAGGTCGAGCATGCGGTCGGCTTCGTCGAGGACGAGCACTTGCACCTTGTTGAGCTTGAGGGCGTTCTGGCTGTAGAGGTCGAGCAGGCGGCCGGGGGTGGCGACGAGGACATCGACGCCGCGGCGCAGGCGCATCATTTGCGGGTTGATGCTGACGCCGCCGTAGGCCGCGTAGGTGCTGACGCTGGTGTGTTCGCCGTACTGGCGGAAGCTGGCGTGGACCTGTTCGGCCAGTTCGCGCGTCGGCACGAGGACAAGGGCGCGCACCGAATTGCTGCCGACCTTGATGCCATCGTTGGCCAGGCTGTGCAGGATGGGCAGCGCGAAGCCGGCGGTCTTGCCGGTGCCGGTCTGGGCTGCGGCCATCACGTCGCGCCCTTCGAGGACGGCGGGAATGGCTTGCTCCTGAATCGGCGTCGGCGTCTTGTAGCCGAGCGTTTCGAGGGACTGGAGCAGCGTTTCGGCGAGGCCGAGGGTAGCGAAGGTCATGGGCGGGGAGGGGGAAAGCAAATGGGCAATGAAGGGGCGAGTTTAACCCGCCCGTGTAGCGAGCGTTTAAACGCCGGCGGCGAGGCCTTTGCGCAGCAGCATGTCGACCACTTCGTTGATGCCGCCTTCGCTGGTTTCGGCCAGCGTGCGCAGTTGTTCGGCCAGTTGGGCATCGATCTTGACGGCGAAGGGGATGAGACCCTTGGCCTGGTCCAGCTTGCGCTGTTCCTTGCGGTCGAGGACGGCGCCCTGGCCGAAACGGTCGGGGGTTCCAGCCTGTTTCATGTTGCGGTCAATCTTGCTGGCGAGGCTTTTGTAAAGATCGGTTCTTTTCATGGGGAGGCTCGGGTGCGTGGCGGTGTTGGTCACCGCCACTGGGTAGCAGCCGGCCGGCGGCAGGCTGACAAGCGTGAAGCGAGACTACCGCCGCGTCAGCAGCAGGCCGCACTCCAGGTGATGCGTGTAGGGGAATTGATCGAAGACGGCGGAAGCGGCGATCTGGTGCGTGTCTTGCAGCGCTGTCACGTTTTCGAGCAGGGTCTGCTGGTTGCAGGATATGTACAAGATGCGGTCGAAGCCGCGGGCCAGTTCGAGTGTCACGGCATCCAGCCCGCTGCGCGGCGGGTCGACGAAGAGCGTGGCATGGCGGAAGGGTTCGAGGTCGATGTCTTTGAGGCGCGTGAATTCTTCGCGGCCAGCCAGCGCATCGCTGAATTCCTCGCTCGACATGCGGACAATGGCCACGTTGCCGACGTTGTTGGCCTCCAGATTGAACTGGGCGGCATGAACCGACGACTTGCTGACCTCGGTGGCCAGCACCTGGTCGAAGAGCGGCGCCAGCGCGATGGTGAAATTGCCGTTGCCGCAGTACAGCTCGACCAGATTGCCGCCGATGCCGGCCGCCTGCTGGCAGGCCCAGCCGAGCATCTGGCGATTGACGCCGCCGTTGGGCTGGGTGAAGCTGCCTTCGACCTGCTTGTAGCGTAGCTGGCGGCCGTTGAGCTCGAATTCTTCGAGCACCCAGTCGCGGTCGAGCACAAGTTTCTGGCCGCGGCTGCGACCAATGACGCGGATGCCCAGTTCGGCCGCCATCTCGCGGGCGGCGATTTCCCACCCTTCGTCCAGCGTACGGTGATAAATCAGCGTGACCAGCATGTCGCCGCTCAGGGTGGCGAGAAAATCGGCCTGGAACAGCCGGCGGCGCAGCGTTTCGCTGGTGGCAAGGCGGTCGCGCAGGCGCGGCATCAGCGCGCAAATGGATTCGGCAGCAGGTGGGAAGGTGTCGAGCGTGATCGGCACCTTGGGATCTTCCGGGTCAAACATCGCGTAATCCAGCCGGTCGCCATCGTGCCAGATGCGGAATTCGGCACGCAGTCGGTAATGCAGCGGCGTCGAGGCATGGGCAACGGTATTGGCCACGCCGAGCGGCGCGAAGGTCTGCTCGAAATGGGCGAGTTTGCCGGCAAGTAGGGCCGGATAGGTGGCGGGGTCGTAAATGGGAAGAGGCATGATTTTGCGGGGTATTTTGGCGGTGCCAAGCCGAATATCGGGGTGGCGACCGTGAGCGAAGGGCGAAATATACGCTGGTCTGCCAGTGAGGGGGTATTTTGCGCCTGGCGAGGCTTTCAAAATGGTGATCGACTGGCATACATCGCTGTCATGGTGGCTTTTTTGGTTTTCAGCCGGTATAAAGTCCGGGTCTCCCGATGGGACATCAATCATTTTTAGGATTGTCATGAACGTCGTTTCCCGGATTGTGAATGCCCTTGTCGCGCCGCTGCTGTTCGTTTTGGCGCTGCTTATGCCCTTGCCTTCGCTGGCCAGCGATCACGGCGGTGGTGGTGTCGCGCCTGAGCCAATGGTGTTCACGGTCAATCTTGGCACCGAGAATTATTTGCAGTTCGGGCTGATCCTGGAACCGGCCGTTCCGGAAGCCGCCGGTGCCATTGCTGCTTACAAGCCGCGGATCCAGCATCAGATCATCCTGCTGCTCTCGAGCAAGGAAGTTGCCAAGCTGCGCACGCTGGCGGGCAAGAAGGAACTTATCCAAGAAATCATTGAACTGGCCAACCACGCCATCCATGAAGACGACGAAACCGGGGTCAAGGAAGCCTTGTTTACCCAGTTCCTGATCCAGTAAGCAGGACTGCCGTTGCCGATGAAGTCGTATCCAGCACCGATCGACGCGGCACTCGATGCCGTGGCCGAGCATCTTCGCCACGCGCGGAGCGCCTTGTTCATTACCGGTGCGGGGATTTCGGCCGATTCCGGCCTGCCGACCTATCGCGGTGTTGGTGGCCTCTACGACAGCGAGGCAACGGAAGAGGGCTTGCGCATCGAGGATGCCTTGTCCGGCGAGGTTTTCGCCATGCACCCGGAAATCACCTGGAAATACCTGATCCAGATCGAAGAGAACTGTCGCGGTGCCCGACCGAATGCGGCGCATTTCGCCATTGCCAGCCTGGACGAGCATCTCGACCGGGTCATGGTGTTCACGCAGAACGTCGATGGCCTGCACCGCCAGGCCGGTAGCCGCGAGATCGTCGAGATTCACGGCAACCTGCAGGAGCTGGAATGTACCGAATGCAGCCATGAAGAAGCGGCTGCCGACCTGAGCGGTCGCGAAGTGCCGCCCCTGTGCCCGTTGTGCGGCGGCGTTTTGCGGCCAAAGGTCGTGCTTTTCGGCGAAGCCTTGCCGGAGGAACCGCTGGATCGTTTCATCGACGCTTTCCAGGAAGGTTTCGACATCGTTTTTACTATCGGGACGTCGAGTATCTTTCCCTATATCACCCAGCCGGTCGTGCTGGCTGCCGGCAGTGGGATTCCAACCGTGGAAATCAATCCGGCGAAAACCATGCTCACCGATATCGTCGATTATTACCTGCCGCTCGGCGCTGCCGAAGCGATGACTGCGATCCTCGAAAGACTCGGTCTGGAGCCGCGCGCCGGCTGAAGCGTTGGGAATTTCCAACACATTTTTTCAGACAATTGGTGCAGTGCACAAAAAGCTGTTGACAAGTGTTTTCCTGTGGTTAGAATGGAGTCATGCTGCGGCGCAACATAAAGGCCAAGGCGAATAGATTACCCCAACCTCAGGAGATTCATCATGTTCACCAAACCCGAAGATTTCGCCAAGTCCAGCATCAATTCCGCCCTGTTTTTTGCCAACACCACCTTTGATGGCATCGAGCGTCTGGCCCTGTTGAATCTGGCCGCTGCCCGTTCCGTTTTCGAAGGCGCCATGGCTAACGTCACGGCTCTGCTCGGCGCCAAGGATGTCCAGTCTTTCGTCAGCATCCAGAAGGAACTGGCTTCGCCGTCCATCGAAAAGGGCATGGAATACTCGCGTAACGTGATCGCCATCGCTGGCGAAACCAAGGACAAGCTGGCCAAGGAAGTTGAAGCCAAGGTTGCTGAAAACGCCGCCACGGTTTCTGGCCTGGTCGAAAAGGCTCTGGCTTCCGCTCCGGCTGGTTCCGAAGTGGCCGTCGCTGCCGTCAAGACCGCGATCAAGTCCGCCAACGAAGCCTACGAAGGCTTGAACAAGGCTGCCAAGCAGGCTGCTGAAGTTGCCGAAGCCAGCGTTGCTGCCGCTACCAGCGCCACGATGAAGGCTGCCAACGTTGTCGCCGCTCCGAAGGCTTCCAAGAAGGCTGCCTAAGCCCTGATTGCGTAAAGCTTCAAGAACCGGAGCCAGTCTGCGGTTTTTGATAAAAAAGCCCTTGGAACCCAAGGGCTTTTTTCTTTGAAAAACGGGAAGGATTATCGTCATGCAACATACCCACACGAAGGCTGAAGCCATCCACGAGGCCCTTGAGGTTTTCGAGGAGGCGCATCACCATCAGCCGGATGCCCACGAAAAGGCTCGCCTTGTCTCGGATACCATCAAGGAATGGGAGCATGAAGAGGTTGAAGCCCTGCATTCGGGCGATATAGCGGCCTGATCTGGCTAGCTGAAAAGCCAACCGGGCCTGCCCAGTCGTGAACTGGCCGCCCGGTTTTTCTTTGCTCGAAAATTGACTTCTCACGCCATGAGTCAGTCTAGCAAGTAACTCGTTTTGTTATTTTAAATTTAATTAAATCAATACAATAAATAACTTTGTTAAAGTTGTTTATTGGATATTGTGCTTGGCCTTGAAGGCATCATAAGCTTCACGGGTGATGCGTTTTTTGGCCAGAGCTTCCCTGAGTACTTCAACGGCTTTTGCCTTCTTCCCGTAAATCATGAATACCTCGGCTTCTTCGAGGGGCGTCATGTCGTTGGCGGTCGGCTCGGCGGCTGGGTGATCAAGCGTGGAAAAGGCGGACATGGGCAGCGAGTGTGATTCCAGTTTGCGCCTAGCCCTTTTTTTCTTGTTTATCCGCTTGGCCAGATAAATTCCAATGCCAAAAAATACCCCTGTAACCAGAAGAAACTGGACGATAAGAATCAGGGTGCGAGACATTAAAACTCCAGATAGTAGGCGCCGGGCCGGCTGAACGGGACATGCCTGACAGGCACAGAGGGTAATTACCGAAGCATATTATCCGTATTTCTCCGTGCCTTGCCTGCATCACCGTTTCAGGTGGCTATTTTCGGCTCGCCTTGACTGGCTTGCCCTTGCCGCCGCGGTTGCCGCGACAGAATTCGAGGCGTTCGCCCTTGAGCTTGCCGGCAACCCCATCGACGACCGGAATGATTTCTTCCAGCGCCGTCTTGCCGGGGTCGGCATCGATCAGTTTGAGGCCGCGGCCTTTCGGCAGTTGGCGAACCTCGTCGATATTGAAGACTAGTGCCCGGCCGTCCTTGGTCACGCAGGCAATTTCACCTGAAGGAGCCGACGCGAAAACGACCGGCATTTCGCCTTCGGACAGCGACATGAAGGCCTTGCCGGCCTTGCCGCGTGACAAGAGATCGGCGCCCTGGCAGCGGAAACCATAGCCGCCACTGGCAGCAACCAAATAGAGCGCTTCGTTCTTGATCGCCATGGCCAGGCAGGGTTTGCCGCCGTCCTGGAAATCGGCCAGCGAGGTAGCCGGGACGCCATCACCCTTGCCGCCGGGAATATCCGAGGCGGGGATCGAGTAGGCGCGGCCCTTGGTGTCGAGCAGGATCAGGTTATCAACTGTCCGGCAGGGCAAACACGCGAGCAGTTCGTCGCCGGAGCGGAAGCTCAGTTGCGTCGGGTCGATGTTGTGGCCCTGGCGTGAGCGCAGCCAGCCGTGTCTGGAGACAATCAGCGTGGTTGGTTCATCGACGATGGAAACGGTCTTGGCGTCCGACATCGTGACTTTGTCGGCGGCTTCGATGAAGGTGCGGCGGTCGTCGCCATATTTCTTGGCATCGGCCTCAATTTCGGCCGCAACGCAGGCGCGCAGGGCTTCTTCGGAATTGAGCAGCTTGTTGAGGCCAGCGGCTTCGTCGCGCAGCTTGGCCAGTTCTTCACCGATCTTGATGCCTTCCAGCCTTGCCAACTGGCGCAGGCGGATTTCGAGAATGTCTTCGGCCTGAATCTCGGACAGCTTGAAGTGCGCCATCAGATCGACCTTGGGATCGTCCGATTCGCGGATGACCTTGATTACCTTGTCGATGTCGAGCAGGACGGCCAAACGGCCTTCCAGGATGTGGATGCGCTTTTCGGCGGCGGTCAGGCGGTGACGGGTACGGCGCTCGACAGTGGCCAGCCGGAACCGGCACCATTCGGCGATCATGCTGTACAGCGAAGCCTGACGCGGCGTGCCATTGACGCCGAGCACGGTCAGGTTGATCGAGGCATTGGTTTCGAGGCTGGTGTGGGCGAGCAGCATGCGCACCAGGTCGTCCTGGCCCTGGCGCGAAGAGGCCGGCTCGATGACGAGACGGACAGCGTGTTCCTTGCCCGATTCGTCACGCACGCCACTCTCTGAAATCGACGACAGGAAGGCCGCTTTCAGGTTGAGCTGTTCCGGCGTGAACACCTTCTTGCCGGCTTTTTCCTTGGCGACCGGGTTGGAGCAGGCTTCGATTTCCGACAGTACCGTGGCGGTTGAAACGCCCGGTGGCAGTTCGGTGATGACCAGTTTCCATTGGCCACGGGCCAGGTTTTCGATTTTCCACTTGGCGCGCACGCGCAGGCTGCCACGGCCGCTGCGGTAGGTGGCGGCGATTTCTTCGGGCGTCGAAATGATCTGTGCGCCGCCCGGGTAATCCGGGCCGGGGATCAGCGCCAGCACCTGATCTTCTGTGAAATTCGGGTCTTTTATCAGGTTGACCGCAGCATTCGCCACTTCGCGCAGGTTGTGGGCCGGGATTTCGGTGGCCATGCCGACAGCAATGCCGGAGGCGCCGTTGAGCAGGCAGAAGGGCAGGCGGGCCGGGAGCAGGGCTGGTTCGTCGTTGGCGCCGTCGTAGTTCGGCTTCCAGTCGACCGTGCCTTCGTCGAGTTCGGCCAGCAGCAGCTCGGCAATCGGCGTCAGGCGGGCTTCGGTGTAGCGCATGGCGGCGGCGTTGTCGCCGTCGCGCGAGCCGAAATTGCCCTGACCATCGACGATCGGGTAGCGCAAGCTCCAGTCCTGCGCCATGCGGACCATGGCGTCATAGACCGACGAATCGCCGTGCGGGTGGTATTTACCGATCACGTCGCCGACGACGCGCGCTGATTTGACGTGGCGCGGGCTCTTGTACAGGCCCATCCGGTGCATGGCGTAAAGAATGCGGCGCTGCACCGGCTTCTGGCCGTCGGCGGCCGAGGGCAGGGCGCGGCCGGTGACTACGCTCATGGCGTATTCGAGATAGCGGCGGGCGGCGTAGTCGGCGGGCGAGGGAATGTCGCCGGCCGGGCCACTGGCCGAGGGGGGCAAGTCTGGCGGATCGATGTCGCCAGCTTCGCCGGAAGGGGTGTCGTTGGTGGCCTCTGCAGCGGCTTCCGAAGGGGCATCGGCGGCAGGTGCCAGGGGCGAATTCGTTGTCAGCGGTGCTTCCGCAAGCGGGAGCGGCGCGTTCGGGTCAAAAAGTTTTAACTGGTCTGTCATGGAATTCTGTCTTTGCGGCACGGTCTATATTGCAAGCGTGCAGGATGGTAACCGAAACTGGGTGCAGGAACGCGAGCCGGTCACGGTTGATACGTGGTCATCGCGGCCGACATCGTGGAACCGAGCCGTGTTTCTTGCTCTGCTGTGATCTATTGTGGATAATCGATATGAATAAGTTTTGGGATTAAGTCTTTGTTGTAAAAATGAAGATAGTCTGTTTATGGTTGTGTTTTCTGCTCTAGCCACTCGTTTTCCCGGAATGATCCCATGAGGCTAATTTCTCTTTTGTTGTTCATTTGTGCCACTGCCGTCGCACAAGCAGAGCCCGAGCCGACCATCCGCATTTGCGACGATACCGGCTGTTCCGACCGTCCGCGCAGCACGACCACTTTCAATCCCAATGCCGACGTCAATCCGGAGGCCGAGCGTCGCCTGGCCGCGCTGAAGGAGAAGGCTGAAAAGGATCCGCGGGCGGCCTACGACCTCGGCTTGCGATATTTCCGGGGAGATGGCGTACGCCAGGACAGCTACCAGGCGCTGCAATGGATGCGTGACGCGGCCGAGCGCGGCGATCGCAAGGCGCAGACGGCGGTCGGCAAGCTCTATCTGATGGGGCTGGAGGAAATGGGCTCCGACCCGGCCGAGGCCGAAAAATGGTTGTCGATCGCCGCCGGACGCGGCGACAAGGAAGCGAAGAAACTGCTTACCCAGGCGAGCACAGCCAAAAAGGACGAAGTTGCCTATCGCCGCTGGGTGGATACGCAGCGCCAATATCTGCGCGAATACTGGCAAAGCCGCTACACCTATCGCTGGTACTGGAACAACAACGGCTGGTACTACCGTGACGATTATTGAACCGATTCATTGACCCCGACAGAAAGGTAATAATCATGAACGCGAAGAAATTTCCCCTTTTTGTATCTGCGGCGGCGGCCTTGGTGCTGGCCGGCTGTGGTGGCGTCGTCCAGACCGGCAATGCACCGACGGCGGCCACCGGTGCGGCGGCGGGTGGGACCAGCGTCGGGGCCAATCCCACCCTGGAGCGCTGCCCGGCGCCGCTTGGCACGCTGGCCGTCGATGACGGTCGCAACAAGGACTGGTACGGCGCCTTCGGCCGGGCGACCAAGGTAACGACCATCGAGCCGCTGATCCGTCTGGCTGTGCAGCAATCCAACTGCTTCATCATCACCTCGATCGGCAACGAGCGCCTGGATAACAAGATGTCGACAATTACCGACAAACAGCGCAACTCCGGTGAATATCGGGCCGGGTCGAAACAGCAGAAGGGCCAGCGCGTGGCGGCCGATTACTTCATGGAGCCGTCGATTGTCGTCGATCAGTCGCCGACCGGCCGGCTGGCCGGTGCCGTTGGCGGCGCGCTGCTCGGTGGTCGGGGTGGCCAGGTCATCGGCGCCGGCATGGAAAGCAAGGTTTCGGTCGTTACCCTGTCGCTGTTCGATATTCGCTCTTCGGTGCAGATTGCCATTTCCGAAGGCAATTCGACAGCGACCAACTTCGGTGCCGTGCTCGGCGCCTTCGGCGGCGGTGCGGCCGGCGGCCTGGGCGGCTTCTCGCAGACGCCGGAAGGCAAGGCGACCGTCGCCGCCTTCGTCGATGCCTACAACAGCATGGTCATCTCGCTGCGCAACTACAAGGCGCAGGACGTCAAGGGCGGGCTGGGTCGGGGCGGTACGCTGAAGGTGAATTGATCGACAAACGCGCTCCGCTTGGTGAGCGTGACGAATGTCTCCGCAAAGAGGGCGCCTGTTTCATCGGCGCCTTTTCATTTCATTTTTTGCGAATTTTTCCGGTTGACCGTGGGAATCGTCGCAAAACCCGGAATTGGCTGGCTCGAATGCCATCCGGGTGCTATGAATAAAAGACTGAAACAACATACTCGGGCTAGGCCATGGAGCATTCCGGCATGCAGATCGCCCGGCAGTCGCCGGCCGAGGCATTGGCTTCGCTGGACAGCGCTTCCGATGGTCTGAACGCCAGGGAAGCAGCGCGCCGGTTGGAGGAGTTCGGCCCGAATCGCGTCGAAGCGGCGGCGCGCACACCTTGGTGGCTGAGCCTGCTGGGTGAATTCACCCACTTTTTTGCCTTGATCCTGTGGTTTGCCGCCATTCTGGCTTTCACAGCCGCCTATCTGCAGCCGGGCGAAGGCATGTTCGAACTCGGGCTGGCCATTCTGGGCGTCATTCTGGTCAACGGCAGCTTTTCCTTCTGGCAGACCTATCGGGCCGAGCAGGCGCTGGCGGCGCTGGAAAAGTTGTTGCCGCAGAGCGTCAAGGTGCGCCGCGACGGGCAGGAGATCGATATTCCAGCCGACCAACTGGTGCCCGGCGACATCTTGCTGCTGATCGAAGGGGCCAAGGTGCCGGCCGATTGCCGGCTGGTCGAAAGCTGGGGGCTGCGCGTCAATCTGTCGACGCTGACCGGCGAAACCTACCCGAAGGCGCGCAGCGAAGCGGCCGAGACTGCCGCCGCCTTCGACCCGCTGGCCGCCCATTGCCTGCTGCTGGCCGGCACGCTGGTCGTTTCCGGTGAGGGCCGTGCCGTGGTGTACGCCACCGGAATGCGTACCGAGTTCGGTCACATCGCCCATCTGACCCAATCGACCGGCGACACCGAGTCGCCGCTGCAAGGCGAAATCCGCCGGGTGTCGCGGCTGGTCGCGATGTTGGCGCTTGGCCTTGGCGTCATTTTCTTCCTGCTTGGCCAGGCGATTGGCCTGCCTTTCTGGGCCAACATGATGTTCGCCATCGGCATCATCGTGGCCAACGTGCCGGAAGGGCTGCTGCCGACGGTGACGCTGTCGCTGGCCCTGGCCACCCAGCGCATGGCTCGGCGCAATGCGCTGGTCCGCCATTTGCCGGCAGTCGAAACCATGGGCTGCGCGACGGTGATCCTGACCGACAAGACCGGCACGCTGACGCAGAACCGGATGGCCGTACGCGAATGGTTTGCCGGCAGTCGCCACCACCTCGCGGCCGAGCGCTGGCCGGCGGCGCGCGAGCCGCACCTGCGGGCCGTTGCCCGTTATTGCCAGAGCCTGAAATTTACTGATGGCCAACCGAATGGGGACCCGATGGAGATCGCGCTCTGGCAGTTTGCCGGCGAACTGCCGATGCCCTGGAAATTCGCCGGCGAAATCGCCTTCGATGCCGAGCGGCGGCGCATGTCAGTCTATAGCCGCGCGGCGGACGGTAGCGGCGTGCTGCTCTGCAAGGGCGCGCCGGAAAACCTCTTGCCGCTATGCACGACCTGGCTGGCCGGCAATACCATCAAACCGCTCGATGCCGAGGCCCGCGAAAATTTCCGGCTGGCCCATGAAGACCTGGCCAGCCGCGGCCTGCGCGTCATTGCCTGTGCCTGGAAGCCACTGGCTGCCGACGAGGCGCCAAACGAAGAGGGCATGGCCCTGTGCGGCCTGATCGGCCTCGAAGACCCGCCCCGGCCGGATGTTCGTGAGGCGGTAGGCCGCTGCCATTCGGCTGGCCTGCGCGTCATCATGTGCACCGGCGATCATCCGCGCACGGCGCTGGCCATCGGTCGCGAAATCGACATGATCCGCAGCGCATCGCCGCGCGTCATGACCGGCGACGAGGTTCGCCAGATGAGCGCCGCCAGTCTGCAAATCGCGCTCGATGCGCCCGAGGTGATCTTCGCCCGGGTCACCGCCGAGCAGAAAATGACTATCGTCCAGGCCTTGCAGGCCAAGGTCGAGATCGTCGCGGTTACCGGCGACGGCGTGAACGACGCGCCGGCCCTGCGCATGGCCGACATCGGCATCGCCATGGGCCTTTCCGGAACCGACGTGGCGCGCGAGGCGGCCGACATCGTGCTGCTCGACGACCACTTCGGCACCATCGTCAATGCCATCGAGGAGGGCCGGGCGGTCTATGAAAACATCCGCAAGTTCATCACCTACATACTGACCTCGAACATTCCCGAGCTGATTCCCTACCTGGCCTTCGTGCTGTTCCGCATCCCACTGCCGCTGACCGTGATCCAGATTCTGGCCGTCGATCTTGGCACCGACATGCTGCCGGCCCTCGCCCTGGGCGCCGAAAAGCCATCGGCCGACGTCATGCAGCGCCCGCCACGGCCACGTGACGAACGCCTGCTCTCCGGCGGCCTGCTCGCCCGGGCCTATCTCTTCCTCGGCCCGCTCGAAGCGCTCGGCGCCATGGCCACCTTCTTCTTCGTGCTGCACGGTTTCGGCTGGCACTACGGCGAAACGCTGGCGCTCGGCGACCCGCGCTACCTGCAGGCCACCTCGGCCTGCCTGATGGCCATCGTCTTGGCGCAGATGGTCAATCTCTTCGTCTGTCGCCATCCGCGCCTGCCGGCCTGGCATTTTCCA
This sequence comes from Ferribacterium limneticum, assembly GCF_020510585.1. Taxonomy (GTDB): domain Bacteria; phylum Pseudomonadota; class Gammaproteobacteria; order Burkholderiales; family Rhodocyclaceae; genus Azonexus. Next base: position 2,322,716 of record NZ_CP075190.1, on the reverse strand, counting down.
CTGCTCGAAAACCGCTGGCTGTTGGCCGGACTGGCCAGCGAAGTGGGGCTGATGGCGGCCATTCTCTACACGCCGTGGGGGAACAGCCTGTTCGGCACGGCGCCGCTGGCCCTCGACGTTTTCCTCTACGCCCTGCCTTTTGCGCTATTCCTCGGGCTGGCCGAAGAAACGCGCAAATGGTTTGTCCGGCGGGCTTAGGCCGGTGTTTCGCGTAGGCGCTCGGCCAGGAAGTCGACAAAGACGCGAATCTTTGGCGGCAGGTGGGTTTGCGGCAGCCAGATTGCCCACGCCGTCTGGCCGAAGGGGCCGACCGGCGTCCACTCGGGGAGCAGCGGAATCAGTCGGCCATCGGCGATTTCGCGGTCGACCGCGTAGTTCCAGACCAGCCCGATGCCCATGTCGGCGAGCAGCAGGTCGCGGACGACTTCGCTGTTATTGACCACGACATTGCTCGTCACGCGCACCCGCGCTTCTTCGCCGGCGCGCTGGAAGCGCCATTCGCTGCCCAGTTCACGCAGGCCGTAGTGCAGGCAGTTGTGGCCGGCGAGGTCGGCCGGCGTTTCGATTTTTTGCCCTTTTATCGCGTTGACCGTGGAACACAGCCGGTAGCGCACCGGCATCAGCGCCTTGGCCACCACCTGGTCAGGCGGCGTCCGGGTCAGGCGCAGGGCGACGTCGTAGCCTTCTTCAACGAGATCGACGAAGCGGTCGAGCAGGGTCAGTTGCAACTCGATTTCCGGGTAGCGGGCGAGGAATTCGGGAATCAATGGCGCCAGGCAGAGCTTGCCGAAGGTCACCGAGGCCGTCACCCGCAAGGTGCCGCGCGGCGCCTCGACCAGGCCGGCGGCCAGGCGGGCGCTTTCGTCGAGCAGCGCGACGCCCTGCGCCGCCCGCTCATAGAGCACGCGGCCCGCTTCGGTCAACGACATGGCGCGCGTCGTGCGCTGGAGCAGGCGCAGGCCGAGTTGCTGTTCCAGCCGGTTGATGCGCTTGCTGACCGCCGATTTGGTCAGACCCATGGCCCGCGCCGCCGATGAAAAGCCTTGCGTATCGACGACCCGGACGAAAACGGCGAGGTCGGATAAATGATCGAGCGGGTTGATTGTTTCCATACAGCAACAAACTGTTATGAGATTACTGGATTGTATCGATAATCGGCCGATGAAATGATGCAGGCGTCACTTCAAACGGAGAAATCCATGCCCCTGATCAACATCACCCTGGCCGGCGCCAGCCTCGCGCCGAGCACCATGCAGCACTTGCAGCAGGAAACGACGCGCCTGATGCAGAGCGTCCTGCGCAAGGAAGCGGCGCTCACCGTGGTCAGCGTCACGCAGTTACCGGCCGGCGCCTTCTCGGCCAACGGTCAGGCGGTCGCCGTCGCGGCCAGCCTGCAGGCGATGATTACCGCCGGGACCAACAGCGCGGCCGAAAAAGCCGATTTCATTTTTGCCGCAAAATCCCTGTTGACCGTGGCAATCGGCCAAACTGCCGCGCCCATCTACGTCGCGCTGCACGAACTGCCGGCCGAAAGCTGGGGTTACGACGGGCAAACCCAGGCCGCCCGCAAGGCCCGGCAACTGATTGGAGAAGCAGCATGACCGCCCGCACCCTGCGCCAGATCGCCGGCATCCCGCCCAGCCTGCACGCCGGCGCGACGCTGGATGCCGCCAAAACCGCCGTCGTCTTCATCGACTACCAGAACGAATATCGTAACGGCCCGCTGGCGCTGCCTGACGAGCCAACCACCAGCAACGCCGCCCGCCAGTTGCGCGCCTGGGCCGACCGGGCCGGCATAGCCGTCATCCACGTCCTGCACCGTGCGCCGGCCACCGCACCGATCTTCGCTCCCGACTCGGAAGGCGCGGCGCCCATCGCCGGCCTGGCACCGGGCGAGGGTGAGGCTGTCATCCACAAACATCTGCCCTCGGCCTTCACCGGCACCAGCCTGCTCGACGAACTGCAAACGCGTGGTGTCGAAACGCTGATCATCGCCGGCTACATGACCCACAACTGCGTCGATTCAACCGCCCGCGAAGCCTTCCACCGCGGCTACCGGGTTGGCGTCGTGGCCGATGCCAGCGCGACGCGCGATCTGCCGGGGCCGGATGGCCAGACGATTCCGGCAGCGACGGTACACGCTGGCGTGCTCGCCGGGTTGGGGGACAGGATTGCCGAAATCGTCGACGTGGCGACGTTGGTGGCGATGAACGTGGTCTGACGGCAGGCTGAATCCGGTTGGCCGTGGCTTCCACGGACAACCGGAAATATCGGCCAAAAATGAAATGTGGCGCGGCCACGGAGGCTCATTGCCGAAAGGTTGGGATTTGTAAAAATCCCTTCATATAAATTCACCAAACCTGTCGTCGAATGCAATTAACATGAACTCACGCTGGGTAGATTCTTGGCCGGCTGTCCATTTGTTCAATCGGTTGCAGAGGAGAAATAGCATGGGAATTTTCAGCAATATTCTGGCCAAACTGGGCTTTGGCGATGACAAGACGGAAGTGGTCGCCGAAGCCGCTCCGGCCGCCGTTGAGGCACCCGTCGTTGCCGCGCCGGTGGCGATCAGTGCAGTCGATGTCGTCGCCAAGCTGGAGGCATTGGCGGCCGCGCATGCCGAAAAGCTCAACTGGAAAACGTCCATCGTCGATCTGCTCAAGCTGCTCGGTCTGGATAGCAGCCTGGCGGTGCGCAAGGAGCTGGCCAGCGAACTCGGCTGCCCGGCCGACAAGATGGGCGATTCGGCGCAGATGAACATGTGGCTGCACAAGACCGTGTTGCAGAAACTGGCTGACAATGGCGGCAATATCCCGGCTGAATTGCTGTAAGCAACTTGCCCGGTTTCACGACGAAGGCCCGCTCTTTTGGCGGGCCTTTTTCTTGGGTGCCTCAGCCGGCGAGGTTGTCGTCGAGCAGCCGCTCGCATTCCACCATGAGCGATTCGGCAATTTCAGAGTGATGGTTGGGGTCGAGCGATTCCATCATTTCGTGGGCGGTGTACATGCCGGCTTCACGCGACAGGGAGGTCTCGATCTGGCGGGCGAGCTGGTCGCTGAGGGCGGAGAGTTGCCGGCGTTCGGCGAGCGGCATCTTGTTTTTCGAGCGCGACAGCCAGTCGGCGGCCAGGCTGGCGCCCTGGGCTTCGGTCAGCCACTGGCCGTATTCGTAAAAAGCAGTCAATCGCTCGGCGGCGAGGGCGAAAATCAGCGCAATGCGCATGCCGCGTTCGGTCATCGACGGGCTGGCAGCCTTCTCCCAAGTCATTTGTCACCATCTTTTGTTATCCTGCCGCACCTTATCACGCCCGCCCGGCGGAATGCCCTGAATGCAACTCAACACCCTTGAAGACCTGCGCGCCGGCAAGCTGGCGGGAAGCCGCCGCCTGAAGCTAGCTTGCGGATTGAGCGAGTTTCCGCCCGAGATTTTCGCTCTGGCGGATACGCTGGAGATTCTGGATTTGTCGGGGAACATGCTGGCGACGCTGCCCGACGATCTGCCGCGGCTAAACAAGCTGCGCATTCTGTTTTGTTCCGACAACCGGTTCACCGAATTGCCGGCGGTGCTCGGGCAGTGTGCTGAGCTGGAAATGCTTGGTTTCAAGGCCAACCGGATTCGGCAGGTGCCGGCTGCGGCGCTGCCGGCCAGACTGCGCTGGCTGATTCTGACCGATAACCAGCTTGCCGAACTGCCACCGGAAATCGGCCGTTGCTCCCGCTTGCAGAAGCTCATGCTGGCCGGCAATCAGTTGCGCTCGCTGCCGCCCGAGATGGCCAATTGCACCGGTCTGGAATTGCTGCGGATTGCCGCCAACCAGCTTTCGGCCTTGCCCGACTGGTTGCTGTCGCTGCCGAAACTGTCTTGGCTGGCCTATGCCGGCAATCCGTTTTGCCAGGATTCGTCGGTTCAGAGCGACGTTTCGCCAATTCACTGGGACGATCTGCAGGTCATCCATCAACTGGGCGAGGGCGCTTCCGGCGTCATTCATCACGCCGAATGGCGCTCTGCTGAAGGTGCCCAGCCGGTGGCGCTCAAACTGTTCAAGGGCGCGATGACCAGCGACGGTTTACCGCTCAACGAAATGAACGCCTGCATCACGGCCGGCGCGCATCCGCATCTGATCCCCGTGTTGGGCAAACTGGCAGCGCATCCGGAGGCGGCACACGGGCTGGTCATGGCGTTGATCGACAGCAACTTTCGCAACCTGGCCGGGCCGCCCAGCCTGGATTCCTGCACGCGCGACGTTTATCCGGCGGAGGCCAGTTTCGACCTCGACGCCGCCATTCGCATCGCCCTCGGCATAGCCTCGGCGGCCGAACACCTGCACGCCCAGGGCATCACGCATGGCGATCTGTATGCCCACAATATCCTGCATGGCGCCGACGGGCAGGCCATGCTCGGCGACTTCGGGGCGGCGTCTTTCGTGCCGGCGGATGATCCGCTCGTCGCCAAGGCCTTGCAACGCATCGAGGTACGCGCGTTTTCGTGTTTGCTCGAAGAATTGCTGGCGTTTTCCGCGCTTGACCAAGATTCCATCCCCCAAGGGGACTTCCTTCGGGGCGCGGTCAACCGGGAAAAAGTCCAAAAATTGAAATTCCTGCAGGCCGACTGCGGGCAGGAAAACGTCTCGGCCCGACCGCTATTTTCGGAAATCGTGGTGGTGCTCGGCGCGCTGATGCCGGGCTGACGGGCCTTGTCGCGTCAGCTCACAAACCGGTAGCCAATGCCGGATTCGGTCAGAATGAACTTGGGCCGCGTCGGATCATCCTCGATCTTTTTCCGGACGTGCCCCATATAAACGCGAACGTAGTGGCTGTCCTCGATATGGGACGGCCCCCAGACCGCCTTCAAGAGCTGGCGATGGGTCAGGACGGAATCGGGATTGGCGATCAGGTAGGCGAGCAGTCGGAATTCAATCGGCGTCAGGTGGATCTGCTGCCCATCCTTTTCGACAATATGCTTGCCGAGATCGACGCGAACATTGCCGAATTCGCAGACCGTCATGCCTGTTGTTCCGGCCCGGAAACGCCGCCGCAGATGGGCCCGGACGCGGGCCAGCAGTTCGGCGGCACCAAACGGCTTGATCAGGTAATCATCGGCGCCGGCATCGAGCGCCGCCACCTTGTCGGCTTCGGCCGTGCGGGCGGAAAGAACGATGACCGGAATGTCCGACCAGGTCCGCAGGTCGCGGATCAGGTCGATGCCGTCGCCATCCGGCAGGCCGAGATCGAGTACGACCAAATCGGGTTGCCGGGTGCCGACCTCGATCAGGCCGCGGGCCACTGAATCGGCCTCGAAAACCGCCAGTTGCTCCGCTTCCAGGGCCAGTTTGATGAAGCGACGAATCTTGGCTTCATCCTCGACAACGATCACGGTGGGGGTGGCGGTCGACATTTAAAGGGCCTCCTCGGCTTCAAGTGCTGGCGGATTGCCCCTCGGCAAGGTGAACATGAAGCGCGCCCCGCCTTGCGGCCGATTTTCGGCATGGATTTCTCCGCCATGCGCTTCGACGATGGCGCGACAAATGGCCAGTCCCAAACCGACGCCACGGGTGGCACTCTCCGGCTGCCCGCGTTCAAATTTCTTGAAAATGACTTCTTCTTTCCCCTCGGGCAATCCCGGGCCGTTATCGTCCACCCAGACCTCGATTGTCCGTTCCATGACGTTGGCACCGATTTCGACCTGGCTGCCCGGCGGCGTGTATTTCACCGTGTTTTCCAGCAGGTTGTAAATGACGCGCTCCATCAGCACGGAATCAATATTGACCAGCGGCAGGTTTTCATCGAGCGAGACCTTGATCCGATGCTCGGCAAAGGCGCGCTCCAGCGTTTTCAGGGCGCTGACGACAACTTCCTCCAACGGCTGCCATTGCCGGTTCAACTCGACGCGGCCCGACTGCAGCTTGGCCATGTCGAGCAGGTTGTTGACCTGGCTGCTGACGCGCAGCGCTTCCTCTTTCAGTGAATGGGCAATCTCGGCCTGCGGGCCGGTCGGTGGCGGCTGGGTCAGGAACATCGATTCAGCCAGACCGACGAGGACGCTCATCGGCGTGCGCAAATCATGGGAAATAGCTGACAGCACCGAGTTGCGCAGACGCTCGGACTCCATCTGCACGGTCGTATTCTGGGCGACCTCGACGTAATGCACCCGTTCCAGGGCAATGGCGATCAGCGAGGCAAAGGTATCGAGCAGGCGCCGCTGCTCGGGGATCAACAGGCGGTCCGTATCGCGCATTTCGAGAGCCAGCACGCCGCGCAGGCGCATCGGCGCCTTGAGCGGCAAGTAAAGGATGGGACTGGCGGCCAGCGTGTTGGTGCCCTGGCCGGCTGCCTCCTCATGATCGAAGGCCCATTGGGCAATGCCCATGTCGACGGCGGGCAGACCGTTGGCGGAAGGAAGCGCCGGCTGCAGCCGGTCGTAGTCATCGGTCAGCAGGAAAGCCGCTTTGGCTCCCAGCTCGGCAACGATGAAACGTTCGCCGATTTCGGCAATCTGCTCTGGCATCAGTGCGCCGGAAAGGTCGCGTGACATTTCATAAAGCGAGCGGACGCGTTGTTCCCGCCGCGTTGCCACCTTGGCCTGGTACTTCGAGCCTGCCGTCAGTTGGCCGGTGATCAGGCCAACGACCAGCATGACGGCAAAAGTCATCAGGTACTGCACGTCGCTGACGGCGAAGGAGAAGCGGGGTGGAACGAAAAAGAAGTCGAAAACGGCAACCGACAGAAAAGAGGCCAGCACACCCGGGCCGCGGCCGTAGCGCACGCTGATCAGGACCACCGCCAGCAGGAAAACCATGACGATGTTGGGCAGGTCGAAGATCGGGAACAGCAGCGTCGCTGCCGCGCCTGCCAGCGCGCAGCCAATGGCCGCCTTCGCGTAGGTCGGCCACTGGTCGAACAGGCTGTCGCCGATATTCTCCCGGACCGCTTTTCCCGGCTCCCGGTCGGTATCGGCACGCGCCACCTGGAGCACGTCAAGATCGGGCGCTCGCTGGCCAAGGCGGTCGGCGAATGAGCGATACCACGGGCGCCACGGACGCGGATGATCCCGTCCGACGAAAATTTTCGAGAGATTGTGATCGCGGGCATATTTGACCGCCACTTCTTCGGCATCGTTGCCCGACAGCGTCGCCGTCTGGGCACCCAGATCCTCGGCCAGCTTGAGGTTGCGCAGGATGCGATGGCGGCTCTCCTCGGACAGCCGCTGCAAGGCCGGGGTTTCGATATAAATGGCGTGCCACGGCGCTTCCAGTCGGCTGGCGACACGCGCCGTGGTGCGCACGATCTTCTCCCCTCCGGCCCCCGTGCCGATGCAGGCGAGCAGCGAATCGCGGGTTTGCCAGACGGGCGAGACGAACTGGTCGCGCCGGTATTGCAGCATCTGGTCGTCGACCCGGTCGGCCGTGCGGCGCAGCGCCAGTTCGCGCAGGGCGATCAGGTTGCCTTTGCGGAAAAAGTTGCGGATCGCCCGTTCCGCCTGATTCGGCAGATAGACCTTGCCGGCCTGCAGGCGCTGCAGCAATTCGTCAGGCGGCAGGTCCACCAGCACCACTTCATCGGCCGCATCGAACACCTTGTCGGGCACCGTCTCCCAGACACGAATGCCGGTAATGCCGCTGACCACATCGTTCAGACTCTCCAGGTGCTGGACATTGACCGTCGAGTAAACGTCAATGCCGGCCGCCAGCAATTCGTCGATATCCTGCCAGCGTTTGGCATGGCGCGAGCCAGCCACATTCGAGTGGGCCAGCTCGTCCATCAGGATCAGCGCCGGCTTGCGGGCCAAAGCGCCGTCCAGGTCGAATTCCTTGAGTACCCGGTCACGATAGGGAATATCCCGCAACGGCAGATATTCCAGGCCATCGGCCATGACTTCCGTTTCCGTCCGGCCATGCGTTTCGACGATGCCGATGACGACATCGACACCGGCCAGAAGCTGTTCGCGGGCCGCCCCGAGCATGGCGTAGGTCTTGCCGACCCCGGCTGACGCCCCGAAAAATATTTTCAGCTTGCCGCGTTTGGCCCTGGCTTCTTCCTCATTCACGCGGTTGAGCAGTTGATCCGGGTCGGGTCTTTGATCGGCCATCAATTCATCCTATAGCCAGCCGACGCGTTTGAAGTTGGCATAAAGCGCAACACAGGCCGCGCTGATGAGCACAAGCGCCATCGGGTAACCGAATTCCCATTGCAGTTCGGGCATCGCCTTGAAATTCATTCCCCAGATGCCGGCAAAAGCGGTAGCGACGGCAAAAATACCAGCCCATGCCGCCAGTTTCTTGTTCACTTCGCTCTCTTCGATGGTCACCATCGACAGGTTGACCTGAATGGCCGTGCCAATGGTGTCCCTGATATTGTCCAGCGAGGCATTGATCCGGGCGAGATGGTCATAGACGTCGCGAAAGTAGTCGCGACTATTGGCACAGACCGCCGGCCCGCGGCCGCCCGAGAGCTTGCCGGTGGCCTCCATCATTGGCGCGACGGCATGCTTGAGGAAAGTGATCTTGCGTTTGAGGTCATAGAGCCGCTCGATATTGCTGCGGGCGGCGCCCTTGGCAAAAATCTGCTCCTCGATTTCCTCAAGTTCCGACTCCAGCCGGTCCATGATCGGAAAGTAGCGATCGACGACCGCATCCATCAGGGCATAGAGGACGAAGCCTGAGCCATGACTGAGCAGATGTGGCTCCCGCTCGCAGCGTTCGCGCACCCCGAGAAAACCCTGCTGGCTATGGTTTCTGACCGACAGAACGTAGTTCTGGCCGACGAAGACATTGACCTCGCCGATATTGAACTCGCCATTGTTCTCTTCGAGCAGGTGCATGACGGCGAATACCGAGTCGCCATACTCCTCGATCTTCGGCCGCTGGTGGCCATGCCGGGCGTCCTCGACGGCCAGTTCGTGCAGGGCAAACTCCTCCTGCATCTGATCCAGCTCCTGCGCTGTTGCGTCGCGCAGGGCAACCCAGACGAAGCAATCCGGTTTGGCCAGATAGTCGCTGATTTCCTCGACAGCCATGTCGGCCAGGCGCGAGCCGTTTTCGTAGGCGACACAATTGATCAGCATACTTTTTCCCCGATTTTTTGACAGCCTCCATCCTGCACGCATTTGGCGATTTCAGCGAGCACACGAGCCCGAACCATGCCGGGAAAAACCTTCTTGCAGAGCGGGGAGCAGGTCAACTGCCGGCCATAGGCCAGGCGATCGAGGATAGGGTGAACTTCATGCCGGTTACCGCAAACCGGGCAGGTGTGCAGTGCCATGATTTTTATGCAGCATGCTCGGCATAGCGCGCCAGGGCCACCGCCTGATCGGCAATCGTCGGTGAAACGATGAAGGTTTCCCGACCGCAGACATTGCCGAGGGTCAGCGCCAGACTCACTGCGGCTACTCCCGTCACCGCCATCCGCACCGGGTTTGCGTAGCCGGACAGGAAAAGGCGAATTCCTTCCACCCCCATTCCGGTCGCCGGGAATTTCATCACGACGGCAGCCTTGCCAGGTTCCAGAGCGGCGATTTCCAGCGAATCTTGGGTCGAGGCGATGCCGATGCATAAGTCCGAGTTCATGTTTTCCTTCACTTTCGATTGATAAACAACCAGGCCAGCCAAAGGGGAATGAGAAAGGCTGCGACTGCCAACAGGAAATTGAGCGCATTCATGTTTTCTTGTTGCAACAGGCTTGGTGCATGACAAATACTAGGCAAGGCGATTTCAAGATTCTGAAAAATATTGGGGCTTGGTTATAAAAAGTTCGTAAAAGCCGCTTTTGATGACTGAGGCAGGAATCAGGCAGGAATCAGCCAGCCGTCGAACAAGCGCTTCGTTTCTTCCGCTTTGCTGCATTGGCGGAGTTGTTGGCGAAACTGCGGATCAGAAAACATCTGCGTCACCTCCGACAGGATGCGGAGGTGTTCTTCGGTCGCTTCCTTGGGAACCAGAATCACGAGAATGTCCGACACCGGTTTGCCATCCGGGGCAGCGAAGGGTATCGGCTGCCTGAGCCGGATGTAGGCCAGGTGAATTTGTTGAAGATCCTTGACCCGGGCATGGGGAATGGCAACCCCTTCGCCGAGGGCGGTCGATCCTGTTTTTTCCCGGCGGGTGAGGCTCTGGAATACCCACTCTTGCGGCATTCCGTGCGCGCATTCCATGTGTCGGGCGATCTCCTGAAACAAGTTTTCCCGACTCGATACTTCCATGTCGAGTCGGATGTCCTTGCTTGATAGCAGTTTGGCGATGGTGCTCAACGGGTTTCTCCTCAGTGATGCAGCGAATCAAGTGCGATGTTGAGTTGCAGGACATTCACCCTGGGTTCGCCAAAGACGCCCCATTGGCGGCCTTCGGTGTGCTGGCTGACCAAAGCCTTGAGGTCGGCCGGCGGCAGTTGGCGCAGCCTGGCAACGCGAGCCACCTGATAGGCCGCGGCTTCCGGACTGATGTGCGGATCGAGGCCACTGGCCGAGGCATTGATCAGATCGGTCGGGATCGGCAGCTTGTTGTCGGGATCGGCCGCCTTCAGGGCGTCGATCCTTCCCTTGACCGCATCACTCAGGGCCGGATTGAGCGGCCCCTGATTGGAGCCACCGGAGGCGCTGGCGTTGTACGGCATCGGCCCGGTGGCCGAGGGGCGGCCCCAGAAATACTTGGGGTCGGTGAAGTTCTGTCCGATCAGGCGGGAACCGATTGCCTTGCCATCCTTGACGATCAGGCTGCCATTGGCCGCGTCGGGAAAGACGACCTTGGCGACGCCGGTGACGGCCAGCGGATAGACGATGCCGGTGATGGCGGTGAGCAGGACGAAGAGACTGACAGCGGGACGTAACAGGGTTTTCATGAGTTTTCTCCTCAGGCCAGACCAACGGCGGCAATCGCCAGGTCGATCAGCTTGATGCCGATAAATGGAACGATGACGCCACCCAGGCCGTAGATCGCCAGGTTCTGGCGCAACAGTGTTGCGGCGCCGAGCGGGCGGTATTTGACGCCCTTCAAGGCCAGCGGGATCAGGAAGACGATGATGAGGGCATTGAAGATCACTGCCGACAGGATGGCCGAGGCCGGACTGGCCAGGCCCATGACGTTGAGCGCGGCGAGCTGCGGATAAGTGCTCACGAAGGCAGCAGGGATGATGGCGAAGTATTTGGCGATGTCGTTGGCGATGGAAAATGTCGTCAGCGAACCGCGCGTCATCAGCATCTGCTTGCCGGTCTCGACGACCTCGATCAGCTTGGTCGGATTGGAATCCAGGTCGACCATGTTGCCGGCTTCCTTGGCGGCTTGCGTGCCGGTGTTCATGGCCACCGCGACATCGGCCTGGGCCAGGGCCGGGGCGTCGTTGGTGCCGTCGCCGGTCATCGCCACCAGGCGGCCTTCGGCTTGGTACTGACGGATCAGCGCCAGCTTGGCTTCCGGCGTCGCTTCCGGCAGGAAGTCGTCGACGCCGGCTTCGGCAGCGATGGCAGCGGCCGTGACGCGGTTGTCGCCGGTCACCATGATGGTCTTGATGCCCATCTGGCGCAGTTCGGCGAAGCGCTCCTTGATGCCGCCCTTGACGATGTCCTTGAGTTCGACGACGCCGAGCACACGGGTATCGTCGGCAACGACCAGCGGCGTACTGCCGCGGCGGGCGACTTCATCGACCTTGCCTGACACCGAAGGGGGAAATTTGCCACCCAGGGTTTCAACGTGTTTCTTGATGGCATCGGCGGCGCCTTTGCGCACCTGGCGACCGGCCATATCGACACCGCTCATCCGGGTATGTGCCGAGAAATGCACGAAATGGGCATCCAGCGCATGGATGTCGCGCTCGCGCAGCTGGAAGCGCTGCTTGGCGAGCACCACGATACTGCGGCCTTCCGGCGTTTCATCAGCGAGCGAGGCGAGCTGGGCGGCATCGGCCAGCTCGGCTTCGGTGACGCCATCGGCCGGCAGGAAGGTAGAAGCCTGACGATTGCCCAGCGTGATCGTGCCGGTCTTGTCCATGAGCAGCACATCGACGTCGCCGGCCGCTTCGACGGCGCGGCCGGAAGTGGCAATGACGTTGGCCTGCATCATGCGGCTCATGCCGGCCACCCCGATGGCTGAGAGCAGGCCGGCGATGGTGGTCGGGATCAGGCAGACGAGCAGAGCGATGAGCACCGTGATGCTGATCGGCGTACCGGACCCGGCGACCTCGACGCTGAACATCGAGAAGGGCAGCAGCGTGACGACGACGCCCAGAAAGACGATGGTCAGCGCGACGAGCAGGATGGTTAGGGCGATTTCGTTGGGCGTCTTCTGGCGCTTGGCGTTTTCAACCATGGCGATCATGCGGTCGACAAAGGTTTCGCCCGGATTTACCGTGACGCGGACGACGATCCAGTCGGACAGCACGCGGGTGCCGCCGGTAACGGCGGAGAAGTCGCCGCCGGATTCGCGAATGACCGGGGCCGATTCTCCGGTGATGGCCGATTCATCGACCGAGGCGACGCCTTCGATGACTTCGCCGTCGGCCGGAATGGTTTCCTGGGCCTGAACGACGATGACATCACCCTTGCGCAGATCGGCGGCCGGAACGAGATTCCACTTGGCGCCATACTTCGGCTCAAGCAGCTTCTTGGCCCAGGTTTCTTTCTTCAGCCCACGTAGCGAAGCGGCTTGCGCCTTGCTGCGGCCTTCGGCCAGGGCCTCGGCAAAATTGGCGAAGAGCACGGTGAACCACAACCAGATGGCGATGGTCAGGATGAAGCCGGCCGGCGCTTCGCCTTTACCACCGAGGGCTTGCAGCCAGAGGATGGTGGTCAGGATGCTGCCGACGTAGACGACGAACATCACCGGATTGCGCCATTGCACGGCCGGATTGAGTTTGCGGAAGGCATCGGCAACGGCCGGAACGGCCAGCGCCGGATCGAACAGGGTAAAAGTCTTGCGTGTCATGGTTATCTCCCCAAGCGCTTAGTGAGCGGCCCAGAGCACGAGGTGCTCGATGACGGGGCCGAGAGCCAACGCCGGGACGTAATTCAGGAGGCCGACCAGCAATACCGTGCCGGTCAGCAGCGTGACGAACAGCGGGCCATGCGTCGGCAACGTGCCGGCGCCGACGGCGATGCGCTTCTTGGCGGCCAGCGAACCGGCAATCGCAAGGACTGGCACGATGACGCCAAAGCGGCCGAACCACACGGCGATGCCGAGCATGATGTTGTAGAACGGCGTATTGGCGGACAGCCCGGCGAAGGCGCTGCCGTTGTTGTTGGCAGCAGAGGTGAAGGCATAGAGGATTTCCGAGAAGCCGTGGGCGCCCGGGTTGGCGATACCAGCCCGGCCGTCGGCAACCGTCACCGCGATGGCCGTACCGACCAGTACGAGCAGCGGCGTGACCAGGATGGCGATCGAGACCATCTTCATTTCAAAGGCTTCGATCTTCTTGCCCAGGTATTCCGGCGTCCGACCGATCATCAGGCCGGCGATGAAGACGGCCATGATGGCGAAGACGAGCATGCCGTAAAGGCCGGTACCGACGCCGCCAAAGACCACTTCGCCAAGCTGCATGTCGATCAGCGGCACCAGGCCGCCGAGCGGCGTAAACGAATCGTGCATGGCGTTGACCGCGCCGCAGGAGGCGAGCGTAGTGATGGTGGCGAACAGGCCGGATTCGGCGATGCCGAAACGGGTTTCCTTGCCTTCCATGTTGCCGGCCGATGGATCGACGCCCAACTGGGTGAGCAGCGGGTTGGCCTGCTGCTCGAAATGTATGGCGGCATAGGCCAGGGCAACGAACATCAGGGTCATCGCGGCGAGCACAGCCCAGCCCTGGCGCGTATCGCCGACCATGCGACCGAAGGTGAAACAGAGCGCAGCCGGGATCAGGAAGATCGACAGCATCTGGATGAAATTGGTCAGCGGCGTCGGGTTTTCATAGGGATGCGCCGAGTTGGCATTCATGAAGCCGCCACCGTTGGTGCCCAGCATCTTGATCGCCTCCTGCGAGGCGACCGGACCCATGGCCAGGGTCTGGCTTTGCGTCTGGGCCGGTTCAGTGACGACAGCGCCCTTGTCATCCTTCACCGGCTGACCGGCTGCATCGACTTTCGGGCTGTCGTACTTGGTGACTTCCAGCGTCGTCACTTCCTTGTAGGCGTCGAAATTCTGGATGACGCCCTGGCTGGTCAGGAAGACCGCATAAACAACCGAAATCGGCAGCAGCACATGCAGCGTGATGCGGGTCAGGTCGACCCAGGCATTGCCGACGGTCTTGGCACTGTGCCGGGCAAAACCGCGGATCAGCGCAATGACGACGACGATGCCGGTGGCGGCCGACAGGAAGTTCTGCACGGCCAAAGCCAGCATCTGGGTCAGGTAGCTCATCGTCGCTTCGCCAACATAGCCCTGCCAGTTGGTATTGGTGACGAAACTCAGGGCTGTGTTGAAGGCGGAATCCGGGCTGATATTGGCCAACGCCTGCGGATTGAGCGGCAGATCGGCTTGCAGGCGCTGCAGGGCGTACACCACAAAGACGCCGAGGGCATTGAAAAGCAGGATGGCGAAGGCGTATTTCAGCCAGCCCATTTCCTCGTCCTGGCGGATGCCGCACAGGCGATAGATCGGACTTTCGATCTTGCCGGCCAGACGGAAGCGACCTTCCATCACGTTGGCGATGTAAGTCCCCAAGGGTTTGACGGTCAGCAACAGGACAACAAGAAAAAGTCCGAGAAGTATCCAGGCATGATTGCTCATGAGAAATTCTCCGGGTTGATCAGCGCAGCGATCAGATAGACCAGCAGGCCAACGGCGACGGCGCCGCTAAGAATGAAAAGCCAGGTCATTTGGCACCCCCGAGCCGGGCACAGCCGGCAGCGAGACCGAGCATCAGGACAAAGAACAGCCCGATGCCGGCGAGATAGACGAGATCCATAAGTACACCCCATGTTGGTATTGCGACAGGGTCATACTAGGAAAAGCGCTATCAAAGTTTTCGAAAAAGCTGGGGGTGGGGATATAAAAAAACGGTAAAAACCGCGTGCCTCAAGCGCTGCGAAGGCGCTTAACGGGGTGTCTGCAAAGCCCGGGCGATGAAGTTTCGGGAAACGCGGGATTTCGGCACTTGTTCACTGAACCAGCTTCGCACGTCCTGGTCGAGACACATGCCGTGCATGTAGTTGTAAAGCGCCTTGTTCAGGGCTTTGCCCAGGCTGTGGTGATCGACGCCGGTGGGGTCGATGAAATGCACGTCGTTTTTGGCGAATTTGCCGGGCGGTAGCGGTTGCAGCTTGATGCCGTATTCGGCCGGGTTCTGCCCGACGGGCGAATGGACGGTGCACGTGAAGCGGTGGAAGAAGCCGGACTGGATGCAGCCTTCGGCGAACAACTGGCGGACGTATTCGAGCGCATCGACCGTGTCCTGAACGGTTTGCGTCGGGAAGCCGTACATCAGGTAGGCATGGACGAGCACGCCGGCATCGGTGAAGGCGCGGGTGACGCGGGCGACCTGATCGACCGAGACACCTTTTTTCATGAGGTCGAGCAGGCGGTCGGAGGCGACTTCGAGACCGCCGGAAATGGCGATGCAGCCACTGTCGGCCAGTTGCAGGCAGAGTTCGGGCGTGAAGGATTTTTCGAAGCGGATGTTGCCCCACCACGAAATGGCCAGGTTGCGTCGCTGCAGTTCCTCGGCCAGGGCGCGCAGGGCTTTCGGCGGGGCGGCTTCGTCGACGAGATGAAAACCGGTGTGGCCGGTTTCGGCGATGATCTGCTCGATGCGGTCGACCAGCACCTTGGCGCTGGCCGCGTCGTAGCGGCCGATGTAGTCGAGGCTGACGTCGCAGAAACTGCATTTCTTCCAGTAGCAGCCATGGGCGACCGTCAGCTTGTTCCAGTGCCCGTCGGACCACAGCCGGTGCATGGGATTGAGCATGTCGAGCAGCGACAGGTAGCGGTCGAGCGGCAGACCGTCCCAGGTTGGCGTGCCGACTTCTTCGAAGGGGATGTCCGGCTCGCTGGCGTTGAAGTAACGCACGGCGCCATCGACGCGGGTGAAGGTGCGGACGAGGTTGAGACGCGGGCGCTGACCGGCGAGGTGTTCGAGCAGGGCGAGCAACGGTTTTTCGCCGTCGTCGAGCATGACGTAGTCGAAGTAATCGAAGACGCGCGGTTCAGCCAGTTCGCGCAACTCGGTATTGACGTAGCCGCCGCCGAGCACGGTGATGATGTTGGGCCGGTAAGCCTTGATCGTCTGGGCTATGCGGAAGGCGGCGTAGACCGAGCCGGGGAAGGGCACGGAAATGAGCACGATATCCGGATTGCTACGGTCAACCGGAATTTTTGCCAAATTTTGAAGTGTCGTATCGACCAGCGTCGGCGGCGCGGCCAGCGCCGTGGCCAGCGGGTTGAAACTGGCCTGGCTCTGGGCCAGCGATTCGGCGTAGCGGACGAACTCGAAACGGGTGTCGACCGCCTCGCGTAGCACGTCGGCGAGGTCGTTGAGGTAGAGCGTGGCCAGATGCCGCGCCCGGTCCTGCACGCCGAGCGAGCCGAAAGCCCAGGCCAGCGGGTCGCCGCCGTCTTCATCGAGATAGTTGTCGAGCGAGGCGAAACGTGGCCCCTCGGGCAGGAAAGCGCGGGTGCAGATGCGGTGGGCAATCGAGCCGTCGCGGCCCTGCAAGAGTGCGATGGCCGGGCCGATGCTGGCCTGGTAGCGGTCGAACTCGTTGAGGAAAATCTTGATCGTATTCGAACGCTTCTTGCCGGGAATTGCCTCTGCCGCCGCCTTGATCTTCGGCAGGCCAGCCGGCGACAGCAGTTCGAGCACGAGAGCCAGCGCCAGATCGGTCTGCTCGGCATGAAAGCCGCGCGAGCGCAGGAAGCCGGTCAGGTAGGCGGTCGCCGGGTAGGGCGTATTGAGCTGGGTCATCGGCGGGATGACGGAGAGGATGCGGGGGGAGGCGGCAGGCATGGTGGGGCGAATGATAGGGGAAGCGGCGCGCTTGTAAAGGGAGTGAAATATTGGCGTGTTCCAATGCCGGCCCATTAATGCTCAAGACTGTTTGTCGATGCCGCAATTCGAAGTCGTTCGCCGGGGGCTGTTGCTGATTATCGCCTGTTCGTCCCTGACCCTGTCGCAAGGCGCGTTGGCGGCCGGAAAAGAGGGCGGGGCCGGGCAGCTTGCCGGTGATATCGTCAGCGCCGGTCGCCTGCGCATGCAGTCGCAACGCCTGGCCAAACTCTACCAGCAGGCCGGTATGGGCTTGAATGCGGCGCAGGCGATGCAGCAGATAGACGTTTCGATGAGCCAGATCGATGCCGAATTCACTCGCCTCGGCGGTTCGGCCAGAAAGCCGAATGTCCGGCGTGTCCTGACGCGTAGTGAAGCGCTCTGGCAGGAAATGCGCGTAGCCATGAAACAAGCCCCCGGCCCGGCCAGCGCCGAGCGGGTCAATCAACTGGCCGACGAGCTGATGATCCATGCCGGCAAGCTCAGCATGCTGATCGAAGCCGAAGGTGAAACGCCAGTCGGCCGCCTGATCGACCTGTCCTCGCGCCTCAATATGCTGTCACAGCGTCTGGCCCGGCTCTATCTGCTGGCCCAGGGCGGTAGCCGCGTACAAGGGGTGCTGGTCGATATCGAGCAGGCGCGCCGGGAGTTTTCAACCGGCCTCAATGAGCTTGATACGGCCCAGGAAAACTCGCCAGCCAGCCGGGATGCCGTTGGCCTGGCCAAAAACCAGTGGGTATTTTTCGAGAGTGCCATCAACCGGCTGGGCATTGCCGATCGAGGCAACGAAAAAGCTGTGCAGAACGTGGCGACAAGCAGCGAACGGATCGCCCAGGTACTCGACCTCGCCAGTTTGCAATACGCCCGGGATTACACCGACGCTACGCGCCTGCTTCGCTGAAACTGATCAGATCGACCTCGGCCGCTTCCATGCGCAGCGGAATCAGCGCCTGGTAGGCCGCCGAGTTGAACCAGCCGTTGGCTGCCTCGGCATTTGGGAAGCGGATGACGACCGTGTCGCTGTGGCGATGCTCGCCGCCAAATATGGCCAGTTTTTCGCCACGAAAAACCAGTTCGGCCTGCCACGGGGCCAGCGTCGCCGGCACCTGGCTGCGATACTCAGCCCATTTGGCTGCATCCTTGACGGTGATGTGGCCGATCACGACATTCATGCTCATTCCCAGGTGCCAACTGAACCGGCCAGGCTTTCGAGCAACTCGTGATCCTTGACCAGCACGGCGATGCCGCTGCCTTGCGGGGCGACCACAGCCGGAAAAGCCAGCCCCTGCCAGACCCGCGACTCGACGACGACGTTGGCGCCCATGCCCTTCGCCTGTTCGGCCAGCAGTTTTCTTGCCTTGCCTGTGCTGCCGGGCCAGCGCGACTGAACGTAGAGCGCACCAAGCGTCTCGAAATCACCCTGCGCCGGAAGAGCACTCGTGGTTACCAGCACCTTGGTGTCGAGGGCGCTTGCGCTTGTGCCATTCAGGCGCGGCGTGACCCAGGGATTGCCGTAAGTCGCCGTATTCGGGTCGAGCAGGATCGACTGTGCGCTGGCCGGCCAGCCTGAGACCACCGCAGTGATCAACAGGCAAAGGCGAACCAGGAAAGCGATAGGCATGAGCGCGGAGTTCAGACCAGGCCGAGGCTTTCCTCGACCCCAAGATGCACGTTCATCGCCTGCACCGCAGCACCCGAGGCACCTTTGCCAAGGTTGTCGAGGCGGGCCATGACCAGCATGCGCTCCTCGTTGCCGAAGACGGCGATATCGACGCGGTTGGTGTCGTTGTTGGCTTCGACGTTGTAGAAACCGCCATCGGTGGTTGCGTCGAGATCGACCGGCAGCACCCGGATGAAGGGCTCGCCGGCGTAGTAGTCGGCGATGATCTTTTGCACGTCAGCCGGCGTTGCCTTGCGCGTGAATTGCTGCGGCTGGATGAAGGCGGTGACGGCCAACCCCTTGTAGAACGGCCCGACGATGGGCTGGAAGATCGGTGCCACGGTCAACCCTGTATACGCCTGCATTTCCGGCAGGTGCTTGTGGGCCAGCGTAAGGCCGTAGGGGCGCGGCGCATTGATGCGCGCCGGGCTCTCGTAATGCGCGATCATCGACTTGCCGCCGCCGGAATAGCCGGTGATCGAGTTGGCGGCGATCTGCGTGGCCGCCGGCAGCAGGCCGGCAGCGACGAGCGGACGCAGGGCCAGGATGAAGGCGCTGGCGTGGCAACCGGGGTTGGCGATGCGCTTGCTGGCGCGGATCTTGGCGCGTTGCTCGGGTGCCAGTTCGGGCAGGCCGAAGGTCCAGTCCGGATTGACGCGATGCGCCGTCGAGGCATCGATGATGCAGGTATTCGGGTTGTCGACGAGACTCACCGATTCCTTGGCAGCTTCGTCCGGCAGGCAGAGGAAGGTGACGTCGGATTCGTTGATCAGCCGCTTGCGTTCGGCCAGATCCTTGCGCTTGTCGGCGTCGATCTTGAGGACCGTGACATCGCTGCGCTGGGCGAGGTATTCGTTGATCTGCAGGCCGGTGGTGCCTTCCTGGCCATCGACAAAGACTTTGTAGGTCATGGTGAATCCGCTGAGTGGGAGCAAAGGTGGAATTCTGGCAGAAATTCGTGACGCTTAGGCGAATGCGAGCGGTCAGCGTCCGAGTTTTTGCTTGATGGCGGCGAGGGCCATTTGTGCTGCGCGTTCGCCTTCGATCATGGCGTCGTTGCGCGCCGTGAAGTCCCAGGATTTGACGTAGGGCAGCTTCGGCCGGATGACGATATCGGCGCCGCGCAGTTCGTTGGTACCGATGGCGCTGCCCATGATGGTCGTCGTCTGCCAGATGATGGCGGTCATGCTGTCCACCGGCTGGCCTTCGGCCCGGGCCGAGATATCGACGGCGATGATGAAGTCGGCGCCCATCTCGCGCGCCGCCAGCACCGGGATCGGGCTGGTCAGCCCGCCGTCGACATAGCTTTTGCCGCGAAACTGGGTCGGCTGAAAGACGCCGGGTACGGCCGCCGAGGCGCGCACGGCCATGCCGGTATCACCGGTCCGGAAAACAACCCGCTCGCCGCTGTTGAGGTCGGTTGCTACCGTCGCAAAGGGCTTGCCGAGTTTTTCGAGTGGACGATTATTCAGGTGCTGGTTGATGAAGTCCTGCAGGGCTTCGCCCTTGAGCAGGCCACGCCCGCCCAGCGTCCAGTCGGCGAAGATCTTTTCGTCGAGCTGCTGGGCGATCTTCTGCATGGCAAAGGCGTCGTAGCCGGCCGCGTAGAGCGAACCGACGACCGCGCCGGCGCTGGTGCCGACTACGTAGTCCGGGACGATGCCGTGCGATTCAAGCATCTTGATCACGCCGATATGGGCGAAGCCGCGCGCCGCGCCGCCGCCGAGGGCGAGGCCGATTTTTGGGCGGGGAGGGGCCTCCGGCTTGGCGGGCTGGAGGATCGAACAACCGCCGAGCACAAGCAGGCTGGCGCTCAGCAGGCGGCGACGGTTGGCAAAGCAGAGAGGCGTGGTTGGATTGGGCATTTTGTTCGCGGAGCGGGCAGCTTCGATTTGTTTCCTGGTGTTGCGACGACAAAGGCTGGAGTTTACTGGCACATGCGACGGATTTCGTCTTCCTTGATTGCTTCTTCGATTTGCATCAGTACGGCATCGACGTCGGCAAGGCTTTCGTCGAGTTCCACCTGGCCCGTCAAAACCTGATCCGGCTGGAGCAAACCGCTCTCGTACAGCGCCCAGATTTCCTTGCCAAACTGGCTGTCGGCCAGAGAGGGGGCAAAGGTACTGAAATAGCTGCGCAGATTGTTGACGTCGCGTTCCAGCATTTCGGCTGCCGTGCTGTTGGCGGCCGCATCGATGGCTTGCGGCAGGTCGATGATGACCGGCCCGTTTTCATCGACGAGGATGTTGTATTCCGACAGATCGCCGTGAATGATCCCGGCGCACAGCATGCGCACCACCTGATTGACCAGCATGGCGTGATATTCCAGTGCCACCGCTTCGCTCAGGGCGACATCGTTCAAGCGCGGCGCCGCGCCGCCCTCGGCATCGGCCACCAGGTCCATGAGCAGTACGCCATCGAAGCAGATGTAGGGCTGGGGCACGCGCACCCCGGCTGCGGCCAGCCGATACAGTGCATCGACCTCAGCGTTCTGCCAGACTTCTTCCTGCATCTGGCGCCCGTAGCGGCTGCCTTTCTCCATGGCGCGTGCCTGCCGGCTGTTCTTGACCTTGCGGCCTTCCTGATAGGAAGTCGCCTTGCGGAAGCTGCGCTGCTTGGCATCCTTGTAAACCTTGGCGCAACGAATGTGTTCGCCGCAACGCACGATATAGACGGTCGCTTCCTTGCCGCTCATCAACTGCCCGATCACCTCGTCTACAAGGCCTTCTTCAACGAGGGTGATGAGTCTTTTCGGGGTTTTCATGAGCTTTGTATTTTTTCCGGCGTTGGCCAGTGAAGTGGCGGAGTGGACCGGAGCGGCCTTCTCCTGCGCTTGATTACGGGACGAAAACCATCCCGAATACGCCGATCGACGTTACTTTGTCGTTGACCGTCGTGTAGGACGCGACGCCGAGTGAATGGTACTGTGAAACGAACGAAGTCAGCTGACCGATACCCAGAACGCGCTCGACCTGGCTGCGCTCGGCGATGGCTGTCTTGATCTTGTCGCGGTGCTTTTCAGCCGAGGGATTGAGGGCAAAAGCCAGGGCAATGGCGATGGCCACGGTGATGAGCGTCTTCATTGATTTCAGCATGTGTTGCTCCTGAACAAGGTTGGGTGGGGCTGCCGGAGCCTGACAATCAATACCACTCCAGCAGGGAAACGCCGATGCCGTAATAATTGGCGCGGTGGTTGTAGTCGATCATGCTTTCGCCGTAGCCGGAGAACCATTGCAGATGGCCACGCAGGCTGCCGGAAAGAGGGAAGGCGTAGTCGAGCTGCAAGGCGCCGTGATTGTTGCCGCCGCCTTGCAGGCTGTGGCGCAGGAGCAGGGAAAACTGCTGCTTGCCCCAAATCCTGACAATTTGCAGGTCGGCCCGGCCGAGGTAATTGGCGATGTCCGGGTTGTCGTCGTGTTCGCCGACTTCCGGGATGCGCCACCAGGGGCGGAGGGTTGCCGTCCAATCGCCTTTTTCCAGGGCAATGCCGGCGATTATCCGGTTCCAGCTACGCGATAGCGGCAGCGATCGGCCATTCGACTGGTGGTTGAAGCCGAGCGACAGGTAGCGCCCGCGCCAGCCGCCCAGCGTGTAGTCAGTACGCCACACCAGCATGACTTCGGGTTCGTGGTTGGTTTCGCGGAAAGGCCGCGAAGTGCCTGCGGTATACACCTGCCAGCGCGAGGTCTGGGTATAGCCGAACCAGAGGTCGCCATTGTTGCCGAACAGGTCTTCGGCCAGCTTCGATTTCAGGCTGATCTGGAGTTTTGCTTCGTCAGGGCGCTGTCCGGTGTCGGTGGTGCTGGTGTGCCCGACAGAGGGTGATGCGGGAAACGGATTGGTGTGGCTGGTATGGAAGCCGGGCAGGATATAGACCGGCTTGTAGGGCCGTATGCGCAGGATGTGGCCGCGCCTGTCGGCGTCGAGTTCCCAGGCTGCGCCGAGCAGGGAGTCGCCGGCCGCCGGCTCATTCAGGTCGGCCGTGGCCGGTGCTTCCGGAGACTTTGCTGGTGGGGGCTTTTGCTGCGCGGCAGTTGGCGGTGTCGCCAATGCGTCGTAACAGGCCAGGCGGTCAGTCGCGGCGGCAATGCGCCGGCAATCGTCGAGCGACTGGCTGTTGGCGGCCAGCGGCAGGGATGCGCAGAAGAGTATCGCGGATACCTGACGCTTCATGGCCGATGTCAGACGTCAGCCTCGACTAGCCCGCCGTCCTTCTCCATCCAGGCCCGACGGCCGGCCGCTTCGCCCTTGCCCATGAGCAGCGTGAAGGTGGCGGTCATTTGCTTGATCGTTTCGCGGCTGGCCTGGAAGGGGACGAGGCGGCGGGTGTCCGGGCACAGCGTGGTTTCCCAGAGCTGGTCAGGGTTCATTTCGCCGAGGCCTTTGAAGCGGGAGACGGTGATCTTGTTTTCCGAAACGCCTTCGTCGCGCAGCTTGGTCAGCGTCTGTTCCTTCTCGGCTTCGTCGAGGCAATAAACCTTGCGAGTGTGGCCGCGGGCTTCGACGTCGACGCGGAAGAGCGGCGGCTGGGCGACGTGGATGTGGCCGCGTTCGACCAAAGCTGGGAAGTGCTTGAGGAAGAGCGTGAACAGCAGCACCTGAATGTGCGAGCCATCGACGTCGGCGTCGGACATGACGATGATGCGGCCGTAGCGCAGGCCTGAGACATCGACGCTGTCGATCTGCTCTATACCGTGCGGGTCGACGCCGACCGCCACGGAAATGTCATGCACTTCGTTGTTCTTGAACAGCTGGTCGCGGTCGACTTCCCAAGTGTTTAGCACCTTGCCGCGCAGCGGCAGAACGGCCTGGGTTTCCTTGTCGCGGCCTTGCTTGGCTGAACCGCCGGCCGAGTCGCCCTCGACGAGGAACACTTCGTTGCGGGCGATATCGTCCGATTCGCAATCGGTCAGCTTGCCGGGCAGCGTGGCAATGCCAGAAGACTTCTTCTTCTCGACCTTCTGCGTCGATTTCATCCGGTTCTGCGCCGCCTTGACGGCCAGTTCGGCGATCTTCTTGCCGAAATCGGCGTGGCTGTTGAGCCACAGCTCGAAGGGGTCGCGCACCATCTGGGTGACCAGCTTGTAGGCATCGCGGCTGGTCAGTTTTTCCTTGGTCTGGCCCTGGAACTGCGGGTCGAGCACCTTGGCCGAAAGCAGGTAGGTCATGCGGCCGCAGACGTCTTCCTGGGCTAGTTTGACCTTGGCCGGCAGGATGGCATGGTGTTCGGCGAAAGTCTTGACCGCCTCGAAAACACCGGCTTTGAGGCCGGCTTCGTGGGTGCCGCCATCGAGGGTCGGGATCAGGTTGACGTAGCTTTCCGGCTTGCCGCCACCTTCCTCGAACCAGGCCATGGCAAAGGTGGCGCCTTCGCCGACGGCGAAGCCGTTGGCGCTTTCAACGTGTTTCTCGCCGACGAAAATCGGTGCCACCGGCGTGCCGACCATCATCTCGTTGAGGTAGTCGGCCATGCCGTTCTCGTAGCACCAGACTTTCTTGTCCTGGCCTTCGATGTCGAGTTCGACCGTGACATTGGGCATGAGCACGGCCTTCGAGCGCAGCAGATGCTCGAGCTGGGCCAGATTGATCTTCGGCGAATCGAAATACTTGGGGTCGGGCTGGATGCGCACTGTCGTGCCGGTGTTGCGCTGGCCGCAGTCACCGATCCGGCTCAGCGGTTCGGTGACAAAGCCGGCGCCGAAGGCGATGTGATGCACGCCACCGCCGCGCTTGATCTCGACTTCGAGGCGGATCGACAGCGCATTGGTCACCGAAACGCCGACGCCGTGCAGGCCGCCCGAGAAACGGTAGGCGTTGCCGGCATCCTTCTTGTTGAACTTGCCGCCGGCGTGCAGTTTGCAGAAAACCAGTTCGACCGCCGGCCGGCCTTCTTCCGGGTGGATTTCGACCGGGATGCCGCGGCCGTTGTCGCTGACTTCGATGACGCCATCGGCGCGGATGGCAACCGAAATTTTCTTGGCGTAGCCGGCCAGCGCCTCGTCGGCGGCATTGTCGATGACTTCCTGCACGATGTGGGTCGGGCAGGTCGTTCTGGTGTACATCCCGGGACGTTCCTTGACGGGTTCAAGGTCTTTCAGGACACGGATGGAGGAGGCGGAGTATTCAGACATTCGCTTTGAATTTTGGGCAAAAAAGCCGGTCGACCGTAGGAGAGAGTGCGGGCAGGATTCTAGCCGTTTTCCAGGCAAGCGCACTGCTTATGCGCCATGGCATAATTGCTGTCCCTCCGGATTTGCCGAGGAGTCATCATGGAAAATAAAATGCCCGATGCAAGCTATCAGCCGCGCTGCGCCGATCGCCGCGTGTGTACGCATATCGCGCCGCCGCCGTACGAAACCCGCGAAGGTCGGGTAATGACTGACCGCCGTTCGGCTATCGATCGGCGTGCTTCCTGGATTCGCGAATTCTCGCTGGAGACATCACGGGGTCGGGAATCCTGATGGCCGGCGCCAGCCTGCTCGTCCTCATTGACGATATTGCCACCATCCTTGATGACGTGGCGGTTTTGACCAAGGTCGCCGCCAAGAAAACGGCCGGCGTGCTCGGCGACGATCTGGCACTCAATGCCCAGCAGGTCGCCGGCGTTGCCGCCGAGCGCGAATTGCCGGTGGTCTGGGCGGTCTGCGTCGGTTCCCTGAAAAACAAGTTGATTCTCGTGCCGGCGGCGCTGGCGATCAGCGCTTTCATCCCGTGGGCGGTGACGCCCCTGCTCATGATCGGCGGCATTTACCTGTGCCTCGAAGGCGTCGAGAAACTGGCTCACCCGTGGCTGCACAGCGAAGCCGAGGACGAAGCGCACCATGCCGAGGAACTGGCCGCGGTAGCCGATGAAACGGTCGATATGGCGGCGTTCGAGGCGGAAAAGATCAAGGGCGCCATCCGCACGGATTTCGTGCTGTCGGCCGAAATCATCGTCATCGCGCTGGGCACCGTCGCCACTCAGCCCTTCACTACGCAACTGACCGTGCTGGCCGGCATCGGGCTGATCATGACCATCGGCGTTTATGGCATCGTCGCCGGCATTGTCAAGATGGACGACGTCGGCGCCTGGCTGCTGCTCAAGGGGCGCGGGGGCATGAAGATCGTTGGCAAGGGCCTGTTGCTGGCCGCGCCAAAACTCATGAAGTTGCTGACCATCGTCGGCACGGCTGCGATGTTTCTGGTCGGCGGCGGCATCCTGTCGCACGGTATTCCGCCAGTTCATCACGGTATCGAGCACCTGGCCGAAATGAGCGGGATGATGAGTGGCGTCGTCTCGATGTCGCTTGATGCGGTCGTTGGCATCGTCGCCGGCACCGTGGCCTTGCTCGGCATGCTGGCGTTTTCGGCAATACGCGGCAAATTCAAGGGAGTTGAGGCATGAGCAAGGCGCTGCGTCTGTCGGAAAAATGGTTTCGTTTCGGGCTGTGGATCGTCGCCTTCGTTTTCGCCAGCTTCCTGATCGGGCTGGGCGGGACGATTGTCGAGAACCTGCCCAAGGTCGAGCACCGCGTTACGCTTGATGATTTCATCGACCAGCAGGCCGCCGCACCGCTGCGCGCCGAGCTCAAGGCGATGCAGGAAAAACGCCAGGCGGCGCAGGATGCCCACGATCAGGCCCAGCTCAAACTCAATGGCGCCCGCGCCAACTCTGCCGCCGCACGCGACACCTTCAACAACTGGCTGGCGACGCGCCACGCCACCAAGCGCCCGGAGCAGGACGCCGAACTGATCGAACGCACGCAGGCCCTCGATGAACTGAAGATTCTCGAGCGCAAGGCGCTGGCCGATGTTGAGCGTCAGCAGCAGAGCCTGCTCGACGCCCGTCAGGCGGAAGAGCGCGCCCAGCGCGACCTGCGCGAACTGGAGCGGACGGCCTCGACCAAACTGTTTACCGAGCAGCGCAGGCAGGAATTGCGCGTTTTCGGCTATCGCCTGGCGCTGACCCTGCCGCTACTCGCCGTCGCCGGCTGGCTGTTCGCCAAAAAGCGCCAGAGCACGTGGTGGCCCTTCGTCTGGGGCTTCATCTACTTCGCGCTGTTCGCCTTCTTTGTCGAGCTCGTCCCCTACCTGCCGAGCTACGGCGGCTATGTGCGCTACGCCGTCGGCATCATCATCACCGTGCTGGTCGGGCGCTACGCCATCGTCGCCCTGAATCGCTACCTCGAAAAACAGAAACAGGCCGAGGCCATGCCCGATGTCGAGCGCCGCAAGGAACTGAGCTACGACACGGCATTGGCCCGGCTGGCCAAGAAGGTCTGCCCGGGTTGCGAGCGGCCGGTCGATTTGACCAACACCGCCATCGATTACTGCCCGCATTGCGGCATCTGTCTGTTCGACCATTGCGGTCGCTGCCAGGAACGCAAGAGCGCCTTCGCGCGTTTTTGCCATGCTTGCGGGGCAGGGGGGCAGGGCAGCGCCGGCTGAATTGGCCTGGCCGGGTGACTTCCACGGTCAACCGGGAAAAAGGCCCAAAATTGAAATGCCTGCCGTGGGCCTCGTACCCGGCCGCTTACAAGCAGTAACAATTCGACGTCGGTTCTTTTCGCCCTCCCCGCGTTATTCACTTACTACCCCATAGCAGGAGAGAAGTGATGAAAAGAATTATTGCCGGCCTACTTGTCGCGATTACGCTCAGTGGCTGCTTCCCGATATTCGTCCCGGTTGGCCATCATGGTGGCCACCATGGTCATTACGGCCACCGCCGGTAAGCGCAATAGTAATAGTCGTTGACGGTGGCGTTCTGACACCGGAATCAAATGGCCAGCCTTGACGGGCTGGCCATTGCGTGAACAGTCTTAAATCGGCACCACATTCAGGCCGCCGTTGCCGAAACTCTCGGGATTGGCACCGGCGACAAATAGCCTGAAGTCGTTGTGGGCGAAATTGCCGATGACCTTGGCCTGATTGGCCAGCAATACACCGACGTCGCCTTGCGGTTCCAGCGTGTTGCCATTGAAGGCGGCGTTGAAGCCCGGATAGTGATCTGCCTCGCTGTCGATGCGATTGTTGGTGACCTGCAGGTTGTGCCAGACGGGCAAGGTGCCCTGGGCGTTCTCGATCACCTTGGCTAGTGCCTTGCCGCTGATCCGAACACCCTGGAGTTCGTTTCGTTCAATGATCAGGGTGCCGTTGTCATCGAAGGTTACGGCCCCCGCCTTGATGGCGGCGCTCAGGCGTTGCAACTGGTCGGTGTTGATGTCGGGCATGTCGTCCGACTCGCCGAACAGCGTGATCCGGCCGCGCAGGCGGTTGTTGATCAGGCTCGCATCGTCGGTGTCGTCGAGCGCCAGCGCAAAGGCCGGCGTGCCGGCGCGCAGGGCGTCGGCGAATTGGTTGAGCGCCTTGCTCAGGGCGGCAGCAGTTGGATTCCGGCCGACCACGACGCGCAGGTTGTTGAGACTGGTCTGTTCGCGGCCGGTGAGATTGGACAGGTCATTGCTGCGCAGCAGGGTGCTGATCTCGCCCGACATTTTCTTGCGCTCTGCCGGATCAAGGGCAGCGATGGCTTCGGCGGCCTTGTTCAGGCTGCCATCGATGATGGCGGTGGCGGCAAAGGCGTTGCGCTGTGCAGCCAGGCTGGGAACGCGCTGGACAATGAAATCCAGTCTCTCGTTGTTGTCGGTAGCGATGGCAAAAACCGTGCAGCCTTCAATCAGCAAGCGCGAACTGCCGGCGATTTGCAGCAAGCTGCTGCCAGTGGCTGATCGGCCAAGGAAGTCGACGTGCCTGAAATCGACGTTCTGGCATTTCAGGAAGCTCAAACTGCTTGGTTCGCCGGTGTTGGCCAGGGTGAAATCCTTGAGGCTCAGCGAGCCGAAAGTGTCGAACCTGAACACTTCCTGCTTGAGGATGAGGCGGCTGGCCGGGCCGGCGCCGTGGATGCTGATGCGGTGACGCGGCGTACCGGTCAGGCTCAGGCCGTCGGCCAGGCTGTGGTTGCCGGGCAGCAGGCAGATGCAGATATCGCGCCGATCTTCGGCGATCAGCGTGCGCAGGGCGAGGTCTAGGGTCTCGTACTCGCCGGTCAGGCCGACCGTGACGCAACAACCGCCGCCACCCTGAGGACGCTTGCACAGGGTGTCGATGGCCTCCTGCACGGTGTAGGCCTCGGCGGCGAGCAGGTCGGGGCAGTTGGTCGGGTCGTAGGCAACGCCGGTGGCCAGCGCCAGTTGGGCGCTGAAATGCACCGGCAGATAACGGCCGGCCACCACTTCACCGGCGACCAGCAATTCGGCCGTGACGTGCTGGACCGGTTTGGCCGGATCGGAGTCGAGCGACCAGGCGATACTGGCAACGCCATCGGCCAGCGTATCGACCTCCTGAATTTTTGTGCCGTTGGGCAGCAATCCATCGCTTGCCGTGAAGCGTACCCGCGCCCCGACGACCGGGAACTGGCCATTGGCAACGCCGACCTGCAGCGGGCTGGGCAGGGCGACCTGGGCTGGCGTATTGGCGGGATTCGTTTTGATGCTCTGGCCGTCGCCGCCGACGTAATGAAGTTGGGTCAGCTCGGTCAGGCTGGGGAAGAGCGGGCGGCAGTCCGATTTCAGGATCCAGGCACCGGCCTTGAATTCGAGCAGGGCGAGCCGGGCAAAGGCGCGTAGCACGCCGGCCGGCGAGAGAAAGGCCGGTTTGCCGTTTTCCTTCGGCCATTCGATGGCGGCCGTGGCGGTACGGGCCGGAATCAGCCAGTAATCGCCGATCCGGTAGCTGCCCGGGGCGAACTTCAGTTCGATGCCGTCCTGCGCCAGTTCCTCCCAGCCGGTAGCCGAGTTGATGGCCGAGGTGCTGATTTCGGCGACGCCATCCCAGCGCCGGACGCGCGGATTGCGCGGGAACATCGCCTGGTCGAGGGCATGGCCGATCAGCTTGGTCAGGTCGACGGTGACGACATTGCCTTCGGTGCGAATGACCGGCACCAGCGGGCCGGGCTGGCCGAGCAGTTCGTGCGTGTCGTCGTAGAACTCGACCCAGCAGCCGGCGGTGATGGCCAGCACGTCGTCGCGGCCGATGCTGGCAACCTCGAACTCGTTGGCAATCGGATCGTTCAGCCAGCGGACGACGCGGCTGGCCAGACTACCGTTGTCGCGCGACCACTTGTAGCGGGCCTTGCCGGTGACGCTCGCATCGTCGTGAATCTCGACGCGGTAGAGATGGTTTTCGAGCAGCCGGTAGCCGGCTTCCGGCGGCAACTGGCAGGGTGTCTTGGGCGGGATGCTGGCTTCAGCGCGGGCGGCCAGGCGGCCGTCGGGTGCTGCGGTCAAGGTGCTCCAGGCGGCAATATTCGACAGGCAGGTGAGCGGCGCATCAAGTTCGCCGGCGCGCAGCAGCTTGACCTGCCAAACGGTTTTCTCACGGGTGCAGGTGTCGGGCCCGCCGAGCGCCACTTCGCGCATGCTGGTGTCGTCTACCGGCAGATCGAGCGGGCTGAGATGGCGCTGCCAGGCTTCGAGATAGGCCAGGTAGGTGCCGTCGGGCGGTGCTACGGCGTTGCCGGCGTTGAAGACGACTACGCCGGTGATGCTCGCCGCCGTGACGCCAACCGGCGGCAACGGCAACTGCGATGCGCCGGCCGGCAGCACCGGCGAGGCGGTGTCGGGCAGGTCGGGCTGGTCGGCGACCGTCGTGGCGGCCGGGTTTTCGCAGAGCAGACCATCGACGTAAAGGCGCCCGGCCGAAATGGTCAGATCGGTGCCAGCCGGCGTCAGGCCGAAGCCGGGATTGTCGATGGGCACGGCAACCGGGCCGAGGCTGTCGCGCGTCTCGATCTCGATGCGATGGTTGAGGATGTCCTGTTGCTCGTTGAAATCGGCGTCGAGCTGCACGCGGCCCTGTTGCATCCGCACGCTGCGGTAGCGTCTGGCCTTGTCGAATGTGGCGCGGCTGAGGTCGGCTTTCATTGTGTCTCTCCCGGTTTTTGTCTAGGGATGCTGAATGGGGCTAATTGACGAAAATCGCGGCCGCTTCGAGGCCGAAACGCAGGTATTCATCGAGCGCCAGCGCCAGATTGGCTTCGCGCTGCGGCTGCTGGAGCAAGTTCCAGACACCCATTTCGGCGCCGTTGTCGGCGCCCGTCCTGATTTCTTGGGCGGTGCTTCGCGTCAGCTGGCCATAAGCCGGCGTGTCGAAGCGGATGCTGGTGAAAGCGGGCGTGACGCGTGTTGCCTCGCGGGCAGCGTCGGCGGCGGGCAGGTCGGTCATGACCAGATCGGGTTGGCAGCGATGGCGGCGCGGGGTCACTGATTTTGGCGGCAGGTAGCTGTAGCGGACGCAGCCTTCCTGCCGGCGGGCGATGGTGACCAGCCCGTCGAACAGGCTGTTGCTGGCCTCCAGTCGGCCGGCTGCGGTGGTGCCGAGCATGGTGCAGGCGATGACGGTGAGCGGGCTGTCGTCGACATCGAGCGCGATATTGCCGCCTTCGCCATCGATCAGGCAGTCGCGCAGCGCGACGGTGGCGAGTGGGCGGTTGCAGTGCAGCGGGCCGCTCAGGCAGCGGTAAAGGCTCAGCGTGAGGTCGGTGCCGGTGCCCGTGTGGGCGATGCCGCCCTTGTTCGGAACCAGGCTGCAATGGCGTAGCGTCACGGCGTGCAAAGGCCCTTGCAGGTTGAGGGCGCCGTCGAGCAACAGGCCACCCAGGCTGAGCCGCGTGCTGGCGTTGCCTTTGAGCGAAAAATCGCCGACCAGCACCGGGCGCCGGCCGGGAGCGGCCTGGATGGCGAGATGGCTGTCGGGCAGGTCGAGTATGGGTGCCACGGCTTCCGTCGCATCGGTGTTGAGGACGACCAGGGTGCGTTTTCCCGCGATGACGCGGTTGACCGCATCGGCCGGGTTGGCCGGGGCGTTGAAGGCCGAGGCGAGGGTTGGGGTTGCGGCGCTGGGAATCTGGATGACGACCTCGAAATCGGTCGCCGCAGGTTGGGCCGCCAGCGGATCGTTGTCGCCCGGGCCGGGGCGCTGGTCGTAGGGGCCAGCCCCGATGTCGCCGGGAAAGCCGTAGGCGTAGCCGACTTCAACGCTGGTTGCCGTGATGCCATCGGGCAGCGCCAGGCGACCGCGTCGCGGGTCGATACCAACCAGCACGCCGCCGGCGGCCGGGAAGGTCATGTCCGGCCGGCCGGCCTTGCGGGCAGTGACGGTCAGCGTCGCCGGTGGGTGGCGCCAGTCTTCCGGCACCACCGTGGGAATCGGGCTGAGGTCGCAGATGACCAGGTGTTCGACCGGCACTTCGTTGTCGTCGATCCAGACGCGCAGCACCGGGCCGCTGCCGGCTTCGGCGAAGTACTGGTCGTTGGGGTCTTCGCCGTCGGTCAGGGCCTGCCGGCGGGCTTCGAGTTCGGCGTGCAGGTCGCGCCAGTGCAGCGCTTCCGGGACGTTGATCGGTTCGGCCAGATGGCTGATGTCGGTCTCGGTGCGCGGCCGGTTGAACAGCGGCTGGTCGAGGCCGAGCGGGTCGAAGGTGTAGAAACCGGGCCGTGTCGTCGCCGGACGGGCGGTGGCGCGCTGCACCGGATAGGCCTGCAGGCGCCATAGGAAAAGGCCGACATCCGGCAGGTTGTAGCGACCGGCCGGCAGGGTGCGGATGTCGGCGGTGTGGGCTTCGCTGCCGAACGGGCCGTCGATGCGGTCGAGCGGTCGCGGCTGGCGCAGGTCCGGCGTACGCAGGGAATGCGGTCGCAGGTGATTGAGGTACTGCGTGGTCGACACCCGTTCGAAGAATTCGACGGCGCGGGCGCGCCAGCCGGTGGTGTCGAAGGCCAGTTCTTCGAGGACCAGCGCCGTGCCCTTGCGCCGGCGCAGGCGCAGGGTATTGGCGACCAGTGCGCGCGGACCGAAGGCGGCGGTGCCACCGACCGGATAGAGGGCGCGCACGCCGAGCAGGTCGCCGATGTAGGGCACGACCCAGTCTTCGCAGGTTTCGATGAAGGCGTTGTCGTAGAGCCGTTCGATATCGGCTTCGACGAGCGCGCCCTGGCGGGCGATGACGCCGAGCAGGGCGCGCAGCGGGTCGCCCGCTTCGGCGTCGCGCTCGCGGTAGAAGGCGGGGAGCAAGGCAAGCAGGGAATCGGCGTCGAGCTTCATGACGTGCGCTCCGTGAGGGTGACGGCCGCCAGGTCGATCAGCAGCAGGTCGGCTGGTTGCAGGCTGTTGCCCTGCCAGCGGGCGCTACGGGCCGGGATGCTGCCATCGGGGCCGTTCGAGGTGAGGACGGTGAGTCCCGATTCGACTTGAATCAGTTTGTCGAGATCGGCACCGATGACGCCGGCGACGCCTTGCAGCGCAGCCAGCACCTCGCTGCCGGTAACCGGCTGGCCAAAGGCGCGGGCGGCGAAACCGAAGGCTGTTTCGAGCACTTTGCCGGCGGCGGCAAGAACTTTCTCGGCTTCGTAGTCCGGCGCAATCCACAGCCCGGCAGTCAGGCCGAAACGCAGGTCGCGGCTGGGGCTGACGCGTAGCGGCTGGTATGGCGGCCGGGCGCCGTCGATGGCGGCGAGCAGGTTGCGGTAGAGCGCGGCATTCGGATCGAGCGGCGCGCCGTCGGTGCCGGCCACGGTCAGATGCACCATGCGCTGTTCGCCGTCCCACAGCCAGACGGCTTGCGCCTTGCCGATGCCGGTGAAGGCGGCGGCGAAATCCTCGAAGTCGCGCAGCGAGACGATGCGGTCGAGCGTGCGGACGCGCAGCGGGGCGTTGCGCCGGGCTTCGTCGCCGGCTTCGGCATTGGTACCACCGCTGGCTGCGACCGGGTTGGTGACGGCTTTGAGGCCGGGCGGCCGGGTGAGCAGCATGCTGATCTGCTCGGCCTTGACGTTGCCGGCCGTGCCGAGGCCGACGCGGTAGCGCGCTTCGACATTGCCGTTGCCGGTGGGCAGGCGTGTGCCGTGTACGCCGTCGCCGAACTGCACGGTGGCGCTGCCGTTTTCATCGAGCTTCACTGTGTAGGCGCGCTCGGTCGGGCCGGGCGCAGTGAAGCGCGGCGCTTCCTGCCAGAGCAGCCCGTCGACGCGGATTTCGAGGGTGCTCGCCGTGCCGCTCGGCGTGGCGGCGGTGATGTAGGTCAGCGGGCCTTGCCGCAAGTTGAATCGTTGCAGGCTGCGGCTGCCGTCGCCGCTGCCCAGCGGTTCGGGCTGGATGCGCATCTGCTTGCTGTCGCCGGCGCTGGCCGGGGCGAGGTTGGCGTTGATGCGGACGGTGGCTGGCAGGTAGGCGTGCGTCAGATCGCTGTCGAGCAGCAGTTGGGTGTGGCCGTTGCTGCTGTCGTTGTGCTGGATGCGGACGATTTCGGCGGCTGGAGCGAGTGCCACGGTCAACCGGAAAAAATCCTCAAATTCGAAATCGGCGGTCTTGCGGTCGCGGGCGATGCGGATGGAGGCCAGTGCATCGCCTTTTTTCAGGCGGCTCAGCGCCTTGGTATTGGCTGGAACATCGGCCAGAACGAGGCCGGAGATGGCCAGCCAGCGGCCTGCCGGCAGATCCGGCTCGTAGCCGGCGAGGTCGATCAGGTGGCCTTGCAAAAAGCCGGAGACGGGCCGGGTGGCCCAGTCGAGGGGTTCGGACTGGCCGAAAGCCGTAGTGCTGCGGACATGGTCGTTGAAGGTGTCGCGCAGATTTTCACCGCTCAGCGTCAGGCGGGTGGCGGTGGCTGAGACCGTGAAGTCGGCCCGGGCGTCGTCCTCTGTGCTGACGATGCGATAGACCTCTTCGTAATTCGGGACGGACATCACCGCCCAGCCGTCGGCCAGCCATTTCGGGTAGCTGGCGTCGAGGTGAACGGTCGTGACATCGCGCGGGTAGAGGCGGGTGGTCGGGATGACGGCCCTGCTGACGCCGGGGCCGGACCATTCCAGTTTGCAGGCGGCAGCCCCGCCGTTCTCGTAATACTCGAGCCGGATATCGTGCTTGTGATTGGCTTGCAGACGGGCCGACCCGGTGCGTTCGGTGAAGCCCTGATCGATCCAGAAATCGATGACGAGTTGATCGTCGATCCACAGCCGCAGGCCGTCGTCGGCCGTGACGAAGAAGGTGAACTGGCCGCTGCCCGGCGCCTCGACCCAACCGGACCAGCGCACCGAGAAATGATCGGCTGGCACGGCTGGATCGGGGCTGCCGACGCCCCAGTTGAAATCGACCGTGGCATCGGTGCGGCTCAGGATCGCTTCGCGGAAGCCCTTGCCCCGGTAGTACTGGCCGAGGAGCCCGCTGCCGCTGGCGCTGCCGGCCGGCGGATCGGAAATGTCAGCCAGCGTAAAGCCCGGCCATTCCGGGTGTTCGTTGATTGGCGGCTTGGCATCGTCTGCCATGCCGAGGTAGGTGGCGCGCAGGTTGGCCGGCATGGCCCGCCAGTCCGGCGCGTTATGGCCGAACAGGTGGGCGCGGGCGCGCAGTGCGTAGCAGCGCGGATTGGTGCGGGCCGGATGGACCCCATGCCAGGGTTTGCCTAGGCCGCGGTCGAGCGTGACGACGGTGTAGCCGATGTCTTTCGGGTCGCTCGGGTCGGCCGGCAGCACTTCGCGCAGGCGGATAACGCGGCGGAAATCCCAGTTTTCGTTGCAGGGGTCCTTGGTGCGTTCGTCGCCGATGACGAGCAGCGCATCGCCGGCCTGCAGGCGGGTCGCCGTGCCGGCCAGGTAGATCGTGCGCAGGCCCATGCGCGGCGGCACGGTTTCGGCGGCGAGCACGGGCAGCGCATTCCAGCGGACTTTGGCGTCGATGGCTTCGAGGGTCTCGAAGGTCTGCGCCGTTTCGTCCTGGCCGGGCACGCTCTGGGCGCGGGCGCCGATGTCGATGCGGGTTTCTAGCGGGGCGCCCGGCGCGGTTTCGAGGGTGAAGGCGAGCCAGGTCGAGGCGGCCACGCCGGGGCGCAGTTCGTAGCCGATGGCGCGGGCCAGTTCGAGCACCGAGCGGCGTTCGGTGGCGGTACGGAGGTAGTTTTCGTTGCCGATGCGCTCCTGGTAGAAGCTCAGCACATCGAGCACGGCGGCCCAGCTGTCGAGCAGGGCGATGGCCGGGTCGTCGCTGGCGCGGGTGGTCAGGTTTTCGAGGGCAGGTTCGTCGGCCAGGTCGGCCAGCATGCTCTGCCGGAAGCGGCCGTGGGTGCCGACGCGCAGCGCCAGCGTTGGCTGACCTGGGGGCTGGATGTCGTCGACCGGGGTGAGCGGCGTGACGCCGGCGCAACAGCCGCACTTGTCGGAAGTGCTCATGATCCGCCCTCCACGATGAAGCTGATCTGGCCGTTTTCAGGGAAATTGAGGTCGCCGTCGGCACGCAGGACTTCGAGCTGATCGGCGGTGATGACGCCAGCCGCCAGTTCGCCCTTGGCGCTGCGTCCCCAGCGCTGGAAGCGGCGGATGTCGACGGAAGCGACGCCGGCCACGGCCATGGCGCGGGCGACAACGGCGGACAAATAGAGTGGCGTGCCGAAGGTGAAGCCGTCGGGGTGGAAGAAGCCGGGCCGGCCATGGCGGTCGACGCCGGCGGTGAAGGCTTCGAGCAGCGCGGCTTTGATGTCGGCGGCGAAGTAGCCGCTGGCGACGCAGATTTGCAACTGGATATCGAGCGGGACATGCACCGGATCGGCGAATTCGAAGTCGTAGCCGGCCAGCCGGAAACGTTCGAGGAAGGCGCGCATGGTCGCCTTGAATGCCGCATCGACCGGCTTGCCTTCACGGCGGTCGAGCATCAGGAAAACGGTGTACCAGCTGCCCGTCCAGCGCAGGCGGGCAGCGGCGCGCTGCACGTCGGGGTGGCGCTCGGCGGCTCGGGCGTAGTCGTCGGTGGTGACAGCGCGCTCCTGGGTGCGGAAGGCTTCCGGAGCGTTGAGGCGGATGGCGTCGAGCGTTTCGGGTTCGGCGCCGCCAGTCGCTGGTAACGGGTTGCGCAAGGACTGGATGCCCAGCATCAGGTTGGCATCGTCGCTGACCAGGGCGCTGATGGCTTCGGCGCCGACGTTTCCACGCGGTCCGCCGCCCAGCCGGTAGCGGGCGAGCAGGCGCTGGCCGGTGATCGGCGCGGCGCCAAACTGGTTGTCGCCGAAACGTAGCCAGGCGCTGCCATCGTTTTCGGTTTCGACGACGAATTCGCGGGCGAAACGTTCGCTGCCGAGCAAGTCACGTTGCGGCGTCCACGGCGTTTCATTGGGGTCGGGCTGGTCGCCGAACAGGCTGGAATCGTCAGCCAGCAGCATCATGTCGGCCGGCCGTGCATTGCGCGGCTCCTGGCTCAGCACGCGGCTGGCCGAGAGCGGTAACTGGTCGTTGGTCGCCACGTCGTGATCGTAGGGCTCGGCGAAGGCAAGGCCAGATTCCCTGAGACGCGGTCGGTAGGGCAGGCGCAGGGCAGGCGTGCCGCCATCGCCCACCTCGGGCGGCTCCAGCGTTTGCCAGGGCCGGGTCAGGCCGTGGTCGGCGAGGACGACATTGCCGCGGGCGACGGCGATGGCCTGCTTGACGAGCGCGCCGCCGATCTCGAATTCATGGCTGACGCAGAGCGGGAAGGGCAGCGCATCTTCGTTGTGCCAGTTGATGAGTAGCAGGTCGGTGTTGGTCAGGTCGTCGTGGCCGGGGCTGACGGCGGTCAGGCGGACCGGGTGGCGGTGGCTGGCATCGAGATCGGCCACCTTGCCGGTGGTCGGGCTGAGGATTTCTTCGAAGATCAGCACGTCGCCGGCCGCTAGCGCCAGGGCTGGCGAGTTAACCAGCGCTGCGGCCGTCGTGCCACGCGGCAGGCAGTAGGCCGGGTCGGCAAAGTCGTGGATGGCAATTTCGCTGTGGGCGGCGTGCAGCACCTGATCGTGCAGGGTTTCGAAGACCTCGATGCCGGGCAGCGGCAACTGGTCGAGCAAGTCCGTGCGGCGAACCGGGTCGCCGGCACCGGCCGCAGCCAGCAGAGCGGTGCCGGCCGGGATGGTTTTTGCCTCGGCATCGGCGTCGACCGTAGCCGTCACGAAAACACGAGCGTTGCAGCCGTCGTGCAGCGGGTAATCAAGGAGCCGGGCATGGCGGCGCAGCGAGGTGCGGCGGCGGGCGGTGCCGAGGTAGGCTTCGGTGGCTGCGGCATCCTGCGTGTAGGAAAGGTGGTCGCCGACATAGGCCAGCGTCTCGACCAGCGCCACCGTGAAGTCGGCCGGGCTGCGCTCGGCAAAGCCCGGTATCAGTTGCGACATGCGGTCGAGCATGAGGCGGCGGAAACTGTCGTAATCCTTGGCCAGATAATCGAGGCGCGGTTCGGGCGGGGTGTCCGGGGGACAGTCGTGGAGGTCGGCGCAATCGAATTCGGAGGGGCAGCCTGCCTTGAAGTTGATGCGGATGGTGGACAGGCAGATGTCAAAACCGGGGGCTGGCGCTTCGGCGTCGGCCGGGTCGATCAGGCTCAGCGTATACCAGGAGAAATCGCCAGCCTGTTCGACCTTGAGGCGAATTTCACGGCCGTTGATGACCGGCTCGGCGGACAGCGCGATGCCGGTAATCCGCACACCGCCTTCGATACGGACGTTGGCGCGGCTGATGGCGCTGACCGGATGGACGCAGACGACGCGCAGGCTGCGCTGGTCGAGCGAGGTGATCTCGACGAAATCGATACCGTTCTTGCCGACCGGATTCTGGTCGCGCAGCAGTTGCAGGCGGCGCGGGTTGTCGCTGCGGAACTGGCGGTTCATGGCGCGCCCCGGGTGAAGCGGGTCAGCCGGCGCTCCTGACCGCGCCTGACGACGTACTGGACATCGACGGCGAGTGTGCTGTCATCGTGCTCGACATTGACGCCTTCGACGACGATGCGGTCGCCCAGCCATTGCTGCAAGGCGCTATGCACCGTCATCTGGACGGCGGCGGCCAGCGTGTCGCTGTTCGGCGCGAAGACCAGTTGCAGCAGGCCGCAGCCGAAATCGGGTCGATTGACGCGTTCGCCGGGGACGGTGAACAGCACCTGTTCGATCATGTCGCGCAGATGGGCGTCGTTGTCGGCTTCGCCGCTGCGGCCACGATTGTCGGGTTGGAAGGGGAAGTGGAGGTTCATTTCACATCCCCGTTACACGAGTTTGCACGACGGCGACCGTCATTGGCGTGCCGGTTGGCGCGCAGATCGAGGGCGATGCCTGAAGCAAGGCCGGCTGGCCGCCGATCAGCACCCGCGTCGCGCCCATCAGCCATTGGCCGGTGACGCAGGGGCCGTTGCCGGCGGTCGGCGGCGGCATGGCGCAGCCGGCGATCATGTAGGGCGCACCAAGTGTGGTGGCCGGCTGGCCGGAGAGCAGGACGCGCGGGTTGGGCGCGCTGGGCGTGGCCTGGCCGCCGTGGGCACAGAGGACGGTGGCGCCGAGGTGAAGGAGGAATCCGGGCATGGTCGTCGCGTTCCTTTCTCTCAGATCACCGTCAGGGCGCCGTTGTTGATGTTCACCGTCGGGCCGGTGAGCATGATGGTGGCGCCCTGGCCGTTGGAAATGGTGATGCCGATCTCGCTGATCGAAATCATCGCTCCGGTCATCGTCTTGAGCAGGATGCCGCCGGTCGGACCGGGCAGGTCGGAGATCATCAGCGTGTTCTGGTTGCCGGTCTGCATGACGATGCTCGGCGACACCGGTAGCCCGGCCAGGGCCAGCGCCGGCACTTCACCGGCCGAACCCCAGAAGCCGCCGACCCAGATCGGATAGTCGGCGTCGCCCTGCTCGAACTCGACCCAGACGCCGGCGCCAACCTGCGGCTGGACGAAAACGCCGCTCTGGATGCCGGCAAACGGGACGCATGGCATGGCCCACGACGACAGCGTCGGGCCGAGCACATCGGGCACCTGGACCTGGATGCGGCCCATCTGCATGGGGTCGATGTTGTTGAGCACTACCCCGCGGAATTTGCCGTAATGGCGTGTTTTTTCAGTCATGCCGGCACCAGAGGAAGGGTTGAGATCAGGCCGTTACGGGCCAGCGAAAAACTCTGCTTGAACTCACCGGCCTTGAGCTTGCTGCTGACTTTCTTTACGTAATAGAGGCCGTCGAAAGACAGGCCGGCGCCGCGCACGCCAACCAGCTGGCGGGCCTTGAGCACATGGCCGTAGCGCAGCACGTCGAGGCTGCCGTCGCCGGTCACCGCATCAGCCGACGAACCGGCTGCTGCTGCGAGCCCTTTGCCGAGGGCGGCGATGGGCGACAGCTTGGCGGTTTCCTTCATCAGCTTGATGCTCTTCGGCATTGGCGGAATCAGGCCAAGCGGCGGGTTGGCCAGGCTGACGTCGGGGATGGGCAGCGGGATCGGGAACTTGGTGATCGGGTTCTGGATGAAAACGATGGGCAGTTCGGCGCCCGACTGGCTGACGGCAAAGGACAGCGACTCGACGTTGCTATGGACGTCCATGCCCAGATTGAGCGCCGGCTGGACCATGCCGATGCGGATTTCCGGCCCCCAGTAGGCGACATTGGCGCCAGGCAGCGGGCCGGGTTCGATGTAGAAGACGTGGCCGGCTTCCTTGGCCAGTGCGCGGATGTAGGCGAGGTCGGTGCCTTCGTGAGTCGGGATGCGCTCGACCGGGATCGGGATGTCCTCGAACAGTGACGGGATGATGATCGGCAGCATGCCGTACAGGCCGTAACGGGCGACGATCAGCGCGACGCGGGCGGCCGGCGGCATCGCAGGGTAAGGCAGGCCGCTCATGTCCTGCTTGTCCATCGCCACCGTCAGGTCTTCGCCGGTGATGGTCAGCCGGCTCTGGCCGGGCTCGTTGGCGCCGGTGATTTCCTGGCGGGTGATCAGGCCGTCCATGAGCACAGTCGGCAGGCTGTTCATGGTGGCGACGAGGATGACGCGCAGCCACGGCACCTGGCCGCCGGCGACGAGCAGCAGCGTATGCAGCGGCGAGCGGTTGTCGACGACAAAACTGAGCTGGAAGCCGCTTGGCGTATCGGCGGACGAGGTGACCTCGACGCTCTCCAGCGCGTCCATCAGCGGCTTCGGCGCCGGGATAGGAACGCCCGGACCGACCAGCAGCGTCAGGTGGATGCCCTTAAGCACCGCCGCCTCCGAGGCCGGCCGGCAGGGTCAGGCGCAGCGTGTCGCCGGGATGTTCAAGATCGCTTGGCACCTGGGCGCCATTGCCGTCGGCGATGCGCCAGTACTGGATCGGGTCGCCGAGATTGGTCGCGGCCAGCCGGTCGAGACGGTCGCCGCCCTGGACCTGGACTTCGCCGACGGTGACCAGTGTCGCCGGATCGGGGATGAAGCGGCGGCGCAGATAGACGATCTTTTCGCCGTCAGGGCCAGCCAGTTCGGCTGTTGGTACGCCGTTGTAGCGGCTGTTGGGCGGGAAACGTTCGATGCTCATGGCAGTCCACTCAATCCCAGCGAGGCCAGGCTGCCAAGGCCGGCATCGGCCGCCAGGCGTTCCTTGCGCTGCTGATAAACCATATAAAGATGGCCGCCCTTGTCGTTGAAACCGAGGTCGCCGACATGGAGGACCTTGAGACTCAGGGAAACCTTTGCGCGGATGGGGTTGAGCGCGCTGTCGAAAGCCTCTTCGGTAATCGAAAAATCGGTGATGCGCACCGGTACGACACGTTCCTTGCTCCACACGAAGAGGGTCAGCGGCGCCACCGTCGGGGCGATTTCCAGGGTGCCGAAGCTGAGCAGCGTGTTGTTCTGGATCAGCGTGTCGCTGTCCGGATAAACAATGGTTTCCAGCGCCGCCAGTTGCGGATGGATGCCCGATGAGACGGCCTTAGGATGCTGATCAGGGAATTCCAGTTGATCGGTGGCGTCGATTTCGGCCTCAAGCTTGAAGGTTTCGGTTGGCGGTCCCTTCAGGCGCAAGGGCTCGGAAAATGGGCCGCTCGACTCGGTGGCCTGCGGTTGCAGCGTTCGGGTCAGGGTTTCCGGGTTGTACTGCAGCGAAATGACCCGCTGGACGGCGCCGCTGGCCGGGTCGATCAGGATCAGGCCGCCGCGCAGCAAGCCGGAGGAGAGAGGGCCGCTCATTTGTTGAACCTCACGACGACGTCGTAATCCGCTTCGTCACGCGAGCGGGTGTTGCGGATGCCGCCATAAGGCGGCTGCCAGAGCATGTGGACGATCAGGTCGTCCCGGTCGAAGAAGGTGCCGGTATCCTCGTCGTAGATCTGGACCGAGATCGGCCCCTTGATCGGCATGAGGCTGGGCAGCGGCAGGGCGAAGCTGCCGGATTGGCCGTCGTTGAGGCTCTTGACGGGAGTTTTGGCTTGTTTGTTGCCACTTTTGAGCAGCGCATAGACCTCGTCGGCCCCGGTCCAGTCCTCGGTCTTCTTGACGTTGACGTTCACCAGCACCTGGCGGGTGGACAGGGTTTGCTCCATGGCGCGCTTTTCCAGCGTCTTGGCGTTCTTGTCCACATCGGTCGCAGTTTTCAGCGTGGTGTTGACGGTGTCGAGCGCGAGCAGCATTTCGCCGGTGCCGCGTTCCACGGCCGGCTTGTTGCTGGTCTCGGTGGCGCTGGTCGGCAGCGGCAGATCGATGGTATCGAGGGGCCTTCTGGTTGCCGGATTGCGCACCGTCTTGCCGGCATTCCACTTTTTCGCTGCATCAGCGAAGGCGCTGCTCGGCAGTCCCGGCGAAATCAGGCGGATGGCCGGCGGATCGAGCGTGGCGGTGCCGGCGGCGTCGCATTTCCAGCCCCATTCGACCGATCCGAGATATGTGTTGGCCAGCGGGCCGGAAAGCGCCAGCGCCGAGACCTCGAAGGTCTGCACCCATTCCTGCCGGGCGAATTCGATGGAGCGGCTGGGGGAGTCCGACAGGGTGGCTTTCTTGACCTCGAAGCTGCCGTCGGCCTTCTTTTTCCGGTGGCCGTGTTCGCCAAAGGTGTCCTTGCCGTAACCGGCGCCGGCGCCGACCGTTTCGGGCGCAGGAACCGCGTCTGTCAGCTTCGTCGGGATGGCGCCGGGCTTGGCGTCGGTGGCGTAGAGCGGGTTGGTGTTGGGTGTGCGCCGGGTGCCGGTGTCGGTCTGGTCGATGACCCGGCCCGGGTCGCTTTCGGTTCTGCCGAGCGCCAGCGTGCCCTTGTGCGGCGTCGGGAAACTGGTCGCGTTGATGGCGCCGCCGGCCCGGGTGTTTCGCAGCGTGCGCACGGTTTGCACGGTGCCGATGAGGTCGGCTTCGACCAGGTCGTTGGGGGTGAAGTGCAGGCGGATGCTGGCGCCAATGACCTTGCCGACGGTGCCGCCTCGTCTTGGCGGGACGTTGGTCGGCGTATAGCGGTCGGTATCGAACTCACCGCCATTGGTCTTCACGGCACAGGCCAGGCCAGGCTGAAAGCGGGATAGCACCGGAGCGGGGCGGCCGGCGAGATAGGCCAGGGCGGCGGAGTCGGCCTGCCGTTCGGCGGTTTGCGGCAGCGTTTTTGGCCCGTTTTTCCGGTTGACCGTAGGAATCGCGCCCTGTTGCACGACATGCGCCAGTTCATGGACGAGCAGCCGGCGCCCGCCGACGGTATCCGGGCGGAAGCGGTTGGCGGCGAAGGCAATGTCGCTGCCCATGGCGAAGGCGTCGGCGGCGAGGTTGTCGGCGGCGGACTGGGCCGGGTGGTCGGTGTGGATGCGGACGCGCGACAGGTCGTGGGCGAAGAACGGTTCGAATTCCTGGCGCAGGGCGTTGGGCAGCGGCTGGCCGCTGGCTGACAGGGAAGGTGCCGCTTCGTGGGGTGCCGTCACGACTGACTTGTTCGGCTGAAGCGCGAGGCGGGCCGCGGTGGCGGGGCGGGCTACGGCAGCGGTGGGTGCCGCGACGGGACGGGCAAGCTGGCTCATTTGCTCAGTCCTCCATCGTGGGCCTTGCTGTCCTGGTTGAGCACTTCGTCGGGCAGCGTGCCCTTGGCATCGCAGTCCATGTAATAAATGCCGTAGCCGGTCAGCGGGCGGCTGGCGTCGTAGGCTTCGT
The DNA here is from genome assembly GCF_020510585.1 of Ferribacterium limneticum. GTDB lineage: Bacteria > Pseudomonadota > Gammaproteobacteria > Burkholderiales > Rhodocyclaceae > Azonexus. The sequence goes on along the minus strand of NZ_CP075190.1, from coordinate 2,279,211 downwards.
CGAGGCCGAAGTCGCGCGTTTCCTTGAGGGCGTCGGCTTTCTTGCTGGCCGTCAGCTTCTTCGTCGCGTTGTTGGAGATGGCATAGAAGTCCTTGCCGTTCTGGAGCAGGGCCATGGCGTGCGGCGCGCGGTCGGGGTCGGTCGGTTTGACCGCCATGTAGCCGATCGGGGTGTAGCCGCCGGCGACCAGCAGGCGCACGCCGTAGGTGGCCAGCACGTCGCAGTCGACCTTGAGCTGGCTGTTCTGCGGGCCAGCCGCGCTGAGCTTGGTGATATGCCCGCTCTTGTCCGGCTTGACGTCCTCCTTGGAGTCGGCCGGGACATGCCAGGTGAAGGCTTCGACGATCTGGGTGTACATCGCTGCCGCCACTTCCGGCTTGCCGGGGTTCTGTTTGGCGAGCGCCTGGCCAATTTTCTCGGTGTTCAGTTCCAGCCAGGCCTTGAGCGTGCCGATGTCGTTGGCGGCCGGCGCCTTGAGTGGCGTGCCGGCAGCGGCGCAGAGGGCGATCACGTCGTCGACGGTGATCCGCTGCTTGTTGCCGATCGCCCAACCGAGCGTCGCGGCGTCGGGGTGCAGGGTTTTGCCGCCAGCCTGGATATTGGCGCCTTCGACGAAATAGGCCTGGTCGGAGACCTGCTTGAGCAACGCACTGCGCTTCTCGGCCAGCATCCAGGTGGTGAAGGCGGCCCGGCTGCCCGGGTGGAAGAACAGCAACTGCGCGAGTTTTTGCGGCAGGTCGCTCGCCGTGGCGTAAGTCTTGACGACGACCTTGAGCGCTGCGTTGACCTTGGCACTGCCGAGATCCTTGGCATAGCCGCCCTGATCGGTGGTCAGGCGCGTGAACAGGTCGTGGTCGGCCAGATCCTTGGCGTTGGCCGCCTGAAACTGGGCGATGGTGGTGACCTGGGCTTCACTCACCTTGGCCGGCTGGCCGAGTGCGGCCTGATAGACGAACTTGCGCAGGTCGGGGTCGGTGATCTTGGGCGCCAGCGCCATCGCTTCATTGATGAAACCAGCGGTGGCCAGGTCGGTCGCCAGCGACTGCGCCCGGCTTTCCTTTTGTTCGACCAGCGGGCCGCTCTGGTCGAGGATGCGGCCGGCCAGTTTGTCGATTTTCTCGAACTGGCGCTTCCAGGCCGCCTTGGCTTTCGGATCCTTGGGTTCCGGCAGCAGCTCCATGGCCTTGTTGTGGGTGATGTCGAAACCGTGGCCCTGCAGCGTGCGGGCGTATTCCCGATGCGTCGGGTCAAGCGTCTTCGGATCGGTGGCCTTGGCTTTGAGTTCCTCGTCGATCTCTTCGTCCAGCGTCTTGTGATCGAGCCGCGTCCTGCCTTCGCCTGCCTGCTGCGTGACGTGGGCCAGTTCATGGGCGAGCAGGGCACGGCCGGTCGGCGTTTCCGGCGCCCAATGGCCCGGTGCCAGGGCGATGCGGGGACCGCAGGTGATGGCGCGGCTGCCGGCCTTGTGCACCGCCTCGGCCGTTTTGCCGGCCGGGAAGATGCGAACCTGGGAAAAGTCATGGCCGAAACCTTGCTCGAACGGGGCGCGCAGGGTCGGCGACAGGCTGTGCCCGCCCTGTTCCGGGAGCGGGTTGCCGGCGCTTTGCCAGTTCGGCAGGCTGCGTTGCGGCGCGGAAAGGGGGCTGCGGAGCATGCCGTTGCCTAGCGCGTGCGCCGCCCGCTGATCGGCCAGGACCTCGCGACTGTGCCGTTCCGGGGCCGGGCGCGGCGGCAGCGTGGTCATTTCGGGGTAAGCCCGGCTGAACTGTTTCATGTCCGGCCACCGCCTTTCCGGCCGGGGAGCATCCCGGCGACGGCGTTTCGGGCGACGGTCTGCGGTTGCAGGTCCGGCGTGCTGACGCGCAAGGATTCGCTATTGGCGCGACGCGACAGCGATGCATTGCCGGCCATGGCGCTGGCGGCGAGCTCGCGCTCCAGCGCCGCGACAAAGGCGCGACGCTCGGCCGGGGTGTAGCCGGGCAGGCTCAGATGCTCGATGTGGAGGTGGATTTTTTTCATGCCCAGCCTCGCGTTTCAGCATCGGCCAGCGGCCGTTCGCGTTTGGAGGCTTCGGCGTGGGCGGCCGTCAGCAGGTGGCTCATGCCGACCGGTTCACCGGCATCGGCGGCAAGAAAGGCGGCGTTGAGGGCGATGTTGCGGATGCTGCCGCCGGTCATCGAGAGGCGGGAGAGTTTGTCGAGATCAAGGTCGCGGGTTGGCGTGGCGGCCGGGAAGGCCCGCTGCCAGAGGGCGATACGCTGCTCCTGGTCGGGGAAGGGAAACTGGACGACGAAGCGCAACCGGCGCAGGAAGGCGGTGTCGAGACTGGACTTGAGGTTGGTGGTGAGCACGGCGAGGCCGTGGTAGGCCTCCATGCGTTGCAGCAAGTAGCTGACTTCGATGTTGGCGTGCCGGTCGTGGCTGTCCTTGACCTCGGTGCGCTTGCCGAACAGGGCGTCGGCTTCATCGAAGAGCAGGATGGCGCCGCAGTCTTCGGCGGCGTCGAAAACCCGGCGCAGGTTTTTCTCGGTTTCACCGATGTATTTGCTGACGACGGCCGACAGGTCGATGCGGTAGAGGTCGAGGTTCAGGCTGTGGGCCAGTACCTCGGCGGCGAGCGTCTTGCCGGTGCCGCTCTCGCCGGCGAACAGCGTGGCGAGGCCGAGGCCGCGGCTGCCCTGGGCGGCGAAGCCCCATTCTTCCTGGACCCTGAAGCGCTGGCGGAGGTGGGCGGCGATCTGGCGCAGGACGGCGAGCTGGGCCTCCGGCAGGACGAGGCTGTCCCAGTCGGCCGTCGTTTCGAGGCGCTGGGCAAGATTGTCGAGGCCGCCGCGGCTTTCCTGGCGGCAGCCGTTCCACAGCGGGCCGGGCGCCGTGGCCCCGGCGTTGCCGGAAGGGATGGCAAGGCTGGTTTGCAGGGTTTTGGCGATGCTCTGGACGGCCCGGCTGCCGAGGCGGAAATGGCTGGCGGCGCGGTCGAGTTCCGGTCCGGCGCGGTGGGCGCCGGCGGGGCCGAGGGTGTCGATCCACAGTTGCCGGCGATCGGCGCCGGCCGGCTTGTTGACCGGGAAACGCAGGTTTTGGGTGAGCAGCGCCGGGGCGCTCGGGCAGGCTACCAGGCACAGGCCGCCGATCCGTTCGATGAGGGCGCGGGCAGCCTCCCCAGCAGGCGAGACTGGATCGCCGATGACGACCAAGAGGGCAGCGCCGAGCAGCGTGGCTTCGCGTTGCCAGAGGGTGATCAGGGCGGCGCGTTCTTCAGCGGCGAGCGGGATGTCTTCGGCCTGAATGGCCAGGCAGCTCAGGCCGAGGGCGTCGGCGCAGCGCGTCGCGATGTCTTCCTGGGCGGCCGGGTCGTCGCCTTCGAGGATGATGACTGGCCATTGGCCGGGGCCTTCGCGCCCGGTGTCGAGCGCAGCAAGCGCGGCTTGCGTCGTGGCCGCGTGGCTGCCGGCCTGCCGGGGCAGGGCAAGGGCTGGGCGGAGCAGATGGGCGAGACGGACGTCGAGTTCATTGATGCCGACGAGGAAGTGCAGCACGCGCTCGTCGATGCGCAGGCGGCTGGCGGCGAGGCCGGCATGGTTGTCGATGTCGATGAGGCGCCAGCGCCGCAGCGGGCGTTGCGGTGTCAGGGCGCTCCAGTGCGGCGATTCGAGCGTGGCCAGGGCGAGGCTGAAGGTGACCCAGGGCCGCGTCGTGTCGCCGTGGGCCAGGGCGCAGGCGCGGGCGAGTTCGGCATCCATTTCGGCGCCGGCGCAGAGCAATAGAAGGTCGCGCTCGAAACCGGAGAGACCGAAGGCGGCTGTCAGCCAGTCGATGGCGCTTTCGGTATGGAGCAACTGGCGGGCGTCGGCGAGGGCGGCGCCGGTTTCGGCATTTTGATTTTGGGCATTATTTCCGGTTGACCGTGGCAGCCGCTCCTTGAGCCGGGCGAACTCGGCGACCAGCAGTTGCTGATTGGCGATGGTCCAGTCCTGGGCGAGCGGGGCGTTCATGGCAGGGTGATCCGGCGGTCGAGGTAGGCGACGGGCGTTGCCGTGCGGTCGATGATCGGGCTGTCGAAGCCGTCGATGCGCAGGCGGGCCAGATGGGTGCTGCCGGCGGGCGGCGCGTCGGCGATGATGAAAGTCAGCCGGCTGGCGGTGGCGGTGATGGTCTCGGCGGCGATTTCGCGTTCGCCGAGGATCAATGCTGCGGCTTGTCCGGGGCGGATGGGCGGCGCGATGTCGAGGACCAGCGTCACGGTGTTGGCGTTGCGGCTGGCGCTGAAGGGCGGCAGCACGGGCAGCGGGGCGAGGGCCAGCGGCAACTGGTTGGTGCGCCGGGCGTGGCTGTCGTCGAGCCGTTGCACCGACAGGTCGATGCGGTAGAGGCCGACCGGCAGGTCGTTCGGGACCGTGAAGCTGAGCTTGTCCGGGCCGCCGCTGGTGACCGGCACGCTGCGGCTGATCTGGAAGGCGGCCAGGCTGAAGGTGATCTGACGGTCGACGCCGTCGAGATGGTGCCCTTCGAGCGTGACTTCGCCGCCGGGGACGGCGACCGGCTGGCGGCCAGCCGGGACGACGGCTTCGAGCGTCGGCAGTGGTGGGGTGAGGCCGCTGAAGGCGAGGACGCCGCGGTCGCGCTGCGAGACCGGGTCGGTTTCGCCACGGCTGAGCACGGGCAGCGGGCTGCGCGCGGACTTGCGCGATTCGATCAGGACGACCGAGACCTGAAAGGCGGCGGTCGGCCGATAGCGCGCCTGGATGGCCGACCACAGGCGGGACATTTCTTCGCTGCCGAGTGCGGCCGGGGTAATCTTGAGCAACTCGATCTGTTCTGCCAGGTCGGCGCCGCTCAGGCTTTGGAATACCGTCGGCAGGATGGCGCCGTCGAGTACGGTCGGGACGAGCGCCCGGCGAATGGCTTCGCGCGGCAGCACGGGGGTTTCGTGGAGCAGTTGCAGGGCGTAGCCGAGCAGCACTTCGGCCTGCAATTCGGCTCGGCCGTAGGCGGTCAGCAGGTAATGCAGATCGAGGGCGAGGGGCGGGTTGGTGATGCGGTTTCCGGCGGCGTCGCGCGACGGCAGGGCGGCATTGCGCCAGGCAACATTGGGCGTGACCTGATGCAGAAACAGATTGAGCTGGGGCGAATCGGCGTTGTCGAGCGAGACCGTGTCCGGGGCCATGCTGGTGACGAGGACGCCGGCACCCAGCGTGTCGCTGATCGCCTGGTCGATCATCCCGGAATCGAGCAGGTCCTTGATGACGGCCGTGACGCCGGCGATAGCCAGGGCGTTGCTCATGAGCGGCCTCCGTGGCGGCGGGCCAGGTAGTCGGAAAGCGATAGCGGCGCCGGGCCGCGTGGGCGTGGCGGCTGGGCAGCAGGCGCCGGGCGGCTGGGCGGATTGACTTCGAGGCGGCCGATGGTGATGTGCACTTCGGGTGCGCTGTCGGGTTCCGGGTTTGGACGTTGGCGTTGCGCGCCGGGTGGCGGGCGGATCGTGGTGATTTCGGCTGGGCGCTGGCCGGCCCGACGCGGCGTGACGACGGCGGGCGGGGTGGCCGATTCGGGCGATTTTTCGGAATGGCCTGGTTTATCGCCGATCAGGAGTCGGGTGACCAGGGATTCGAGTTCGGCGAGCGTCGGCCTTGGGTTTTCGGCCGGGCCACGGGTTTCTGGCGCCGGGGCGAGGTGGCGCGAGGCGGGTTTTTGTTCGGTAACGACCGGGCTGGCGATGATGGCCGGTGGCGGAGTCTGCGTGATGGGCGTTGTTTCGGGCGGCGTCATGTCGGGCGACGGCCGGGCGGAAAGGCGCGGCGGCTGGCTGGTGCCAGGCGGCGAGCTTGGCCTTTCGATGGGCGTGTCCGGCGCAGGATTCTCGGCGACGATGGGTGCCGGCAGGGGGCTGTCCATCGCCTGTTCATTGCGCCGGACATCGGGCTGCGGCTCGAATCCCGGGTGTTCGATGGCCGGTGGGGTTTCGTTGCCGGCCGTTTCCGCCGTGGAAAAGTCGGCCGCTGGCGTGGCATAGGGCAGTGCCGCCCGCGACTTGATTTGCGGGGCGAGGCCCAGGCTGCGGGTGGCGAGTTGGTGGAGGAAGCCGCGCATCGTCGCCTCAGCCGATCATGTTCAGATAAGCCGCCCGGCGCGCCGGGCTGAGCGCGAGAATCTCGGCCTCGCGCCAGCCGTAGGCGCTGGCCAGCCGATGGACGGCTTCGAGCAACTGGTGGGCGCGGCTGCCGAGCTCATCCCAGAAACAGGCGCCAACGTCGAGAACGGCATCCCAGGCGTGGCCGCAATCGGTGCAGCGCATGGCGAGCCGGATGTCGGCGGCCGGGTCGAGGGCTTCCATTTGCGATTCGAGCTCGTCGATGAGCGCCGGGGTGCATTTCATTTTTTTGCTATTTTTCCGGTTGACCGTGGAAACTATGCCCGAATCGCTTCCGTCCATCCGGCAACGGTCGAGCAACCAGTCGACGGCCGTTTCCGGGTCCGGCGCGGCGAGGATCGCGGCCTGATCGCGACTGCTCGGCAGCCGCCATTGCCGGCCGTCGAGCGCGATGCGGGTGTTGGCGTCGGGCGCCGGAAGGCTGTCGAGCAGGTCGGCGCCATCGAGGCCGAACTCCATCAGGGCGCCGCAGGACGGACAGGGCGCGTAGCCGTCCAGCGCGCTGCCGAAGGTGGCGTTGCGCAGGGCGAGCAGATTGACTTCGCGCCAGCCGACCGGGCGGTCGGCCAGCTCGTCGGGCGCTTCTTCCGGCATGGCCAGGGCCAGTGCCAGCAGCGCGCGGTCAATCGGATGGCGTGTCTGTCCGGCGTCCCACAGGGCGAGAACTTGAGCAGCACTTAACGGGCGCATGGCGCGGTTCCATTCGCGTTGTTAACCCGGCTCGACAAAGCTCGGCTCAGCCGGTTCGGCGACTTCGTAGTCGCGTTCCCAGCCTTCGTTTTCGAGCTTGATGTGTTGAATCGCCACGGCGTTGGCATTGGCGTCGAGGTCCGGCAGCGCCTGGTATTCCGAGACCCAGCAGCGGAAAACCTTGTAGGCCAGCGCCAGTTGCCCGGCCTCGTTGTAGACCTCGATGATCAGGTCCTTGCGGAAGTCCTTGAGAGAGACTTCGCTGCCCAGACCGGAGCCGAGGTTCCAGACCTTGTTGGCCCATTGCTCGAAGTTGGTGTCGTGGGTGACGCCGCGCTCCAGCGTGATCGCCTCGAACTTGGTACGCCCGGGCGACTTGTGACCGGTGGACGGGCTGCCGCCTTCGCGGTGCTCGACCACTTCGGTCGTCCGCTTGAGCGACGAAACCTTGCTGATCCCGGCGACGTAGCGGCCATCCCATTTGACGCGGAATTTGAAGTTCTTGTACGGATCGAAGCGTTGGGCATTGACGGTGAACTGGGCCATTTTTTATCTCCTCGACATTCGTTTCAGAATCAGACCTGAATTTGTCCGGCCAGCTGCTGGATGCTGATGACCACGAATTCGGCCGGTTTGAGCGGCGCGAAGCCGACCAGGATGTTCACCACGCCACGATTGATGTCGTCCTGCGTCGTCGTTTCGCGGTCGCACTTGACGAGATAGGCCTCGCGCGGCGAGCTGCCCTGGAAGGCGCCCTGGCGGAACAGGCCGTTCATGAAGGCGCCGATGTTGAGGCGGATCTGCGCCCACAGCGGTTCGTCGTTCGGCTCGAAAACCACCCACTGCGTGCCGCGATAGAGCGACTCCTCGATATAGAGCGCCAGGCGGCGGATCGGTACGTACTTGTACTCGGAGGCCATCTGGTCGGCGCCGCGCAGGGTGCGGGCACCCCAACTCACCGCGCCATAGACCGGGAAGGTGCGCAGGCAATTGACGCCCAGCGGATTGAGGCTGCCGTTTTCGCCATCTGTCATCGGCACGGCCATTGCCTGCACGCCGGCCAGGTTGGCATCGGTGCCGGCTGGCGCCTTCCAGACGCCGCGATTGCCGTCGGTACGCGCATAGAGACCGGCCATCGTGCCACCGGGCGGGGTCAGGCGCGGCTTGCCGTTCTTGAGCGGATCGGCGACGTAGGTCCAGGGGAAATAGACTGCGGCATGATCGGATTTCGGCAGCTCGGTGCCGGAGGCCGCGGTGACCATGGTGGCGACGCCGGTGGCGGAGGGCGGCGCGTCGACGATGAAAAAGGCGCGGCGCTCTTCACAATACGAGGCGGCATCGGCCAGCACGCCGGGATCGGTGACGCCGGGCATGACGAGGATGTTGAAGAGATCGGCGTCTTCGAGCGCATACAAACCTTCGCGATTGGCCCGGCTGCCGATGAAGGCCGGATAGATATCGGCCGGCCCGTAAGGCGTTTCGCTGCCGCCGCCGAGGAAGGCGTCGGTCGGTGGTGCGGCCAGCGTGGCCCCGGCCAGCAGATGCAGGCCGGCGGCGAGGTCGTTGGCCGGTGCGGCGCTGACGGCAATGGCCGAACCGGCACCGCGCGAGCCGCTGGCGAGAACGAGGGTGGTGGCGGTTGCCGTGGCGGTGAAGTTGGCGTAGGCCGGATTGCCGGGTTTCAGGGCGCGCACGGCGGCCTGCAACCGGCTGGCCATGTCGCCGAGCTTGGCGGCGAGGTTGGCGCCGGCCGCGGCAACGCTGCCGAGATCGACGACGTCCGGGCCGTAACCGTCGAGGCTGATGCGCAGGCTGGTGTGGGTGGCGTCGGGCAGGGTGTCGAGATCGGTGGCGGCGAAGGCGCCGCTGGTCAGTGTTGCCGGGTCGGGCAGTGGCACCGGGCGAAGGCTGGCGACGGCATCGACTTCGACGCCACCATTGGCGACGCCGAGCTTGAGCACACCGGCGGCGTTGTTGCTGCTGCCGGGCAGGACGCGGACGGAGGAGAATTCGCCACCGGTACCCGAGGTCATGAGCAGCGAGCTGCCGCTGCGGGCGCAGGTAAATCCTGAGAGCGCCGCCTTGCCGCCGGCCTGGGCTTGTACCTTGGCTTGAATGGCGCCGGCCAGCGTGGTGAGGCGGGCGTTTGCGGTGCCGCCGGCAATGTCGGCCGGCAGCGTGATGCTGACGGTGACCGGCGGCAGGCCGTTGACCACGACGCGGAAATCGGTGTGAGTGGGGTCGAGCAGGGTCTGCACGTCGGCCAGCGTGCCGCTCGTCGAGGTGCCGGCAGCCAGGCCGTTGAGGGTTAATTGGGGCACGTCGCGGCTGATCTTAACCAGCTGCGACACGCCATTGACCAGATCGGGCAGGTAGCGGGCGTCGGCCGAGTTCATCGAGACATTCGGGTACTGCTCGGCGCGGCCGTCGCTGCTGCGGATGAAAGCAATGTTGAAAGTGCTGTCCGGGTTGGCCGTCGCGTAATCGACGCGGACCTGAATGCTGTTGCCCGATTCGCCGGCGTCGAGCGCCGTGACGGTCAATACCGTGATCGGCGTGGCATTGAGCAAGGGGCGGCTGGCTGGCGCGGCGTTCTTGACGATGCGGACGATCCAGGCATCGGTACCGCCGTTGATGAAGAACTGGCGTACTCCGTAGCTCATCTCGGAATCGGCCGAGAGGCCGCCGAAAGCGCGCTCGAAATCGGCAAAGCTGAAAATTCGGGTGGCCTTGTTGATCGGCCCCCGGGACGCGGCGCCGAGGAAGGCGGCGACCGAGGTGGCGACGCCGGCAATGGTGCGGACTCCGCTGGAAACTTCCTGGATGTAAACCCCGGGGGAAGCAAGCTGTACGGGCATGACGGGCTCCTTTCTGCGGGACGGCCAGCGGCCATTCCATTCACAATCACATCGATACTTCTGCCGGCCCCGGCCATGTTTGCGGAAACAATGCTCCCGCTGTCGTCCGGGTTACCACCAAAAAATCCCTCAAGTCGGGATCGAAGGGCGGGGCGGATCATTGATCCGGCCACGCCAGGGCAGGAGCCCTGAATGTCTACCCCGCGTCATCGAGTGAAGCGGGTGAAAGAGTCATTGCTTGTTCGTTACGGCCGGCCGAATGCGGTCGATTTTGAAGCCTGTTACAACATCGTGCTGCGTCAGAAAATTCGTTCTAAAAAATTGTGGTTTCTGGATTCGCTGCCCTACGGAATTCAATGTGAATTAACGTATAAGCATATTTGCATGCGGTTTCTGGTCAAGCTGAAACAGTGTTGTCAGGCGGTGGACGGTGATGATCAGGAAATAGTTCAATTCAGCATGAATAAAATTATTTATTCATGAGAAATATATCCGAAGGATTTTGTAAAGTCACATGTCATTTGTTGGGGCGTGCCGAATAGAGGCGTGCAGATTCGCGCCTCGTCTCTTCCGGCCGATTTATTTTTGCGGGCGCCGCTTCAGTTAGCAGACGTCCGGTTCCGGGTGTCGCTTTGTTCCGACCAGAATCGTGCAACTTCGTTGGCCGTGATGCGTCCAATTTTGACGCCGTCAGCGAGTACTTTTTCAGCATCGGCCTTGCGGCCATAGATCAGATAGACCTCCGCTTCGACCAGCGGCGAAATTTCTTCCTCCATGGCGAGCAGTTCGGATTGATCCGGACGGGAAAAAACGGAAGAGTCATATTTCGGGTATTGCACCGGCGCGCTGTCTGTTTTCCTGAAAAAAGGCATCAGGATCGAAAGGCTGATCTGCTTCATGAAGCCGGTGACCGGCGCGAAGTGTGGTGTCTTGTGTGTCATGTTTGTTTTGCCCTGGTTTGTGCATGGGTAAGAATCTCCATTAGCTATTGCAACTACCGGGCCAATTTGCAGGGTCTTGATATATATGGATTTTATTTTGTGGACGGCTTGCGGCTTGTCGCTACATGGCGACAGGCTTTCACCTGAATCCGGTATTTCTCTGTATTTCAGGCGAATTCGCCTGTCTCAAAATCACGACAGGGCCCGAACGGGGTACGCGCCCTTGACGTCGGGGAGCGATCAGCCGAGCAGCGTGACGACGATTTCCCGACTATGTCCTTGCGTCCGGTGCTCGAACAGATAGATGCCCTGCCAGGTGCCGAGCAGTAGCCGACCGTCGGCGAACGGAACAGTCAGCGAAACGCCGGTGAGCAGCGAACGGGCGTGGGCAGCCATGTCGTCATCGCCTTCGAGGTCGTGGCGATAGGCCGGGTCGCCGTCCGGCGCCCAGCGTTGCATGAGGGTTTCGAGATCGCGGCGGACGCTGGCGTCGGCGTTCTCGGTGATAGCCAGGCCACAACTGGTATGGCGTACGAAAATATGGGCAATTCCGGCGTTGACCGTGGCATTCCTGACCACGGCAGCGATCTCGTCGGTTATTTCAAGCGAACCACGCCCGCGCGTGGTGATGGCTAGGTGATGTTGCTCGGCCATGCTGCCGCTCAATCCTTCTTGAGCAGGCCTTGCAGCGCGGCGAACGGGTTGTGCGTGGCGCCGCCACCGCGCTTGGTGCTGGTGTCGGTGTAGCCGCGGTCAGCCTCAATCTGCTTCTGGTGCTCGTTGTCGTGGCAGTAAATGCAGAGCAGTTCCCAGTTGCTGCCATCGTTCGGGTTGTTGTCGTGATTGTGGTCACGATGGTGCACGGTCAGTTCGCGCAGGTTGGTCGTGGTGAATTCCCGGGCGCAGCGGCCGCAGATCCACGGATAAATTTTCAGGGCGCGTTCGCGGTAGCCCTCGGCGCGCTGGTCGGCTGCTTTGCGGGCGTCGGCGACGATCTTGTCGAGGCGTTTATGGTCGATAGAACTCATGGCTGAAATCCGTTGGTGTTGGTATGAATATTAACCGGCGTCTGAATGGCCGCGACTGGGGGGTCAGAATCCCAAGCGCTTGAAAAAATCCCTAACCATGCTTGGTAGCGATTCCACGTCGAGCTCCTTGACCCCGGTGTCACTGTTGAATTCGTCGTACATCCAGTCGCCGTCCACGAAGGAGACACCAGCCGGTGGCGATCGTTCGGCGATCGGCTTGCCGGCCAGCGCCTGGCGCATGTAGTCGATCCAGATCGGCAGCGCCAGCGTCGCGCCGAATTCCCGGGCGCCGAGCGATTTTGGCTGGTCGAAGCCCATCCAGGCGACGGCGACGACATCGCTGGCGTAGCCGGCAAACCAGCCGTCGAAGGCATCGCTCGTCGTTCCCGTCTTGCCTGCTACGTCGGGGCGCCCGAGGCGCTGTCCGGCCAGTGCGCCGGTACCGGTGTGGGCGACTTCGCGCAGCATGCTGTCCATGATGAAGGCGTTGCGGCTGTCGATGACCCGTTGTTCGTCCTGGCGGACGGGCGGCTGCGGCGTTTCCTGCAGCACGGTGCCGCGGCTGTCGGTGATCTTCTCGATCAGGTGCGGCGTGACTTTGTAGCCGCCATTGGCGAAGACGGCGTAGGCGGCGGCCATCTGCTGGGGAGTTACCGAACCGCTACCCAGGGTCATGGTCAGGTCGGCCGGATGCTTGGCGACATCGAAGCCGAAGCGCTGCAGATAATCGCGCCCGTATTGCGGTGTGATTGCCCGCAAGAGCCGCACAGCGACGACGTTTTTCGAACGGGCGAAGGCGCGGCGCAGGCTGATCGGGCCATCGTAGCCGTCATCGTTCTGCGGATCCCAGGTTTTGCCGTTGTCGCCGGCCGGCAGCGAGAGCGGCGCATCCTCGACCTGCGTGGCCGGTGAATAACCTTTTTCCAGCGCTGCCGAATAGACGAAGGGCTTGATGCTCGATCCCGGCTGGCGCCAGGCGCTGGTGACATGGTTGAACTGCTTGCGCGAAAAATCGAAGCCGCCGACCAGAGCGCGATAGGAGCCGTCTTCGGCATTGATGGCGACAAAGGCTGCTTCGACCTCGGGCATCTGGCTGATCGACCAGCGGCCCTTGGCATCGCGGCTGGCGCGGATGACCGAACCGACGCGAATCCGGGTGCCATCCCTGGCGCTGGCCTGGAGCGCGCGGGCGACGAAGCGCAGGCCCTCGCCGCTGACTTCGATGGTGTCGCCGGAGGCCGGTTCGGCCCTGACTTTCTTGCTCGAGACTTCGGTGACGACAGCCGCGATCAGGTTGTCGCTGTTCGGGTGCTTGGCCAGGATGCGGTCGATGGCGTCGTCGCGCTCGTCTTCGTCGTCTGGCAGATCGACAAAATCTTCCGGCCCGCGGTAGCCGTGGCGCTGGTCGTAGGCCAGGACGTTGCTGCGTAACGAGTTGTAGGCGGCATTCTGCTCGGCACCGTTGAGCGTGGTGTACACGTTGAAACCGCGCGTGTAGGTCTCGTCCTGGTATTGGGCGAAGACTTCCTGGCGCACCATTTCGGCAACATGGTCGGCATGCACGGTTAGCAACTGGCGGTCACTGATCTTGAGGGGCTGGGCCACCGCCTCGGTGTATTGCGCTTCGGTGATTTTGCCAAGCACGCGCAGACGCTTGAGGACCAGCCCCTGGCGGGCCTTGGCGCGGACGGGATTGACCGCCGGGTTGTGCTTGGCCGGGTTTTGCGGGATGCCGGCAAGCATGGCCGCTTCGGCCAGTGTCAGCTCGGGCAAGGATTTGTTGAAGTAAGTGCGGGCGGCGCTGGCGAAGCCGTGGGTGCGCTGGCCGAGGTAAATCTGGTTCATGTACAGCTCAAGAATCTGGTCCTTGGTCAGCGCCGACTCGATGCGATAGGCGAGCAGCGCTTCGGTCAGCTTGCGCCTGACAGTCTTTTCCCGGGTCAGGAAGAAATTGCGCGCCACCTGCATGGTGATCGTCGACGCGCCTTGGTGAAAGCCGCCGGTCAGATCGGCGACCAGCGCCCGCGTGACGCCCCGGTAATCGACACCGCCATGCTCGTAGAAGCGCGAATCCTCGATGGCCAGCAGGGCATCCTTCATGACCTGCGGGATTTCCTGGATGGGCACGAAGTCGCGGCGTTCCTCACCAAATTCGCCGAGCAGCGCGCCGTCCGCCGTGTAAATCCGCAGCGGAATTTTCGGCCGATAGTCGGTCACGATATCCAGCGGCGGCAGGTTGGGCAGTACCGTCAGCAGCATGTAGGCGAACAGCGCGACGAGCAGCAAGGCGCCGTTGACACCGAGGGCGACGAGGGTGCGCGGCAACTGGTTGCGATAGTTGGCGGTGGCCAGCGGAAGCGTCAGGAATTTGACGACGGTCGAAAAGAAACTCAATTGCGGTCCTGCCATGCTGGCCCGCTCGACAGGTGTCTTGCGGGCGGTTGGTGGCGTTGGCTAGCCAATCGCCGGGATCAGTAGTTTAGCCGCAATGCGAGACGTGGACCGCTGGCCGAGCCACTATCCTGTCCGTAGAATCCGGATTCACCCATTTACCAGGCGTCACCACCATGCCCCGCATCAAGATCGACCTACCCGAGCACTTCAGCTTCTCGACCGACATTCCCATTTATATCGGTCACATCAACTACGGTCACCATCTTGATAACGCCCAGCTGATTTCGCTGGTCTCTGAAGCACGGGTACGCTTCTTCAAATCGCTGGGTTACACCGAACTCGATGTCGAAGGCGTTGGTATCGTCGTCGCCGATGTCGCGGCGCAATACCGCTCGGAAGCCTTCCACGGCGAAACGCTGGTCGTCGAAATGGGCGCCAACGATTTCAATAAATACGGCTGCGATCTGGTCTGGCGCCTCAGCGACAAAGTCAGCGGCCGTGAAGTGGCGCGCGGCAAGCATGGCATCATGTTCTTCGACTACACCGCCCGCAAGGCGACTTCGGTGCCGCCCGGTTTCCTCGCCAAGGTCAGCGCCTGATGATTCCGATTCGCTACGTCGAGCCAGTCTTCCGTCCGCCGAGCGAGGCGGAATCGCTGATCCTGCCGGTGACCGATGGCTGTTCGTGGAACAAATGCACGTTCTGCGAAATGTATACCGCGCCACAAAAGAAATTCCTGGCGCGCAGTGAAGACGAAGTTCTGGAAAGCATCCGGCTGACCGGACAGCGTTACGGTGGGGATATCCGGCGTGTTTTTCTCGCTGACGGTGACGCGCTGGTACTGCCGACTCGGCGGCTGGTCGCCATCCTTGAAGCGATTCGCACGCACCTGCCGGCCGTGCGGCGCATTTCGTCGTATTGCCTGCCGCGCAATCTGCGAAAGAAATCGCAGGCGGAAATTGATGAACTCGCCGCAGCTGGTTTGAAAATGGTCTATGTCGGCGCCGAGTCGGGCGACGATCAGGTGCTGGCCGCCGTCGACAAGGGGGAAACCCTTGAAACCACCCGCGAGGCGCTCGACAAGCTGGGCGCGGCTGGCATTACCCGTTCGGTGATGATTTTGAACGGGCTTGGTGGCAAGGCTTTGAGCCAGCAACACGCGGAAAATTCAGCGCGGCTGGCCAATGCGACGCAGCCGGAATATCTGGCGACGCTGGTCGTTAGTTTTCCGCAGGGCGAGGAGCGTTTTCGTGCGGGTTTTCCGGGTTGGGAACCGTTGGATCAGCATGAGCTGTTTGTCGAGATGGAGCGCTTCCTTGGCTTGCTGGAGCTCAAGCGGACGGTGTTTCGTAGTGATCATGCGTCGAACTGGCTGGTGCTCAAGGGGACGCTGGGGGCTGACAAGGAACGACTGTTGGCGCAGGTTCGGATGGCGATTGCCTCACCCGAAGCGGCGCGGTTGCGGCCGGCCTGGGCCAGGGGGCTTTAATTCTCCGGTCCGCCGGAATTGGCGGTTTTTGGTTAATTGGCTTGGGGTTCCGCCTTGCTGGCGGGCGTACTTTCTTTTGCTTCGCCAAAAGAAAGTAGCCAAAGAAAAGGCGACCCCAGGGTCGGCGCCCTTCGGGTTCCTTGCGCTACTCGGCGGTCCGGGCGGCTTGCTAAACTCGCCTTTGGCTCAGACAACGCAAGCCGACTTCCCCCGGCCCGCCTGCGTTGCTCAGCGCCTCTCATGGGGACCCCAAAGGCGTCCACGCTGGACCGTTTTGCCCAAAAAATAGACTTCCACGGTCAACCGGAAAAAAAGCCCAAAAACGAAATCTGTTATTCAGGCACCCAAGCTCAAGCACGGGGTGTTTCACCGGGCCCCTTGAGAGGTGCCGAGCAACGCAGGAAGGCCGGGGGCAGTCGGCGAGGACTGTTTGAGGGGCGCAGCCCCGAGTTCCGCAGCCGCCCGGCTTTCCGAGTAGCGCAGGGAACCGGTAACGCCGGCACCGACCCAGGGTCGCCTTCTTTTTGCTTACTTTTTCTTGGCGAAGCAAGAAAAAGTGAGACGCCCCGCAAGGGCGGAACCCCAAGCTAATCGAAGCCGCAGGCATCTCGCATCAAGCCGGATTGACAATAGCCATTTCAATTTTGGCCAAAATTTCCGGTTGACCGTGGCATTCGCCTAAACCGTCTTCCCAACCCGCAATGCGCTAAAAATCGCCAGCGTCTGCAGCACGGCAATGCCGATCAACACTTCCCCAAACCGCCGCCCATCCATCATCCCGCCAAAGATGAGCGGCGCCATCGCCAGCCCAAGATCCAGTCCGGAATAGACAAAGCCATAAACCCGGCCATAGGCTGACTTGCCAAAGCGAGCCGTGGCAGCGCGACGCACCAGCAGGTCACGTGACGGCCCGGCGATGCCGGTACAGAAACCGATGCCGCCCATCAGCGGCAGGATGGCCCAGCCCGGCAGTACGCCGCTGGCGAGCAGCACGGCGAGCAAGGCGGCAACACCAAGCGCGCCGGCGATCAGATGTTCCTGGGCATTTTTCTGGGCGAGAAAACCGCCAAGGATGATGCCGGCCGCGCCGCCGACCAGATACGTCGATAGCGCCAGTGCTGCCGTCGTCAGCGACAGCCCGTAGATGGCCTGCAGGATGGGGCTGGCGAAATTCTGGATGGTGCCGAAGGCCGCGGTGATGAGCAGGAAAAAGAGGAAACACAACCACACGGCACGCGAGCCAAGGAAGGCGAAGGTCGGCGATTTTGCTTCGTCGCCTTTCGGGGCGCGGTGGTCGTGCGCCTCGTTAATGGTTTCCCGGCGCCAGAAGAGCAGGGCGAGGGCGACGATGGCGACCAGGCTGGCTCCCAGCGCGGCATTACGCCAGCCGGCGGCCGCAGCTATGCCGGTCATGAAAACCGGCGCCGCGGCCCAGCCGAGGTTGCCGGACAGGCCATGCACCGAAAAAGCGTGGCCAAGCCGGGCCTGCGACACGCGGTGGTTGAGTACCGTGAAATCGGCCGGGTGAAAGACGCTGTTGCCGAGGCCGGCCAGCGCGGCGGTGGCGATCAGCATCGGGTAGCCGGTGGCGAAATGCAGCACGACGCCGGCCAGCGCAAAACAGCTGATTCCGCCGCCGAGCACGCGCGCCGCACCGAAGCGGTCGACGAGAAAGCCGGCCATCGCCTGGCCGATGCCGGATATGACGAAGAAAACTGTCATCGTCATGCCAATGCCGGTAAAACTGAGGTCGAAATCCTGCATCAGCCACGGGAAAAGCGGCGGCAGCAGCAGGTGAAAAAAGTGCGAAACGCCATGCACGAAGCCGATCAGGGTGATCACTTCGATATCGCTGCGCTGGGGCGCGGGCAGGGTAGCGGTCGTCATGGATAAAGTCCGAGTAAAACGTTAAGGATTACAGTCTAGCTTTGCGAGCTATTGACCGTGATGCGATATTCGGACAAAAATTATCGCAATGCAGACAGACCTCACCTTCGACGCCGTACCCCGCCGCGCCCCGACCGCCGAGTTGCCGATGACGGTCAACCTGCGTTGTCCGCCGGCCGACGTTTATGTGCCGCCGCATCGCCACGACTGGGCGCAACTGGCCTATCCGTTGCGTGGCGGCATCCGGATTTCGGCAGCCGGCATGACCTGGCTGGTGCCCGCCTTGCGCGCCGTGTGGATTCCGCCGCATATCGAGCACGATCTGCTCATGCTCGGCGAAGTCGAATTCCGCACCGTCTATATCGCTCCGGAAGTAGCCCCGCTACCGCTCGATGCCTGTTCGGTGATCGAGGTTTCCGACCTCATGCGGGCGCTTTTCGAGGCACTGAGCGAGGCTGACGGCGACGGGCAGGAGGCGTCGCCGCGCCAGCGTCAGGTGACAGCATTGCTGCTCACCGAAATCCGCCGCGCACCGCCGCTCTCGCTGGGTCTGCCGATGCCGCAGGACCGGCGCCTGCAAGCCTTGTGTCAGGCGCTGATCGACGATCCCGCTTCGGCGCTGTCGCTGGCCGAGTGGGCGGCCCGCGTCGGCGCCAGCGAGCGGACGCTGGCCCGCCTGTTCGTCAGCGAACTGAAATTGAGCTTTGGCGCCTGGCGCCAGCAATTGCGCCTGGCCCGGGCGCTCGACCTGATTGGCCGCGGCCGCCCGTACGGCGAAGTCGCGGCGGAACTGGGTTACGCCAGCCAGGCCGCCTTCTCGGCCATGTTCAAGCGCGCCTTTGGCGTGCCGCCGGGGCGCTTCATGCAGGAACGCAGTCCGCTGCCCGCCGGCGAGCTGCATAACGACTAAGCAGCGAATTCGAAGCTGATGCAGCCGGCCTGAAACTGTCGGCATGTGGCGCACACAGCTACACTGCGTCTTTTGCCGACGGATCATGACGATGGAACGCTGCCCCTGGTGCGAAGGATTCGACCTCTACCGCGAGTACCACGACACCGAATGGGGCCTGCCGCTACGTGACGACCGCGCCCTGTTCGAACTCCTGATCCTCGAAGGCGCCCAGGCCGGCTTGTCCTGGGCCACCGTGCTCAAGAAGCGGGCGCACTACCGGCAGGTATTCGACGGCTTCGACCCGCACAAGATCGCCCGCTACGACGAGCAGAAAGTCGCCGCCCTCCTGGCCGACCCCGGCATCATCCGCAACCGCGCCAAGATCGCTGCGACCATCCAGAATGCCAAAGCCTATCTGGCGCTGACCGCCTGCGGGCAATCGTTCAGTGACTTCCTGTGGTCTTTCGTCGGCGGGGCGCCAGTGCAAAACGCCAGGTTATCCCTGGCCGAAGTCCCCGCCAAAACCGCGCAGTCCGATGCCCTGAGTAAAGCCCTGACCCGCGCCGGCTTCAAGTTCGTTGGCTCGACGATTTGCTATGCGTTCATGCAGGCGTCGGGGATGGTCAATGACCATCTGGTCACTTGCCCGCGGCACGAGGAAGTGCAGGGGTGTTTTCGGAAATAACGCGCTGTAGGTTCTTGTTGGCCGCTTACCCGAAAAAGCCGTGGTTTAGCATGGGGTGATCACAGTGTGAAAATCTGGCAGGGCCGGTAATCGAGGCCTGCGAATATCACCAGAACCGAACGACCGGCTCCCATCAGATTGCCGCCTTCTAGGGAGCCCTTGTATCGGGAAGTCGACTTGGCTATAGGTGCCGAGAGGCGGCGTGAAATGAACCGCAACCCAAGTTGGCACTCAAAGTAATAATTGCAGTTGGCAGACCGCAATTTGCGGAGAAAGCCATGTTGGATGACGATGTACGGTTCCAGATGATAAATCAGCGCTTTCCACATATCGGGACAAAGCTTCGTACGCTGTGGGGACAGCCGGGAATCGATGCCTATTTCAAGGTATGGCTGAATGAAACAGGCGGCAGTTCATGTTTCGGCTTTCCGAAAGACGTGGTTGCTGCGTTGCAAGAATTGCGCGCCACCCATGAAAAATCCTTCGCCGGAGAATCTGCGGCACCGCTCTTCTCGGTAGCGACAGAGTTGGCCGGGAACGAGAATTTCTCGATTGTCGATGAGCGTTTCCCGCATATCGGGAAAAAGCTGGCAGTGATGTGGGGTTCCCACGTTTTTTCTGGTTTTATCAACGGGCTGTTCCACGATAGTCGGGGTGGCACCCGGAAGGGATTCCCCAAGGAGGTTTCAGTCGCGCTGTTCCGGCTGATGCAGGAGCACGACCGGCTGTTTCCGGAACTGGCCTATCGGGCGCAGGATATCTGGAGTCTGAACAACAGGGAGTAGCGCGGGGCTCTTGGTCCAGACGTCCTCGACACGTATCGCCAGGCTGGCCGGAAACTTTAGCGGTGAAAGGTTCCTCGGTTCCGGCATTCCTTTTTTCGAGAAATTGTCATAGCCACGAGTGATTGCGGTCAGGTAGCCTCCACCGGCTCAAATCGGCCAGGAGCGGTCTCTCAAGAAACCTCTCCAAAGCGGACATCGGCTCTGTCCGTATGATTGCTGATTGATAAGGAGACCCGCATGGGATAATCTCTATGTCATTCAAAACCTTACAGGTGACTCAATCGTGTCCGTATTATTAGCAATAACCCGGACGTTTCTGCTCGTGAATAACTGTTGGGCCTCTGATTGAAGCTCCTTCCCACGCAAACTGACGAGGCCTCACTCTCTGCCTTTGGTGAAGAGGCGCGCGCCTTACTAGTGCGCCATGACTACGCCGGTCTTGCTAGCCGATTTGGGTACGCCCTCGCCTATGATCGACCGCCCTCTGCCGCAATAGAAGCCGATTTCATGAGTGCGGTTGCGTCGCCCATTACAGTTGCGTCTGGCGCGTACCTGCCGGCTGCAATTACCGTTAAGTACTTTTCGCCAAACACCACAGGGCTGTTTGCTTTGGTCGAATGCCCGGTCCCCGTTGCCGACAAAGCAGCCGTCCTTTTGGAGCTAATTGTCACAGGGAAGGGTGAAGAGAAACACATCACCGTGGAGGACATCAGTGGTGTCGCTGCATAGGCCCAACCCGGCAGTCAGCCGGACCGCCTGCAAGCTGCGCTTGCAGGTCCCCTCCGCCTTCGGCTCCGGCGGCCGGTTACTTCTACGTTAGAGCCACTAAGCATGAGACGTATCAGCGTCCTTTTGACTCCTGTCGCAGTATGCCTACTACCCGTTTGGGCCGTAGCGGCAGTAACGAGTGCGCCTGCATTTCCTGCCGGTGAAATCCTGTCCGCGGGCATCTGTGTTAATGGCGAAGTCATCGAACGTTACGACCAGCCACAATCCGCGGCGGGGTATGCCAACATGGTTGCCACCCTAAGAATCACGGAACAAACCGATGAGATCCCATTGCGTAAGGGCATCGGGTTTGGCTTTGCTTGGAAGGCCAAGAATCTGCCGCCCTCGGCAACAATCACCTACCGCTTAGAGCATCCGGTCTTAACTCGTCCCGATGGAAGGTCCCTCGATCACTTCGAGGAAAACCTGCGTCAAAACACTAAGCTGGGAGTGATCGAGACAGTTGACTGTAATTTCCTCAGTGAAGAGCACGAATTGGTGCCTGGAACTTGGACGCTCTCTGTAATTCACAACGGAAGCCTCTTGGTTAAACGGTGAGGTGCCCCCAATAAACAGTGCCACGGGGAATTTAGTAAAGTCCGTTTTCGAGAAGGAGAATGGACTTGAAGAAGCGGTTTTCAGAAGAGCAGATCATCGGTTTCTTGCAGCAGGCGGAAGCCGGAATACCGATCAAGGAGCTGTGCCGGCAACATGGCTTCAGTGACGGATCGTTCTACAACTGGCGAGCGAAGTTCGGCGGGATGACGGTTCCGGATGCCAAGAGGCTGAAGGAGCTCGAAGCCGAGAATGGCAAGCTCAAGCGGCTGCTGGCCGAATCGATCCTCGATGCGGAGGCGCTGAAAGCGGCTTTAGGCCGAAAACGCTGAGCCCCCAGCAAAAGCGTGAGGCAGTCATGGTGATGCAGGAATCGACGAAGATTTCCGAACGCCGTGCCTGCCAGCTGGTGGGTCTATCGCGCACGGTGCTGCACTACGCGTCAAAGGCGCAGCCAGAGAATGAGCAATTACAGGCCAGACTGGTCGAACTCGCCGGAGAGCGGCGCCGGTTCGGCTATCGGCGCCTGCACGCTCTGGTTCGACGGGAAGGTGTTGCGGTCAATCACAAACGACTCTATCGGCTCTACAGCGATGCCGGCCTGACGGTCAGGCGGCGCAAGAGGCGGCATGGTGTCGCGGTCGAACGGCAAGCACTTGAGCTGCCCTCGGGTCCGAACGAGGTCTGGTCGATGGATTTTGTCAGTGATGCCTTGGCCAGCGGCCGACGAATCAAGGTGCTGACCATCGTCGATGATTTCAGCAAGGAATCTGTCGATCTGGCAGTCGACTTCGGCATCTCGGGGCATTACGTCACGCGGGTGCTTGATCAGGCAGCCCGGTTCCGTGGCTACCCCAAGGCCATCCGGACCGACCAAGGGCCTGAATTTACCGGCAAGGCACTCGACCAGTGGGCTTGTCAGCATGGCGTTCAGCTCAAACTGATCCAGGCAGGCAAACCGACCCAGAATGCTTTCATCGAGAGCTTCAATGGCCGATTCCGGGACGAGTGTCTGAATGACCACTGGTTTACGAGTCTGGCTGAGGCTCGTATCCTGATCGCTGTCTGGCGCCGGGATTACAACCAGCACCGGCCCCACAGTGCGCTGGGTTACCAAACTCCGGCAGAGTTTGCGGCCAAGCATCGGACAACGCGTTCCGACCTGCCGGCCGTGGAAGAGTGTCTTTAGCAGTGCAACCCAAGGACTTTTACTAAAAGGCCCTTGGCACTAAATCCGGGGGCACCTCAACGGAGCTTTCATGTCAAGCGGGTTCCGTAGCTCTAACCCTGCAATCAACCCGACGCTGCGCGATAAGGCCGCGCAGCGCGGGTTATTTCCTCGTTAGCCATAAATACGCCAAAACCATTGAAACGAAAGTAGCTGATGAATACTTGGGATTTGTTTATTTCGCACGCAAGCCCGGATAAAGAGCGTTTTGTACTACCCCTCGCCGAGGCATTGAAAGATCGCGGAGTGAAAGTTTGGTTGGACAAGTGGGAAATCTCCTTAGGCGCAAGTATTTCGGAATCGATTTCTCACGGCCTCACGCAATCGAGATTTGGGATTGTTGTTCTCAGCGAGGCTTTTTTTTCTCGTGCTTGGCCAAAGAAAGAGCTAGCCGCACTTTTTGCGAGCGAAAGCAATGGATCAAGCCGAATAGTCCCGATTTGGTACAACATTGAGTATCCCGAAGTATGGCAGCACGCTCCGTTATTAGCTGACCGCATGGCAGCGCGTGTAGATGAAGGTATTCCATGCATCGCAGATCGAGTTTGCCGATTACTTTCTCATGACGAAAAAACATCAGATGGTGTTACAGCTATAGAACTCCGTAACTTAACAACTAAGCTATTTCCGAATTTACCTGCGGACCCATTTTGGGAAACACAATTATTAGCTGATATTGATATTGGCCTCTATAAACACATCTCTGACGTCGAGCGTGCTTATCTGCGCGCTAAACCAGCATTGGATGTTTATGCTAGAGAGCAGCCTTCACTGTTCCGGACTGGCACAGACTTTCTAACTAAGGCATTGGGCTTCGTCGATCTTTGCTTTCAGTCACGTCACAATTGGAGCTCTGAAACGCGCACAGCTTTTAGAAAGCACGCAGATAAAGTTCAGTGGAATATCAGTGGCTAACAAATCATTCCACCGGACCTGCGCAAAAAGCCGCGGAGACCGGTGAATTCAAACGTTAGGTGTCGCAAATGAGTGCATGGATCATCCCTAGCCGATATGACTTCTCCGTCCCTGAGGCCCAGCGCCTCTCGGATTTGTCTGGCATCGACTCCGATCTCGAGGCAGTAGTCCGGCTGTGCAACCGATGCGAGAAGCTTATGGCAGGCCTCAGCAACGTCCCAGAAGGCAACGGGCTCGCATGGGTTGAGGACTTTCAGGCGCTTGGCGATCTGATGTTTGCCGCGGTGGTCCGCTACGGACGAACTTTCACAAGCGGAGCACGGCAGGGCATTCCCACGGAGTGGGTTGAGTACCTTGCCACTCCTCTTCGCGACGCTCACGCATTTTTCAAGGTACTGCGCGATAAGTACATTGCACATTCCGTCAGTCAGCTCGAAGACAACCAAGTGTTCGTCATGCTGTCGCCACAGTTCTCCGAGATCCAGGCACCAAGCCACATTACGGTTGATCGCGGACGACTGGCAACGTTGAGTGTTAAAGACGTTCAGCTCCTTCGGAGCCTAGCTGAGGAACTACGGAGCCGGATATCACGCGAAATAGAAGAGGAATCAGCGAAGTTGCTCGAGTTCGCTCGGCAAATTCCAATTGCTACCATCAAGCAGCGCGGAAGTGAGTCGATCCCCATTCCGAGCACAGCCGCCGCCTTCAAGGTCCGAGGCAAGTTTTGAGCGCAGCAACGCCTACCCCCTCATTCAACGGGACGCCTTGCGGCGCCCTTTAATTCGAGCGTTGGGCTGCTTGACCTAGCGATGACCGAGCAACGAAAGCTGCTTGAACAGAACCCGCCTCTGATAGAGAGGTACGTCCGGCTCCGTATGCGTGCTAACGGCAGAAGTGTCGCTCGGTTCATAATGCGGCGCGTACTCCCGTTCAAGGAACGGGAAAGGGAGAGAGCTGTTGCGAGCGCTCTCGCTGAACTTGCAAGGCAGACCGCGAAGAGCCGGAGATACGGCTTTGAATCCTCTGCCATCCTACTCAATCTCGGATTATTCTTTCTCATCGCAGATAGAGACATGCAGTCCGTAAAGATCGATGCGCTTACTCACCCAGATCCATGGAAGCGCTCTCTTTGTGCCCGAATCATTCTCCTTACCATTCATGAACTCGACATGGATAAGGTGGCGGGAGCGAAATTGCGAACCGCACTTGAAAATGCAGGTGTTCCTGATGAGGCTAAACGTCTGGCTACGCAAGCACTCCGGACGGTTCGCACTGCTCAGCAGAAGGCGCAAAAGCAGTTCTCGTTCTTACGAAACGCCACCATTGCTCACCGAGACCCGGATGCTCTGCTTCAGTATCGTTCAATCAGGCAACTCGATGAACGGGAAGTCATGCGAATTGCTAGCGAGTTCTATGACGGTACACACCTGTTCCTAAGCGTTCTGCCACTGCTGATACGCCAGGTTGGCACGTGGCCTGGATTATTGAACCAATTGAAGTCGCGCCCTCGTTTGGCTACTGAAAATGGAAATGCAAAAAGTATTTAGCGCAAGCAGCCCACCCCCTCATTCCACCAGACCTGCGCGAAAAGCCGCGCAGGCCCTCATTTCAATTGTTCCTGGACAACCGCTTTCCAAATCTGCCTACGTCCGCAAAGGGCACGTCGCTGCCAGTCAATAGCAAGAGATCGACCACCGGCTTCGGGCCGAGTTGTGGTCGTACGGTGAACCTCGCCCGCTCCTCACTCCCCATCCTTCTCCAGCTTGAGCGACGCTGAATTGATGCAGTAGCGCAGTCCCGTCGGTGCCGGGCCGTCGTCGAAGACGTGGCCGAGGTGGGCGCCGCAGTCGTGGCAGGTGACTTCGGTGCGGATCATGCCGACGCTGCGGTCGACGTGTTCGTCGATCAGTTTTTCGTCGTTCGGCGTGTGGAAGCTCGGCCAACCGCAGCCGGAGTCGAACTTGGCTTCCGAGCGGAAAAGCGGGGCGCCGCAGCAGATGCAGTGGTAGGTGCCGTCTTCGTGGGTGTCCCAATATTTGCCGGTGAAGGCGCGTTCGGTGCCTTTCTGGCGGGTGACGCGGTATTCGGTTTCATCGAGCTGGGCACGCCATTCGGCGTCGGTTTTTTCGATTTTCGGCATGCTTGTTTCCTTGAGGTGGCCAAGTCTGACCAGCGTGGCCGGCGTAGGTTCAGGCGGTTTGGCTCTGGCGAAACTGCGCGACATCGCGGCCCGGCGGGGCGCCGAACATGCGGCGATATTCGCGGTTGAATTGCGAGGGGCTTTCGTAGCCGACATGATGCGCCGCCGAGGCGGCATCGGTGTCGCTGACCAGCATGAGGCGGCGGGCTTCCTGCAGGCGCAGCTGCTTTTGGTATTGCAGCGGCGTCATGGCGGTCAGCGCCTTGAAATGGTGGTGCAGCGACGACCGGCTCATGTTCGACAGGCTGGCCAGGCGTTCGATGCTGAGCGGCTGGTCGAGGTTGGCTTTGAGCCAGTCGATGGCGCGGACGATCTGGTGGCTGTGGCTACCGCTGGCGGCGGCTTGGCGCAGGCGCGAACCGAGCGGGCCGGCGAGCAGGCGATAGAGCAGTTCGCGCTCGATGATCGGGGCGAGTACCGGGATGTCGGCTGGCGTATCGAGCAATCGGGCCAGGCGCAGGGCGGTGTTCTGGATGTCGACGCTGAGCAGGCCGACGGCAATGCCGCGGTCAACGGCTTCCTGGGCCCGATTTTTGGGCATGGCGGCGGTCAGTTCGTTGATCTTCAGCGGGTCGATGGCGAGCCCCAGACCGAGGTAGGGCTCGGCAACGGTGGCCCGGGTGATGCGCGCGAAAATCGGCAGATCGACCGATGAAATGAGGTAATGGCGGGCGTCGTAGTCGTAGGTGTCGTCGCCGACCGTAATGCGCTTGGCGCCCTGGGCCATCATGGCGAATACCGAGGTCATGATGGCGCAGTTCGGCACTTCGGTGTTCGATCCGCGGAAAAGCTTGAGGTTGGGAATGGCCGTGTCGACAGCGCCGTCCGCCTGGCAGTGGCGGCTGATGATGGCAGCGAGTTCCGCGCGTTGGCGCGCCAGTTCGGCGTCATCCATGGCGTTGGAATTATTTGGGCGAGGCGTGGTCAGAACGGCAGTATCCATGACTGGAGAGTAGCGGTTTTGGCGCTGGCCGGCGAGAGGCTGCGGACATATTCTGGAGGATCAGGCAATAAGTCTGCACGATTGGGTTATCGCTTGCCCAGTTGCATCGCCCACACTATTCGCACAAACAGTGGCCACGGGATGGCTGCTGATCCCATTCCGACGAGGAGCATGCAGATGATCAAACTGACTATTAACGGCAAGGCACATCACCTCGATGTGGCGCCCGATACGCCGCTGCTCTGGGCGCTGCGCGACACCTTGCAGATGACCGGGACGAAATACGGCTGCGGCCAGGCCCTGTGCGGCGCCTGTACGGTGCATGTCGATGGTGAACCGGTGCGCGCCTGTTCGACGCCGGTCTCGGCAGTGGTCGGGCGCAAGATCAGGACCATCGAGGCGGTCGATGCCGAGCGCGTCGGCAAGGTCGTCCAGGAAGCGTGGCGCAAACTCGATGTTGTCCAATGCGGCTACTGCCAGTCCGGCCAGATCATGAGTGCCGTCGCGCTGCTCAGCCAGAACCGCAAGCCGACCGATGCCGATATCGATACCGCCATGTCGGGCAACCTGTGCCGCTGCGCCACCTACGTGCGCATCCGCGCTGCCATCCACGAAGCCGCCAAAGCGCTGGCCTGAGGAGATAAATCATGAGCGAAATCATCATTGAGAACCTTAGCCGCCGCCGTTTCCTGCAAGGCAGCGCCGGCCTGACGCTGGGTTTCTGCCTGCCGGCCGTCACGGCAGCCGCTGCTGGCAAGTTGGGCGCCGTTGCCACGGTCAACTCGGAAATTAACGCATTTTTGAAAATCGGCAGCGACAACAGCGTGACTGTCATGTCCAAGCACCTCGAAATGGGGCAGGGCACCTACACCGGCCTGGCGACTATTCTGGCCGACGAACTCGATGCCGACTGGAAAAACGTTCGCGTCGAAGGCGCCGCGGCTGATGCCAAGCGCTACAACAACACCTTCTGGGGCCCGGCCCAAGGCACTGGCGGCAGCACGGCGATGGCCAATTCCTGGGACCAGATGCGCAAAGCCGGGGCAAGCGGGCGAGCCATGCTGGTTTCGGCCGCCGCCAAGCGCTGGAATGTCGGCGCGGTGGAAATTGTCGTTCGCGACGGCGTGGTCAGTCACGCCGGCAGCGGCCGTAAAGCCAGCTTTGGCGAACTGGCGCTCGATGCCGCCAAGGAAACCGTGCCGACCGAGGTCAAACTGAAAGACCCCAAGGATTTCCGTCTGATCGGCAAGCAAGCCAAGCGCAAGGACAGCGCGGCCAAGACCAACGGCACGGCGCAATTCACACAGGACGTTTTCCTGCCCGGCATGCTGGTCGCCGTGGTCGCCCATCCGCCGCAATTCGGCGCCACGGTGAAGTCATTCGACGCAACCAAGGCCAAAGCGATCAAGGGCGTCGTCGATGTCGTGCAGATCCCGCAGGGCGTTGCCGTGCTGGCCAGTGATACGTGGAGCGCCAAGAAAGGGCGCGATGCACTGTCGGTTGTTTGGGACGACAGCAAGGCTTTCAAGCTGGGCAGCGATGAAATTCTGGCCCAATACAAGGAAATGGCCAAAAAGCCCGGCTTGATCGCCGCGAACAAGGGCGATACGGCAAAAACCTTTGCCGGCGCCGCCAAAGTGGTCAGCGCCTCCTTCGATTTCCCCTACCTCGCCCACGCCGCGATGGAGCCGATGAACTGCGTCGTCCAGCTCAAGGCTGATGGCTGCGACGTGTGGAACGGGGAGCAGTTCCAGACTGTCGATCAGGGTCGGGTGGCGGCACTGTTCGGCCTCAAGCCGGAACAGGTCAAGCTCAACATGCTCTACGCCGGCGGCAGCTTCGGGCGCCGGGCCTGTACGCAGTCTGATTACGTGCTGGAAGCGGCGCACATCGTCAAGGCGATCAACGGCAGGGCACCGGTCAAGCTGGTCTGGATGCGCGAGGATGACATGCGCGGCGGCTATTACCGGCCCATGTTCCACCACGCGCTGGAGGCGGCGCTCGATGGTAGCGGCAAGCTGGTCGGCTGGCATCACCGGCTGGTTGGCCAGTCGATCATTACTGGCTCCCCATTCGAGGCCATGCTGGTCAAGGACGGCATCGACCACGTTTCGGTCGAAGGCGCTTCCAATCTGCCTTACGCCATCCCCAACCTGCTGGTCGATTTGCACACGCCGACCGATATCGGTGTGCCGGTGCTCTGGTGGCGCTCGGTTGGTTCGTCACACACAGCGTATTCAACTGAGGTGTTTCTCGATCAGGTCGCGGCGGCGATGGGCAAGGACCCGGTCGCCCTGCGTCTCGAATTGTTGACCGAGCATCCCAAGCATGCCGGCGTGCTCAAGCTGGCGGCCGAGAAGGCGAACTGGGGAACGCCGCTCAAGGCGGCAGCCGGCGAGCGTCGCGGCCGCGGCGTGGCGGTGCATGAATCGTTCAACTCCTTCGTCGCCCAGGTGGCGGAGGTGACGGTCAAGAAAGATGGCTCGATCAAGGTCGACCGCGTGGTTTGCGCCGTCGATTGCGGCACTGCGATCAACCCGGACAATATCCGTTCGCAGGTCGAAGGCGCGGTTGGATTTGCGCTGTCCGCTGCCATGAGCGGTGAGATTACGCTGAAGGGCGGACGTGTCGAGCAGGGCAATTTCGATACTTACCCGTTGCTGCGCATTGGCGATATGCCGAAGGTCGAAGTTCATATTGTTCCTTCAACCGCTGCCCCGACCGGTATCGGCGAACCCGGGGTGCCGCCGCTGGCGCCGGCCGTAGCCAATGCCATCGCCGCGGCAACCGGCAAATTCCTGCACAAGATGCCGTTTAACACCGCCGAGCTGGTGGCTTGAGATGGACAGCCTCGATACGCAGGTCCTCGACGCCGCCCGCAAATGGGCGGTGGCCGGGCATCGCTTCGCGCTGATCACCGTCGCCCGGACCTGGGGTTCCGCCCCGCGGCCGCCGGGCGCCTGGATGATCCTGCGCGACGACGGGCAGGTGCAAGGCTCGGTCTCCGGCGGCTGCATCGAGGACGATCTGATCCGCCGGGCCGCTGCCGGTGAGTTCACCGGCAGCGCGCCGCGCCTGCTGCGCTACGGCGTGACGGCCGACGAGGCGCATCGCTTCGGCCTGCCTTGCGGTGGCACGCTGGAGCTGGTGCTCGAACCGGCGCCGGATGCCGCACTGCTCGAACAACTCGCCCAGCGCATAGCCACCGGCCAACTGGTGCATCGGCGGGTGGTGTTGGCGACTGGTGCAGTCAGCCTCGAAGGTGGCAGCGCCGGCGACAGCCTGCAGTGGGATGGTCAGACGCTGATCACCCTGCACGGCCCGGCCTGGCGGCTGCTGATCATCGGCGCCGGACAGATTTCGCGCTACCTGGCGACGATGGCGCAGGCCCTCGGCTATCGCGTCTACATCTGCGACCCGCGCAGCGAGTATGCCGACGGCTGGGACGTCGCCGGCACCGAGCGCATCGCCGCGATGCCCGACGATGCCGTGACCGAACTCGGCCTCGATCCGCGCAGCGCGGTGGTGGCGCTGACCCACGACCCCAAGCTCGACGACATGGCCCTGCTCGAAGCCCTCAAGTCGCCAGCTTTCTACGTCGGCGCGCTCGGCTCCAAGGCCAATAACAGCAAGCGTCGCGAACGGCTGCTGCAGTATTTCGACCTCTCGCAGGCCGAAGTCGACCGTCTGCACGGCCCGGTCGGCCTGCCTATCGGCAGCCGGACGCCGCCGGAAATCGCCGTCTCCATCCTGGCCGAAATGACCGCTTTGAAAAATGGGCAAAATTTCCGGTTGACCGTGGAAGTCGCCGATCCCTATGCCTGCCGCGTCGCATGAGCCAGATTGTCGGCATTTTGCTGGCGGCGGGCAGTAGCCGGCGTTTCGGCGCCGACAAGCGCCTCCATCCATTGCCCGACGGCACGCCGATGGCACTCGCCTCGGCCCGCCATCTGGCCGCCTCGTGTTCGCGAACCATCGTCGTTATCCGGCCCGACGATACGGCGCTGGCTGGCCTGCTAGCGGCAGAGGGGCTGGAAACGGTTGTTTGTCCGGCGGCGGAGCAGGGTATGGGCCACAGTCTGGCCCGCGGCGTCGCGGCAACCGCCGATGCCGCTGGCTGGCTGGTCGCGCTGGCCGACATGCCTTACATCCAGCCAGCCAGCTACCGTGCAGTCCTTCACGCCTTGCAGGGTGGCGCCCACATGGCCCGGACGGTATTCGACGGGAACATGGGCCACCCGGTCGGTTTCGCAGCCAAGCATTTGCCTGCACTACTGGCGCTGACCGGCGACCAGGGCGGGAAGGCCATTCTCGGGGCCGATCCGGCATCCCTGGTGCTTTGCCCGGTTGATGATCCCGGCGCGCTCAAGGATATTGATGTGCCGCAGCAAATTGAAGCGACGGGCTGCCTGGCTGGCGCCATTTTGGAATAGGCAGATGGCAGCCGGAGGCTGCGGGCAGGGCGGTTCTGGGCTATCATTCTGCAATTGCCGAGGACTAAAGCGATGAACCCAACACCCCTGACCGATGCCGATCTTGACCGGCTTGAAGAACTGCTCGAATCCGAAGTTTTCCAGGGCGAGGCCATGCGCCTCGACGAGATTCAAGCGATGCTGTGCGCCGTTGTCAGCGCTCCCGAGCCGGTCCCTCCCGCCATCTGGCTGACCGAAGCCCTCGGCAAGGGCCTCGAAGCCGGCGGCAACCCGGACGTCGAAGCCGCGCTCGAATTGCTCATGCGCCTCAACAACGACCTCGCCGCCGCACTGCTGGCCGACGAAACGATTGCTCCGGTGCTCTATCCGCTCGACGAGAGCTGCACCGAATACGATTACGAAGCCTGGGCCGACTCCTACGTCTTCGGCGCCGGCCTGGCCGGCGACTGGTACGAAATGGCCGGCAAGCATGCAGACGACCTGTCCGAACTGCTCGAACCCATGTTCCTGCTCAACGGCATGCTCAAGGAAGACGCCGAAAAAAGCGGCGAACGCTGGTTCCCACCCGCCGAAGAAGCCCGCCTGGTAGCCGATATCCAGGAAAATCTGCCGGTCATCGTCCAGACTCTGTACAACTTTTGGCGCAACAAGCGCACGGGCGGCACCGTCCAGCGCGAAGGCGACAAAGCCGGCCGCAACGACCCGTGCCCCTGCGGCAGCGGCAAGAAATTCAAGCAGTGCTGCGGCAGCCCGGAAAAACTGAACTGATCAAGGCATTGCCGGCTTCATCCCCGGCATAAGCGGTTGCGCAATGAGCCCCGATAGGGGCTTTTGTCTTTCCGGGCCGGATAATTTCTGCATCTGGCCGTGCTTGGCTCAAAATCAGAAGTCCAAACTTTAGGTATCGCCGCTCGGCATCAGACTGCTGGCAGACGCCAATAAGTAAAACCCCCGTCAACTCAAAGATGAGTGCTCTTGCTAGCCCACTTTTTACTGCATAATTAGCAAAATCTTTATAAATACCAACAACAAAAAGGGTCGCAATGTCAGTTCAGCTTCGAAATATTCATCTGCCGCGGGCAAGCGCTCTTGCTATTGGCTTGCTGTTTGGTCAAATCGCTCAGGTTCATGCCGTCAGTTACACCATCAATGGGATCACTGTTTCATCAAACGACTCAGGTTTCTCGCAACCTTCGGCAAACACGATTTACTTTCCAACCGGGGCGGGCGTTACGACCTTTGCCTTTGCTGATGGCAAGGGATTTACGATTAGCAACTCTGAAGGTAACTTCGGTAACGGAGCCAGTCGAAACATTGCGGGCTTGCCAAATGGCGGCGGAATCAATGCAATCGCGGGTTTCGGATCAGCCACAACGATCACGGTACGTGATGCGGTTAACAACACGCTACTTTTTTCTGGTCGTAACCTTACTTCGTTCGCTCCTGGTTTTAATTTCAGCTACGGTGGCGGGACACTGGCATTGAATACGCTCGGTAATGTTATGCAAATCAACTCGGATGGCACCATTACGTATTCTGGGGCCTTGGTGAATATTGGCAACTACGTGCTGTTTTCTGCCGGACCATCTGCTGCTGATACACAAGTTGCATTGCTGCAGACAACACATAAGTTGCGTAACGTATTCAACGCCAGCGCGATTGCATCCAACTTTGCCAACATGAACACCTATGAGTGCAACCTGTTCAACACCAACGGTGTTTGCGTGTCGGTTGGGGGGCGTTATACATCGGTAAATAGCCCGAATTCGGAAACGACCAATGGTGTTCTGGTGCTTGGCTACAAAGCCACCCAAAATATCCGGATTGGCGCCTTTGTCGATGAGAGCGTCAGTAACAATACGCCAACTGGTATCCAACTCAATAATCGCCTTCCTTTGATGGGCATGTTCGGCGTATGGAATCAGAATAAAGATGGGATGGGCTGGCAAGTTAAATTAGCAAATGCCTACCAATCCAAAGGGGTTGATATTACCCGTGACGTAGCCGGCGGTTCGGAGGCGGGCAGGGGCTCAACCACGCTTACGACAGAAAGTTATGTTGGAGAGTTGAGCTACGCTTTTAACTACGGTACCAGTACGTTGTTGCGACCCTATCTGGCTGTGCGCTACACGAATATCCAACAG
Source organism: Ferribacterium limneticum (assembly GCF_020510585.1). Lineage (GTDB taxonomy): Bacteria > Pseudomonadota > Gammaproteobacteria > Burkholderiales > Rhodocyclaceae > Azonexus. The sequence continues at coordinate 2,246,225 of NZ_CP075190.1, read as the reverse complement.
GATGGCTACACCGAAACGGGTGTTTCCACACCGCTAACCTTCACCGCCCTGAACGACCGCTCGACCAGCGCTTTGCTGGGCGTCAAGGTGAATCATCACCTTGCCCCCAAAATCAATTTGACTGGAAGTCTAGGCATCGAGCAGGACCTTGAGCACAAAGTTGATAACTTGGCGGCAAGCGGAATTGCAGGCTTGACCTCGGAAAGTTTCGATAACAGCATCAATCGGACTCGCCCGGTTGCTTCCGTTGGTGCCTACTATGAAGTTGCCAAGGGGCAACGCCTGTCGGCCGAAATTTACTACCAGGAACTTGCGTTCCAGCGTACGGGTTCCACGACGGCCTATATTAACTATATGGTTGGTTTCTGATAGATCGTCACAGATGTGCTGATTTTTTCGGTGCAGTATGACTAGACAAGGGCATCTTCGGATGCCCTTTGTTTTCCGTTCAACGTCAACTTCGGGCAAATGAACAAACCTTGACCGTATAAGACACTACGTTTCCCCGTGTCATCCGGCTGTTCAGGGCACGTTAATTCCACTGGGTGGGGTTCAGCGATCAGAAAAAACTGGCAGGATTCGCGTGGAATTGTGGATATTTTTGGGTGAGAAATAATCAGTCAGAGCGCTGAGGCCCCGAGATTGTGCCAGGTCACCCTGGTTGCAGCACGAAAATCCCGATTAGAGATCGCCTCTTTGCTGTTGGGCTTGGGCGAGTCGCATGGCGTGCCAATCCTGGCTGGGTGTCGAACCGGTGGATGGGATTGGGGCTTGCTGTGGCTGCTCTTGCGCCACGCCTAGCGCTCGGCGATGGCAAGCGGGGTGATGTCGGTGCGGCACAGTCCTGCCAGTTCGGCTACGACGCGATTTATCCCGTTGCCGACCAGCCACCAAGCTTGCCCATAGGAGCGCACCGTAACGCCGTGCTCGGCGCACAGCTGAATCGCCTTCTGGCGCAGTTCTTCAATTTTGTTTGTCATTTGAAATCCGTATTGTCTTTGTCTCCAGAGGCACAGACTCTAACCGTTATTTATTACGGGTATTTTACCGTGGCTGCCTGATGGCGATGGAGCTGGCAGTTTTTGTTGCCTACCGACTGCCATTTCGCATCGTCAATTAAGCCATTTGTCTCCGGGAGAATATTTGACGAATTGCCGCAGCAGGCTACGCTTGAATTGTGCGTTTCAATGGAAAGGTGATTGTCATGACAAAACTCTTTTCTCTCGTGTATCTGCTGCTCTCCTGTTTGCTGCCTTCGCATGCGTTGGCGCAAGGTGATGCTTCCACGCTTGTGGAAAAACAATATGGAAATGTCACCTATGTCAGTGGTGGTATCGGTGATGAGGAGCGGGATGAAATCCGCTTGCGTGAACGGGATTTCAATCTGAAGCTTCTTTTTTCCGAGCGTGATGGTTCTTATCTGGGGAGCGTCGATGTGGTCGTGCTCAATCCCAAGGGTGAGACGGTTCTTGAAGCCAATTCGGCGGGACCGTTCCTGCTGGCCCGGTTGCCGTCGGGGAGCTATGTGATCAAGGTTTCGATGAACGGACAGCAGCAACAAAAAAAGCTGTCGATCAGCGATAAGCGTAGATACGAAGGCGTTTTCCGCTGGTAACCGACACGCGTCAAAACGGAAGTAGTAGCTGACAGGGCTAGCGCCCGCCACGGCAGCGGTCGCCCTTTGTCTGTGGCATTGCCACAAATCCGGCTGTTAACTGTATTTCTCTGGAAATCATTTGTTGTGGGCCTGTGCGCTGGCGCACATACAGCGTTTGGTAATTGCCCTATATTTCCGCCATTTCTGGATATGCCAGGCGAACAGATGAAAAACCAAAGACCGGAGTCTGTATGAAAACTTACGCAGAAACAGCTGTCGCGACGCCAGAGCAGGAAATGGTAATTCTCCTCAACTTGAATGCCAGCCTCGGGAGCAGGGATGGCACAGATGCCTTGGCGTTTGACATAGAAAACGGGCAGATGTCGCTGGATGCAGCAATAGCTGCGGAAAAGCTGGCGAAGCGGGCTGAGACGACGGCGCTGGCGGTAATAGCAGCCGAGGCGATCGTCGCAATGGCACTGTCTTCAGTAGCGGCGGTGGCTGGTAGCTTGTCTGAAACAGCGCAGGAAACCCTGCTGGTAGCGCAGAAGGCTGCAGCGAACACCCTTCGGGTGGCAAAGGAAGATGCGGAAGAGACGTTGATGATGGCGCAGGAGGTGGCCAGAGAACTTCTGGCTGAGGCGCAGAGAAAGGGTGTGGGTAAGGCCTAGATTCCTTGCTTGATGAACATCAAGCCATCGTCGAGCATCGATTTGTCACCCGCCGGCAATCGGCACTTTGCCGCCATGTTCGCAAATTGACTAACTCTCCCATGTATTTATTAAAAAGGCCGTTCGGATGAACGGCCTTTTTGACGTTTAACCCAGATCGACTGGCACGAATATTCGTGAGTCGCCGCGTTCGATCAGGATGGCGGCTTTCTTGCCGGATTTGGCGATGATGCCGCGTAGCTGGTCGATGTCGCCTATAGGCTGGCCGTTGACCGAAAGTATGATGTCGCCCGGGCGGATGCCGGCGCGGCTGGCGGCGCCGCCGGATTGTTCGACGAGCAGGCCACCTTTGACTTCGGCCTGGCGCTGTTCTTCCGGCGTCAGCGGGCGGACGGCGACGCCGAGCCGGCCTTTGTCGGCGGATGGCGCTTCGTTGGCTGCCACTTTTTCCTCGCCGAAGCTGCCGACCTTGACGTCGATGTTCCGCGTTTGGCCCTTGCGCCAGACTTGCAGGCGGGCCGATTCGCCGGGCAGTTTGGTGGCGACGGCGGCCGGCAGTTCGCCTGCAGCTTCGATGGTTTTGCCGTCGATGCCGAGGATGACGTCGCCCGGTTCCAGCCCGCCCTTGGCGGCCGGGCTGCCTTTTTCGACGGAGGCGACCAGCGCGCCGGCCGGCTTGGCGAGGCCGAAGGTGTCGGCCAGCGACTGATTGACTTCCTGGATGCTGACGCCGAGTTTGCCGCGCTGGACCTTGCCGTGGGCGACGATCTGCTTCTCGACGTTCATCGCCACCTCGATCGGGATGGCGAAGGAGAGGCCCTGGTAGCCGCCGCTGCGCGAGTAGATCTGCGAGTTGATACCGATCACTTCGCCGTTCATGTTGAACAGCGGGCCGCCGGAGTTGCCTGGATTGACCGCAACGTCGGTCTGGATGAAGGGCACGTAGCTGCCATCCGGCAGGTTGCGCGACTTGGCCGAGACGATACCGGCGCTGGCGCTGCTTTCGAAGCCGTAGGGCGAGCCGATGGCGAGCACCCATTCGCCGACCTGGGTTTGCAGCGAGGTGCCCAGCTTTACCGTTGGCAGGTTTTTGGCGTCGATTTTGAGCACGGCGACGTCGCTGGCCTTGTCGAGGCCAAGCACCTTGGCCTTGAATTCGCGCTTGTCGTTGAGCTTGACGGTGACTTCCTCGGCGCCATCGACGACATGGGCGTTGGTCAGCACCGTGCCATCGGCCGTGACAATGAAGCCGGAGCCGAGGCCGTGCAGCGGCTGGTTGCTTTCCGGCATCTGGCCGCGAAAGTGGCGGAAGAACTGGAAGAACGGGTCGTTCGGGTCCATCTGCTGCAGGTCGGGGCCAGTAGCCGCCGTCTTGCGCGTGCCGGTGACGCTGATATTGACCACGGCCGGGGCGTTGCTGGCGACGATGCTGCGCATGTCGGGCAGGCCGTTGGGGGTGGTGATGTTGATTGCCGGAGCGGCGACGGCGGCAGTCGGTTGGGTGGCTGCGTTGGCGTGGCCGAAAGGCACGTTCTGACCGAGCGAATAGGCGCCGCCCATGGCGGCTGCGACAGCGATGGCGGCGACGGTCATCTTCAGTGAATTACGGTTCATGGCTACCTCTTGTTGCGTGGGTTTGGGGATATTGATCAGCGATTTCGGCCGTGGATGGAAAGCCGGTGCGCGTGGGCGCTATGGTCGTTGGCTTTCATTCGTGTGCCGTGTTCGTTCGGGCTGCGCTTGGCCGGTTCGTTGCTGGTTTCGCTGGCCAATGCCGGGGCACCGAACAAGGCGCCGAGAGAACTGGCGACGACCAGCGAGCGCAACAACTTGCGGCTTGATCCGGCAACGCGGCGCGGCGGCCTGAGGCTGGTGGGCGCCTGGATCAGGCCGAGGTGCTGGCGGGAGGCCAGAATGAAGCGGGCAAGGGTCTGTTCTTGCCAATGGGGATCAGTCTGCATCGGTCTCTCCTTTTGCAAAATCAGTAGACCCACAGTTTTGCCCCGATTGGACTTTTTTCGATGGGTGTTTTTGCGACGGTTTGTATCAAACTTTTACCGGGCGCCGGATGCCACGGTCAACCGGAAAAAACGGCCAAAATTGAAATGGCTGCGGGCCGGAAAGCGGGCCCGATGTGCGATCGATTGCCGTTTGTCATGGGGTCGTAACACGCGGCGCTTAATTTCGGGAAATTCCCAACCGACCCGCGCCGACATGAACGCACCCGCACCGCAGAACCTGGCCGTACCCGCTCTCAATCTGACCCTCAAGGACCGCATCGACCAGAAGATTTTCGATGCGCTCTATTCGCGCTCGCTGGTCTACAACACGTGCTGGGAAGACCCGGCGGTCGACCGCCAGGCCCTGCATCTCGGGCCGCAGGACACGGTGATGGTGATCACCAGCGCCGGCTGCAATGCGCTCGATTACGCGCTGCAAGGGCCGGCGAAGGTCTATGCGATTGACGCCAACCCGCGCCAGAATGCACTGCTTGAACTCAAGATGGCGGGTATCCGCAAGCTCGGTTTCGATGATTTCTTTGCCATTTTCGGCAGCGGCTTTCACCCCAACATCAAGAATATTTACCGTCACCAGTTGCGGGCCGAACTGTCCGACTTCGCCAAAACCTACTGGGATCGTCGCTACAACTGGTTCGCAAGCCGTCACGGCAGCTTTTATTTTCATGGCCTGGCCGGCTTTGTGGCGCGCGGTTTCCGCACCTATTTCCGCATGCGGCCGGCGCTCGCCCTGCGCGTTACGGAACTGTTCGCCTCGAAAAACCTGGAAGAACAGCGCCGGATTTACGACGAAAAGATCGCCAGCGAGCTGTGGACGCCGGTCATCAACTGGGTGCTCAACCGCCAGCTGACCATGAGCCTGCTCGGCGTGCCGCATCCCCAGCGCCGCTTGGTCCAGGGCCAGCATCCGGGCGGCGTTTCCGGCTTCATCCGCGATGCCATCGAATACGTTTTCCGCAACTTGCCGGTCGGTGAAAACTACTTCTGGCGTGTCTATCTGACCGGCAGCTACACCCGCGACTGCTGCCCGTCCTATTTGAAGGAAGAAAACTTCAACGCGCTCAAGGGCGGCCTGGTCGATTGCATCGAGCCGCACACCTGTACCGTCACCGAATTCCTGCAGGCTGGCGACGAGCCGATCACGCGCTTCGTGCTGCTCGACCACATGGACTGGATGAGCTGCTACTACCCGGCGGCGCTGATCGAGGAATGGAACGCCATCTTCGAGCGGGCGGCACCCAAGGCCCGGCTGCTGCTACGCAGCGCCCACGCCAACCCGCCGTTCCTCGACTGGGTGACGGCCGGCCCGCAGCACAAGCCGCTCAAGGAAATGCTCAATTTCGAGCGCGAACTTGCCGCCCGCCTGCAAGGCGACGATCGCGTCCATACCTATGCCGGGTTCGTCGTTGCCCAACTGGCGGAACATGGCCGCGGCTGATCTGGCAGCCGACGCCCGAATTCTGTGGCGCCTGCTGCGTGGCCAGCCGAATTCGGGCAGCCACGCCGAACGCCTGCAGGCTTTCTATGCGCCGCAGGCCGACCGTTACGATGCCTTTCGCGAGCGCCTGCTGCATGGCCGGCAGGAACTGATCGAGCGACTGGGTCTGCAGCCCGGCGCCCGGGTCGTCGAACTCGGCTGCGGCACCGGCAGCAGCCTGCTGCGGATCGGCGCCCGGGCCGGCCAGTTTGCCTGCTTCGACATGGTCGACCTCTGCCCGGCCTTGCTCGACGTGGCGCGGCAACGGGCGGTCGGCCATGAGCGGATCAGGGTCATCGAGGCCGATGCGACAAGCTGGCAGCCCGATCAGCCGGTCGATTTCGTCTTCATGTCCTACGCGCTGACGATGATTCCCGACTGGTCGCGGGTGATCGCCAATGCCCAGGCCATGCTGGCCCCGGGCGGGCGCATCGGTGTCGTCGATTTTCATCTGCCGGCCGCCGGTGGTCGATTGAGCAACACTTTCTGGCGCAAATGGTTCGGCCATGACGGTGTGCATCTGTCGGGCGAACATCTGGCGATGCTCAGGCGTTTGTTTGCCGAGCAGTTTTCGGCTGAATTGCGGGCGCCGGTTCCGTATCTGCCGGGCGTTCAGGCGCCGTATTACTTGTTTGTCGGTGAGCAGCGAGATCTGGCGGGCGAGGGGAGTCAGCTTTCGGCAACACTGCCGGAATGGTTGAAGAAGGCGGGCTGACGCCAAGAGGTGGCGTTTTCCTTAAGCCGACGCGTCCAGCAAAACCGTATCCTCGTGCGCATAGGCCGGCGCACAGCAGCACAAAATGACCAGCGCCGCTTTACCCGTATTCGCCACGCAATGCGGCGTGCCGGGCGGGATCAGCACGCTGTCGCCGGGGCCGATCGGGAATTTTTCAGCGCCCAGCGTCATGACCCCCGTACCGCCGGTGACGTGGTAAATCTCTTCGGTGACTTCATGGCGGTGTAGCAAGGTTGTGCATCCGGCCGGCACCAGCGCTTCGGCCAGGCTCTGGTTTCGTGCGCCATGATGGGCCGGGTGCAGCAGTTCGCGGATTTCGGAACCGTCCTTGGTGATGTAGGGGCTGATCGCGTCGCGTGAGGTTTTCACCTTACTTGCCGCCCCAGGGCTGGATCGGCACGGTCGAAATGGCGTTGGCCGGGGCGCCTTCGATGATCTTGCGGCTGATCGCCATGTAGATCAGGACGTTGCGCTTGTGGTCGAAGAAGCGATGGACATCGGTTTCCTTGAAGAAAATTGAGGTGTCGTTGCTGAACACGATTTCGTCTTCTGCCAGCTTGACCGGCAGGGTGATCGGGCCGATCTGGCGGCAGGCCAGCGAGAACTGCGACGGATCTTCGGCCAGCCCGAAGCTGCCCTTGACGCCGCCGGTACGCGCCTGGCTGACGTGGCAGGTGACGCCGGAAATTTTCGGGTCGTCGTAGGCGTAAATGCAGACCCGGTGATTGGCTCCGATCAGCTTCCAGGTGGTGGTCGCGCAGCCGATTTCTTCGGCGGCGACGGGCAGGGAGAAGGCCGAGATGGCAGCGAGAACAAGGGCAGCGGTTTTCATGATCGTTCCGTTCAGGATGGTCGGCTTGATGATAACGGAATCAGCTTGCCGACGTATTTCGTCAGAATTTTGTAGATGTCGCGGTCGAAAGGCGGGCGCGGGCTGTCGAGCAGGGTGTGCAGTTCTTCGTCCGAGGCGGCGCTGCCGAGGTAGCGCCAGCCTTCGATGAGGTGGATTTCGTCGCCCTCGCGGACCAGCCCGGGGCCGGCGAAGGGCCAGGCGACGAGCTTGAGGCCGACGAGGGCGGAGATCAGGCGAACCGTGTGCTTGGCGTAGGGCTCGGCACCAACGCAGGCGCCCTTGCAACGCCGGAGCTGGTAGCCGAAGCACGGTTTGCCGGGTTTGGCTTTTTCCAGACCGAGCAGCACGTCGCACAGATTGTGCGATTCGGCCAGGGCGCGCAGGACGTTGTTGGCCTCCTTGGTCGTCTTGAACAGGCCGTAGCAGGCGCTGGTCAGGCCGGCCTCGATGTCGGCCAGCGCCACGAGTTGCGGGCGCAGCCAGCCTTCGCCTTCGTCGACCAGCGTCCATGTGCAGGCTTCGTCGTTCTTGCGCAACTGGCGGTTGTGCGACGGCTGCAATTGCTTGATCAGCGCCGATTCCTTGAGCAGCGCGCCGATTTCACCGGCCGTTTCGATCCAGTCGATGCGCTTGACCTGCTGCGCCAGTTCCATTTCCTTGGCGGCGCTGTGGTCGCCGGCAAAGTGCGAGAGCACGCGCTGGCGGATGTCCTTGGCCTTGCCGACGTAGAGCGGCAGGTTGTTTTCGCCGTAGAACAGATAAACGCCGTGGGTTTCCGGCAGTTCATCGATGATCCCGGCGTCGAGATGCGGCGGCAGGCTGGGATGGGCGTTCTGCGCCTTGAGCGCGGCCTCGATTTGCTCGTTGCTACGGTCAACCCGAATTTTTTGCCAAAATTGAAATATCAACTGGGCATCGGCCAGTGCCCGGTGCCGGGCGGCGGCCTGCAGGTCGTGGCGCTCGATCAGGCTGTCGAGGTTGTGCCGCTTGTGTTCGGGAAACAGCGCGCGCGACAGCTTGACGGTGCACAGCACCGAAGCGCGGAAGGTGATGCCGAGGCGCTTGAATTCGTTTTTCAGGAAGCCGTAGTCGAAACGTGCGTTGTGGGCGATGAACAGCCGGCCTTCCAGGCGCTTCATGGTTTCGGCGGCCACCGCCTCGAACGGCGGCGCATCGGCCACCATGTCGTTGCTGATGCCGGTCAGTTGCTCGATAAAGGGCGGAATCCGCATGCCGGGATTGACCAGTTGCTGCCACTCGCGAACGGTGCCGTCGGCATCGACTTCGACAATGCCGATTTCCGTGATGCGGTCATGGGTGGCGGTGGCACCGGTGGTTTCGAGGTCAACGAAGGCTAGGGGACGCATGGGGCAGGGATGAGGTCTGGAGCCTGACGATGATAGCCGACTTTACGGCCGGCCCCGCCGCGTCGCAGAGCCCGAACTTCCTGCCGGGCTGTTGGTCGACGTTAGGAATGCTTCTGAATCGGGGAGGGCCTTCGGCATGAACCTTGATCATTTGAGAGACCAGATCTGCGCCAGCCTGGCGCTATTGGCGCCGCCACTAGCGAGCGACGCGGGGCGCCTGGTCGATGAGTGCCTGGAAAATGCGCAGCGCAGCTTGCGCAACGAGTTCATCGTCCAGATCAGCCCGGCGGCTTGGGCGCGGATTACGCTGATCTATTTCAAGCATTTCGTCGATACCGGCTGCGATGTCACGGTCGCCGAGATCGTTGCTGCCGTGATTCGCGACTCGATCCAGACCAGTCGGATGGACATGGTGACCCTTCAGCTTGTCCAGACAAAGCTGGATCAACAGGCGACCGCGAAACGCCCCCCGGAGCTGCATGTGGTCCGTAGTTGAGTCGTCAATTCGGTTGATTTTTCCGTTATATAGTTTGATTCGTAGTGATAACTACTACATCTAGTTGTTTATCTCCTTGACATGCCCTGGGCGGCTTGGCTAGACTTCGCCCCGTTGATGGTTCCCTTTCCGGGGATTAAAACGGGAATCCGGTGCCAGGCCGCAAGGTCTGAATTCCGGGGCTGCCCCCGCAACTGTAATCGGCGAGCGCTTCGCCAACACACGCCACTGGATGCGTCCGGGAAGGTAGGTGAAGCGCGCTGAACCGAGAGCCAGGAGACCTGCCGCAACGAACTTTCTTTGATGTTTTTGGGGCGGGGTGTCCCGGACGAGAGGTTTTTGCGTGGTCCTTTGGCCGTTTGCGTGCTGTGCCTATCTGCTATCGGGAATTTTCCCGAAGCCTTGGCCTGCGCTCGATTGCCGCCCGCGCACCCGGTTCTCCGCCCCCCGTTACGGAGAATCGCCTTGCCATCCACTGTTCACGCACTTTCTGCCGACAACGAGTTTGCCGTTGCCGCCCTTCAGGTCATCCGGCGTAACGGCGCGCTCGTTGCGTTCGACGCCGACAAGATCGCCGTTGCGCTGAGCAAGGCGTTTCTCGCTGTCGAGGGCAGCCAGAGCGCCGTTTCGTCACGCCTTCGCGAAGTTGTTTCCCGCCTGACGCAGACGGTTGTCCGGTCGCTGACGCGCCGTTCGCCGGATGGTGGCACGGTACATATCGAGGACATCCAGGATCAGGTCGAACTGGCGTTGATGCGCGCCGGCGAGCACGACGTCGCCCGCGCCTACGTGCTGTACCGCGAACGCCGGACCGCCGAACGGGGAAGCCTGGCCGAGGTGGCCGGTGCGCCGGTGCTCCATGTTCTGGTCGATGGCCAGCGCCAGCCGCTCGATATCGCCGCCTTGCTGAAAACATGCGAAGCTGCCTGCGCCGGGCTGGGCGAGAGCGTTTCGGCACGAACCATCCTCGATCAGGCGCTGAAGAATCTCTACGATGGCGTCGCCATGGCCGATGTGCAGCAGGCCCTGATCCTCGCCGCGCGCACCCTGATCGAGCGCGAGCCGGGCTACAACTACGCGACGGCCCGCCTGCTGCTGGCCAGCCTGAGCGAGGAGGTGATTGGCGCGCCGGTGGCGGCGGAGGACTTTGCCACGGTCAACCGGAAATATTGGCCAAAATTCATACAACGCGGCATCGCTGCCGAACTGCTCGACCCGCGTCTGGCCAGTTTCGACCTGCCGCGTCTGGCCAAAGCACTGAAGCCGGAGCGCGATTTGCAGTTCGGCTACCTCGGCCTGCAGACGCTGTACGACCGCTATTTCCTGCACATAGCCGGCCGCCGCATCGAGCTGCCGCAGATTTTCTTCATGCGTGTCGCGATGGGTCTGGCGCTCAATGAAATCGACCGCGAAGCCCGCGCCATCGAGTTCTACGACCTGATTTCCAGTTTCGATTTCATGTGCTCGACGCCGACCCTGTTCAACAGCGGCACGCTGCATTCGCAACTGTCGTCGTGCTACCTGACCACCGTCGCCGACGATCTCGACGGCATCTACCAGTCGATCAAGGAAAACGCCCTGCTGCAGAAATACGCCGGCGGCCTGGGCAACGACTGGACGCCGGTGCGTTCGCTGGGCAGCCGGATCAAGGGCACCAACGGCCAGAGTCAGGGCGTCATTCCATTTTTGAAGGTGGTCAATGACACGGCGGTCGCCGTGAACCAGGGTGGCAAGCGCAAGGGGGCCGTCTGCGCCTATCTCGAAACCTGGCACCTCGATATCGAGGAATTCCTCGACCTGCGCAAAAACACCGGCGACGAGCGCCGCCGTACGCACGACATGAACACGGCCAACTGGATACCCGACCTGTTCATGCAGCGGGTGATGGACAACGGTGAATGGACGCTGTTCTCGCCGGTCGACGTGCCCGATCTGCATGACAAATTCGGCGCCGAATTCGAGGCGGCCTACGTCGGCTACGAGGTGGAAGCAGCCGCCGGTCGGCTCAAGCTGCACAAGAAGATTCCCGCCGTCCAACTGTGGCGCAAGATGCTGACCATGCTGTTCGAAACCGGCCATCCGTGGATCACCTTCAAGGATGCCTGCAACCTGCGCTCGCCGCAGCAGCACGTCGGCGTCGTGCATTCGAGCAACCTGTGCACGGAGATCACGCTCAATACCTCGGATGAGGAAACGGCGGTCTGCAACCTCGGTTCGGTCAATCTGCTGGCGCATCTGAAGGACGGCGCATTGGATCAGGCCAAGCTGGCCCGCACCGTGACCACCGCGTTGCGCATGCTCGACAACGTCGTCGACATCAACTTCTACGCCACGCCCAAGGCACGCAACGCCAACCTGCGGCATCGCCCGGTCGGCCTCGGCATCATGGGTTTTGCCGATTGTCTGTACGAAATCGGCCTGCCTTACGCGTCGACCGCTGCGGTGGAATTCGCCGACCGGACCATGGAAGCCGTCTGCTATCACGCCTACTCGGCATCGAGCGAACTGGCCCGCGAACGCGGCCGCTATTCGAGCTTCACCGGCAGCCTGTGGGATCAGGGCATCCTGCCGCTTGACTCCATTCAGCTATTGGAAGCAGGGCGGGGCACGGCGGTGACGGTCAACCGGAATTTTTCGCAAAATTGGGAAATGCTACGCGAACGCATCGCCCGCCACGGCATGCGCAATTCCAACTGCGTCGCCATCGCGCCGACCGCGACCATCTCCAACATCGTCGGCGTCTCGGCCAGCATCGAGCCGGCCTACCAGAACCTCTACGTCAAATCGAACCTGTCCGGCGAGTTCACCGTGGTCAATGACGCGCTGGTCCGCGACCTCAAAGCGCTCGGCCTGTGGGACGAAGTCATGGTCGCCGACCTCAAGTATTTCGACGGCTCGCTGGCCCGCATCGAGCGCGTACCGGAAGAGCTCAAGGCGCGCTACGCGACGGCCTTTGAGATCGACCCGGTATGGCTCATCGAAGCCGCCGCCCGTCGTCAGAAATGGATCGACCAGGCCCAGTCGCTCAACCTCTATCTGGCGCTGCCTTCCGGCAAGAAGCTCGACGAAATCTACAAACTGGCCTGGTTGCGCGGTTTGAAAACGACCTACTACCTGCGCACGCTGGGCGCCAGCCAGGCCGAGAAAGCGGGCGGGCGCGACGAGGCGGCGGTTCCGGACGAGCCGAAGTTCTGCGCGATAGACAACCCGGAGTGCGAAGCATGCCAATGAAACCCGACCAACTTCTTCGACGGGTTGCGGCGCAGGCTAACCTGGCTTGCCAGGTTAAGCGCAGCGGCCGTAGCCACAACCCGGAGTGCGAGGCCTGCCAATGAATCCGAACCAAAGGAAAACCATGAAATTCCGCGCCATTGCCTTGCTCTGCCTGACCCTCTCGGCCGGGCTCGCCCAAGCCGCCGACTGCCCGCGCATCGTCAGCCAGTCGCCCTACATCAGCCGCGCTCTCGACTGGCTCGGGCTGACCGACTGCATCGTCGGCGTCAGCCGCTACGACACCCTGGCCCGGCCGGATACCGGCGGCGTCATCGACCCCGATGCCGGAGTGATCGACATGCTGGAGCCCGATCTGGTCATCTTTTCCGAATGGACGCCGGCGGCCAAAGTGCAGGCGGCGACGCCGTCTGGCGCCAAGGCCCTGCGCGTCGGCGGGTTTCGCGGCATGGCCGGGGTCGAGGCGATGTTGCGCGACATCGGCCGGGCTGCCGGTGTTGCCGACATCGATCGCCGTGTCGACAAATTCGCCGCCGACTGGCGCGCCGCGGCGCGGGTCGATAGCCGCCAGCGCCGCGTGCTGATCCTCTCGGCCTGCAGCAATGCGCCGTATTCCTTCGGCCAGGGCACGACGCTGCATGAAGTCTTTTCCGCCGCCGGCTTCGAGGTCGTGGCCGACCACGACAGCATCCGCAACTTCAAACCGGATGCCCCGGATGGCGACGTCGCCGCCTGGATAGGCCGGCGCCAACCCGATCTGATCTTTGCCCTGCAAAACCAGCGCGGTGAAAGCTGTAACCCGGCCATCGCCAAACCCGGCATCCCTATCCTGCCGCTGACCGGCGAGTACTTCACCCATCCCGGCCCGGATTTGCTCAAGGGGCTGGAAGAACTGCGGCAAACGATGGCCGCCTTCGGCGCCTGACCAAACCTTTCACGAGAGAACAACATGAATGCAGCTTTTCGCTTCGACGACTGGGATTCGCCAGCCCCCCCGCCCAACGCGCCAGTTCCCACGGTCAACCGGAATTTTTCGCCAAAAATGAAAACAGCCGCCGCCCTGGCCCCAACCAACGCCGCCGACAAGCGCATCGTCAACGGCAAGGCCGACATCAACCAGCTCGCCCCGTTCAAATACCCGTGGGCCTGGGAATTCTTCCTCAAAGCCAACCGCAACCACTGGACGCCGCTCGAAATCGGCATGGCGCAGGACGTGCACGACTACCAGCACAAACTGTCGCCAGCCGAGCGCCACGTCTTCGAAAACGTCCTGGCCTACCTGACGACCTCCGACATCCTGGCCATGCGCAACATCGGCCTGGCCGTCATGGAAAAGATGAGCGCGCCGGAACTGCAGATCTACCAGGCCCGCCAGGTCTACGAAGAAGCGCTGCACACCTGGACCTACCAGCACTGCATCGAAAGCCTCGGCCTCGACCAGCAGGAAATCTACAACCGCTACCGCGTCGTACCCGAAATCCACGGCAAGATCGCCCTGGCCAACCGCCGGCTGGAGCGCGTCATGCGCTCCGATTTCGACCTCGAAGACCGCGCCAACCTGCACGAATTCGCGCTCTCCTACTTCTTCTTCGCGGTGATCTTCGAAGGCTGCTGGTTCTACAACGGCTTCACCCCGGTCTTCGCGCTGCAGCGGCGCGGCCTCATGAAGGGCGCCGCCGAGCAGCTGCAATACATCATGCGCGACGAGGTGCTGCACTGCGCCTTCGGCATCCGCGTCATCCGCGAACTGCTGATCGAGGAAAACCTGACGCTCGACCCGGCCGCCCTGCGCCAACTGTGGGACGAAGCCGAAGCGGCCGAAACCGCCTACGCCGGCTACATCCTGCGCGAACCGATCCTCGGCTACAACGCCGAGCTGCACGTCGCCCAGTTCCGCTTCATCGCCAACCGCCGGGCCCGCCAGGTCGGCGTTGCCGAGCCTTTCCCCGGGGCCGAAAACGTCCTCCCCTGGCTCGACGAGCAGGCCAATCTGCGCAAGGAGAAGAACTTCTTCGAAACCCGCGTCACCGAGTACCAGACGGGTGGGGCGCTGGCGTGGGATTGATACCCTGGATTGTTGGGAAGTTAACAAGCGTGGTCTGGCCAATGTCGGCCAACCCCGCAATACTGGGCGAGAGAACGAGGCTGGCGGATGGCATTGCTTTTGCGTGGGTCACTTGATTCTTGTTCGCTACCGGCCTTTCCTCAACCATTTCCGCCATCTCCACCAACAATGAGAAAACCCACCCTCTATCAAAGCATCAAGGCCAAGCGCCGCACCCAGTCGCTGGTTGTCGGCGTTACCTGGTACACCCCGGAAACCTGGGCCGAGGTCAAGGCGACGGCTGTCGATCCCGACTGTTTCGAGGAATCGTTCGAAAAATGGAAGGCGATGGCCGTTCTGGCCCGCCGTAACTTCCAGCGCTCCGGCGTGCTGGCTCTCGAATACCAGATCGTTCCTGAAGAGTTTTTCGCCTGGTGTGCCACGAACGGTCAGGAAAACAACTCGACGACACGCGGCGAATACGTCTCGGAGCGCCTGAGCGCGGTGCATAACGGTGAGGCTTGACCGGTTTCAGGCTGGTCTGGCCATTTCAAAATTTGGCCTTTTTTCCGGTTGACCGTGGGATTCTTGCGATTTCCCTACTTTACGGCTTGGGAACCCTGATTCGACTGATCATCAGCGAGCCGGACAAGGCGAACATGAGGACCAGCGGATGAAGCTTGAATCCGCCAAGTGTCAGTTCGCCGAACCACAGTGAGCCGCCGACGGCACCCGTTGATGCGGCGAAAAACAGGATGCCAACGATTAGCAGCGAGGTTGGAATTGGCGTGCCTTCAAAGTATTTAACCTTGTCGCCGCCGGCCGAAAGCTCTTCCGCCGTCACGTTGTAGCGGGCCAGCCGCGAGACGCCGCAGGCGACAAAGTAGGCCAGGACGATACGGTCAAAAAGTCCGTTCATGCCCAGGGCGTAGCCCATCACCGCCGGTGCCACGCCAAAGGAAATGATGTCGGCTAGGGAATCAAGCTCGCGGCCGATATCCGATGTCTTTTGCCGCCAGCGGGCGATCCGGCCATCCAGAACGTCAAAGATCAGTGCCGCAACGAGCAGGGCGCAGGCGAAATGGATGTGCCTGGTATCGCCGGTCTGCAGATAAGTCATGGTCGAAAACAGCGCACCAACGCCGCTGATCGCATTGCCGAGCGTGAACCAGTCGGCCAGCTGAAATTCACGAATCATCGAGAACGGTTTGGGTTTTCCGGGTGTTGTCATGGCTGCCAATAGGGTGAGCGTTGTTCGGCGCGGTCGATACACGATGCCCATTTTAGCCCGCTGACTCTGTGCGTTGCCACACAGTCCGATCCGCCAGACCAGGCTATGGTTGCCCTCAAAAGCTGCTGTCTGCCAGCACTTGAACCGGAGAAATCAATGAATTCCAGATTGAGAAATATCCTTGCCATGGTCTGCTTGGCGATCAGTACGGCGGCTGCCGCTGACGTGACGTTTTACGAGCGCGAAGGCTTCGCCGGGGAATCGTTCTCCACCGACCGGCAAATCGGCAACTTCGAACGTTTCGGTTTCAATGACCGCGCCTCGTCGGTCATCGTCAGGAGCGGGCGCTGGGAGGTCTGCGAAGACCGACGGTTTCGCGGCCACTGCGTTGTCTTGCGTCCCGGCGAGTACCCATCGCTGGCGGCCATGGGCTTGAATGAGCGCGTTACATCGGTCAAGCCGATACAACGCAGTGCACGTATTGCGGCAAATCGATTTGCCCCCGACCCCATCGCGGCGCCCAAGGACAACGCAGTTCCGCAAATTACCTTCTTTGAACAGGAAGGCTTTGCCGGCCGATCGTTCAAAACCCAGGAAAGGGTCATCAACTTCGCGCGCCAGGGCTTCAACGACCGCGCCTCGTCCGCCATCGTTCTCAACCATCGTTGGGAGGTTTGCGAAAATGCCGGATTCACCGGCCGCTGCGTTGTCTTGCGGCCCGGCCGTTATCCCTCACTGGCAGCGATGGGCTTGAATGATCGCATTTCGTCCGTCAAGGAAGTTCTCCTCGACGCACGCATTGAAGATGAGCGCTATGCCCCACCGCCGCCGCCGATTTACGACAGTCGCCGGCGCAACAACGAGCGGCTGTACGAGGCCGATGTCACCGCAGTCCGCGCCGTCGTGGGAACGCCTGATCAGCGTTGCTGGGTCGAACGGGAACAAATTGCCCCGGAACGCACTGCCGCCAACATCCCGGCAGCCATCGCCGGCGCCGTCATTGGCGGCGTACTCGGCCATCAGGTCGGTGGCGGCCACGGCAAGGATCTCGCCACGGCGGCCGGAGCCGTCGCCGGAGGACTCCTCGGGGCCAATATCGGGCGCGGCGATACATCGGCCCAGACCCGCGATGTGCAACGCTGTACCAATGCCTCAAGCGCTGGACGCCCTGACTACTGGGATGTTTCCTACGTCTTCCGTGACCAGGAACATCGCGTCCAGATGGCCAATCCACCGGGACAAACCATCACCGTCAATGAGCGCGGCGAGCCCCGTTCCTGAACGTTAGGCAGCGTAATCCGGGTTAAAAAAATGGCGCAGATCGGATCTGCGCCATTTTTCATTTTCCTCGTGCATCAGCCGCCAGAATGCGGCCTCAGGCCAGGCTTTCCAGCCATGCCTCAAGCTTGCCGGCAGCCTCCGGCCATTGCGGGTCGAGCATCAGCATGTGGCCAGCCCCCTCGATGATCTGTGTTTTGGCATTCCACGAAGCAGCGGTGAAGAAAAGCATAGAGGCCGGGAAGACCTGATCGGCCGAACCACCCATGACCAGCGCCGGAATGCGGGCCCGGCCACGGGCGATGCGCAAGGGCGCGGTCAGCATTTCGGCAACCGCCTTTTCCGATTCCGGCTGGATCAGCGGCAGATACTGGACGGTTTCTTTCGGCGCCATGCTTGGCGAAAAATAGACACTGGCCATCGTGCGCATGGTTTTTTCGCTGGCCGTACCGTTGACCGCATTCGGCAACTCGGCAAAGAAATCCGGCATGGTCAGCGCGAAACGGCTGACCGTGCCAGCCGTGCCGGTCGGCGGCACCGGCGCCAGAAAAGCCACGGCGCGCGCCACACCCCGTTCGAGAAAGCGCTGGCTGACCAGGCAGCCCATCGAATGGGCGATCAGCACGGGCGCAGCGGGCAGGCTGGCGACGGCAGCAGCGAGATCGGTGACGTAATCGTCGAGGCCGAAATCATCAAGATGCGCCCGATCCGCCGGGCGGCTGCCGTGCCCGGAAAGCTCAAGCGCGTAGCAGTCGTAACCCTGATCCTGGAAATAAGGGATGAAGCGAACGCCCCACAGCGCGGCGTTACTGTAGCCGCCGTGGATGAAAAGCAGCGGCGGCTGGGTGCTTGGTTGATGGGCGGGGTGGTGGTGAATGACCGGGGGTTTTGCGGGCATTTAGATATTCTTGGTTATAAATTGGAGCGGCGGATAAGGAGGTCGGGATAATTTTGATTTTCAATTCACTCCGACCCCTTTTGTTTTAAAGCTTAGGTATTGGGCTTGGTTTTCTCTTCATCAACTGTAGTGACACCTATAGATTTAAACCACTCATCTGCGAGAGGGTCACCCGTCAAGAGTGCCGCCCCAAGACGGCTAACGTAAAAACCTTCAGCGGCACGTTGCTCTGCCAAGTCTTCAAGACCGCTGGGGAATCGAAGCTTGAAATTTACGCTGGCAACCTTAAGAGAAAAATCAGCCAAATCATCTGCCGTGAAATGAACCGAGATAACCTCTTTCTTTCGGATGCGCACGGACGTAATTTTAGAAAGCTCCGCTCTAGACCATTGCCACATACCGTGAACTAAGGCGTCACGGTAGTCTTTTAGTTTGAGAATTTTTTCGTGCTGTTGCTCTAGAACCTTCCTCCGCTTGCTGTCAGCTTTGGTAACAACGCGCTCTTTCCATAAGCCCAATATTTCAGTGAACTGCAGGTTGTTCATTGCCTTGGGTAGAACAGTCTCCTCACCCTCGAAGGTCATTAAGGTTTGTACAAAAATCTCGTGCTCGAGTGCGCCCCATTGGGCAATTGTCTTCCCAATTAGAAATGTTTCCCTTTCGGACAGTTCGTCGTTCCATAGGTGAAAGTCGTCGTCGCTCACAAGAGATACCTAACGTTTGAATTTAGCCTAAATGGGTCAGAGATATTATGGTTTGGGATGTTAACCATCTCGAATGTTATTTATTGTTGCAGTCGACTGTGAAGATGCTTCTCACATGCTGACCACCCCTAAATCCTCAACTGCGAATACCCAACCCCGCCGCCTTTTTCCACCCGAATCTGCGCCGGAATTCGTTCCTTCATGCCTTCGACGTGGCTGATGACGCCGATCATTTTGCCGCTGGCGTTGAGGGTGTCGAGGGCGTTGAGGGCGATTTCCAGGGTGTCGGCATCGAGGGTGCCGAAGCCTTCGTCGAGGAAGAGCGAGTCGATGCTGGTCTTGTGGCTGACCAGGTCGGAGAGGGCGAGCGCCAGAGCCAGACTGACAAGGAAGCTTTCGCCGCCGGAGAGGGTACGGGTGTCGCGGGCGACTTCGCCTTGCCAGCTGTCGACGATGTCGAGTTCGAGTTCGCCGGTGGTTTTGCGGCGCAGCAGGTAGCGGCCGTGCAGGCGGGCGAGGTGGCTGTTGGCGAGGTGGAGCAGGTGGTCGAGGGTCAGGCCCTGGGCAAATTTGCGGAATTTGTCGCCTTTGGCCGAGCCGATCAGGCTGTCGAGGCGTTGCCAGAGGTCGCTTTCGGTTGTCTGCGCGGCGATCTGGGCGAATAGCGCTTGCTGGTTTTGGCGGGTTTGTTCGTCGCGGGTGAGCAGGGCGCGCTGGGCGCCGAGTTGTTCGCTGAGTTCGCGGCGGTGGGTTTCGAGGTGGGCGAGGAGGTCGTCGAGTTCGGGCAGCGGCGGGATCGGGTTTTCGACTGAATCGCGCGGTGGTGGCGTGGTTTGCAGGCGGAGCAGCTTTTCGCTGGCGGCCTTGAGGACGGCGGCGGCTTGTTGCTGCGCCAGTTGCCGGGTTTCCTTGATTTGCTGCAGGCGCTGGCGCTCTTCCGGTGGCAGCAGCGCGGCGCTGTAGGCGGCGAGGTCGGCGAAGGGGCTGGTGGCGAGGGCGGTTTGCCAGGCGGTTGTGGCCTCGGTGAGAGCTTTTTGCTGTTGGGCGAGATTGGCTTCGAGTTGCGTCTGGCGGCCTTGTTGGGCGGCGAGTTGCCGGGTCAGGTCGGCTATCGCCTCGGCGCAGCGGGCGAGGGCGCTTGCGGGGTCGTCGGTGATGGTATCGGGATTTTGATTTTGGCCGATATTTCCGGTTGACCGTGGCAAGCTGAGGTCGGCTAGCTGTTCGGACCAGTGCGTGGCCTGGGCCTGGGCAGCGTTGAATTGTTCCTGTTGTTTGACGAGGATTTCGGCGAGTTCGTGGCGGCGTTTCTGGGTTTGCTGCCAGTGCTGCCATTCGCCGTCGCGTTCCTGCAGCCAGGCGGCGGGTTCGGCGGGGATTTGGTAGTTGGCGGCGGTCAGCGTTGCGCCCAGTTTGGCGTCGAGTTCGGTCTGTTCCTGGCTCAGCGTTTGCGCGGTTTTGACGAATTCGGCCTGGCGTAGCTGGCCGGTTTGCGCCGTCTGTTGCAGCAGATTGAGCTGGTTGCTGGCGTTAAGCAGGGTTTGGGCGGCGTCGGCGGCGGTTTTGCGGGCAGCGTTCAGGGCTTGTTCGCCCTGGTCGGCGGCTTGCTGGCGCTGGGCGAGTCGGGCCAACGCTTGTTCGGCGACGCTGCGTGCGGTGGCGAGGGTTTCCGGTTCCTGCCATGCGCTGTCCGCCAGCGGCGTAGCGTTGGCGAGGCCGGCGAGCAGTTCGGCCCACTCCGTTTGGAGGCGGGTCGTTTCCTGCATGGTCTTGGCCTGCTGGACCAGCCATTCTTTTTGTGTGGCCTGCGTGGCGGCTTGTTCGGCCTTGGCTTGCTGGCCTTTCTGGACGAGCGCGTCGAGCGCCGCCTGTTTTTCCTTAAGGGCGGTTTCGGTGGCGGAAACGTCGAGCGCGGCATAGTCGGCGATGGCCGGGTGGTCGTGGGCGCCGCATAGCGGGCAGGCTTCGTCCGGCTGCAGTTGGCGGCGATGCGCTTCGAGGCTCTGGATGCGGCGTTCCTGTTCGAGCAGCTTTTGCTTGTCGGCGACCTGGGCGGCGAGTTCCTTGTGCTGTTCGCGCAGGGCGGTCAGCCCCTTTTCCTGGGCCGCGATCTTTTCCTGAGCTTGCTGCAGTTGCTTGGTTTGCGTCGTTTGTTGGGCGGCCAGTTCGCGGCGGCGCTGGGCGAGGGCTTCTAGTTGTTGCCAGCGATTCAGGCCGGCTTGTTCGCGCTGCCAGTGCTGGCGCAGTTCGGCCAGGGTCTGGCCGGCCAGGCGCTGGTTCTGCTCGGTCTGGGTTTTTTCCAGCGCCGCGTCGGATTTGGTTTTTGCCTCTTTTTCCCGGTTGACCGTGGCAGTCTGTTTTTCGATCTGCTGGGCGGTTTCGGCGAGCTCCCGGACGAGTTGTTGCTGCGCTTCTTGCTGGGTGGCGAGGTCGCGGACCAGTTTGGCTCGCTGCTCGAACTGCTGGCGCCAGACACCGAGGCGTTCGCCGAGTTGGGCGCGTTGCGGCTGGGCGGTGCAGAAGTCGTCGAGTTCTTTGGCTTCGCGCTGGCTTTGTTGCAGGGCTTGCTGGGTCTGGGCGGCGAGCTGGGCGCTGAACTGGCTGGCGGATTGGTGCCGGGCGAGTTGCTCGGCTTGCCGCGTTTCGCGTTCGGCGTGCAGGGCCTTGAGTTCGGCTTCGGTTTGCCGGCAGGCGGCGTCGGCTTGTTGCCATTGCTGGTGCAGCGGTTTGAGGGCTTCGGCCGGTTCGCTGTCGGCGAGTTTTTTGAGCTCCGGTGCGACGGCGGTCAGGGCGGTGTCGGCTTCAATCAGCTTGCCTTCGGCGGTTTTGATTTCCTGCTCGCCTTGCGCCAGATCGAGGCGCCACTGGCGTTGGGCCTGGGTTTGCTGGTGGCGGCGCTGGACGTCGGTGAGTTGGGTGTCGAGGCGGCCGGCTTCGAGCTGCATCACGGCGCGTTGCTCGTCGCTCAGCAGTTCCATGCCGTCGGCGCGGGCT
The DNA here is from genome assembly GCF_020510585.1 of Ferribacterium limneticum. Classification (GTDB taxonomy): domain Bacteria; phylum Pseudomonadota; class Gammaproteobacteria; order Burkholderiales; family Rhodocyclaceae; genus Azonexus. The sequence continues at coordinate 2,224,630 of NZ_CP075190.1, read as the reverse complement.
TTTAGTTGGTCGAGCTGGCTTTTGGCCTCGCGGGCCTGTTCAAAAACCTTGCGCGAAATCTCGCCGTAGATTTCGGTGCCGGTCAGTTCTTCGAGCAGTTCGGCCCGTTCGTTGGCGCTGGCGTTCAGAAAGGCCGCGAAGCCGCCCTGGGCGAGCAGCATGGACTTGGTGAAGCGAGGGAAATCGAGGCCGGTGATTTCGGCGATGCGTTTGAGTTTGTCGTTGGTCTGGGTGCTCAGGATGGTGCCATCGACGGTGGCTAGCTCAACCTTGGGCGCCTGCAACGCACCGTCGATCTTGTCGCGCGAGCGGCGCTGGCTCCAGAAAGCGCGGTAGACGGCGCCTTTGACCTCGAATTCCACCTCGGCCAGACAGTCGGCGGTGTGCCGCGTCATGATGTCGTTGTCGGACGCCGAGATGGTCTTCAGGCGCGGTGTCTGGTGGTAAAGGGCGAGGCAGATGGCGTCGAGCAGCGTCGATTTGCCGGCGCCGGTCGGGCCGGTGATGGCGAACAGGCAGTTGTCGGTGAAGGGCGGCTTGGTGAAATCGATGCTCCATTCGCCTTTGAGCGAATTGAGGTTCTTCAGGCGCAGGGTGAGGATTTTCATGCTTCTTGTTCCTGCAGGCTGGCAACGACGGCGCGGTAGCGTTCGTTGAGGGCGGATTGCAGTTCGTCGCCGAGCTCTTCCTGCTGCAGGCGACGGGCGAAGACGTCGTGCGGGCTGAGTTCGTCCAAGGTTTCGCTGGCTTCTGCCGCCAGGCTGGTGACCGCGTTGCCGCGCTGGCGGCGGATGCGCAGGACTTCGACTGGCCAGCCTTCGGTCAGTGCTTCGATGCGGGCCGGCAGGTCGGCCAGGTAGTCGTCTTCGGCGACGGTGACTTCGAGCCAGGCCGGGCATTCGCGCGTGCCTTGGGCGGCTGCGGCGCCGATGGCGCCGGCCAGCGTTTCGAGATTGCCGCTGACGGCAACCAGGCTCTGGAAGCGCGGCACGGGCAGGACGGTGACGGCTTTGAGGCCGTCGCTGTCGAGATCGACGAGCAGCATTTCCTTGGTTTGCTTGGCTTCGTCGAAGCCGAGCGGGATGGGCGAGCCGCAGTAGCGGATGTGTTCGAGGCCGCCGACTTTCTGCGGCCGGTGGATGTGGCCGAGGGCGATGTAGGCGGCCGGCGGGAAGGCGGCGGTCGGGAAGGCTTCGAGGGCGCCGACGTAGATTTCACGGACCGATTCGCTGGTGCTGGCGCCGACCGTAGTCAAGTGGCCGGTGGCGATGATGGGCAGCGGGCGGCCGAAATTCGGGCCGAGTTCGGCGGCGAGTGCGCTCTGGCGTTCGACGGCGGCCGCGAAGACGGCACCGTAATGTTCCTGGATGGCGGTTTGCAGCGACAACTGCTTGTCTTCGGCACTTTGCCCGGCCTGGCTTTGCAGCACGTCGCGCGGGCGGATGAAGGGGACGGCGCAGACGATGCAGCCCGGTTCGCCGTTGCGCTGCGGCAGGACGATGACCTGCGTCGCCGGGTCGGCATGCGTCGCGGCGATGACGGTGGTGCCCAGGTGGGCGAGCAGCTCGCGGCTTTCGCCCAGGGTGGCCGGCGAATCGTGGTTGCCGCCGAGAACCAGCAGCGGGACGCCGGCTTTGTACAGTTGGCCGACGAGCTGGTTGTACAGCTCGCGGGCGTAGGAGGGCGGCGTGCCGGTGTCGAAAATGTCGCCGGCGAGGAGCACCGCATCGACCGCCTGTGCTTCCACCTGCTCAAGCAGCCAGCCGATCAGCGCCTGATGCTCGGCCTGCCGGCTCTTGCCCATGAAGTGCTGGCCGAGGTGCCAGTCGGAGGTGTGGAGGAGGCGCATGCTGGCCGGCTGAAATGGAAAGGGCGAAGTTTAAACGGCAAAGCACCGTCGCCGCAGCGGGCATTGTTCGCCTTCGGCTGGCCGGCGCAGCCTCCGCTGGTCTACGTCGTGCCGGAACTTGCGGTGTAGCGTTCGCTGACAAAACTTTCGACGGCTTGCAGGAAGCTGTTGCCGGAATAATTGCCGGCCAGTTCGCGCGCCTTGGCGAGGAACTCGTCTTCGCCGATCCCGGCGGCCTTGGCCAGGCCGAGCCAGATGGATTGCGGGAAGGTTGTGGTGGCCGTTTCCGGCATGCTCAGGTTTGCTTCCTGCCAGCGCTGCTTCCACTTGTCGGGGATTTCTCCGGCCTGTTCCTGCTGGATTTGCGCCATTGCCGCATTGATCTTTTGTAACTGTTCAGCTTCGCTCAGCGGTGCCTGGTTCGACGCCGGCGTCAGCCTGGCCATGGCCGCAGCGATGTCGACTTCGCGCTGCGCGTCGGCCATCGTCATCGGCGTTTTCCAGCCTTCTGTCTGGACGGCATGGATCAGCTGTACGTAGGGCGTCAGGTTGGTCATGCCTTCAGTGCTGGCGGCACGGGCGGCGTGCATTTCGCTCTTGATTTGGGCGAGGAGCGCCTCATTTTCCGGCAGCAGGGGCAGGTTGCCCAGGCCCGGCGTGGCGCTGGTGCTGCCACTTATGCCCTGGTTGGCCTGCAGGCGGGCCTGCGCTTCGTCGAGGATGTCCTGCGGAAAAACCCTGTTCAGTTCAGCCAGTGCCGCCTGGCGAACGGATTCCGGAACGGCGAACCGGCTTTCGGTCGCAGCCGCCTGACGGGCTTCGTTCGAGATGCTCACGGTCGTGCTTTCGCTGCTCTTTGTGCTAGTGGCCGTAGTTGCCGTGCCCTGGCTGCTTGCCGCGCTGCCGCTCGTGCTGCGCACTGAGTTTGCTGCGCTGGCGCCGTAAAACGATGCGATGGTCGTGATGCTCATGGTTGTCCTCCCGTCAAAATGTTCTGCTCGTAGCGGAGTGCAACTGCAATATCGATGCCATGCTGGATGAATCTCCGGGTTTTGGCGCCGGGCTTTGTCCGGCAGGGAATTTGGGCCGCCGTGGCGGGCCTGGGCGAGGTGAGGAAGAGCGGCAATTTTTACGGTTGACCGGAAAAAAAGCCCGGTTTTGACCGTTGACCGCACAAGCCCCGGCTTGTGCCGTCGGCCGGCGATTTTCGCCCTAAGCGCGAAATCGCGCAGACGGGCTTGGCGCCGCCAACTAGTCTTGGTTTCGCATCCCGGAACGCCCAACAGACATTCCGGTTGTCGTTTCCGATCTGCTTTGTGGTCGGGGCGGGCGCCGGGCAATTTCGCCCGGGGGCCGAATACAAGGAGTCGGATATGAGCTGGGATATTGATGCAGCAGGCTGGACGTCGGTTGGCGTGAAGATCAAGTCGCGTTGGGGCAAGATCAACAACGCCCGACTGGCTGTCATCGACAGCAAGCGTGAAGTTTTGGTCAGCCAGGTCCAGGAACTCTATGAAGTGACGCCTGAAGAAGCCGAAAATCAGGTCGCGGGCTTCGAGAAGCACACCAAGGAACTGCGTCCCAAAGTCGCAGCCTGATCAGCCTTGATGGCCGGGCGACGGCGTTCGCCGTTGTTGTCCGGCCAAGCGCAGGTCAGTTGTCGTTAGGCGGCTTTGCGGCGGCGCCCTTGCCAACCGGCAGGTCGTCGATGAACTGCCGATAGCGAATTTCCGAATGCTTGAGGGCCCGTAGCGCACTGTGCTGTTCGGTCATGTCCATGAGCACCATCCGGCATTCGGTGCCTTCTTCATCCGGGACTGCTTCGACCCTGAGTGTTGATGCCGGGCGTTGCGCGCTGGCCATCAGCGTAATCTCGCAGAAGCCGCTTTTTTTCTCGGCGAGAACTTTGTCGACGAACTCGGTGAAAGCTGCCTGACATTCGGGCGCCAGATAATTGATGAAACGATGCCGGCTTTTCTGCGAGCGCTTGAGACCGAGCAGAATGGCGCCGGCCAGATTGAGGTCGAGGATGTTGCCTTGGGCGTCGAGCGTGAAGTAGCCGATCGGCGCGAAGTCGTAGATGTCGGCGTAGCGCTCGCTGAGCGCGTCGGCCTGGTCGTTGGCTTCGTGCAGCGCCTCGTTGTCGATTTCCAGCTCGATCTTGCGAATTTCCAGTTCATGCAGCAAGTGGGCGGCTTCGCTCGGGTCTTCCGGCGCGCTGTCCGGCAGTTCGCGCCAACGGGCCTCGGCGCGATGGCGCAGGGTAGCCGGGTTGGGGCGCAAGCGGCTGGGCGCATCGATTGTTACGGTCGACCGGAAAAAACGCTCAAATTCCAAATGCACCACGCCATGGCATTCGCAGCCCCGCACCTCGAGCGCCGGCCGGTCGACGACGACAATCTGGCCGCGGGCGTAGCGGATCAGGCCGGCCGCCTGCAGCTTGCCGGCGACGTCGGTGATTGCCTCGCGGCGCAGGCCGAGCAGGCTGGCGATGCGCTCCTGGGTCATGGCGATCCGGTTGTCCGGTCGCCGATCCAGACAGAGCTGCAGCCAGCGGCCCAGTTGCTGTTCGACGCTGTGGTGCCGGGCGCAGAGCAGGCCCTGTGCGGTCTGCACCATGAGCGCCTGGGCGTAACGCAGCGCCATCTGCTGCAAGCGGCCGCCCTCGGCCAGTTCCCAACGCAGGGTTTCGGCTTTCAGGCGATAGGCATGGCCGGCGCCCTGGACGACCAGCTTGTGGCTGGACAGTTCGTCGCCGAGAACCGCCGAGATGCCGGCCAGACCTTCGTTGCCGACCATGGCCAACTCGGTGGCAGCGCCTTCACGGGTGGTGGCGATCAGCGAAATGACGCAACTGGTCGGGAAATAGACGTGGCTCAGCAACTCGCCGGCGTTCTGCAGGACGCTGCCGTCCTCGAGTAAAACGGGTTCGAGATCGTCGTGCAACCGGGATTGCTCGGCCAGGCTCAGACCGGCCAGAAGCTGGTTCTGCCGTTGATCGGGCCGTGTTGCGGTAGGCATGGCGCTCCTTGGTGGGCTGCCGGTGGCAGTCGGGACAGCCTAACCGGAAAAGCGTCGGCCGGGGACGGTTGATTGTGGCGGGGTTTTGCCTTCGGAGATTGTCGCGAAGGCGACAACTCCGGGTGCCGGGATGCCGGCGAAGAACCGTAAATCAACGTTTTGCGCGATTCCGGCGGGTGGCATTGCTCTTGCATCGGAAGGTTTATTGCCTTTTTCCCGCCGCCCACCATGAACACCGTTGAAAAACCTGCTTTTCGCTGCATTTCGGCCAGTGAGGCCATCTCGTTGCTGCGCGGTGAGCCGCCCCCCATCGTTTTTGACGTGCGCGACATGGCCAACTACCAGAAGGCGCATCTCGATGGTGCCGCGCATCTGTCCGAAGATCGCCTGCTGGCCTGGATGAAGCGCCTGCCGAAGGAGGCACCGGTGGTGATCTATTGCTACCACGGCAACGCCAGCAAGGTTTTCGCCCAGATGTTCATCGATTTCCGCTATTCAAAAGTGTTCAGCGTCGATGGCGGCTACGAGGCGCTGGTTGCCGCCCAGGCTGGTCCGCTGGCGGCATGACGGCAGCGCGTGTTCGCGACTGGGTGGCGACGCATGCGCTGTCGCCGAGCGATGTCGATTGCGCCACCACGGTCATGCTCAAGATCCTCGACGGCAAGTGCAAGATGGGGAGCGTCGACAAGATCGTCATGGAGGCGCTCTACGACGCCGTCAAGGACCGGCCCGGCCAGCGTTTTGGCGACGAGTTCCATGCCTTGATCGCGGATGCCCGGCGCGAGTCGAGCGAGGCGCTCAAAAATTTCATTTACGAAACCCGCGTGCTGGCTGAAACAACGCTATCCCGCCCGGTGATGAAGGCCTTCAAGGCGATGATCCGCGCTGAAGGGTTGTTCGCTGGCCTGGTGCTTGAGGAAGAAACCGAATGACCATGAAGTTCTACATGACGCCGGGTTCGTGCTCGACCGGCATCCACATCCTGCTCGAAGAATGCGGCCTGGTCTTCGAAGCCTACGTCGTCAATCTGCTGGCCGGCGACCAGTACAAGAAGGACTATGCCGCGATCAATCCCAAGGGTTCGATACCGGCGCTGGTCCTTGACGATGGCACGGCGCTCACCGAATTCTCGGCCATCGCCTGGTGGCTGGCGCGCAATTACCCGAAGCGCAAATTGCTGCCGGAAGCCTTGAAGGATGAAGTGCAGGTGCTCAGCGTCATGAACTACGCCGTGCATACGCTGCACACGCAAGGCTTTGCCCGGATTTTCACTACCGAGCGCTTCGCGCCGAGCAGTTCGGACCACGAGTCGGTCAAGGCCCAGGGCCGGCAGATCATCGACAAGGCTTTCGCCATCGTCAATCGCGAACTGGCCGGGCGGCAATACGTTGTTGATCACTTCACGATCGCCGATGCGGCGCTGTTCTACGTTGAGTTCTGGGCCGATCGCATCGGCATTCCATTGCCGGAAAACTGCGAGGCCCACTACCGGCGGATGCTGACCAGGCCGGCTGTGCGCCAGGTGCTGGCGGAAGAGGGCTACGCTTCGGTGCTGCGTTGAAGGCGGATTCGGCCAACCCGATCGAGAAACCGGGCTGGCCGAACAACTGCGGCGATTAGCGGCGAAGCTTGCGGACGCAGCCGTGGCCGTTGAGCTGGAAGGTGTTGAGGTTCTTGTCCGGACAGAAGCTGATGCTGCCTTCGCCAACAACGTCAATGGTTGCGCCGTAGAAAATGCCCGTGCCTGAGCGGATTTTGGTCATGTGCTCGGTGACCGAGAAGGCACAGGGATTGCCGTCGGCATCGGTGTCGAGGACACCGGTGACCTGGGCTGTATCCTGGTAAGTCTGGAAGGATTCGAGGAGTTCGAAGACGGCGGTATGGTTCAGCGTGCTGGCGCCGGTCGTAGTATCCGTCGCGGTGACTTTGCCGAGCAGTGCGCCGCAGTTGTCAAACACTTCGCGACCGTCGGCGGTAACCATGACCAGGCAGACCTGGCCGACTTGCCGGGTTTGGGAAACATTCATCGTCGTCACGCGGCCGGTCACTGTGGTGGCGGTATAGCCGGTCGGGCATTGTTGGGCATGGCCCACGGCGGGCAGGCAAGCGAGTGCGGCAAGTACGGACAAAACCAGTCTTGAGTGCATGTGTATTCCCTTGTTTTTGGATGGAAGCGGAGCGGCGCTTTCGACAGATATGCGCCGTGCAAGAGTATATCCGCATGTGCTATGCGTTGTGGGTGATGGTTCAGGCCGGACCGCGACACCAGCGCTGGAAGTAAAAACCCCTGTTACATTGGCAGGGCTTTTCAACCTGAACAAAACACGCTGCCACGAGAATTCAATGATCGCCAACCCGGAACGTTTCAACAAAACCATCGCCCTGTTTGATGCCGCCAACGCGCAAGACCCGAATCAGGATGAAGGGCTGCCGAAAGAGCTGCTTTACGCCCAACGCATGACCGAGATGATCGGCCGCTTTGCGCCGGATGCCAGCGAAGTCGCCCAACTCGCCGTGCGCGCCCAGCACATACAGCGGTGGACGGTGCCGCGCAGCAGCTATCCGCTCGGCAAACCCGGCTACTTTGCCTGGCGCACCGGGCTTTATAAATTCCACGCCGAGACAGCCGGCAATTTGATGCGCCAGGCCGGTTACGACGAGGCGATGGTAGAGCAGGTCAAAACAGCGATCAGCAAGCAGGACATCAAGACCAACCCGGATACGCAGATGCTGGAAGACGTCAGCTGCCTCGTTTTCATCGAGCACTACATGCTGGGCTTCGCCGGCCAGCAGCCTGATTACACCGAAGAAAAATGGCTCGGCATCATCCGCAAGACGTGGAAGAAAATGTCGGGTACCGCCCAGACTTTCGCCACAACGGGCGGCATCAAGCTGCCCGAGGCACTGGTGCCATTGATCCTGAAAGCGGTTGGCGAAGGCTGATCGCTACGGTCAACCGGAAATAATGGCCAAAATTGAAATCGCTTTCTAGCCGCCGTGGCGGCTCCGGGAAGCACTAGGCTCGACGGTCATCGCCCGGTCGCGGCTGATTTCGGCGTTCCGGCCGAGAGGGGTCGCGCACGCCGCGACCGCGCAAGATCAGCGCCGGCACCCCGATCAGAAATGCCAGGATGAGTGCCGCAAGCACGTATTGATTCTCGAAAATTACTTGTAGCACTGAACGCTCCGTTGGGCTTGTTGCTACTGCTGTCTTTGCTTCGAAATGCGCTAGGGATGAAGCTTGCCTGCCGATCATTGGCATTGATTGAAGCCGATGGCTGTCGCATGAATGGCGAGTTGCGAATGCCACCGAGCCTGTATTTATTCTAGGCCATTGCCGTGCCGATGCGCCAATTTGAAAGATGAACGGCCAGTCGCCAGTACTTTCCGCAAACCGATGCGAATGTTTTTACTGAATCGGCATCGGAACCCGCGACGCCAGCAGCTCGAAGTCGTCGAGCGCTAACGGACGACCAAAGAAATAGCCCTGATAGGCATGGCAGCCGGCAGCTTCGAGAAAGTCGCGCTGCGCCGCCGTTTCGACACCTTCGGCGATGACCCCCAGCCCCAGACTGTCGGCCAATGCAACAACGGTTCTGGCGATTGCCGCATCATTCGGATCGATAAGAACGTCGCGGACAAAGGACTGGTCGATCTTCAGCTGGTCGAGCGGCAGGCGTTTCAGGTAAGAGAGCGAGGAATAGCCGGTGCCGAAGTCATCCAGCGAAAAACCAATGCCCTTGGCTTTCAGCGCAAACATCTTCTCGATGATGTTTTCAACGTTATCTACCAGAAGGCTTTCCGTCAGTTCCAGTTTCAGGCGCGACGGATTTGCCCCGGTACTTTTGAGCACGGACAACACCTCGGCCACAAAGTCCACCTGGCGGAACTGCCGCACACTGACATTCACGGCAATCGTGAGCGCGTCGAATTCGGCTTGCCCGGCCCATTTCGCCAATTGTTTGCAGGCGGCCTCCAATACCCAGTGACCCAGCGGCAGGATCAGGCCAGTTTCCTCGGCCAAGGGAATGAAGTCGGCCGGCGATATCATGCCCCGTTGCGGATGCTGCCAGCGCACCAGTACTTCGGCGCCAATCATCCGCTGCTCGCTCGTCACCTGGGCTTGGTAGTGCAGGAGAAACTGCTGGTCATCGAGCGCCGTCCTGAAATCCTTTTCGAGGGCGGCGCGTTCCCTGACCGCGATCTCCATGGCCGGGTCAAAAAAGTGGCAGGTATTGCGGCCCGCCGCCTTGGCCTTGTACATCGTGAGATCAGCCTGTTTCATGAGGTCTTCACTCGAAATCCGCGTCCCCTTGAACAAAGTGGCGCCAATACTGGCCGTGCCGCGATGAATTGCTTCGTTAAGTCGATAGGGCAGGTTGAGCGAGGCCAGGATGTTTTCGGCGATGGCTTCGGTGCTCACGGCGGCCTCGGCCTCGCTCGCGCTCAGGCTGGACAGGATGATGACAAAATCATCGCCGCCAAGACGGGCGACGGTGTCCACCTCGCGTACACAGGATTTCAGGCGTTGTGCCACCAGTGTCAGAAACGCGTCGCCAATGACATGGCCCAGCGTATCGTTCAGCGTCTTGAAGTTATCCAGATCGACAAACAGCAGTGCGCTATATCGGCCACTACGGCCACTGGACGTCATCGCCTGCTTCAGGCGATCGAGCAGGAGCGTCCGGTTTGGCAAGCCGGTCAGCTGGTCGAAAAAGGCCAGTGCTTCGATCTTTTCTTCGGCTTTCTTCTGCTCGGAAATATCGTAATGGCTACCAATGTAGTTGGTTACACCACCATCGGTGCCGACAACTGCTGAAATGGTCAGCCATTTCGGATAGACCTCGCCACATTTGCGCCGATCCCATACCTCTCCCTGCCACCTGCCCGTACGGCGGATGGTTTCCCACATGTCACGATAAAAGTCTTCACCATGACGACCGGACTGGAACAGCTTCGGTGTCCGACCGACGACTTCGTCAACTGAATAACCACTGCTCTCGGCCATTGCCTTGTTGATTTTCAGTATGCGGCCATCGGCATCGGTGACCAACATTGCCGTATCCGAATCGAAGGCGGTGGCGGCAATACGGAGTTCCGTCTCGGCACGTTTACGATCCGTAATATCGAGGATCAGACCAATCGTTTCGAACGGTTTTCCATGCGCATCCGGAACTGCCGTGACCAGCAGGTCGACCCAGAGCAGGTCGCCTTGCCTGGAAAGATAGCGCTTTTCCATTCGATAGACGTCGCGTTTTCCGTCTTGAATCTCTTCCAGAAAGGCGCGTTCGGCAGCCAGATCGTCAGGGTGGGTGAAGTGGCCAATATTCATTCCGACCAGCTCGTGCCGCGTGTAACCCAGCAAGTGAGCCAGGCATTCGTTGGCTTCAAGCAATGTCCCGGACAGGTCGGCTATTGCCAGACCGGTATAGGCTTTTTCGAATACATTGCGAAAACGGACTTCGCTGGCGTGAAGCGCTGCTTCGGCCAGCTTCCGCGCGCTAATGTCGCGGACCATGATGACAATGGTCCAGCCGTCTTGCAAGAGTTGCGCATGACGCCGAATTTCGACCCAGACCGCAGCTTCGTCTTTGCCGAAGCGCTGAGTTTCCAGTGGCGTGGCATCCGAATGACCGGTGATGAGTGCATCGTAGGTCTCTTCAAGTTCGGCCCGCGACATGCCTGCCAATACCCAGGGTTCGATGGCGATAAGTTCTTCGCGTACCTGGTTTCGGAAACGACAAGCCGCATCGTTGACATGTATAAGCCGCATGCTGGCGCGGTCGACAATGAAAATTCCATCATCGATGGCTTCCATGGCCGCGGCAAAGCGCTGCAACTCTTCCTCACTACGCTTTTTGCTCTTGTTGCTCCTGGGCATTGTCAGCCGCTCCAATTTGCGAGGGCGGCATTAAACCTGAAAGCGGCCGATCTGTGCTTTGAGTCCCTGAGCAATCAATTCCAGTTGATTGGCAGTTTCCGCCGTGCCACGGATGGTTGAGGAGGTTTCTTCGACCATCTGGGCTATGGTTTCGACGCGCTGCGCGATGGAGGTACTCGCTGCACTCTGTTCCCGGGTGGCATCGGCCACTTCGCGGACTCGTCCAAGTGTACGGCCGGCGCCTGCTTCAATGGCGCGCAGGGAAGCGGAGGCCGAACCGGCCAGTTCCACACCATGCTCGACCTCCGGCAGCGCCGAGTTCATGGCCGAGACGGCGCCGATGGTGTCTTTTTGAATGCCGACAATCATCTGCTCAATCTCGATAGTGGCCGATGATGTCCGTTCGGCAAGCTTACGCACCTCGTCCGCCACCACGGCAAAACCGCGCCCTTGTTCGCCGGCGCGAGCCGCCTCGATGGCGGCATTGAGTGCCAGCAAGTTGGTCTGTCCGGCAATATCCTTGATGACATTGGCGATTGACGAAACCTGCTTGGTCCGGCCTTCAAGTTCGTGGATTTGCCTGGACGCCTCGGCAACGGTCGAAGCAATTTTCTGGATGGCGCTGGTCGCCTGTTCGACCCGCTGACTGCCTTCGCCCGCTTCGGTCATCGCGGTCAGTGAATCCTGCTCAGTTTCGCTGGCGCTCTCGGAAATATGGGTGGAGCTGACCGTCAGCTCTTCGATGGCGGCGGCCATGGCCGATGTCGCATCGGACTGGTGTTCGGCGGCGATGCTGACTTCCCGGGAGGCGAGGCTGATCTGCTCGGCGTTTTGTACCACCTGATTGGCGCCGACATTGATTTCCTTGACCAGTTCGCGCAGCGAGGTAACCATGGTTCCCAATGCATGAAGCAGACTGCCATCTGGCCGGTTGCCGACGGCTGCCGTCAAATCACCTGCGGCAACCTGTTGCATGACGGCCGTTGCTTCGGCCGGCTCACCGCCGAGTTGTTGCAGTATGCCGGCGCTGACTCGCCAGCCGATCAGGCTCAGCACCACGAGCAGGACGAAAGAAATGCCACCCAACGATAGCGCGCCTTTCCAGTACTCGGTTTCGACATCGTCTATATAAATGCCGGTACCCAGCACCCAACCCCAGGGCGTGAAACTACCGGCATAGGAAAGTTTCGGTTCGGATTTCTGTTGCCCAGGTCTCGGAAAAACGTATTCGACAAAGCCGCCGCCCCGCTGGCCTGCTGCAATAAGCTCTTGAAAAATCAGTTTGCCGTTGGTGTCCTTTACTTCCATTGCATTTTGTCCTTCGGACGCCGGCTTGGGCGGCATCAGGACGTAATTGGCGTTGGTATCGATGATGAAAAAGTAATCACTGGTGTCGTAGCGGAGCCCGCGCAAGCTCTCCCGCGCCGCTTCCTTCGCCGCATCCGCCGATAATTTTCCGTCCTCGGCCAGCTTGTGGTGGTAAGCCAGTGTCCCCAAAGCCACTTCTACCAGATTTCGGGTTTTTTGCTTGCGATCATCGAGCATCGTGCCCTTGAGCTGGAACAAAGCGGCAAAGCAGAGCACAATCAAACCGATCAGGGTCAGGCCAATCAAAATCTGCATACGCGTCGAAATACGCATGTTATTTTTTTGTTTCATTTCGCGTTCCAATTAAATTTGTAACTAATGCTATTTGCAAGCTTGAAGCCTGTCTGTCCGGAACCGTACATAACATTAAATTGGTTTAGTTCATGATGTAGTCCCCACACGCCCGCGTCGGCATTAAATCATGTCATCTGCATTACGCCAACATCATATAAATGACTTGCTTGTCACCTTGTCGCCTGAAGAGATTACGCGGCTGAGTCCCAGCCTTGAGTTGCTCTTGTTGCCGCCGGGCCTCTGCCTCTATGAACCGGGAACCCCGATTCAGTATGCATATTTTCCAACCAGTGCTGTCATTTCTCTGCTCTATGAAATGGACGATGGCGCCATGGTCGAGATTGCCATGGTTGGCAATGACGGAGTGGTCGGCGTTGCGGCTGTCCTGGATGGCGAGAGCACGCTGAGCCGGGCTGTTGTGCAGAACCCTGGATACGCCTACCGCTTGGCAGGAGAGCATCTGAAACGCGAATTCCAGCGCGGCGGCCCGCTGCAAAAAACACTATTGCGCTATACCCAGGCGTTGCTGACAGAAATGGCGCAAACGCTTGTTTGCGTCCACCATCATTCGCTGGAGCAGCAACTATGTCGCTGGCTGCTCATGCGTTTCGACCGCTTGCCCATCAACTATCTGGAGCTCTCCCAGGAGTCGATCGCCAATCTGCTCGGGGTGCGTCGTCCGGCGATTTCCGAGATTGCAGTCAGGCTGCGGAAGGCTGGGTTGATACATTACGGACGTGGTCGCATTGCCTTGCTTGATCGGCCGGGAATGGAGAAGCGGGCCTGTGGGTGCTATTTCATAATCAGGACAGAGCAGGATCGACTGTTGCGGAAGGCGAAAGGACTGAGCCTTGATGAGCAACCTGTTGTCGCCTCAATCGATCAAGCAAGCTAAATCCCAGCCTGTAGTTCATTCATCTCGCCTTCCTAGCACTATTGCTCGGAAGATCGTGAATATCAGGTTCTAAGCTTGGACCTTGCCCAGACGAAACGCATCCGTTCGGCAGCGTATCAATAGCGCCACGTAGCAGGCGGGATGGTCGGGAAAAATGCGCGCTATGTATGCCGCCGCACAGAAGAGTCGGCCGATGGAGTGATAAATCACCATTACGACAACTGGCAAGTATCTGGTTTTATGGCCGTCGTACTTTTCAATCCTCAAGGACTCATCATGAACAACAAACTCACTGCAAGCGTTCTCGTTGCCGGCCTGTTTCTGCTGCCGGTAACCGGCTATACCGCCGATGCCGAGAAGTCCTCGGCCACCGAATATGTCAAGGATTCGGTCATTACCACCAAGATCAAGGCTGAACTGGCCGCCGAAAAGATGTCGAGCCTGGTCAAGATCAACGTCGATACCGACAAGCATGGCATGGTCTTGCTGACCGGCAGCGCAGCCAGCCAAAGTGCTGTGGACAAGGCTGTTTCAATTGCCAAGGGGGTGAAAGGCGTTACCTCCGTGAAGAATGAAATCAAGGTCGTGGCTGACAAGTAAGGAAGCGCTGCCGCCTGGGGCTACTTTCGGCCACAGCGGCGCATCATGCAGGCTCGCCGACCGTGGAGCTTTGGCGCTTCGCCTGTTCAGGTCTATCAATCGACGGGCACTATAGGCGAGGCATGATGCTTATTCCGCTAGCACAGGCTGAAATCGCCCGGACGACCCCACAGGAGCTCGTGGCATCAGGCTCGTGGACGGCGTATGGCATCGGCCAGATCGAAGCGCAACTCAAGGCCTTGTCAGCGCCTTCTGGCTCAACGATGGTCATTGATGCTTCGCGCATCGAGGCCTTTGATTCGGTTGGTGCCTGGATCATGGAAAAGCTGCGCCGCCGGCTGGGTGAGGAATCTGTTGGCGTCGATATCCGGCTACTTAAGCCTGAATTCGCCAAACTGCTGGAAGTCGTTGGTCAGGAAGATATCCATCAGGCAGGCACCGCCAAGCAGGATGCCATTCCGGCCCCGAACTGGCGCGAAAGTCTGGGCCGCGACACGGCGGCCGCTTTTGAACAAGGCATGGCACTTCTCGGTTTTATCGGAGAATGCACCTTCGCCTTTGGAAAATGTCTGGCCGAGCCGAAACGTCTCCGCTGGCGTACCGTCCTCTACAACATCCGCAGCGCAGGCTTCGATGCCATGCCCATCGTCGGCCTGCTTTCCTTCCTGCTCGGGATCGTCGTTGCCTACCAGGGGGCTGACCAACTCCGTCAGTACGGAGCGAATATCTTTGTCGTCGATCTGGTCGGCCTCTCGATGCTGCGCGAGTTTGCGCCGCTGATCACCGCCATCATTGTCGCCGGCCGCTCGGGCTCGGCCTACGCCGCGCAGATCGGCACCATGGCTGTGACCGAGGAGATCGACGCCATGCGCACCATCGGCATCGCACCGCTGGAACTGCTGGTACTGCCCAAGATCATCGCCATGCTCATTGTGCTCCCGCTCCTCACGGTGTTTGCCGACGTCCTTGGCGTCTTCGGCGGCATGCTGATGGCGCGCGCCCAGTTGGCGGTCAGCTACGTCGAATTCCTCGATCGCTTCGCCAAGACAGTCAGCGTGACCGCTTATCTGATCGGCCTAAGCAAGGCACCGGTGTTTGCCGCCATCATCGTCACGGTCGGCTGTTTTCAGGGGTTTCGCACGCATGGCGGTCCGGACAGTGTCGGTCGCCAGACCACGCGCAGCGTCGTCCAGGCTATTTTCCTGGTGATCGTCGCTGACGCGCTGTTCTCGGTGGCCTTCAGCGCGCTGGACCTCTGAGATGACAAGCCTGGCTTCCCCAGACAATACCGTCATCGAGATCAGGCAACTGACGACGCGTTTCGGCGAGCATGTTGTCCATGCCGGACTCGATCTGGTCGTCCGCCGGGCCGAGATCCTGGCGCTGGTTGGCGGCTCGGGTTCCGGGAAATCGACGCTGCTCCGCGAAATCATCCTGTTGCATCAACCCGAGTCGGGCGCCATCAAGGTGCTCGGTGTTGACCTGGAAAATATCAGCGATGCGGCCGCCCTGGCCTTGCGCCAGCGTTGGGGAGTGATGTTCCAGAGCGGTGGCCTGTTTGGTTCGCTGACGATCAAGGAAAACGTCGGCCTGCCGCTGCGTGAGCACACCGGACTGAGCAACGCTCTGATCGACGAAATCGCCGACTGGAAGCTGGCCATGACCGGCCTCGAGCCGCAAGTCGGGGCGCAATATCCGGCTGAACTGAGCGGCGGCATGATGAAACGAGCCTCACTCGCCCGTGCCCTGGCGCTCGACCCGGAACTGCTCTTTCTCGATGAACCAACTGCTGGCCTCGACCCCGAAAGCGCCGACGAAATCGACCAACTGATCAGAAAGCTGCGCGATCTCTTCGACCTGAGCATCGTCATCATCACGCACGACCTCGATCTCCTTTGGCAGGTCTCCGACCGTGTTGCCGTGCTGGCCGACGGCAAGGTGCAAGGTCTCGGCGCGATGTCCGAGCTGGCCGGGATCGACTTGCCCGCCATCCGGAAATTCTTCGATGGCCCGCGCGGGCGGGCGGCGCAACAACAGACCAGGATGAAATGATGGAAACAAAAGTAAATTACGCCGTCGTCGGCGCCTTCGTTCTCGTCCTTGGCGCCGTGCTGGTCGCAGCGCTTCTCTGGCTCGCCTCGGGCGGTGCCTTCCAGAAGAAATACGATCTCTATCTGGCGATCGAAGACGAATCGGTCGCCGGTCTGAACCTCAATGCGCCGGTCAAATACAACGGCGTCGATGTCGGCAAGGTGCGGCAAATCGAGCTCGACCCGAGCAATCCAGAGCGGGTAAACCTGCTCTTTGCCATCGAGCGCGGCACGCCGATCAAGGAGGACACGGTAGCGGTCCTCAAAACGCAGGGCCTGACCGGCATCGCCTATGTCGAACTAAGCGGCGGCACTGACCAGGCGCTGCTGCTGCTTGCCGCAGAGGGCAGCGAATATCCGGTAATCCGTACCAAGCCGTCGCTCAGTGCCCGCCTGGAGAATGTGCTGACCAGTGTTCTGGCCAAGCTCGACAGCACCTCGAACAACATCAACGCCATACTCAGCGTCGAAAACCAGGCGGCCTTCAAGAGCACCCTGGCCGACCTCGCCAGCCTTGCGCACACCCTGGCTGCGCGCAAGGAAACCATCGATGCCGGCTTGGTCGATGCGGCGCGGACGATGAAGAACTCCGCACAGGCTAGCGCCGGGCTCGAGCCGCTGATCGTCCGCCTCGGACGGAGCGCTGACGCCGTCGAGAAGATGGGTAATGAAGTGGCCAAAACCAGCGCCAGCGCCGGCAAGACCATTAACTCGGTAGGCGGTGACGTCAACCGCTTTACGGCGGAAACCGTGCCCCAGCTGGAACGTCTGCTCGGCGAACTGAGTGTGCTGACCACCTCGCTGCGCCGCCTCAGCGAACAAACCGAACGCAATCCTTACGGGCTGCTGCTCGGCCACAAGCCGGTGCCGGATGGACCGGGAGAGTCGTCACAAGGAGCACGGAAGCCATGATCAGCCCATCGAACAACTGCTTGCGCCGGCTGGGTGGCGCCGGACTTTTGCTGTTACTGCTCGGCGCTTGCGGCATTCTTGATACGACCAGGGAGGCCCGTCCGGCCTTCTATTCGCTTTATGGGGCACGGCCCGGCGCCATTTCATCGATAGCCGCACCGCGGTCGATCTCGGCACCGACCCTGATCGTCAATCCGCCGCATGCGGCGCCGGGGTTCGACAGCCACCGCATCATCTATGTCCGTGAGCCCCACCAGCTGGAGTATTTCGCCCGCAGCGAATGGATCGACACGCCGGCCCGGATGATCGCCCCAAGCATTGTCGCGGCGCTCGAAAATACCAGCGCCTTTCGCGCCGTCGTCATGACGCCCAGTGTCGCCGCCGGCGACCTCAGGCTCGATGTCGAAATCCTGCGTCTGCAGCATGAGTTTGGCAGCGCTCCCAGCCACGTTCGCTTCACGCTGCGGGCCTACCTGGTCGACAACGAAACCCGTCAGGTCCTTGCCTGGCAAGAATTCGACGAGACCGTGGCGGCGGAACAAGATGCCCCCTACGGCGGCGTCGTCGCGGCCAATCGTGCCGTACAGAACGTCATGGAGCGCCTGGCCAGCTTTTGCGCCAAAGCCGCAGGCATCTGGGCACCAGCCGACAGCAAGCGCCACAAAGCGGGCGAATTGCCGCTATCCGGCCAATCTATGGCCAACCCGAATTGATTCGTGGTCGTTACATCGGCGCATCGCTACTGGGCACGGACTTTGGCATCGAGTTAAGTGCGATACCGAACAGAAGGCGTTGATTTAAAGGCGGACAGTGAAGGTAGATAAATCCTTGGCCAGGAACGACTGGCCGGGGTTTGGTGTTGTCATAAACGGACCAAGATCATGTCCTACCGTTTCCTTGTCTGTCTGAGCCTTATGTTGGCTGCCGCGCTTGTCGCTGGCTGCACTGCGCTGTTGCCTAAATCAAAATCCGAAACCGAAGCGCCGTGGAAAACCTTCGAGGAGGTCAAGAAAACCTACGACAGCATTCAGCCGGGAACGACGACGCTGCAAGAGCTGAAGCAGCTGGGTTACGACCCCTTCGTGAACAAGAATGTGGCTGTCCTTCACTACAGCGACGTGCTCGGCAAGTACGCACCGAACGCGGTGCGCGACGAGTTTCTTGAACCCGGTCTGCGTGAGTGTCTGCAATCCTCGATCCGATGCAGTGCCTTCGCTATCGAATACCGGCAAAGCCGCCGTACCCGAGTCGGAAATTTCTTCCTCGATTTCATCAACTACGAACGCCGTACTGAAATTACCGGTTGGCGTTTCGGTGCAGTTGTTGTCGTTGTTGGCGAACGCGTCGTGTACAAGTCATGGAGTGGGGTGCCCTCGATCAGCGAAGTTGAGGAAACGAAGAATCCGCTCGGGCCGGTTCAGGAAAAGGGAACGTCACTTTTCTTCCGCTGATTGTTCGGAGCTTGCCAGGAAGTGGCTCAATGGCTTGGTGTCCATCACGCGTGTGCTCCAATGCGTGGTGACTGCGGCGGCTGCGTGATCAATTCCGCCAGACGCCCGACATCGACCTTGGCCGGTGGCGCACCACGCCGCAGATCCCGCTTACTACGTTAGAAACTCAGCCTGAACCGTCTGGCATAGCAGCGTGCCGCAGCTATCATCGTCGCCAGCCTTTCAGGCGCCGGGTTCAGTTCTTCAGCGAATATCCCGGCAATGCGTTCGATGCATGCCTCGGCGGCGGTCGCATCGTGGAACAGGGCGCGCGTCCGGCGGGCCAGGATGTCTTCGATCGTTCGCGCCGCTTCGTGGCGGATGGCGAAGCGGACCATGGCTTCGCTGTAGGGCAGGTTCGGGTGTAAAAGCCGGTCGTGGCCGGGCAAGGTGGCGAGCAGCGGGGCGTCGGTGCCGTAGGCGTCGTTGGCCGGCCCATCTGTGTAGCCGTGCAGTTTCAGCGTTCTGGTCGGGCACGGCACGACGTTTAACCCGGCAAGCTCGCTGGCGCGGTCGATGACCTGTTCGGCCATCAGCCGGTAGGTCGTCCATTTGCCGCCAGTGAGCGTGATCAGGCCGCTCGGGCTGACCAGCACGGCGTGTTCGCGCGACAGGGCGGCGGTATTTTTCTCGTCGGTGTTATTGGGGTGGATCAACGGGCGCAGGCCGGCGAAAGCGCTGCGGATGTCAGCCCGGGTCGGCGGCCGGGTCAGGACGCCAGCTGCCGTGCGCAGCAGGAAGTCGATTTCCTCTTTGAGTGGCTGCGGGTCGTCGAGTTGTTGCAATTCCGGCCGTGGCGTGTCGGTGGTGCCGAGCAGCACCTTGCCCTGCCACGGAATGGCGAACATGACGCGGCCGTCCTCGGTTTTCGGGATCATGAGCGCCTGCTGACCGGGCAGGAAATCGGCATCGAACACGAGGTGGATGCCCTGGCTCGGCGTCAACAGCGGCTGGGCATTGGCGTCGTCCAACTGGCGAACGCTGTCGGCGTGCACGCCGCTGGCGTTGATGATGGCGCGGGCGGTGACCTCGAATTCTTCGCCAGTTTCCGCATCATGTAAGACGGCGCCGGTGACGCGGCCATTGGTCTTGAGCAGGCGGGTTGCCGGCAGGTAATTGACGCAGGTGGCGCCGAGGTCGGTGGCTGTGCGCATCAACGTGATGGCCAGCCGGGCGTCGTCGAACTGGCCGTCCCAGTAGCGGATGCCGCCGCACAGTCCGACGCTTTTTAAACCGGGCAGGGCGGCGAGGACTTCCTGGCGGTTCAGGCTCTGCGAGGCGGCAAGGTTGTGCCAACCGGAGAGCAGGTCGTAGAGCTTGAGGCCACCGGCGAACATCAGCCGGTCGATCTGATTCCAGGCGGGGATGATGAAGGCGAGCGGATGGACTAGGTGCGGCGCGTTGCGCAGCAGGTACGAGCGTTCGCGTAAGGCATTGCGCACCATGCCGATGTCGCCCTGGCGCAGGTAGCGCACGCCGCCGTGGATCAGCTTGGTGCTGCACATCGAGGTGCCGGAGGCGAAATCGCGGGCTTCGACGAGTAGTGTTCGATAGCCGCGCGCTGCCGCATCGACCGCCGCGCCCAGCCCGCTGGCGCCGCCGCCGATGATCAGGACGTCCCACGGGCGCTGGTCGCGCAGGGTGGCGAAGCTGTCTTCGCGGCTTGTGGTCATGATCTGGCCCAGCCGAGGGTGCGCTGGATGGCGCGGTGCCAGTCGGCGAACTGGGCTTCACGCTGGTCATTGGCCATTGATGGCGCAAAGCGGCGTTCGGCCTGCCACAGGGCGGTCAGTTCGGCTTCGTCCCGCCAGAAACCGACGGCCAGCCCGGCCAGATAGGCGGCGCCGAGGGCGGTGGTTTCGGTGACTTTCGGGCGAACGACGGACACGCCGAGCAGGTCGGCCTGGAACTGCATGAGCAGGTCGTTGCGGGCGGCTCCGCCATCGACGCGGACTTCCCGGATCGGCTGGCCGGCGTCGTTCTCCATGGCCTGCAGCACCTCGGCGCTCTGGAAGGCGATGGCTTCCAAGGCAGCGCGGGCGATGTGGGCGCGGCTCGTGCCGCGCGTCAGGCCGAACAGGGCGCCGCGGGCTGATGGGTCCCAGTAGGGCGCGCCGAGGCCGGTATGGGCCGGCACGAGATAGACACCGCCGTTGTCCGGCACCGAGGCCGCCAGCGTTTCGACCTCGCTGGCACTGGCGATCAGCCCGAGCCCGTCGCGCAGCCATTGCACGGTGGCGCCGCCCATGAAGACGCTGCCTTCGAGCAGGTAGGTGGTTTGGCCGTTGCGCTGCCAGCCGACTGTCGTCAGCAGGCGATGCCGCGAGGCCATGGGCTGCGCGCCGGTGTTCATGAGCAGGAAGCAGCCGGTGCCGTAGGTGTTCTTGGCCATGCCGCGTTCAAGGCAGGCCTGGCCGAAAGTGGCGGCCTGCTGGTCGCCAGCCATGCCGGCCAGCGGAATCGTGGCGCCCAGCCATTCGGTGTTCAACGTCGCAATCTGGCCGCTGCTGGCGACGACGCGCGGCAGCAGCGCGGCGGGAATGTCGAGCAGCGCCAGCAATTCGTCGTCCCAGCATTGGCGGTGGATGTCAAAAAGCAGCGTGCGCGAGGCGTTCGACGGGTCGGTGACGTGCTCACCGGTCAGCTTCCAGGCCAGCCAGCTATCGATTGTGCCGAAGGCCAGTTCGCCGCGCTCGGCCCGGGTGCGGGCGCCGGGAATGTGGTCGAGCAGCCACTTGAGCTTGGTGCCGGAAAAGTAGGCGTCGAGGACGAGGCCGGTGCGTTGCTGGAACAACCCGGCGTGGCCGGCGGCGGTCAGCTCGTCGCAAATGCCGGCGGTGCGTCGGTCCTGCCAGACGATGGCGCGGTGCAACGGCTGGCCGGTGGCGCGATCCCAGAGGACGGTGGTTTCGCGCTGGTTGGTGATGCCGACGGCGGCGATCTGCGTGGCTGCAACGCCGTTGTTGCCAAGCACCGCGCGGGCGACGGCGAGTTGGGCCTGCCAGATTTCATCGGCGTCATGCTCGACCCAGCCGGGTTGCGGGTAGTGCTGGGTGATTTCCTGCTGGGCGAGGCCGTGAATGTTGCCCTGGCGGTCGAACAGAATGGCGCGCGCACTGGTCGTGCCCTGATCGAGCGCGAGGACGAACTGCTCGGAAGGTGCAGGCATGGCGAACTCCGGCAAGCGGTATGCGGCCAGTATAGCCGGCTGCGCTGGGCCTTGGCAGGGCTTTCGCGCGCGGCAGGAATTCGTCGGGGCTTACAGAATGGCCAGCACGTTTTCCGGCGGGCGGCCGAGGGCGGCCTGGTTGCCGTTGACGACGATGGGCCGCTCGATCAGCTTGGGGTTGGCGACCATGGCGTCGATGAGGGCGTCCTGCGATAGCGACGGGTCGGCGAGCTTGAGTTCTTTGTATTCGGCTTCGCCCTGGCGCATCAGGGCGCGTGCGTCGGCAAGGCCGAGTTTTTTGAGCAGGCTGCGCAGGGTAGAGGCGTCAGGCGGGGTTTCGAGGTAGGCGACGATCTCGGGTGCTATGCCCTTTCCCTTGAGCAGGGCGAGGGTGTCGCGGGATTTGCTGCAGCGATTGTTGTGGTAGATGGTGATGGTCATGTGCGTTGAACGGTTGAGGATTTCAATTTTGGCCAAAATTTCCGGTTGACCGTGGGAATGCAGCTTCAGGTGCCGCAGAAGGTCATGTATCCGGTGGTGAATTCGGTCGGTGCCGGCTCGGCGTATTCGGCGTCTGTCGGGCGTTCGTCGAACGGGGCGCGGATGACGGCGAGCAGGCGCTCGAAGGGGGCCAGATTGTTGTCATCGACGGCGGCATCGAGGGCTGCCTCAACGCGGTGGTTGCGCGGGATATAGCACGGGTTGGCGTGTTGCATGGTGGCGAGCAAATCGGGCGAATGTGTCGGCTGGCGGGCCTGCCAGCGGCTGCGCCAGTCGGCGAAGTCGGTGGCTTCGGCCATCAGCGAATTCAAGCGCGTGGCATCGCCGGCCGCTGCATCGAACAGGGCGCGGAAGGCGACGGTGAAGTCGAGCCGGTCTTGCTTGAGGATGCGCAGGAAGTCGTCGATCAGGGTACGGTCTGCTTCGGCATCGTCGGTTTCATCGATGCCGAGCTTTGCCCGGAAAACGCGCAGCCAGTGCACGGCCTGGCGTTCGGGCAAGGCGTCGATGACCGCCGTGGCCGCCTGCACAGCGCGCTCGGCGTCGGCGTCAATGAGTGGCAGCAGGGTTTCGGCCAGCCGGGCGAGATTCCAGCGGGCGATGCCGGCCTGCTTGCCGTAGGCGTAGCGGCCGGCGCTGTCGATGGAACTGAAGACGGTGCCCGGGCTGTAGACTTCCATGAAGGCGCACGGGCCGTAGTCGATGGTCTCGCCGGACAGGGTCATGTTGTCGGTGTTCATGACGCCATGGATGAAGCCGACGCCGAGCCAGCGCGCCACGAGTTCGGCCTGGCGCTCGCCGACGGCGGCCAGCAGGTCGAGGTAGGGCTGCGCGCTGGCGGCCAGCGTCGGGTAATGGCGGGCGATGACGTAATCGGCCAGGCGCTTGACCTGCTCCGGCCCCTGATGGGCGGCGAAGAACTGGAAGGTACCGACGCGGACATGGCTGGCGGCGACGCGGGTCAGCACGGCACCGGGTTGGGCGCGGTCGCGACGCACCATGTCGCCGGTCGCCACCACGGCCAGCGAACGCGTGGTCGGAATGCCCAGCGCGTGCATCGCCTCGCTGATCAGGTACTCGCGCAAGGCCGGGCCGAGCGCGCATTTGCCGTCGCCGTTGCGCGAAAACGGCGTGCGGCCGGAACCCTTGAAAGCGATGTCGCGGCGCTCGCCGTTACGGTCGATCACCTCGCCGAGCAACAAGGCTCGTCCATCGCCCAGCTGCGGCGAAAACTGGCCGAACTGGTGGCCAGCGTAGGCCTGGGCGATCGGCTCGGCGCCCTCCGGCACGCGACTCCCGGCCAGTATCTCGATGCCCGCTGGCGATGCCAGCGCCGCCGGGTCGGCCCCCAACTCGCGAGCCAGTTCCTCGTTCAGGCGAATCAGGACTGGCTTGCTTGCCGGCGTCGGCTTCCAGTGAACGTAGAACTCCTCGAGGTCGCGGACATAGGAGTTGTCAAAGGCAAAAAAGGGGGGCGCAGGGGCGTTCATTGAAATCGGGCTTTGTCGGTTTTCCATCGGCCAGCGGCGATTTTGTCGTAAGTCGCGGCACTGGCCGTGGTTCAAGCAATTTCGATGCTAACGGTCAGGTTTGGTTCCCCGGTTGCCGCGAATGGCGCCGGAAATGATCACGCAGCAAATTTCAATTTTGGGCGAAATTTCCGGTTGACCATGGTCAAGGCGCCGAAATTCGCAGAGCTGAGATCAACCGCTAACTAGTCCAAAAACAGCCATTTACAATACGATCCGTGCTGCCGGGAACGCTTGACGAGGATTTGTCACCGACATCCAAATAGGCACTCAACGAACTCGGTGTATAGACCCGGCAAATTTTTTGTCCGAGCTTAGAATGTGCTCAAACCACCACTGCGACAAAAAATGATCAAGGTCCGCTCGCTTGATCTTGCCCGATTCGGCCGCCGCCAGGAATTTTGTTAGCCTGATTTGAAATTCAGAGTGTTCTTCCCGATGAATTTCCAGCAAGGGATAACGGCAATGCCTGAGCAAAGTCTCTTCCGTGCCGCAATGATCTTCGACGCAATAAATCAACTCGTTTCGGATTCCGTGGAAATGGGCGGCAGCTCCCTGACTACCATAGGGCACACTTTCAATCGCGTCTTTGCACAGGCTTAAAATGACCTTGTGCTGATTGTCGAGTACCCAGTTTCCAACGCTATAGCTGGATTCCCAGCGGGTGAAATCCTGCTGCTTCATCACTCCACCTCGCTTGATCGGCAACGCGGCTGATAACGGTTTCAAAGCTACTTAATAATTCAGTGCTGCACAGAAATGAAGGAAGGCTACAAACCTGCGGATTTGCTCATGCCGACTACAGTCGGCCCGATTGACTACGTGCTTGATTCATAATCAGCGTCTGCCAAATTTCTCCGGGAGCGCTCTGCTTCAACATCGTCGGCGACACACCGGGCCTCACCGTATTCATTACACGCTGGTTTGGCTGCTGTTGCTCATGGCGCTGTACATACCCATATCCAAACCTTGCATTTTCCATGCTGTCTCCGCTGTTGATCTTCTAGTTCAATAGAACTAAGAACGCCGACCACAATAGTTAGTTCCATAGAACTAGATAGCTGGGTTGGATTTTTTTCCTTGAGAAAAAGGCGCTCTGACTCAAGCTGCGAAGCCGAATTATTGTGGCCGGCCCCGACGTTTGATCACCGCTTCGGCGCGCTACGCTTCGCAGCCATTGGCTTCTTTTCTCTCTCGCCACCCGATGAGCGCCCAGCCACCGGCTTGGTCGGGTCGGCATGGTCGAGCCAGATCAGCGTGTCGATGTAGCTCATGAACCCCTGCAAATAATCCGGCGCGATGTCGCGCATGCGTTCCAGGCTGCGCAGGACAAGGTGCTGGGAATTCATGGGGCCGGCATTTTCGGGGGCCTGGGCGAGGGTTTGGGTGAGTTGTTGCTCGGTGCTGAGCTTGGACCACTCGTTGCGGAAGATGGCGACGGATTTTAGTTCAGGGCCTTGCGGGCGGTGGGCGGCCGAGGCGGATTTTGATTTTGGGCTATTTTTCCGGTTGACCGTGGAAACCTCATTGGCGAGCTGAATGACATCCGGCTGACCGTGGGCTTGCTGGCTGATGTAGGTGAGCAGCTCGGCGAGCGGGCTGGCGGTGCTTGTCGGCGCGATTTCAGTCGGCGTCGGCGCCGGGCGGCTGGTGAGTTCGTTGGCGGCGGCGCTGATCTTGGCGTGAAGCAACTGGCGGATGGATTTCGGCTGCTCGGCGGCGCGGCGGCTTAGTGCTTCGAGGTAGGCGAAGCGGACGGGGTCGCGGTCGGCGGCGCCGCTGGCGCGCAGGGCGTCGAGCTGGGCCTGAACGTCACCCATGTCGCCCGTTTCAGCCATTGGCGTCCTTGCCGTTGGTTCTAGACTTGGGCACCGGCGCCATTTCGACGCGACGGTTGCGGGCGCGGCCGTCGGCGTCGGCGTTGTCGGCGACCGGCTGCTGCGAACCGAAAGCGGCGGCAAAGATGGATGACGAGGGCACGCCGTCCTCGATCAGCGTGCGCGTGACGGTCAGGGCGCGCTGGGCCGAGAGTTCCCAGTTGTCGGCGAAGCGGCTGTTGCTGCCGCGCACCGGCATGTTGTCGGTGAAGCCGCTGACCATGAGCATCTGTTCGCTGGCGCCGAGGTAGGCGGCGATGGGCTGGGAGAGGCTCGTGAGCAGTTGCTTGCCTTCCGGCTGCAACTGGTCGGAATTGGGCGCGAAAAGCACGTTGCCGCTGATGCCGATCTTGCCGTTGCTGAGCGTCACCCGGCCGGAGGCGAGCGGGCCGGCCAGGGCCTTTTCCAGCGCCTCGCGGCGTTGTTCTTCCTGCTGGCGTTTCTGGATTTCGGCTTCGAGGCTGGTGACCAGTTCGAGCTGCACTCCGAGCACGCCGACCAGGATGAGCACGAAGGCGCCGAGCAGGCCGGCCATCAGGTCGCCGAAGACAGCCCAGACGGGCGTGTTGTGGTCGACGCTGGCGTCGATGTCTTCCATGGTTACGCCTCGCTACCGGCGACGCGTTGCAGGTCGTCGACCATCTTCTTCTGCGACATGATGCTGAGGTCGATGATTTCGCGCGCCTGCGCGACATAGTAGGCGAGCTGTTCGTCGCTGCGCGTCAGCGACTTGGTCAGCCCGCCTTCGATGCGTTGCAGGGCGGTCATCATTTTGTCGTTGGAGTCGGCGAAGAGCTTGACCGCGGCGCCGAAAGCCTCACCAAGGCTGGCCACTTCGAGGGCGCCACCGGTGATGCTGGTGCCGATCTCGACCAGCTTGCCGGCTTCGCTCTCGACCTTGGCGGCGAACTGGCTGCCGGCACGTTCGAGCAGGTCGGCCGACGAAGAAACCAGCGCGTCGATGGCGCTGCGCTGCTCGGTCGAGGCGTGGTTGATGGCGTCGAGCAGGGCGCCCAGCGTTTCCATGATGCGGCTGCGTTCTTCGAGCAGGCTGTTGTCGCGTGCCATGCTCGCCGACAGTTCGTGGCGTAGCTGGCCGATGACCTCGGCAGCGGCCTTGGGCGCCTCGGCGGCGGTCTGCATCAGACGAGTGACTTCGGCAATGGTCGTTTCGGCCTGGCGCTGGTGGGCGGCGACGAGGTCGCGGGCCGTGTCGCCAAGCGTTTGCGTGATCTTTTCCTGCTGTGCCAGCGTGGCGTCACCATGTTGCTGCCATTGCGCTTCGAGCTTGCCGGCCATCGCCGTGAGGGCGTCGGTGAAACTGGCCTGGCGGGTCTGTTCGCCGGTCACCCATTCGCTTTGCCAGCTAGCCTGGGTGGCGCGCATGTCGGCGAGTAGCGCGCCAGTGCGCTGGGCGAAGGTGTCGGCGAGGCTGGTTTCCGTTTGCGCCAGTGCTTGCGTCAGGCGGTCACTGGCCTGTTCATGTTTGGCGAGGGCGCTGATCCAGGTATCAGAAACCGTTTGCACGGCGCCGTCGAAACGTTGGGTGATGCCATCGAGCTGACCGGCCACCTGCTCGCTGATCGCCGCCTGCTGGGTCTGCGCGGTTTGGGCGAAGGCGGCATGGCTGGAGTCTATGGAAGCGAGCAGCGCCTGCGTGCGTTCGCCGAAGGTGTCGGCGACCTGGCTGACCGCTTGATCGAGGCGGCTGGTGACGCCGTCGAACTGGCTGGCCAGCGTGGCGGCCAGTTGCTGCTGGCTGGCGGCGGTGGTTTCGGCCAGCGCGGCGTGCTGTTGCGCGGCGTCGGCCTGCAACTTGGTTTGGGTGCTTTCGACCGAGGCGAGCAACGCGGCGGAGCGTAGCTCGAAACTGTCGGCGTAGGCGGTGAGCGCCGTTTGCAGGTGCTGGTGCTGGGTGTCGGTGGCCTGTTCGTGGCGGGTCAGGGCCTGCGTCCAGGTGTCGCTAACCGTGGTGACGGTTTGCGCGAACTGGCCGGCAATGCCAGCGAGCTGCGTTTCGACGGTGCCGAACAGCTTGTCGTGCAGGCTGCGCGTTTCACCGGCGATGCTCGCCATGGTGGCGGTGACGACCGGCTGGATGGTCTCGGCGGCGACCGTCGCGCTGTCGCGCAGGCTGGACTTGAGCGACTGGTCGACGGACTGGGCCAAACCGGTGTACAGACCCTTGGCTTCGTCATGGAAACGTTGCTGGCCAGCCAGCAACTGGTCGCCAAGCTGACGGCTCTGCTCGGCCATCTGGTTCATCATCGCGTCGAGCTTGCCGACCAGTTCGGGCAGCGCCTGGGCCTGCGCCTGCAGGGCCTTGAAGGTTTCCTGGCGCTGATGGGTGAGCGAGAAATCGCGCAGCACGCTGGCGATCTTGCTGTCGAGCAGTTGGCCGACTTGCAGGCGGTCGCGCCGGCACAGGGCCGAGATCAGGCCAAGCATGGCCGAGGTGGCGACGCCGGCGACCGAGGTGCCGAAGGCGACGCCAAGGCCCTTGACCGGGGCGGCCAGCGCCGAGCGGATGGTCTGCAGGTCGGTCGTGCTTTCCAGCGCCAGCACGGCGCCGTTCAGCGTGACGACCATGCCGAGGAAGGTGCCGAGCATGCCGAGCAGGACCAGCAGGCCGACGAGGTAGGGCGTGATGCCGGGGCCGGGCAGGGCGACGCGCTCGCCTTCGATGCGCAGGCGAACGGCGTTTTGCAGCGCGGCCGGCACCTGTTGCAGCCATTCGCCGAGGTGGCCGATGTCGTCCGGGATGTTGGCGAGCGCCTTCGCTAGCGCTGTGGTGTTGGCGTCGAAGCGGCGCATTTCGAGGGCGCCGGCGACATAGACCACGGCAATGATGCAGGAGACGGTAAAGGCCAGCGGGTGGCCGCCGATGTAGCCGACGGCGACCCAGACGACGGCGAAGAGGCCGAGGATGAAGGCGAAGAGACTGAGATTGCGGTTCATTGTGGCTTTGTTTCCTTGATTTCGGCCGAGCTGTCGAGGGCGGCGATCAGGCCGGCAACCGGCTTGAGGCGCAGTTCCAGCTCGGCGAGCAATACCGTCTGGGCGTCGTGACAGAAGGCTTCGAGCCAGCTGCCCGGCTGCGTCCAGGTGGTCGGATCGTCGGCGGTGTTGTCTGCAAGGACGGCGCGGTGTTCGGCGTAGCGCTGGTCGAAGCGCTTGCCGAGCATGATCGGGGTGTTCGACAGCAGGTTGCGTTCGCGGGTGAACAGAAATTTTTCGAAGGCGGCGTCGAGGTCGGCCAGTTGCCGGCCCGCCGCTGACTTGCCGGCCAGCGCCTTGCGGGCATTGGCGCGCAAGGCGGTGATGGCGGAATTCATGTCGCGCTGGTGAGCGAGATAGTAGCGGTGGTAGGGCGAGAAATCGGCGGCGCTTTCCGGCGTGGCGTTGGGCAATGGCGTTGGGAAAGGGATGCGCGCCGGCTCGGCACTGAAAACGCCATCGTTGTGGATCGAATCGCTGAGGTTGCGGCGGATGCGGGCCAGTTGGCCCGGCAGGTCGCTGTTTGCCGAAGCGATGGGCGTGCCGCTGCCGGCCTCGGTATTGAGGACCGAAAACAGCGTCAGCGCATCCGAAAAGTCCAGCCACTGCCCGAGCCGTTCACCGAAATCGTATTTCGGATCAGGGACTTCCGGGAGGGTGTCGGACAGGACGCGGACGAGGGCAGAGCGATTGAAGGTGGCGCGTTGCAATTCACGCGTCATGATCATGACCTGGTTCGACGTCGAAAGGGCTCGCAAGGCTACTACAACTTTGCGACGCGGTCAGCGGTCTGCGTTTTGATGCTCAGGCCGGGCGTCTCCAATCCGGAGCATCTGACCTCAGCCCTGCCGTTGCGAGGAGGTATGATGAGCACAGAACGCTAAAAACATGATTTCCGCCATTTCCAGTCCTTCCCGATTTTCCCGCAGCCTGTGGCTGATGGCGATTGTGTTCGTTATTTTTGCCCTCGTCTTTTTGTTTTATGTGCGTTCGGAAAAGCGGATCGACGAGGCCAACGAACAGCGTATTCAGTCTTTCTGGCTGGCGCAGGAGTTGCGCCAGTCGTCCGATGACCTGACGCGCATGGTGCGCAGCTATGTGATCACCGGCGATCCGCTGTTCAAGCAGCATTACCAGGAAATCCTCGACATCCGCGATGGCCGCAAGCCCCGCCCGGTGGATTACCAGAATATTTACTGGGACATGGTGGGAGCGGATGACCAGCGCCCACGTCCATCGAGCGGGCAAAACATTTCCCTGCTGGATCTGATGCGGCAGGCCGGTTTTTCCGATCAGGAGTTTGCTCGGCTGGCGCAGGCCAAGGCCAATTCGGATGCCCTGACCCGTACCGAATTCGCAGCCATGGCACTGGTCGAATCGGCATTGGAAATAAGTGACACCGTTCGCTTGCAGGCCAGCCAGATGTTGAACGATGCCGCCTATCATCAGGCCAAGGCCGACATCATGCGGCCGATGAGCGAACTGCATGACCTGTTGACGGAGCGCACACAAAAGATGGTGCGCGATGCCGAAGATTTTGCCTTGCTGATGCGAGGGGTTTTCATCTTGTTAGGGCTGCTCCTGCTGTTGACCGTGAGGCGTACCTACCGGGCCTTGCGGACAAGCCTTGGCGGGTCGCTGGATGAGGTGCATGCGCGCATCGCCCGTCTCGGACAGGGTGATTTTTCGACCCCCGTTCCGGTTGCCGCGGGGATGGAAAACAGTGTGCTCGGCTGGCTCTCCGAAACCCGGATCGAACTGGCGCGCATCGATGCCGAGCGCCGACAGGGGCTGATCGATGTCGCGGCAAGCGAGGCCCGGCTACGCACCATCATCGACAACGAGCCGGAGTGCATCAAGATGGTCGATGCAAAGGGGCGGTTGCTCCAGATGAATCCGGCCGGACTGGCGATGATCGAGGCCGACTCATTGGCGCAGGTGGCCAATCGGCCGATGCTCGAGCTGGTTGCTCCGGAATACCGCGATGCCTTCGTGGACATGCACCGCAAGGTCCTGGCCGGGGCTGCGGTGCAAATGGAATTCGAGGTGTGTGGCCTGAAGGGCGGCCGGCGCTGGCTGGAGACCCATGCCGTGCCAATGACCGACAATGGCCAGACCCTGCTGTTGGCAGTCACGCGCGATATTTCGCAGCGCAAGGCGGCGGAAGCCGAACTGGTCGCCTATCGTTTGCATCTTGAAGACCTGGTCGCCCAGCGCACTGCGGCCCTGTCGGTCGCCAAGGAGGCAGCGGAAGCGGCCAATGTCGCGAAGAGTTCATTCATCGCCAACATGTCGCACGAGATACGGACGCCGCTCAACGCGATTACCGGTATGGTGCATCTCCTCAAACGCTCGGGGGTGGAGCCCAAGCAGGCTGAAAAGCTCGAGAAAATTGACGTGGCCGGGCGACATCTGCTCGAAATTATCAATGCCATTCTCGATTTGTCGAAGATAGAAGCCGGCCAGTTTGTCCTGGAGGAAAGTGAAGTCAACTTTGGAGCGCTTGTTGCCAATGTCGCTTCCATGCTCTCGGAGCAGAGCCAAGCGAAAAACCTGATCCTGCGCTGCGATGTGCAGATACTGTCGCGGAATCTTCTGGGTGACTCGACGCGGCTTCAGCAGGCGATATTGAACTACGCCAGCAATGCCATCAAATTCACCGAGGCTGGCGGGGTAACGCTGCGAGTGCAGCAGGAGAGCGAGGACGACGCCAGCGTCTGCGTCCGTGTCGAGGTTCAGGATACCGGGCCCGGCATTCCTCTCGAGGTTCAGGAACGCCTGTTTGCCTCTTTCGCCCAGGCCGACGATACGATAACGCGCCGTTACGGCGGCACCGGTTTGGGGCTGGCCATTACCCGAAAGCTGGCCCAGTTGATGGGCGGCGACGCTGGCGTCGTCAGCCAGATCGGGGTCGGCAGTACTTTCTGGTTCACCGCCAGGTTAAGAAAGGGAGTTGCCACAAAAGGGGCTGCTTCAGCCCTGCCGCAGATGGCAGAGGCCGGGTTGCTGCGCAGCTATGCCGGGCGGCGGATACTGCTCGCCGAGGATGAGCCGATCAACCAGGAAATTGCCGTCGCGCTGCTCGGCGACGCCGGTTTGCAGGTTGATGTGGCGAACAATGGCCAGGAAGCACTGGCCCTGGCTGAAAAAAACAGCTACGACCTGATCCTGATGGACATGCAGATGCCCCGGATGGACGGCCTGGAAGCCACGCGACGTATCCGGCAACTGGCCGCAGGCGGCAATCCGCCGATCCTGGCGATGACTGCCAACGCCTTTGCCGAAGACAAGGCACGCTGCTATGCGGCAGGGATGAACGATTTCATCGCCAAACCGGTAGTTCCGGAGACGCTCTTTGCGAGCGTGCTCAAGTGGCTGGAACGGGGCAGCTAAGTCTGCGGCCGTTGCTACGGTCAACCGGAAAAAACGCCCAAAATTGAAGTCGGCCGCTACTGCGGCTTGCTGCCATCCATGACCCGGCACCCACCGCCACCTCGGGTATAATGCCGGCCTCTCCGCCTAACCAGACCCCACTCCCCATGGCCGACATTCTTTGCCTCAAGGGCGACGCCGCCTTTTCCGCCTTCCGTCTGCAACGCCTGCAAGCCCGCCTGGTGGCGGCCGTGTCGGATATCGAGTCGGTGGTGGCCGATTACTGGCATGTCGTGGCGCAAAAGCGTGCGCTGAATGCCGACGAGCGCAGCAAGCTGGCGACGCTGCTCGAAGAGAAGGCGGCAGGCAGCGAGGCGGGCGAACTGTTCCTCGTCGCGCCGCGCATCGGCACCATTTCCCCGTGGTCGTCGAAGGCCACCGACATCGCCTGGAACTGCGATCTGGATGCCATCGAGCGCATCGAGCGGGTCATCGCCTTCCATGTCGTGACCAAGAACAACCGCGCCCTGAGCGCCGATGAAAAGAAAACCGTCGCCGGCCTGCTGCACGACCGCATGACCGACTCAGTGCTGCCCGGCTTCGACGCCGCCGGCGAACTGTTCCGCCATTTCGAGCCGAAGCCGCTCAATACCGTCGATGTCCTGGCTGGCGGCAAGGCTGCCCTGGTCGACGCCAACGGCTCGCTCGGCCTGGCCCTGTCCGACGACGAAATCGATTACCTGCTCGACGTGTTCACCAAGGCCGGCCGCAACCCGACCGACGTCGAACTCATGATGTTCGCCCAGGCCAATTCCGAGCACTGCCGCCACAAGATTTTCAACGCCTCCTGGGTCATCGACGGGCAGGCCAAGGACAAGACGCTGTTCGGCATGATCCGCGAAACCCATGCCGCCGCCCCGCAAGGCACGATCATGGCCTACGCCGACAACGCCTCGATCATCGAAGGCGCCACCATCCAGCGTTTCTACCCGGATGCCGACCGCGGCTATAGCTACAAGGAAGAGCTGACCCACATCCTGACCAAGGTCGAGACGCACAATCACCCGACGGCCATTTCCCCGTTCCCGGGGGCTTCTACCGGTTCCGGCGGCGAAATCCGCGACGAAGGCGCCACCGGCAAGGGCTCCAAGCCGAAGGCCGGCCTCTGTGGTTTCTCGGTCTCCAACCTGAACATTCCCGACGCAACTCAGCCTTGGGAAAAAGCCTACGGCCGCCCGTCGCGCATCGCTTCGGCCCTCGACATCATGCTCGAAGGCCCGATTGGTGCCGCCGCTTTCAACAACGAATTCGGCCGCCCGAACCTGACCGGCTATTTCCGAACCTATGAACAGGACGTCGCCGGTACCGTGCGCGGCTACCACAAGCCGATCATGATCGCCGGCGGTCTGGGCAGCATCCAGGCCGAGCAGTCATTCAAGGATGAAACCTTCCCGGTCGGCACCAAGTTCGTGCAACTGGGTGGCCCGGGCATGCTGATCGGCCTGGGCGGCGGCGCCGCCTCTTCGATGACAGCCGGTTCCAATGCCGAAGACCTCGATTTTGCCTCGGTCCAGCGCGGCAACCCGGAAATCCAGCGCCGCGCGCAGGAAGTCATCGACCGCTGCTGGCAGATGGGCAAGAACAACCCGATCCTGTCGGTGCATGACGTTGGCGCCGGCGGTGTCTCCAACGCCCTGCCGGAACTGGCCCATTCGGGTGGCGTCGGCGCCGTGTTCGATCTGCGCAAGGTGCCGACCGAAGAGCCGGGCATGTCGCCAGCCGAAATCTGGTCCAACGAATCGCAGGAACGCTACGTGCTGGCCATTCCGCCGAACCGCATCGCCGAATTCCAGGCCATGTGTGAGCGCGAGCGCTGCCCGTTCGCTGTCGTCGGCGAAGCCACCGGCGATGGCCACCTGACCGTGACCGATGACCATTTCGGCATCAATCCGGTGGACATGGAAATGGAAGCGCTACTCGGCAAGCCGCCGCGCATGACCCGCGACGTCAAGCATGAGCCGGAAACCTTCGTCTCCTTCGACGCCACGGCCATCGAACTCAAGGACGCCGCCTATCGCCTGATGCGTCTGCCGACCATCGCCGACAAGACCTTCCTGATCTCGATCGGCGACCGTTCCGTCGGCGGCATGACCGCCCGCGACCAGATGGTCGGCCCGTGGCAGGTGCCGGTCGCCGACGTCGCCGTCACCACGATGGGCTACCAGGGTTACCTCGGCGAAGCCTTCGCCATGGGCGAGCGCACGCCGCTCGCCGTGTTCGATGCGCCGGCCTCCGGCCGCATGGCCATCGGCGAGGCACTGACCAACCTGGCTGCGGCCGATGTCGGCGAACTCGGCAAGGTCAAGTTGTCGGCCAACTGGATGGCGCCCTGCGGCGTCGCTGGTGAAGATGCCCGCCTGTTCGACACCGTCGAAGCCGTCTCCGACCTGTGCAAGGCGATTGGCGTATCGATCCCGGTCGGCAAGGATTCGCTGTCGATGCGTACCGCCTGGGAAGATGGCGGCGTCAAGAAGCAGGTCGTATCGCCGCTGTCGCTGGTCGTCACTTCCTTCGCCTCTGTGAACGACGTGCGCAAGACCAAGACGCCGCAACTGGCCTTCGATCAGGGCGAAACGGAGCTGCTGCTGCTCGACCTCGGCAAGAACCGCCTCGGCGGCTCCTGTCTGGCCCAGGTTTACAACGCCACCGGCAGCGATGCGCCGGATGTCGACGATCCTGCCAAACTCAAGGGATTGTTCGATGCCGTGCAGAAACTCAATCGCGACGGCCTGCTGCTCGCCTACCACGACCGTTCCGACGGCGGTCTGTTCGTCGCTGCTTGCGAAATGGCCTTCGCCACGCGCCGTGGCGTCTCGCTCGATCTCGACGGCATCTGCTACGACGCGGGTGCCGGCGATGTCGATGGTTCGGAGAAGCTGCCCAACCTGCTGGCCGGCCGCGATTTCGAGAACATCGTGCGCGCCCTGTTCAACGAAGAACTCGGCGCCTTGATCCAGATCCGCCGTGCTGACCGCGAAAAGGTCACGCCGATTCTGCGTGCCCTGCGCGTGCCGTACCATTTCGTCGGCACGATGAACGAATGGGACGAAATCCGCGTCACCCGCAACGCCAAGCGCGTGCTGCGCGAAAAACGCGTCGACCTGCAACGTGCCTGGTCGGAAACCAGCTATCAGATGCAGGCCATGCGCGACAATCCGAGCTGCGCGCAACAGGAATTTGACCGCATCCTCGACGTCGCCGATCCCGGCCTGACGCCGAAGCTGAGCTTCGATCCGCAGGACGATTTCACCCAGGTCTATCAGGACATCAGCGGCCGGCCGCGCGTCGCCATCCTGCGCGAGCAGGGCGTCAACAGCCATTACGAAATGGCCGCCGCATTCGACAAGGCCGGCTTCGCTTCGGTCGACGTGCATATGAGCGACATTCTGGCCGGTCGCGTCAGCCTCAAGGACTTCAAGGGGCTGGTCGCCTGCGGTGGCTTCTCGTATGGCGATGTGCTCGGCGCCGGCCTCGGCTGGGCGCGGACCATTCTCATGCACGACGGTTGCCGCGACGAATTCGCCGCCTTCTTCCAGCGCCCCGACACCTTTGCCCTCGGCGTCTGCAACGGCTGCCAGATGATGAGCGCCCTCAAATCCATCATCCCGGGCGCCGAAAACTGGCCGGCTTTCCGTCGCAACAAGGTCGAGCAGTTCGAAGCCCGCTTCGTGATGACCGAAATCCTCGAATCGCCGTCGATTTTCTTCGCCGGCATGGAAGGCTCGCAAGTGCCCATCGTCGTTTCGCACGGCGAGGGCAGGGCGGTTTTCGATAACGCCGACGACAAGGCCAAGGTCTTGTCGGCCGTGCGCTACGTCGACAACAAGGGCGAGCCGACCGAGGTCTATCCGTACAACCCGAACGGTTCGCCGAACGGCCTGACGGCGGTGACGACGGCCGACGGCCGCTTCACGATCATGATGCCGCACCCGGAACGTGTATTCCGTACCGTGCAGATGTCGTGGCACCCGGAAAACTGGGGCGAGGATTCGCCGTGGATGCGGATGTTCCGCAACGCGCGGCGCTGGGTCGGTTAAACGACAGGGAAAATCAGAAAAGGCGGCCTGCGGGTCGCCTTTCTTTTTTACAGACGTATATTGTTAAATTACAATATACGCAATCACTTATGATCAGTGGTTGCCAAATCCAAATCTAATAGCAATGGAGGAGTCGTATGTTCAAGAAAATTTTGCTGGCTGCCGGGATCGTTGCCGTGTCCATGGGCGCTTCTGCGCAGGAAAAAGAGTTGCTGCGCATTATCGGTGAGGACAAGCAGTTCGTTGTCCAGACCAAGAGCGGACCGTTCGTCATCACCCGCACGATGACACCGTGCGCCAAAAACAAGGGCTGGCTGCAGCCGCTGATTCCGGTGGCCGGCGTGCACCCGGTGACGGAAATCGAAATACTCCACGCAATGAACGACAAGGATTCGATGATCGTCGACATGCGTGAGCCGGACGACCGGATCAAGGGCACCATCCCGAATTCGTACCACATTCCCTACACGCTGGTTTCTGGTCGCATGGACGAACTGGGTTGCGCCAAGACGGCCGGCAAGTGGGATTGCAGCAAGGCCAAGAAGGTCTATGCCTTCTGCAACGGTCCGGTCTGCCCGCAAAGCCCGACGGCGATCAACGCGATGGTTCGCGACGGTTTCCCGGCCGACAAGATCTATTATTACCGGGGCGGCATGCTTGACTGGGATGCGCTGGGCTTTCCCATCGTCAAGGACGAGTTCTGAGCGCATTGAGTCTCAGAACTTGATCGCTACCCGAACGGAACTCTGCGGAGTTCCGTTTTCATTTTTGGCCATTTTTCGGGTTGACCGCGGGATTTCTGGTTTTCAGGCAACCGGGAGCGCATGCGGCTGGTTCTCACGGTCAACCGGAAATTTTGCCCAAAATTGAAACAGGGGCTTCCGCTGTCAGTAGATGACGACGCGCGAACTGCGTCGCCAGCACGCCGGCATCTGCAGCCGCTCGACGTCCGGGCCGGTGGCGCCGAAGATGGCCTTGGCCCGCTCCAGGCGAGCATGCTCATCGTGGGAAATGCCGGCGATCAGATCGAACCATTGTTGAAGACGTTTCATGATGGCAACTCCTTGTCGGTGACTGTATGGATAAACAGTGGTGCGCGTTCGAGTGCAGAATAGCCGAAACCTGTATGGATGTACAGTATTCGAGAAATCTTTTTTCCGCGGTAGGCTTTGGCCACCCCAAAGCATGAAAGGCCCCCAATGTCGCGCCCCAAGCCTGCCTGGTTGCCTCCCGCCGGAACGCTGGCGACCTACCGCGGCCGCACCCGCAAGGCGACGCGCAATGTTCTCGTGGTGGCCGAGGCCTCGGCCGGGCGCATGGTGGTCGAGGCAATCGGCAAGCAGGGTGTTCCCGTTCGCCTGACCGTCAAGCGGGAAAATCTGTTGCCGATGGAACCGGATTTGTTCGACTGAGTTCCGTCACCGACCCGGCCCGTTCGTCAGGCGCCGGATCAGGCCCGTGAGCCATCCGCCTCCTTGCCGCCTCTCCAGTTGCATGCTGCTGTTGCCTATCCGTTCAACAAGACTCAGGCCATTGCGGGAAATCAGGTAGCTTTGCCCGCTCCCGAGAAATACGTCGTCGGGCTCGTTGGCGACGGTAATCCAGATCGTGCCCCGCAGGCAGCGGACTCGGGTGCCGGCGGCGTCATTCAGGCGGACGGGGTGGCCCGGCTGCAGGCATATTTCCTCCGAAACCCGATGGTTGTTCATGGCTCTCTCCGCTTTGATTGTGGAGAAATTTTAGGTTCCGGATAGCGGGTGGTACAGTTGCAATGGATTTAAATTGTGACCAATACAGTTGTCAGAAATATCAACTGTACTGGTCGCTGCCGACGCTAACTGTATAGGTGCCTGATGGCTGAAGAATTGTTGCGCTATGAGCAACTGGCGGCTGAATTGAGCGGCATGATTGCCAGCGGCGTGTTGAATCACGGTGACCGCCTGCCGTCGGTGCGGCGCTTGTCGAGCCAACGTCGGCTTTCCGTGTCGACCGTCGTCCAGGCGCTGCGCCTGCTGGAGGATCGCGGCCTGGTCGAAGCGCGGCCACAGTCCGGGTTTTTCGTTCAGCGTGCCAAGGCCGCGCGCGCCGAGCCGGTAGTCCGCTCAACGCCGGAAGAACCGAGCCCGGTCGATATTTCTCAACGGCTGGTCAGCGTCTTGCGCGCCGGCGCGAGAAACGGCATCGCGCCGCTCGCCGCCGCCTTGCCGGCGCCCGAGTTGTTGCCAGTTGCGGCATTGCAGCGTTTGTATGCCGGCGTCGCGCGGCGCCATCCCAGGCTGCTCGAAGGCGGCAGCCACATCAATACCGACGAGCCGGCGCTGGTTCGCCAGCTGGTTCGCCGCTCGCTGGCCTGGGGCGGACCGCTGCCGGCCGAGGAGTTCGTCATCACCAATTCGTGTACCGAAGCGCTCGGCTTGTGTTTGCGGGCGGTGACCAAACCCGGCGATACCGTGGCGGTCGAGTCGCCGGCCTACTATTTGATGCTGCAGTTGCTCGAAACGCTCGGCCTCAAGGCGCTGGAAATCCCGACCGATCCACGCACCGGAATGTCGGTCGAAGCGCTCGATCTGGCGACGCGCAACGGCGGTATCGCCGCCTGCCTGATCGTCTCGAATGGCAGCAATCCGCTCGGCTGCGTCATGCCGGACGACAGAAAACGGCTGTTTTCGGCGTTGACCGCAGCCCGCGGCGTGGCGGTGATCGAGGACGACATCTACGGCGATCTCCACCTCGGCAGCGAGCGGCCGTGGCCGATCAAGGCATTCGACAAGGTGGGCAACGTCATGCTCTGCTCGTCGTTCTCGAAAAGCCTGTCGCCCGCCTTGCGCATCGGCTTTGTCGCGGCCGGGCGCTATCACTCGGCCATTGCCTTGCAGAAAACCATCACCAGCGGCGGTACCAATCCGATTACCCAGCATGTGCTCGCCGAATATCTCGAATCCGGCGCCTATGAGCGTCATCTGCGCACCCTGCGCCGGGCCTACTCGCAGCAGGTTGAAGCAATGCGGCTGGCGGTCAGCCGTTATTTTCCGGCGGCGACCCGCATCACCCAGCCGCAGGGCGGCTACGTCCTGTGGGTGGAATTGCCCGAAAACATCGACACCACGCGACTCTACCAACGGGCAATCGGCGAAAACCTGGCCTACGTGCCGGGCGATCTGTTCTCGCCCAGCGGCATGTACCGCAATTGCCTGCGCCTCAATTGCGGCAACCCGCACACGCCGGCAATCGAAGACGCCGTGCGTCGCCTGGGAGCGATCTTTTCCAGCGCCTAAATCAACGGGAGGCCAGGGAAATTACGGTATCATTCGGCCTTTTGGGCAAGCTGCCTTTGCCTTTTTGAACGCATTCGAAGGATTTTTCTCCTCATGTTCGACGCAGTCCGCAACAACAAAAGAATCGTCCAGGTATTTCTGGCGCTGATCACGCTGCCGTTCGCCTTTTTCGGCGTTGATTCCTACATGCGCAGCGACGGCTCCGGCGGCGATGTCGCCACGATTGGCGACGTCAAGATTACCCAGCAACAGTTCCAGCAGACCCTGCGCGAACAGCAGGAGCGCCTGCGCACGCAAATGGGGGCTCAGTTCGACCCGAAGATGCTGGAAAATCCCGAGGCCCGCAAAGCGATTCTTGACGATCTGATCAACCAGCGCCTGCTCGTTATCGAGGCGAGCAAGAAAAATATGGTGGCCGGCGACAACGCCATCCGCCAGGCCATCGGCGCGATCGAGGCCTTCAAGGTTGACGGCAAATTCTCCGTCGAACGCTACGAAGCCGCGTTGCGTGCCCAGGGCATGTCGCCGGCCGGTTTCGAGGCACAACTGCGTCAGGATCTGACCGTGCAGCAACTGGCGGGGGCGATCGGCCAATCCGGCGTGGTTTCCCGTTCCGTTGCCGACCGCTTGCTGGCCCTGCAGACCGAGAAACGTGAGGTCATGGAATTCCGCCTGAACCTCGATAGCTACCTCGGCAAGGTCAAGCTGGCCGACGATGCGGCAAAAAAGTTCTACGACGAGAATGCCAAGCAGTTTGAAGTGCCCGAGCAGGCCAAGGCCGAATACGTCGTGCTGTCGATGGATGCCATCGCTGCCCAGCTGGCTGTCACCGATGCCGAGATAAAGGCCTGGTACGACGGTCACAAGGATCGTTTCCTGCAACCGGAAGAGCGTCGCGCCAGCCACATCCTGATCGCCTCGGAAAAACTCGGCAAGGACAAGGCCAAAGCCAAGGCGGAAGAGCTACTCGCTGAAGTCCGCAAGAATCCAGCCGCCTTTGCCGACCTGGCCAGGAAGAATTCCGATGACCCGGGTTCGGCCTCCAAGGGTGGCGACCTCGGTTACTTCGGGCGCGGTGCCATGGTCAAGGCCTTCGAAGACACGACCACGGGCCTCAAGGAAGGCGAGATTTCCGGCGTCGTCGAGTCCGATTTCGGCTTCCACATCATCAAGCTGACCGGCATCCATGCCGCCAAGGAAAAGCCGCTGGCTGATGTTCGTGGCGAAATCGAAGCTGAACTCAAGAAGGCTGCCGGTACCCGCAAGTTTGCCGAAGCCGCTGAAGCCTTCAGCAACATGGTCTATGAACAGTCGGACAGCCTCAAGCCGGTTGCCGAGAAATTCAAGCTGACCGTCAAATCATCCGACTGGCTGGCCCGTCAGGCCAATCCGGCCAACGGCGCGCTCGGCAACGAAAAGCTCATGACGGCGCTGTTCTCGGAAGATTCCGTCAAGAATCGCCGCAATACCGAAGCCGTTGAAATCGCCGCCAATACCCTGGTTGCGGCGCGTCTGGTCGATTACAAGCCGAAGGCCTTGCAGCCCTTCGACAGCGTCAAGGCCAACATCGAAACCCTGCTCAAGAACAAGGAAGCCCAGGTTCTGGCCAGCAAGGATGGCGAAGCACGTCTGGAAGCCTTGAAGAAGGGCGAGGACAAACTGACCTGGGGCGCCGCCAAGAGCGTATCGCGCATGGAAGCCCGCCAACTGCCGCCGCCTGTGGCACAGTCCGTGTTCCGCATGGAAACCGGCAAGCTGCCGTCTTACTCCGGCGTCGAACTGCCAGGCACAGGTTACGCATTGTTCAAGCTGACCAAGGTCCAGGCAGGCGAAAAACTCGACGATGCCAGCAAGCAGGGGATGCTCAAGCAACTGGGCAATCTGGCCGCCCAGGAGGAAGTCCAGCTCTATCTGGCCGCCCTGCGCAGCCGCTACAAGGTGGAAATAAATCAGGCCGCGCTGGAGTCGAAAGACAAGTAAGCGGCAGACTGAAAGATAAAAAGCGGGCTGCGGCCCGCTTTTTTCATTTTCAGATGCCATTTCACAGCAATCTCCGTAGGCGCTCAATAAGGGGAATGCTATTCTCCTCGCAGTTGGTAGATGCTCAAGGGAAGCGGATCTTGCCGGTTTCCTGGAACGAGCACCCCGAAACGCAACAGCTCAGGAACGGGTATGACAGGTTATCCAGGCTTGATCGCGTCCACCAAGAGGCGCCATGGCTATATTCGGTTGCTGTGGCTTGGCGTCTGCTTGATTAATTTGTTCGTGATCGGCATGACCGTTCTGGTAATCCAGCAAAACCGCGCCGAGAAGGTAGCCCAGGCGGTTACCTTGACCGAAAGTTACTCAAGAATTCTGGAAGAAAGTCTTGCCGGTTTTATCAGCAAGATCGATCTCTCGTTACATGTACTCAGTGACGAGATCTCCCGGCAGATGGCTAGTGGGGGAGTCAACCAGAAGGCGCTGGAGTCATTCATGGCGCATCAGGATGCCCTGATTCCGGAAGCGCTGGGGCTGCGCGTCGTCGATGCCCAAGGCATCATCCGCTATGCGGTCAATGATGTGAAGGTGCGCAATGCCAGCATCGCTGATCGTCCACAATTCATTCGCCTGCGCGATGATCCAAAAGCCGGGCTGGTCTTTTCAGCGCCGATCATGGGACGGGCTGCCGAAAAATGGATGATTACCCTCGGCCGGCGCATCAACAACCCTGACGGATCATTCGCAGGAGATGTTCATGTGGCGGTTTCGGTCAATAATTTTATTGCCATGTTTTCCAAGGTTGATCTTGGGGAACGTGGGAATGTTGGGTTGTGGGATAAAAGCAATCTGATTGCCCGCTACACGAAAGCGGATTCCCATGGCGCCACTGTCGGCCGCAGCAGACCGTCCGCCGAGTTGCGAGCTCTGCTCAATTCAGACAAAAGCGTCGCCCAGTACCATACCCGTTCAGGGGTGGACGGGATTTCCAGAACCTTCCATTTCCGCCAGGTGGATCAATATCCGCTCTATTTGATCGTCGGTCTGGCCGACGACGACTATCTGGCGGATTGGCGGAACGACTCGCTGGGCATCGTCGGTCTGAGCAGCCTATTTTTTCTGGTAACCCTGATTTCAACGATCCTGATCAGCCGTGGCTGGAAACGCAGTGAGGCAGACCAGGAAGCACTGCTTCGTCAGGATGCCGAATACACCGCCAAGCTGGAGGCGTCGAACCGCGCTACGGAAGCTGCCTGGCGGCAGAGCGAACTGATCCTGTCATCGGCCGCCGAAGGTATCTGTGGGGTCGATCTGGATGGCAAGGTGGTTTTCGTCAATCCGGCGGCGCAAAAAATGTTTGGCTGGAGCGAGGGGGAGGGGGTCGGCTTCGATCTCCATGCCTTGACGCATCACCACGATGGAGACGGCAATCTCGTTCCCTGCGCCGACTGTGCAGTATTCAAGACACTGCATGACGGTGAGCAGCGACATGTCAGCGACAGCCTGTATTGGCGCATGGATGGCACCTCTTTTCCGGTCGAATTCACGGTTTCACCCGTTGAACGGGACGGGGAAATTACTGGAGCGGTCAATGTCTTCAGGGACATCTCGGGACGCAAGCAAATCGAAGCCGAACTGGAACGGCATCAGCGTCATCTTGAGGGGCTCGTTCAGCAGCGCACCTCCGAACTCATGCAGACCGAGGCGCGGGCCAGCCACATCCTGCATTCCAGCGCTGATGGCCTCTACGGGATCGATTGCGATGGCGTCATCACTTTCATCAACCCCGCGGCTTGCGCGATCCTGGGCTATGTCGCCGAGCAGGTGATTGGTCGCGCTGCACACGGGCTTCTCCACCACAGCCGGCCGGATGGTTCGCCGTACCCTCCCGCCGAATGTCCCAGCTACAACGCTTTGCGGCTCGGTCAGAATGTTCGTGTCGACAATGAGGTGTACTGGCGTGCCGATGGCCATCCTGTTCCGGTGATGTACGCGACTCACCCCATGCTGCAGGATGGCGTTATCGTTGGCGCAGTGACCAGTTTTGTCGATGTCAGCATCCAGCGTGCAGCCGCACAGGCCAGAGAGCAAGCTCTGGTTGCGGCTGAAAACCTGGCCCGGGTGAGGAGCGAATTCCTGGCCAACATGAGCCATGAGATTCGTACGCCGCTCAATGGCGTGCTGGGTTTTGCCCAGATCGGTTACCGCAATGTCCAGAATACCGAGAAGGCACGCGATGCCTTCGCCAAGATCCAGCTTTCCGGCAACCGCCTGCTCGGCGTGATCAATGACATTCTCGATTTTTCCAAGATTGAGGCCGGCAAGCTGCGCATCGAACAGACCGAGGTCGTACTTGCCGAGATAGTTGAGCATTCGCTCGATCTGCTTCGTGATCGGGCCGAGGCCAAGCAGCTTGATCTTCAGGTTGAACTGGCACCCGACCTGCCACGCTCTTGTATCAGCGATCCATTACGCATGGGGCAGGTGCTGCTCAACATTCTTTCCAACGCGGTCAAATTCACCGCCGCTGGTCGTGTCCGACTGTCACTTTCGCTTGAGAACGACTGGCTGGTATTCAAGATTGCCGATACCGGTATAGGAATGGATGCTACGCAGCTCGAGGCGCTGTTTAATCCCTTCCAGCAGGCCGATGCGTCGGCCAGCCGGAAATTTGGCGGCACGGGTCTTGGCCTGGCCATCAGCAAACGTATTCTCGAGTTGATGAATGGTGATATCCAGGTTTCCAGCCAGCCTGGCGCCGGGACCAGTGTTGAGTTTCGCTTTCCTTACATCAAGCCGGAACCGAGAAATATCCAGAATGGCAATGGGCAGGAGGACGCGGCGCAGTTGGCCAAAAAGTCGCTGGCGGGTATCTCCATCCTTGTCGCCGAAGACGAAAAGATCAATCAGCTAGTGCTGCAAGAGGCACTGAAAGAATGCGGGGCGCTTGTCGTGATGGTCGACAACGGCCAGGAGGTGGTCGAGCGCGTGCTGCGTGATGGCAGGGAAGCTTACGATGTTGTCCTGATGGATTTGCAGATGCCGGAAATGGACGGCTACGAAGCAGCAGGCCGGATACTGGCGGTCTACCCCGACCTCCCCATCATCGCCCAGACCGCCCACGCCTTCAGCGAAGAGCGCGAAAAGTGCCTTGCCACCGGCATGGTCGACCATGTCGCCAAACCGGTGGATATTGATG
Source organism: Ferribacterium limneticum (assembly GCF_020510585.1). Taxonomy (GTDB): domain Bacteria; phylum Pseudomonadota; class Gammaproteobacteria; order Burkholderiales; family Rhodocyclaceae; genus Azonexus. The sequence continues at coordinate 2,180,234 of NZ_CP075190.1, read as the reverse complement.
CCTTGGCCAGCGTCGTCCGGCAGCATCTGACGAGCAAACAGCCCAAATAAAAACGCCGACCGGAATTAACCGGGTCGGCGTTTTTAATTTTTGACGTTTTTCCCGGTTGACCGTAGAAGCCGCCAGTGACGATCGATCAGGCAGGCAGCGGGTCGGCGTTGCCCAGCGCGGTAGTGTTCATGCCGCCATCAACGTAGAGGATTTCACCGGTAATGCCGCTGGCCAGATCGGACAGCATGAAGGCGGCGGCGTTGCCGACTTCCTCAATGGTCACGTTGCGACGCAACGGGGCATTGTGCGAGTTGTAGGCGAGCAGTTTGCCGAAGTTGCCGATGCCGGAAGCGGCAAGCGTCTTGATCGGACCGGCCGAGATGGCGTTGGCGCGAATGCCTTCAGGGCCGAGGCAAAAAGCCAGGTAGCGCGTGGCCGCTTCCAGGCTGGCCTTGGCCAGGCCCATGGTGTTGTAGTTCGGCATGGTGCGTTCGGCGCCGAGGTAGGAGAGGGCCAGCGCGGCGCTCTTGCGGCCTTGCATCATCGGACGGGCAGCCTTGACCAGCGCCGGGTAGCTGTACGACGAAATCTCGTGGGCGATACGGAAGGACTCGCGCGAAATGCCGTTCAGGAAATCACCTTCGATGGCTTCGGTCGGGGCGTAGGCGATGGAATGAACCAGTCCATCGAGGCCGTCCCAGTGCTTGGCCAGTTCGACGAACAGGTTGTCGATTTGCTCGTCGCTGGCGACGTCGACGGGAATGGTGATGTCGCTGCCGAATTCAGCGGCGAACTTCTTGATGCGGTCTTCGAAACGCTCGGTCTGGTAGGTGAAGGCGAGTTGAGCCCCTTCACGGTGGCAGGCCTTGGCAATGCCATAGGCAATGGAATGCTTGGACAGCAGTCCGGTGATCAGAATTTTTTTGTCGGCGAGAAAGCCCATGTGTTGTTCTCCCTAAGGGGTTTAGCCGCAGGATTATAAACCGGGAAACAGTGATTCGCGTTATGCGAACACGGTTTCCGGGGTTTGGCTTACATATTCGGGTAAGTCGGGCCTTCGCCGCCTTGCGGCACCACCCAGTTGATGTTCTGGGTCGGGTCCTTGATGTCGCAGGTCTTGCAATGCACGCAGTTCTGGGCGTTGATCTGCAGACGCGGATTGGCGCCGCTTTCGTCGCGCAGGATTTCATAGACGCCGGCCGGGCAGAAACGTTGTTCCGGCGCGTCGTACTGCGCCAGATTGACAGCGATCGGCACGCTGGCATCCTTCAATTGCAGGTGACAGGGCTGATCTTCCTCGTGGTTGGTGCTGGACAGGAAGACCGAGGATAGGCGGTCGAAGGTGATGACGCCATCCGGCTTCGGATAGGCGATGGGCTCGCAATCAGCCGCCAGCTTCAGCTTGGCGTGGTCGGGCGTGCGATTGTGCAGCGTCCACGGCGCCTTGCCGCGCAGCACCACCTGGTCGATGCCGAACATGATGGAGCCGAGCGCCAGCCCCTTGTTCATCCACGGTTTGAAGTTACGTGTTTTATGAAGTTCATCGTACAACCAACTGTTTTTAAATGACTCTGGATAGGCAGTCAATTCGTCGCGCTGGCGTTCGCCGGCCAGTGCTGCGAAGCAGGCTTCAGCGGCCAGCGAACCGGTCTTGATGGCACAGTGCGAGCCCTTGATGCGAGCTGCGTTGAGGAAGCCGGCGTCGTCACCGATCAGCACGCCACCGGGAAAAGTCAGTTTGGGTAGCGATTGCAGGCCGCCGGCGGTCAGGGCGCGGGCACCGTAGGCGATGCGTTTGCCGCCTTCAAGAAACTTGCGGATTTCCGGATGCGTCTTGAAACGCTGGAATTCCTCGTAGGGCGACAGGTGCGGGTTGCTATAACCAAGGCCGACGACGAAGCCGACGGCGATCTGGTTGTTTTCCAGGTGATAGAGAAAACCGCCGCCGTAGGTATCCGGCTGCATCGGCCAGCCACCGCTGTGAATGACCAGGCCAAGCTGGTGCTTGTCCGGATCAATTTCCCAGAGTTCCTTGAGACCGATGCCATAGGTTTGCGGATCGACACCGTCGCGCAAATTGAATTTGGTTTCGAGCTGCTTGCCGAGATGGCCACGACAGCCTTCGGCGAAAAAGGTGTATTTGCCATGAAGTTCCATGCCTAGCTGGAAATTCGGCCCTTCGGAGCCGTCGTGCAGGCGACCCATGTCGCCGGTGGCGACGCCCTTGACGGCGCCGTTCTCGTCGAACAGCACTTCGGCGCCGGCAAAACCGGGATAAATCTCGACGCCCAGCGCCTCGGCCTGTTCGCCCAGCCAGCGACAGACGTTGCCCAGCGAAATGACGAAATTGCCTTCGTTGTGGAAACAGTCGGGTAGCAGGCTGTTCGGCACCTTGGTGGCACCGGTTTCGGAGAGAATGAAGAAGCGGTCTTCGGAGACGGGGGCATTGAGCGGCGCGCCGTCTGTCTGCCAGTTGGGCAGCAACTCGCTCAGGGCACGCGGATCCATGACGGCGCCGGAAAGAATATGGGCGCCGATTTCGGCGCCTTTTTCGATCAGGCAGACGGCCAGATCGCTTCCTTTTTCTGCCGCCAGTTGTTTCAGGCGGATCGCCGCAGCCAGGCCGGCCGGGCCGCCGCCGACTATGACGACGTCGAATTCCATGGATTCGCGCTGCATGCTGTCTCCTGATTTTATTGTTGACTTGATTTCAATACGGTACAGTATGGAAATATTTTGATCAACCCCACTCTAGTATTCAAGTATATGAACCACAAGAAAAAGCTGATTCACGTCACGAAGATGCCCATTCGCTGGGGCGACATGGATGCCTACGGGCATGTCAATAACACCGTCTATTTCCGCTACATGGAGCAGGCGCGGGTCGAGTGGGTCGAGGAAATGAATATTCCCGTCCGTCCGGGCGGCGCCGGGCCGGTGATCATCAACGCCAGCTGTACCTTCCTGATTCCGATGAATTATCCAGGAACCGTCGAGGTGCGCACCTTTGTCGGCGCGATTGGCCGTTCCAGCTGCGAGACCTATGTTGAAATGCGCATCGAAGGCGATGAGCGCATTTATGCCGAGGGGGCCGCCAAGGTCGTCTGGATGGATACGCAGACTGGAAAATCGGTGCCTTTGCCTGATCACGTGCGGGCTTTGCTCGAAGCAGAGTAAACTCGCAGCCCATCGCATCGTCGAAGCAAAAGAGCATGGGCAAACGAAAAGTCTGGGAAAAACTGCTGTCGAGCGAACGCCTGGGGGCCGGCAAGGCGCCCGGCACGGCAGAGCGCACGGCCTTCCAGCAGGATTACGACCGCATCGTCTTCACCTCCGCCTTCCGGCGCATGAAGGACAAGACGCAGGTTTTCCCGCTCTCCAAGAGCGATTACGTTCGCACCCGCCTGACGCACAGCCTCGAAGTCAGTTGCGTCGGCCGCTCGCTGGGGGCAGTGGTCGGCCGCGAGATCATCGCCCGGCACGGCCTGCAGCATGTCGAATCGGGCGACTTCGGGGCTATCGTTGCAGCGGCCTGTCTGGCCCACGACATCGGCAATCCGCCGTTCGGCCACGCCGGCGAGGATGCCATCCGCGAGTGGTTCCGCCATTCCGGCTTGCTTGATCGCCACCAATTCACATCAGCACAGAAAGCCGACTTCGAGCGCTACGAAGGCAACGCGCAGGGCTTTCGCATCGTCAGCCGGCTGCAAAGCCCGGCCAACCCCGGCGGCCTGCAATTGAGCAGCGCGGTGCTGGCGACCTTTACCAAATACCCGCGCCCATCGCATCTCGACACGGACCTGGATGGCAAGAGCGGCAAGAAATTCGGCTTCTTCCAGCAGGATGCCGATAATTTCCAGCAAGTTGCACGGTCAACCGGATTAATCGAGCGAATTCCAAATACCGCCTGGCACCGTCATCCGCTGGCTTTTCTGGTCGAAGTGGCGGACGACACCTGTTACCTCATCGTCGATCTCGAAGATGCTGCCCGACTCGGCTTCGTGCCCTACAAGGATGCCGAATGCCTGCTCGCCGATCTGGCCGGCAACACCATCAACGGCAGCCGACTGGATCGCCTGCATGATCCGAAGGAACGCCTCGAATACCTGCGTGCCAAGGCCATCGGCTGCCTGCTCGAAAGCGCCGCGGCGGTCTTCCTGGAAAACGAGGACGCCATCCTGAGCGGCAAGTTCGACGACGAACTGCTCGAAAGCTCGCCCATCGCCCATCCGCTGCAGGCCATTCTCAAGCTGGCCAAGGAAACGATCTACACCGCCCGCCCGGCGCTCGAGATCGAAACAGCCGGCTTCGAGGTCCTCGGTGCCTTGCTCGGGTTATTTACCAATGCGGTCGAGGCGAGGGCAGGGCATGCCCGCTACACGACCCGCGAGCGCATGCTGCTCAAGCTGCTGCCGACGCAGTTCCTTGGTCACGGCGGTGAGCCGGATGCCGATCCCTACATTCGCCTGCTTCAGGTCGCCGATTTTGTCGCCGGGATGACCGATTCCTACGCCGTCGACATGTTCCGCAAGTTGAAGGGTTTCGATCTGCCGACCTGACAATCTTGTTCAAGGTGTGAATTAGTTACTTCAGAAAAAATGCCGTTCGCCATCTACTGGCCCCCAGGGAAACAAATTTCCCGGAGGTGCGCGATGGATGTCATCTACAGCAGCAGTCATTTCTGGATACTGGCCTACCCGGCACAGCACAGCTTCGAGTTGTTCGACAAATTCCGACTGTGCACGCTTTTCCTGGAAGGCGGGGATGCGCTGCATTTTCGCCTCGAGATGGAAAAAATTCCGGGCAGCCTGCGTAACGAAGCCAGCATCGACGCCTTGCTCAACGACTATTGCAGCTCGGCCCAACCCATCGTCTTCCATTAAATTTCTTGTGGCCTCCTTGGGCCTGACCTGAATTTTCGCTTGCCAAAAACCGGTTACTGTACAAAAATACAGTCATTGGTTTTTAGCGGAGACCGGCCATGAAACTCACGCCACGTCAGCAGGAAATTCTCGACTTCATCAAAAGCACACTCGAAGTGCTCGGCGCGCCGCCGACGCGCATGGAAATATCCAGCGCCTTCGGTTTTGCCTCACCGAATGCCGCCGAAGACCACCTCAAGGCGCTTGCCAAGAAGGGCGCCATCGTCCTCGAACCTGGCTCGGCGCGCGGCATCCGGCTCGTCGAACAGCTTGGCCTGCCGCTGATTGGCAGCGTCGCCGCCGGCTCGCCCATTCTTGCCGTCGAAAACGTCCAGGGCCGTTACGCCTTCGATGCCAGCATGTTTTCGCCCAAGGCCGATTTCCTGCTCAAAGTGCGCGGAACGTCGATGATCGATATCGGCATGTTCGATGGCGACCTGCTCGCCGTGCACAAGACCAACCAAGCACGCGACGGGCAGATCGTTGTCGCCCGGATCGACGAGGAAGTTACCGTCAAGCGTCTGCAACACCGCGATGGCTTCATCGAGCTGATCGCCGAAAACCCCGATTTTCAACCGATCATCGTCAATCCCGGAGAGGTCGAGTTTGCCATTGAAGGCATCGCCGTCGGCCTGATTCGCGGAGCCGTTTCAAAGCTGTCATGAATACCCAGCCGTTGCCGGTTGCCTTGGCGGATGTGCTGGCCAGAGGCGATGTCTGGCGCGGCGACACGCTGGCCACGCTGCCGGAAAGCGCCATCCCGAGCGGTCATGCCGAACTCGATGCCGAATTGCCGGGTGGTGGCTGGCCACGGGGAAATCTGACCGAAATTCTCGTCGACCGCAGCAGCGTCGGGGAAATGAGCCTGTTGCTGCCAGCGCTGGCCCGACTGTCGGCCGACGGCGGCTGGCTGGCACTGGTGGCGCCGCCATGGTTGCCGCATGCGCCGGCCTGGGCGGCGGCTGGCGTGGCGCTGGAACGGCTGGTCGTCGTCAAGGCGGGCAAAAGCGTCGCCTGGAGCGTCGAACAACTGCTGGCCAGCGGCGGCTTTGCCGGCGTGCTGGCCTGGCCGGAAGCAAATATCAATGCTCGCGCCTTGCGGCGCCTGCAGGTCGCCGCCGAAGGGCGTTCGGCTTTTGCCTGTTTGTGGCGGCCGAGCGTCGCCGCCGGGGTACCGTCGCCGGCACCGCTGCGCGTCATGCTGAGTGCGGCAGAAGGCGACAGCGAACTGTCGGTGCGCATCATCAAACGGCGCGGCCGGCCGGTTTCCCGGCCGCTCGCCTTGTCCATACCTCGTCCTGTTCAATTCGCCGGGAGAAATTCGCGTGCTGTGGCTGGCCCTGCACTTTCCCTTGTTGCCGCTCGAGGCCCTGCCGCTGCGCCAGTCGCCTAGCGCGGTTGTCGCGCGCGGGCGGGTGCAGGTAGGCGATGCCGAGGCGGTGGCAGCCGGGGTTTGTGCTGGCCAGAAACTGTCCACGGCGCTTGGCTTGCAACCCGGGCTGAGCGTTTTCGAACGCTGCGCGGCCCGCGAAAAGCAGGCGCTGGAAAGTCTTGCCTGCTGGGCCGGGCGCTTCACGCCGACGATCAGCCTGGTGCCGCCGGATACGCTGCTGCTCGAAATCGGCGGCTGCCTGCGTTTGTTCGGCGGTGTAGAAGCGATCATTACGGCGGTGCTCGCCGGTTGCGCCGAACAATCTTATTCGACCCATTGGGCGGTAGCGCCAACGCCGGTCGGGGCGCGTTGGTTGGCACGGTTCGGCGCCAGCCGGATTCATGCGGAACCGGCCGCCATGCACTCGGCCCTGGCCGCCTTGCCCTGCGCTATCCCCGGCTGGCCGGATGAAGTGACGAATCGGCTGGAATCCTTTGGCCTACGGCGGCTGGGCGATCTGCGCAAACTGCCCGGCGCCGGTTTGCGGCGGCGCATTGGCAACGGGCCGGTCGACGATCTGCTGCGCGCCTGGGGCGATCTGCCTGATCCACAAAAATCCTTCGTTTTTCCGGAAAGCTTCGCCATCGATATCGAGCTGCCATCGCGGGTCGAGCATGCCGAGGCGCTGGTTTTTGCCGGCCAGCGTCTGTTCGCGGCGCTGGCCGGCTGGCTGCACGGCCGTCAGTTGCTGGTCCGCCGTTGCTCCCTGCAACTGACGCACGACGACGGGCCGCCGACGTCGCTGGCCCTCAATTTCGCCGAACCGGCGGCCGATGAAGGACGTTTCGTCCGCCTGCTGCGCGAGCATCTTTCCCGGCTGCATCTCACGGCACCGGTTGAAGCCTTGCGCTTGCAGGCAGACGAACTGGTCGACAAACCCGGCGCCAGCGCCCATCTGTTCGAGCAGGCGCCGGCCGGCGAGGGCACGCTGGCCTGCCTGGAACGTCTGCGCGCCCGGTTGGGCGAAGGGGCGGTGCAGGCGCTGGGCGAGATGGCCGATTACCGACCCGAATGCGCAACCGGGATGCGGGAAGTGGATTTCAATTTTGGCCGTTTTTTCCGGTTGACCGTGGGATCAGGAAAATCCCATCCGGCGGCGGCAAATCCCAGCCGAGCGCGCCCGCTGTGGTTGCTGCCAACACCGCAGGCGCTGGCCGAACGGGCTGGCAGCCCGCAATGGCACGGCCCGCTCAAGCTGCTGTCGCGCGCCGAGCGGTTGGAAAGCGGCTGGTGGGATGAAGGCGAGGGCGGAGCGACCGGCGATGTGCGGCGCGACTATTTCGTCGCGCGCAATCCGCTCGGCCAGTGGGCCTGGGTTTTCAGGAACGCCGACGGCTGGTTCCTGCACGGCCTGTTCGCCTGAGCTGGTGCGGGTGAAACCATGTCGCTACCCGATTACGCCGAGCTGCACTGCCTCTCCAATTTCACTTTCCTGCGCGGCGCTTCGCACCCGGGCGAACTGATAGCGCAGGCTGCGGCGCAAGGCTACGCGGCGTTGGCGCTGGCCGACGAGTGTTCGCTGGCCGGTATCGTGCGGGCGCATCAGGCGGCCAAACAAGTCGGGCTGAAACTGATCGTCGGCAGCGAAATGACGACTGCCGATGGCCTCAAGCTGGTTTTCCTGGCCAAAAACCGCGAGGGCTACGGCAATCTCTCGGCGCTCATCACGCTGGCCCGGCGGCGAGCGGAAAAGGGCGCTTACGCGTTGCAGCGGCACGATCTCAATGTCGTGTCGCCGAATGGCGCGGTGCCCGATTGCCTCGTGCTCTGGGTGCCGGGCGAGAGTGCCTCGGTCGACGACGGTCACTGGCTGGCGGAGCGTTTTCCCGGCCGCATCTGGATTACCGTCGAGTTGCATGCCGGGCCGGACGATGCTGCCCGGTTGGCCGATCTGCAGGCACTCGGCGCGGTTTGCGGACTACCGCTGGTAGCGGCCGGCGACGTCCATATGCACGTCAAGGCCCGGCGGCCGGTGCAGGATGTGCTGACGGCGCTGCGCCTCAAAACAACGGTTTTCGACGCCGGCTACGCGCTGTTTCCCAACGCCGAGCGGCATGTGCGGACGCGGCTGCGCCTGTCGCGCCTCTACCCGCCGGAGCTGCTGGCCGAAACGCTGAAGATTGCCGATCTATGCAGCTTTTCGCTTGATGAACTGCGCTACGAATATCCGGAGGAAATCGTCGAAGCAGGCCATACGCCGACTTCCTGGTTGCGCCACGAAACCGAGCGCGGCTTGCTGCGTCGCTATCCGCGCGGAATTCCGGACGATGTGCGACAGCGTATCGAACATGAACTGGCGCTGATCGCCGAGCTCAAATACGAGGCCTATTTCCTGACGGTCTACGACATCGTCTGCTTTGCCCGCAGTGTCGATATCCTGTGTCAGGGGCGCGGCTCGGCGGCCAATTCGATCGTCTGTTTCGCGCTGGGTATTACCGAGGTCAGCCCGGATCGCTCGGGCATGCTGTTCGAGCGTTTCATCTCGAAGGAGCGCGGCGAGCCGCCCGACATCGATGTCGATTTTGAGCACGAACGCCGCCCCGAGGTCATCGCCTACATCTACCAAAAATACACACGCGAGCGGACAGCGCTGGCCGCGGCGCTGATCACCTACCGGACCAAGGGCGCGCTGCGCGATGCCGGTCGGGTGCTCGGTTTCGAGACAGCACGCATCGACGCCCTGACCGCCTCGCTAGCCTGGTGGGACAAGCGCGAGCAACTGCCCGAGCGCTTCGCCGAGCAGGGCCTCGACCCGGCTTCGCCGCGCGTCGAAAAATGGCTGTGGATCGCTGGGCAGTTGCGCGGTTTTCCGCGTCACCTGACCCAGCACGTCGGCGGCTTCGTCATGTCGCGCGGGCCGCTGGCCAGGCTGGTCCCGGTCGAGAACACGGCGATGCCCGAGCGCACGGTGATCCAGTGGGACAAGGACGATCTCGACGCCGTCGGCCTCATGAAAGTCGATGTGCTGGCGCTCGGCATGCTCTCGGCCATCCGCCGCATGCTTTCGATTTTGGGCAATTTTTCCGGTCGACCGTGGAAGATGGCCGACATCCCGGCCGAAGACCCGAAAACCTACGACATGCTCTGCCACGCCGACAGCATGGGCGTCTTCCAGGTCGAATCGCGCGCCCAGATGGCCATGCTGCCGCGCCTGCGGCCAAAAAATTTCTACGATCTGGTCATCGAGGTATCGCTCGTCCGCCCAGGGCCGATCCAGGGCGACATGGTGCATCCCTACCTCAAGCGGCGGCAGGGCAGGGAACGTATCGAGAAAATCACGCCGGCCGTCGATGAGGTGCTCAAACGCACCTGCGGCGTGCCGATTTTCCAGGAACAGGTCATGCAACTGGCCGTCGTCGCCGCCGGCTTCACGCCCGGTGAGGCCGACCAGTTACGCCGGGCGATGGCGGCCTGGAAGCGCAAAGGCGGCCTTGAGCCCTTCGAACAGAAACTGCTCGCCGGCATGGCCGCCAACCGGCTGCCGGAAAGCTTCGCCCGACGGATCATCCAGCAGATCCAGGGCTTCGGCGAATACGGCTTTCCCGAATCGCACGCCGCCAGCTTTGCGCTGCTCGTTTACGTTTCGGCCTGGATCAAGCGCCATCATCCGGCCATCTTCCTGTGCGGCCTGCTCAACAGCCAGCCGATGGGCTTCTACTCGCCGTCGATGCTGATCCAGGACGCACGCCGCCATGGCGTGAGCGTTTTGCCGCCCGACGTTACGGTCAGCGACTGGGACAGCATCATCGATGACACCGGCGCCGTCCGCCTCGGCCTGCGCGAGATCAGTGGATTATCGCAGGCGGTCGCCGAGCGCATTGCCACGGTCAACCGGAAAAATCGTCCATTTTTGAATATCGCCGACCTCGCCGCGCGCGCCGGCCTGCAACGCCGCGACCTCGATCAACTGGCCGCCGCCGATGCCCTGCAGAGCCTGGCTGGACACCGTCGGCAGGCGGCCTGGGCAGCCGGCGTGGAAAAGCCAGCGGTGGCGGTGCAGGGCGATCTCTTCACCGGCACAACGATCAGCGAGCCGGAAACCGACCTGCCCACGCCCAGCGAAGCCGAAAACCTGATCGCCGATTACCGTAGCCTGGGTTTGACGCTACGCCGCCATCCGTTGACGCTGCTCCGCCAACATTTGTTTGAGCGACGCTTCGTCACGGCCGCCGATCTCAAAACCGCCGGCCATCGCGCCCTGGTCCGCGCCGCCGGCATCGTCGTCGGCCGCCAGCGGCCGGGCACGGCGACCGGCATCGTTTTCGTCACGCTCGAAGACGAGACCGGGCTGGTCAATGTCGTCGTCCATCCGCAACTCGTCGAAAAGCAACGCCGCGAACTGCTCGGTGCAACGCTGCTCGGCATCTTCGGGCAACTGCAGATCGAAGGCGAGGTCGTTCATCTCGTCGCCAAGCGACTGGTCGATCTTTCGGCCTGGCTGGGCCGACTCGAAACGTCGAGCCGGGATTTTCACTGAACCGGCAAGCTGTCGGCGACTTCCTCCACCTCATCACCAAATTTGGTCTTCACATAGGCCCGCATCAACCACTTCAGCGGCGACTCGGTAATCGACTGGATGAACGACCAGTGTGGCCCGAACCACTCGATCAGCGCATCCTCGATGGCGTACCAGTCGTTGGCGATGATCGCGCCGCCCAGAGACCAGTCGGTGGACGGGTGAAAAGTATTGGGATGCCAAAATCCGCTTCCGTTGTCATGGCGTTGTCCATCTTCCGGCGTCTCCGGCAGAAGCTTCAGGTTTTCCGATTTAGCAACCCAGAAATCGAGCAGCGCGCCATCAAGACTGGTAACCCTCATCACGTTTCCTTTCACAGGTTAATTCGATATGAATTCACCGATACCCAGTTAACGAGATACCCACCCAAATTATTCCATCACGCCAATTCGGCATCTTTAACGCGCAATCTAGTTATATACGGATCCTGTTGCGTCTTATAAATGCGCTTAACTCATGAGAATTTAGCAATCTATCAGCTAAATCATGTTGCATAAGCGATTGATGCTTGTTTGTTGCATGCTTTGTTGCTACCCGTTGAGGTGCCCCCAATAAACAGTGCCACGGGGAATTTAGTAAAGTCCGTTTTCGAGAAGGAGAATGGACTTGAAGAAGCGGTTTTCAGAAGAGCAGATCATCGGTTTCTTGCAGCAGGCGGAAGCCGGAATACCGATCAAGGAGCTGTGCCGGCAACATGGCTTCAGTGACGGATCGTTCTACAACTGGCGAGCGAAGTTCGGCGGGATGACGGTTCCGGATGCCAAGAGGCTGAAGGAGCTCGAAGCCGAGAATGGCAAGCTCAAGCGGCTGCTGGCCGAATCGATCCTCGATGCGGAGGCGCTGAAAGCGGCTTTAGGCCGAAAACGCTGAGCCCCCAGCAAAAGCGTGAGGCAGTCATGGTGATGCAGGAATCGACGAAGATTTCCGAACGCCGTGCCTGCCAGCTGGTGGGTCTATCGCGCACGGTGCTGCACTACGCGTCAAAGGCGCAGCCAGAGAATGAGCAATTACAGGCCAGACTGGTCGAACTCGCCGGAGAGCGGCGCCGGTTCGGCTATCGGCGCCTGCACGCTCTGGTTCGACGGGAAGGTGTTGCGGTCAATCACAAACGACTCTATCGGCTCTACAGCGATGCCGGCCTGACGGTCAGGCGGCGCAAGAGGCGGCATGGTGTCGCGGTCGAACGGCAAGCACTTGAGCTGCCCTCGGGTCCGAACGAGGTCTGGTCGATGGATTTTGTCAGTGATGCCTTGGCCAGCGGCCGACGAATCAAGGTGCTGACCATCGTCGATGATTTCAGCAAGGAATCTGTCGATCTGGCAGTCGACTTCGGCATCTCGGGGCATTACGTCACGCGGGTGCTTGATCAGGCAGCCCGGTTCCGTGGCTACCCCAAGGCCATCCGGACCGACCAAGGGCCTGAATTTACCGGCAAGGCACTCGACCAGTGGGCTTGTCAGCATGGCGTTCAGCTCAAACTGATCCAGGCAGGCAAACCGACCCAGAATGCTTTCATCGAGAGCTTCAATGGCCGATTCCGGGACGAGTGTCTGAATGACCACTGGTTTACGAGTCTGGCTGAGGCTCGTATCCTGATCGCTGTCTGGCGCCGGGATTACAACCAGCACCGGCCCCACAGTGCGCTGGGTTACCAAACTCCGGCAGAGTTTGCGGCCAAGCATCGGACAACGCGTTCCGACCTGCCGGCCGTGGAAGAGTGTCTTTAGCAGTGCAACCCAAGGACTTTTACTAAAAGGCCCTTGGCACTAAATCCGGGGGCACCTCAGTCGAAACACTGAATTCGTTTGCAATAAAATAGAAAAACAAACTTTTTGCAAAGACCTCATGCTCAGCATTAAAGCGTGAAAAATCGAAAGTGACATTTTTTCCATTCATTACCAGTTGAAAGCTCGAACCACTACGAAAATCAGTCAGAGACCTCACTTTATTGTCAAAATCGTCCTGATATCTGACAACATCCGGCAGTGGCGGCAATGAGTTTGAAAACTGGAGTAGGGCACCCGAAATCTCGCCAAGTTGTATGGTTGCTAGCTTGTTCACCCGAGGCCTTTCGGAATGGATTTCAATATTTCAATACGATCATCTAAGACTTTTGACCATACATCCGAAAGCCTGTCTTCGAATACAGCCCGAGCATAGCGTCTTGGCATATCGGAGGTTCTCGCCCATCCAAAAAAGGTTCTGAGCTGTTGTAACGCCTCGTCCATGGGTACATTCTTAGATAGAAGCTGATTTAGTCGCACAACAGCAGCGGTGTGACGCAAATCATGGGGCTCAATAGATTTTTTTCCAGTTCGTTCATGAAGAACACGAACCATATCTGCTGGTAACGCAGTGGTGAGTTTTGCAAAATAAGCCGTTAATGAATCGTGTGAGAGCGGCGTATTCCATTGTGTGTTCAGTAAAAACGGATGGTCAGGTTTCCCTCGGAAATTCTCGATATAAGTCTGAATCAGGTTTGCTGTAAGCTCGCTTACAGGCACCTGCCGGATGGAGTCTGCAGTTTTAATGCTTGGTTTGTTATATCGCTTGTCCTGGTCGGCATGCTTTTCATCATCCTGAATATTCATCCAATAGCGCTGGCGTAGCTGCCTTTTATCAAAACCAGATTTGACGACATCTGCGGGCAAAAGCAGAAGTTCGCCTCTGCGCAAACCTTGATGGAGCATCAGGACAAACGCTAGGAAGACAGTCCATTTTGTTCTGACTCTAGAAAATGGATTTTCAGGAGACTCCGGATCAAGAGTTTCGTAGAGATGGCTTACTACAACTGCGGGCAAGGATCTCAGAATATCTGGGCGTTTTGACTTCCTGATCCTCAACTGTCCATATAACGCATCCAAGTGCATTAGCCGTTTTTCAGCCTCGACCAATTTTCCTATGGCAGTTCCACTCTTGGTCAATCGTAGAACGACATCCTTTACGAAAGACATGCCCGCATACCATCGTTTCTGTGTTGACTCGGTAACCTCCGAGCGATTTCGAAGAGAAACGAAGTAGGCCTCAAGCAAATTGCCAAGCTCCTCAATACGGCAACTTCCCAATATATCGTCGAGGCAGCCTGGACCATGCATCTGGTCGGCAAATACGTACAGCGCCTCGATATGACGTAAGCGCTGCATCTCAGTCGATACCGCGAGATCATTCGTGCGCAATATTGACCAGACAGTGACCCAATATCTGGGCAGTCCATTTTCATCCGTAAGTAGCGGTGAACACAGTTGGTCCGGTACATGCAAGCTATTGATGGGGTTTCGGTAAGGCATAAGAGATCAAGCGCAATAGTCAAGCAACACTGAAATATAACCAGAATGCTTGCTCTGTTGCTATCGAGATGCATGGTGTCGATCAAAAACAGCAACACTCAGAAATATACCAGTCCCGCGCATAATTTGTATTATGTAAAATTCGCAAGCTGATCGGCATACTAAAACAACGTCAATTGTCGAGGACCGTTAAGGTATTCATCGAACGCCATTTGAAAGCGCTGCAAGCGCTGTTCCCGCGTGGTGTCGCGCAGATGTAAGCCATAGAGCCGGATCACCTCACCAGACCAACCAAGGGCCGCTAGTCGGCCCTTTTCTTTTGCGGCAACCCGATACCAACGACGGAGGCAGGCAGACCGGCCACGGCAAGCACGAATGCGCCAGTACGCATTACGGAACCCGGACGCGTCATTAAGGAAGCTGGAAAACATCGGGAAAAGAATACAAGCAAAAACGTCCGAAAGCCTTGATATGAGGCATTCAAGGATTGTTCTCGTTGCAATGTGTCCTAGTTATAAATTAAGCCGCGCTGCGCGCGGCGGTCTCCTCGCTCCGCTGCGGGGAGCCGCCAGCGCCGCACGGACTAACCCACACAATGACAGCAATCGCGCCAGACGAAGCAAAGGCGGTTTATGGAGGGGCGATAGCTCTGCAGCGCATCCGACACAACAGGCGACAGCCCTGCACCCGCTGCTCGGTCATTACCTTGATCCGATCTAAATAAGAAAAGGGCCACACGGAATTAGATGGCCCCTTGCGCGGTGTCGCGCCAAACGATTGACGCGGTAAAGACACTCCCGACGCTAGAGATTTACGCCACTGTTTGTTTGTATGTACATACATACAAACATCGATGTACGTACGAACACAGCGCCGGCCGGCAGCGATTTACCGCCCTTACACATCAAATCGACTCACCCGGCGTTGCAACACGCTCGACGTAGAGCATGAGGATTATTTCAGACCGGGCTTTACTGCTTGATCGAGACCGGAGCGCATCCGGCATGAAGAAAAAGCCCGAACTATCCGCCGTGTTTTTTTCTTCATCGAGACCGCCCAACAGCACCACATCATTTTCGGCAACAACTACCGATGTTGATAGTTCGCGCTTTAGGAGTGTCGGGCTGTTGTTTACGCCGGTTTCCGTTTTAACGAAGCTAGAGAGCTGTTGAAAGATTTTCAGTTCTGCCAGCTTGCCCCGGATTTCGGGCTTTAGATCGAGTATGACGCCAGCCGGTTTGTATTCCACGGACTGGACGCTTTGCCCGTTACCTTGATAGTTCACGGCACCGAGTACGGGCGTTTCAGAGCCGACAGAGAAACGAGCCGCGCCGCCCGATTTCACCCTGATCTGGGGAGCCGATACGATTTTGAATCGACTGTCAGAATTGATGGCCGACCACAGGGCATCAAGACCACCGACTCTAAACTGTATGCCGTTTTTGTTATCGGCACCGCCTTGCCATGACACAGACGCCGAGCCAATAGCGCCGGCCGCTTTGAGCAGGAAATTTAGTGCACTCCCCTCACCGCTACCGGTCTGGACTTCCATGATGACGGCTTTGACGAGCATTTCCGGGATTGGTCTATCGACTTCCTGCAGGAGCCGTTTAACCATCGCCAATTCTGCCGGTTTCCCTTTGACGACCAATGAATCTTTGTCCGCCTTGTCGATCATCGAATTAACGTTCGTTCCGGTTTCATAGCCCTGAGACATTGCCGCTTGTTGTCCAGGGTACGCACCGCCCTGTTGATATTGCGGTATTGCGCGCTGACTGGCGACCGCTTGCCGGGGAAGAATTCCGCCGATAAGGTCCGACAGATACGACACCGAACGATATTTCGGGAGATAAACAAACATATCGCTTTCAATCTCTCCCGGCCGGCGAAGGTGATAGATGCCCTCATGACGGACCAACTCAAAACCACGCCCTTTTACGACCTGGCGCAATTGTTCGACAGCTTGAGCCGGCGTTACTTTGCGAATGACGAAATTCAACAGTGAGCGATCCTCGACAACTTCCGAGGCAACTATTACCGATTCACCGGCCACATCTTCGAGGACAACGCGCGCGAGATCCGCAACGCCGACCTGCACCATTTTGAAAGAGACCTCACCGGCTGCAGACACGACACCAGAGAACAACGCCAGCAGGAGAAATAGCGTTTTCATGGCTTTGGCCCGGTCATGTGCGTAACAGGAACAACCGCCCCGCCCCACGTTGTTGCGAATCCGCCTTCTGGCAATTCGAGTTCCAGCGTCATCGCTGTTTCTTTGTAATTTGGCGGCGCAATGATGAATCGCGTTGTCTGGCCATCGGTCAGAACCACCCGCACAACATCGGCCGACCGATACCACCCGACAATGCGCCATTTATCGGACTGCGGAGGCACAGACGCGACAGGAGCGGCCGACGACTTTCCACCGATCGGAGCAGCGGCCGCAGCGGGAACCGACTCTGCAGGTTTTTGTTTTGGGTGAAAGAAGCCCCAGACGCCCCAGATAGCCAAACCGAGAACGGGAATCATCAATGGCAGCACCACCTTGAAAAGCGCTCCCTTCAGGACATTGCCCCGGCCATCAATGTTTTGCTCGACTGCAGCCACACCGCCTTCTGTTTTTTGGCTATGGCTTAAGAACAGCGGAAAGTACTTTGGATTGTATGAACGCTGAATGGAGTTCGACGGTTTGCCGCGAACCTTTGCCCTTTGGAAAACATCGACGCGATAGCGACCGGAAAGGCCGACCGCCGTTAGCTTGGTCATGAGGTACGTTTCCTCAATGACGCCGCGCAATTGGCGGTTTGCATCCATGATGTCTTGACAGATAACCGCTAAATCACAAGTGACACCGGTTACCGGATGCGGCATTTGGCGATGCATACGGAAGAAGTTTTGCACCCGCGCAGGGCGTTTTTCTCCGTCAGCATCTTTTGGACCGAAGCCATCCCAGAAACGCCAAATTTCATCCAGTACCACTAAATCACCGGGCTGGATGGTTGTTACGGTTTCCGGCTTATCCGTGTCAGTGCGCCAGAACATAGGCTCAAGCACTGCAGCATGATCAACGCGGAAAATCTCCCCTATTTTGCCGGCCTCGATCCCCTCTTCGATCAGCAGCGCTTTGAACGCCTCGCCATCGAGACCAGCGATATTGGAGACAACGCGCCGACCTTGAGCCAACGCGTTTTTGATAACAACCGAGACAACTTCATAGGTTTTTCCGGACCCCATAATTCCGGTGTAAGCCTTGATCGCCATTATCCGATTACCGGCAGACGACGGATAAGGAAGCGCGACACCCACGCGGATATCAGCAACGGCACCGCGAATTGCAGTTGGAAAGCATCGAGCCAGAACCAGACACCAGCACTCAGGCCAGTGAACGCCGAACTAAGGCCGGCAACGCCAATGTATGGGGCAAGGTATTCAATGGCGACCGGGACGAGCAGCGCGACCAATGCAAAGATGGCAGTAAAAACCGTAAATTTGACGATGATTTCACGAAGGAGAAAGCCGAAGATAGGAGCCAGCAGCGGAGCGAATAGCATTTTTTAAGCCCCCAAAAGAATCCAAAGCGCGGAAATTACCCAGACGACCACAGAGGCCGTTTGAAGCGCTGACCAATGGTCCGTTATCAATTGGCAGTGCGAATCGATTGTGTAAGTCACACCGTTCCAGCCAAAGCCGGCCACCGGACACTGCGAAGAATGCCCAGGCATTGACCACGCCTTTAGCGGATTGAATGTTGCGCCCCAATGGTCAGCCCAATCAGGAACCGTAGGGTCATCTACCTCGGTCGTCGGCTTCATTAAATCCGTAATGGAATCTGCAGCCGTTTTGGCCTCGCCCGTACGGGCATAGTCGCTTGGCCACTGGAGATCAATAGGCTTGGTTGAATCCTGCGTAACCGTAGGAGTATTAACAGGCGACACAGTCTCACCCTGCGGTAACGTAGTCGGAGAAGCGGACGCCGAAGGCGACGCAATAGACCCCGGAGCGGTTTGCGTTGAAACCGCTGTGACCGTCGCAGTCGCAGCATCCACCGTGGCAATCGTTGTTTTCACTTGGGTCTGCGTCGCGGTCTGAATCTGCGTCATTTCCTTGACCGTAAAGGTCTGCGCACCCGGCGTGACTTCCCACATTAACGGCTGACCGCTGGAGTTAGTACCGTAGGCAATGACCTTGCCATCCCTGAGCATCGGAGCCACCTTTGAACCGTCCGCAGACGCCCCGCAATTCATATCGTCAGCCGTGGCAAATTGCCCGTTAGACACCAACATATCGCAAATTTTGTCGTCCGCTACCTGCCTAGCATTAACAAGGATGCACGACCCCGATTGCGACTGATACCCCGCAGGGCAATTCACCGCCCCACTTTTCTGCGCGATCCAGTTGTAATTAACCGTGGCGTCATATGCAGCACAACCCGGCTGAGAAGCCGAGTGCGTTTGCGTTCTCGTGCCCGAACACTGCACCGAATAAGCATCATATGGATAGGCAGTATTGAGCGTATACGTATTGGTCAGGTTGCAGCCGTCCACATTCCCACCCGGCGACTGGAGCCCAATGGAGGACGAACAAACCTGCGAATCCGACGACGCAACCGGCGCCGCCGAACTCGGAGCAGCTGGCGCAGGCGGATTAGCCGAGGTCGTTGTGCCAAGCGGTACCCTTACCGCGTTGTCCATAGCATCCGTGACCGTGAGATACATCCCCGCAATGCCGATAGCACCGGCAAGCCCGGCCAACGTATAGGTTGCGCCGCTGACCGTCGATGTCATGTAAGCCGCATAGATCAAAGGGGGCAAAAAGGCCTCGGACCGCTTGACCGGAAACACCGACAGGACAAAGAACACCAGCGCCATCATGGCCGCGCTTTGCCTTTTGGGTTGATACATCATTTCATGCCCTCGATTGCCGCCCAACCGGAAACGATGGCGAAAAAAGCAATCATCAAATACCAGAGTTCGTTAGTTGGAAACATGTTTTTCCCCGCTGAAACAAAAACGGGGAGCCGAAGCCCCCCGTAGCCATCCAGTTACCCGGATTAGCCGCCCTTGACAGCGCCGAGAACCATCTTTGCGCCCTTCCAAGCGATGTACACAACGATCAGCGCGGCAGCGACGCCGAGCATGGCCGTAGTGACAGTGCCGAAATCGACCGCAGCAGTCAGGGTCGTCAGATCAGGACCAACGGCATGCGCATTGACACCGAAGAAACCCATAACAAGGCCGAGACCGGCCATCAACAGAGCACGAGCTTTTTTGAACATTTGAACACCTCATTACATTTTGGTCTGAATTGGCAGACCTTCCATTCGCCCAGTCTGGGCAGAACCTTTACCAATGCCGGACCGCGTTAATAATCAGCCCGATGTTTTTGCCGACGATCCAGACACCGACGACAAAGGAGAAGAAAAAGGAGAACAGCGCGGCCGCTTTTACGTAGTCGAATGGCTCAGAGGTGCCACCCGTACCCGTTGCCGCCTCAAGAGCCGCAACCGATGCAGCCAACGATAAAAGAGATACAGTTTGAGCCGGTGCCGTAATCGACGTGACCCCCGGCGACCAGCTAATCCCCGACCCAGACGCATACGTGAGCACGAACGTTGAACCCACAATCACAGGGTCTTTAGAGCAACCAATCACCCGAGAGGCGCTGTAATTACTAACCGCGAAATAGGTATTTATATTTGCCCTAACAGTCTCGCAGTCCGTTGAATCAATCGGAATAGACGGCCAGCCAGTGACCGCAAGTGACCCGGCAACGCCCGGACCAGAAAGCAGCGCCAGCAGGAGAACGAGAACGCGCATCATGACGACACCCCGGCAACCCAAAAACAGTCATTTGAAGTTGAAACCCACATTTGGCAATCAACGTTGATACCCGTATGAAGCTGGAGCATTGACCACGCGGATTTAATGGCTTCCGGCATCGACGCACCGCCGATCCAATGCCGCTGTTTAGCCGGGACTTTCAAATCCCTAACGTGCCAATAACGCTTTTTCTCAGAACAAGAGGAATCAAAGGTCTTTGCCAGATACTTGGTCAGATACCCGGCCAATTTATTGACCTTCCATTGACGGCCAGTGTGACCCCAACGCTTCTTATCCGGATTGGTGACATTGACCGCGCCGGGCGTGTTTTCCCCGCGTTCGTCGCCAGTAAAGCCCAAGGCCTTATACCAAGCCATCCGGAGGAAGTTGATACGCTGCCAGCCTTTGACAGCGCAATGAATGTGATACGCGCCCCGGTCCTGTTTCTCGAGAACAGCGACGTATTGCCAACCAGGGACGCCCACCACACCACGCCAGCCCGAGCGAACCAAGCGCAGAAATTTAGTGAAATCCGCCCTAGCCTGTTCCCGGTCAGTCTGGTTTTCGCGGTAGGTGAGCGTAAATAGGCGGTCCGCTTGCATGACCTTGCAAAGCCATCTGATGTTTTGCTTTGCACGACGGACGGCACGATTATGGTTTGCAACCCGGTCAAACTCGACAGCCGAGGGGTCTAATTCAGCTTTACGAGCACGCTCCACCGATGCAGACGCCGAAATAGCGCCGGGGCACTCAAAGCGCCTCTTTATTTGTTCCATCTGCATGGGTCGAACTGTTTTCACGATAGCCTCAAAATCACCGCTTGCAAATTCCCGCATATTCATGTAGTAATTTTTTTCTTGCTCTTGTAGAATCTCGTTCATGCCTTGTGACTTCCGGTAAAAGTTACTTGGTTAAAAGCCCCGTCAGACGCCAATCTGCACGGGGCTTTGCTTTTCTACTTAGGCTTTTGCCGCCTCTTGCTTTGCGACAGCAGGACGACCAGCGCTTGCAGTGCCCTCAAACGAAAACATGACACCGATGATTTTGTCCTCGGAAAATCCGCGACCGGCGCGAAATTCAACGTTGTAATCTCCGGGCGTTACACCTTCCGGGGCGAGTGCATCCGGAACGGTCAGAGTGCCAACATCGATACCACCATCGGGCAGGTGCAAAATCACTTTGCACTTATGCGAAACAACCTTGCGCGGTGCGCCACCAGCGACCGGATACAGGTTTTCTTTACGTTCAGCACCAACAACGGTTACGCGAGTTTTCATGACGGAAATGCTCCTAAAATAACGGTCTTATTGACCTAGATATGCCCACCTTGGGCTTGAAACGAAATGGCTATCGACGACCGCGAATATTCAAACGACAGATACTTGAACCGGGACAACATCCCAAAACGGGAAAACAACTGGGGAGTAGTCTTAAAACAACGAGCCACCAGCTACATTCCAGAGCAACGACAGAAAAAAATGCCATGGTTACCGCTGATCGTTGCTTGCATTTGGGCCGTAGCAATCTGCATCTGGACAGTCATATTGAATTTCCCGCAAAAGTAGAGCCGTTGACAAATCAAGGGACTAAGCCCAACGTTCACATTGTGCCGTCTAGCGGCCAGACACATGAGCAACTGCTCATGACCAAGAGTTTACATGAGCACTTGCTCATGTCAATGGTTCTGGAGAATATTTTTATGGAATTACGCGACTACATCGACACCGGCGCAAAGAAGGCCGGAAGCCTCACAGCCCTTGGCCTAATGCTAGGCATGAGCCAGCCGCAAATTTCAGGCGTAAAAGCGCATAGACGCAGCCTGCCAATGAAAGCGGCAGTAGAGCTTGCAGAATTTATTGGAGCCGACCTAAAGGCCGTGATAGCCGCCAATGAATTGGTGACGGAGAAAGACGAGAAGAAGCGCGCCTTCTGGCACCCTTTTGTCAATCATGCGAAAGCCGCGAGCATTGCGCTAGCGTTTAGCCTTGTCACAAATTTTGTGACACCCTCACCCGCTGAAGCAGCCCCACTACGTTATGAGGCAAGGGCCGACTTTGTATTATGTTAAATATAGTGGCAAGAAGAAAAAAAGAGGATCAATTCAGATCCTCCTCCTTGAGCAACGGCAGGTTCAGTATCTGAATACCCTCGTCCCGCAGTTCATCGCATTCATCTTCACTGGCCTGGCCGCGAATCGGCCGCTGTGGTGCCTCGTTGTAATGAATCTTGCGTGCCTCGTCAGCAAACGAGTGGCCGACATCCTCACTATGGCTAACGATACTCTGGATGAGTTGGCGATAAAGCGACATGGCCTGTGTCCCGACCGGCATCAATGCGGTACTCGTCGGCGTCTTGGCTTGAATGGCTGGCGACTCGCTGAGTTGCTCGACGTGATGCCCGGAAATTGACACGGCGGAAGGTACACGCCGGACATTGTGGCTATCGCATTGCGGACAGCAGACAAGCCTGTCCTCCAGCTGGGATTCAAAAGCGCCGGCATTCTGGAACCACCCTTCAAACCGGTGATTGTTGTCGCAGTTAAGGTCGTAGATGATCATGTGTTCATTCGTGGTGCCCGGGACGGGAATCGAACCCGTACACTCAAAGAGCGAGAGATTTTAAGTCTCTTGTGTCTACCAATTTCACCACCCGGGCTGGGTGCAGTCATTATATCGGCGCCCGATATGAAAAAAGGGAAAGCGACCAGCGCTTTCCCTTTTCTATTTGGAGCGGCAGAAGAGTCTCGAACTCTCGACCTATACCTTGGCAAGGTATCGCTCTACCAACTGAGCTACTGCCGCAAAACCTTGGAGGCGCGAGCCGGAGTCGAACCGACCTACACGGATTTGCAATCCGGTGCATAACCGCTTTGCTATCGCGCCGTGCCTCTTTTACTACTAAAAACTGGATTAACTAAAATCCAGTTTCAGAAAATCTGGAGCGGCAGAAGAGTCTCGAACTCTCGACCTATACCTTGGCAAGGTATCGCTCTACCAACTGAGCTACTGCCGCGCTGAAACAGAGCGCGCATTATAGGCGACACAAGGGAATTGTCAACATTCCGCCACTACTTTTCTGCGGTTCGTTTTGCAATTTCTGGCCAGGCCATACGCAGGTAGTAGCCCATGGACCAGAGGGTCAGCAAGGCTGCTATCCAGATCAACCAGTTACCGAATCTTTGCATATCAGCGCCAAGCAGCGGCTGGTAATAAAGGAGGATGGGAATGGCCAGCATTTGAGCGGCTGTCTTGATCTTGCCAAGCATCGACACGGCGACGCTTTTTGCTGCGCCGATCTTGGCCATCCATTCGCGCAGTGCTGAAATGGTGATTTCGCGGCCGATGATGATGCTGGCAACGATGGCATCGGTTCTGCCTAGTTCAACGAGCACGATCAGCGCTGCGGCGACCATCAGTTTGTCGGCTACCGGGTCGAGAAAAGCACCAAATGCCGATGTCTGGTCGAGCTTTCGCGCCAGATAGCCGTCCGCCCAATCGGTCAGGGCGGCAGCGACGAAAATGGAGGTTGCTGCGAGATCGCGTTCATGCGAGGTGGCCCAGTCTGCCGGCAGATAGTAAACAGTAATCAGCAGCGGTATCGCCACGATACGAAGCCAGGTCAGCAGGATGGGCAGATTGAAGGGCATGGTTCAGTGTAATGCGGAATGTATCTTTTCAGCCATATCCCGGCTGATGCCCGGCACTTCGGACAACTGCTCCGGGCTGGCGGCGAGTACGCCGGGCAGGCCGCCAAATCGGGCAACCAGCGCTTTCCGGCGGGCCGGTCCAACGCCCGGCAGGCTTTCCAGTGTTGAGGTTTTTCGCGCCTTGCCATGCTGGGCACGATGGCCTGTGATGGCGAAGCGATGAGCTTCGTCGCGTATTTCCTGGATCAGGTGCAACGCGGGGTGTTCCGCCGGCAATTGTAATGGCTCGCGACCATCCGGGAAAACAAGTGACTCCAAGCCGGGCTTACGCCCTTCTCCCTTGGCAACACCGATCATCGGCAAATGGGCTAGGCCGAGATCGGCAAGGGCGGAAAAGGCGGAAGCAACCTGCCCTTTTCCACCGTCAATCAGGATAAGGTCAGGTGCAGTGCCCTCACCGGCAGCAATGCCGTCGTAGCGCCGACTGACGGCCTGGCGCATTGCCGCATAGTCGTCGCCGGGGGTGATGTCGCGAATGTTGAAACGCCGGTAATCAGCGTTTTTCATGCGGTTTTCCTGGTAGACCACACACGAAGCAACCGTTGCTTCACCCATCGTGTGACTAATGTCAAAGCATTCGATACGTACGATGGGTTCGGGCAGTTGCAAGGCTTCCTGCAGCGCTGCTAGTCGTTTTTCTTGCTGCTCGGTTGCCTGGCTTCGCGCCAGGATAGCCAGCTTGGCGTTCTGAAGGGCCATCTCGACCCAGGCTTTGTGAGAAAGGCTACGTGCTTGCATGACAGGAACCTGGCGCCCGGCCAGTTCGGCCAGCACCGCTTCGCTCTCTCCTGGCTCATCTTCGGTCGGCCATGGGTTAACCAGCAAGCGTGAAGGGGCCGGATGAATGGCGTAGTGCTGGCGAATAAAGGCGGCGCAGGCGTCGGCCGGATCGGATTCGCCAGCATTGATCGGAAAGAACGGACGGTCGCCGAGATGTCGGCCGCCCCGGACCATGGCCAGGTTGACGCACAACTGCCCTGCTTCCTTGTGGGCGACCAGGATGTCCATGTCCTCGCCCTTGTTGCTTGAGACAAACTGTTTTTCCTGTACATGGCGCAGTGACTGAATCAGATCCCGATAGACCGCGGCCTGTTCGAAGGCGAGGCGTGCGGAAGCCGCTTCCATTGCTTGATTAAGCCGCTTTGAGACTTCCTGCTGTTTGCCAACGAGGAACATCGAGGCCAGTTGAACATCCGTCGCATAATCTTCCGGCGTTATCAATCCGACGCATGGTCCGCTACAGCGTTTGATCTGATACAGCAGGCATGGCCGCGAACGGTTTGCGAACACGGACTCTTCGCAGGTACGCAGGCGGAACATTTTCTGCATCAGGTGGATGCTGTCGCGCACCGCCCAGCTTGATGGATAGGGGCCAAAGTAGTCGGCCTTGCGATCGGGGTTGCCGCGAAAGAAGCCGAGCCGGGGGAAGTTCCCTTTGGTGAGAACGATGTACGGGTAGGATTTGTCGTCGCGAAAAAGGATGTTGTAGCGTGGCGAAAGCGACTTGATCAGATTGTTTTCAAGCAACAGCGCCTCGGCCTCAGTGCGCGTTGCCGTGGTTTCCACGGTCGCGATCTGGCTGACCATGTGTGCGATGCGCGGGCTGGAAACGTTTTCCCGGAAATACGACGAAACCCGCTTCTTGAGGTTCTTGGCCTTGCCGACGTAAAGAACGGCGGCGTTGTCATCCAGCATGCGATAGACGCCGGGTAATTCAGTCAGCGTGGCCAGGAAAGCCTTGGCGTCAAAACTCATCTTGAGGGTTCAGGCGAGGTGGGTTTTGACCCCGGCAAACACTGCTTCGAAGCTTTCACGGGAAAGCCTGCCGGTGCGCCAGTTATAGCCACTGCAATGATAGCTGTCGACAAGTATTCGCCCGTCCGGCAAGGCGTGACTGACATTGTGGCCGAACGTGAATTCCTTGAGTTTGAGGCCGTAAGCCCAGAGCAGCGCCTGGTGGGCTATTGCGCCAAGGGCGACGATGACTTTGAGTCTGGACATTGCCGCCAGTTCAGCCTTCAAATGGCCATTGCACTGGCGAATTTCGGCTGTTGTCGGCTTGTTGGCCGGCGGCAGGCAGCGCACGGCATTGGTGATGCGGCAGTTGCTCAGTTGCATGGATGGGTTGGCCCAATGGTCGGCCCCCAGTGGTACTGGTTGGCTGGCAAAGCCGAAGCGGTGCAAAGCGGGGTACAGCAGTTCGCCGGCGACGTCTCCGGTAAAGGGGCGACCGGTCCGGTTGGCCCCCTTTTCGCCCGGACCGAGGCCGACCACAAGCAGCTCTGCATCAAGTGAGCCAAAAGCGGGAACAGGCAGGGCGTGCCAGTCCGGATCGCGCTGGCGTATGTTGGAAAGGTGCTCGGCCAGTCGTGGGCAGGCTATACAGCTAGTGGGATCTTGAAATCTTGACATGGTGGGGATGTTAGCATGGCGGCCATGCAGCTTCATTGGGACATCTTTTGCCGGGTTATCGACAACTTCGGCGACATCGGGGTTTGTTGGCGTCTTGCCAGGCAACTGGTAGCCGAGCACGGCCGCGAGGTACGTTTGTGGGTCGATGATCTGGCCAGCCTGCAGCCTTTGTGTCCGTCAGTGGATCCGTTGAAATCAAGGCAGTTCTATCAGGGCGTTGAAATTTGTCTCTGGGCCGAGGATGCTGCGGTCGACTGCCCGGCCGATGTCGTTATCGAGGCTTTCGCCTGCGACCTACCAGCGGCTTACCTGGCGGAGATGAGCCAATGCTCGCCAAAACCATGCTGGATCAATCTCGAATACCTGAGCGCAGAATCCTGGGCAGAGGAGTGTCACGGCATGGCGTCGCCCCACCCCACCCTTCCCTTGATAAAATATTTCTTTTTCCCCGGGTTTTCTGCAAAGACTGGTGGGTTGTTGCGAGAAAACGACTTGTTTGCCGAGCGTGATCGCTTTATTGCGGCAACTCCGACAATCGACTCGCTTGAAGTCAGCCTGTTTTGCTATGACAAGGCCCCGGTTGGCGCCTTGCTGGATGCCTTCCGGGATTCAGCCATTTCTATTGTTTGTCATGTGCCACCGGGCAAGCCATTGGCGGCGGTACAGGCTCATTTGGGTGGAAGTGGGCCGTGGCAGCTTGGCAACGCGCTGATTCAGCCGATCCCTTTCATGCCGATTGACGATTTCGATCACTTGCTTTGGCGCTGCGACATCAATTTCGTGCGTGGCGAGGATTCGTTCGTGCGTGCCCAGTGGGCCGGCAAGCCGTTTGTCTGGCACGTATACCCGCAGGACGATGGGGCACATCTGACCAAGCTGGAGGCGTTTCTCGGGTGTTATGGCGAAGGACTGGATGAGCAAATGAAAACGGTCGTCCGCAGGATGTTTGTCGCATGGAATCTCGGCCGCAATATCGCTTCAGCCTGGCAGGGCTTCGTTGACAGCAGGGCCGCCATTTCCCGCCACAACCAGCAATGGGCCGAAAGGCTGGCCGCGAACCCCGATTTGGCAACGGCACTCGTCAAATTCTGTGCGGCCAATGTATAATTTAACGTTTTTCCCTTTTCTGATCTTAGAGAATCCCGAATGAAAACCGCAATGGAACTCCGCTCCGGCAACGTCATTATGGTCGGTGCCGACCCGCTCGTCGTTCAGAAGAGCGAATACAACAAGTCCGGCCGCAACGCCGCTGTTGTCAAAATGAAACTCAAGAACCTGTTGACCGGTGCCGCTTCCGAAGCGGTTTACAAGGCCGACGACAAGTTCGAACAGGTTATTCTCGACAAGAAGGAAGTCACCTATTCCTACTTTGCCGACCCGATGTATGTGTTCATGGATGCCGACTACGAGCAGTTTGAAGTCGAAGCTGAGAACATGACCGACGCACTGAAGTATCTGGAAGATGGCCTAGCTTGCGAAGTTGTTTTCTACAACGGCAAGGCCATTTCCGTCGAACTACCCAACAGCGTTGTGCGCGAAGTGATTTACACCGAGCCGGCCGTCAAGGGCGACACCTCGGGCAAGGTCATGAAGCCGGCCAAGCTGGCGACCGGTTTCGAATTGCCGGTTCCGGCTTTCGTCAGCATTGGCGACAAGATCGAAATCGACACCCGTACCGACGAATACAAGAACCGCGTCAAGTAATCTGCGGCTCCTTCAGTGTTTTATTCGGGCAGCTTCGGCTGCCCGAATGCATTTCAGGCCATCAGTTTTGCGATGGTCTGCTGGGCGGCGATATAGGTGCGGTCGAATTGCAATACTTCCCAGTCTTTTGCGGACACTTTGGGGATGAGTGCCTCGACTCGCTGACCGCGCAGCGGATCGATTACCGGCTTCCAGTTTTCGAGCACCTCGCCGACGACATCCGGCGCATTACACACGAGCAGCATGTCACAGCCGGCCTTGTAGGCTGTCTCGACGCGGTTGAGCATGCCACCGACCACACCGGCGCCGGCCATCGACAAATCGTCGGTAAAAACCACCCCGTTAAACTTGATGTCATTTCTCAAATAACTTATCCATTTATTTGAAAATACAGCTGTATTGCAATCTACACAGTTGTAAATAACGTGTGCTGCCATGACGCCATCGAGTGGTAGTTGCCGGTAGGGAAGGATGTCTTCCTGCATGGCTTCCAGTGCCCGATCATCGACCGGCAATTCGACGTGCGAATCGGGAACGACGTAACCGTGCCCGGGAAAATGCTTGCCGCAGCTGCCCATTCCGGCCAGATGCAAGCCTTCGCCAAGAGCGGCAGCCAGGGCGATGACCGCCACCGGCTGGCGATGGAAGGCGCGGTCGCCGATGACACGCGATGGGCCATAGTCGAGGTCGAGAACCGGCGTGAAGGAGTAATCGACGCCTCGGGCGCGCAGTTCAGCTGCCAGCACGTAACCGACTTGGCGTGCCGCGGCGAGCGCCGTATCCGGATTGTCATCCCAAAGCTTGCCCAGCGCGGCCATCGCCGGCAAACGGGTGAAACCGTCGCGGAAGCGTTGCACCCTGCCCCCTTCGTGATCGACGGCAATCAGCAGCGCGGGTGTGCGCAGGGCGTGGATTGCCGCGGTCAAGACCGACAGTTGCTCGGGATCGGCATAGTTCCGGGAGAAGAGGATGATCCCGCCGACCAGCGGGTGGCAGAGCCGTTCGCGGTCGAGATCGGTCAGTTCGGTGCCGGCGATGTCTATCATCAGCGGGCCGAGCGGCAAATGCGTCATGCGTGCTCCAGAATGACGTAGGCGACTGCGTATTCCGCTTCGTCGCTGATCGAAAGATGGGCGTTGAGGTTTTTGTTTTTGAGCATTTTTTCCAGTTGACCGTGGAAGTGCAGTTCCGGCTTGCCCAGATCGTCATGGCCAACCGCAATTGCCGTCAACGTAGCCGGCGGACGCACGCCAGTGCCGAGCGCCTTGCTGAAAGCTTCCTTGGCAGCAAAACGTTTGGCGAGAAAGCGACCTTTGTCGGCCGCCTTGGCGAATTCTTCCATTTCCTGCGGCGCCAATAGTTTCTCCAGCGCCTTGTCGCCATGCCGCTCCCACATGCCGCGCAGGCGGGCAACGGCGACGATGTCGGTGCCGATGCCGTAAATCATTCGGGGGAAATCGCCGCTTCGCGCATCAAAACCTTCATTTCGCGGACTGCCTCGCGCAGACCAACGAAAATGGCACGGCTGACGATGGCGTGGCCGATGTGCAGTTCGCGTATTCCGGCCAATCGCGCAATTGGCTGAACGTTGTAGTAATTCAGCGCATGCCCGGCGTTGAAACGCATGCCGAGTTGGCGCACAGCTTGCCCGGCCACGCGTACCTTGTCGAGTTCGGCGAGCACAGCCGGCGCTTCTGCATCGCGGCCTTTATCGTAAAAGGCGTGGGCGTAGGGACCCGTATGGATTTCGCAGACGCGCGCGCCAATCCGGGCGGCGGATTCGATTTGTGGGACATCGGCATCGATGAATACGCTGGTAACGATACCGGCATCGGCCAAGCGCGAGATGACATCCTTTAGTCGAACTTCCTGCGCAAGAATATCGAGGCCGCCTTCAGTCGTGACCTCGTGGCGCCCCTCGGGAACCAGCATGGCCATTTCCGGCTTGAGAGCACAGGCAATGCCGACCATTTCGTCGGTCGCCGCCATTTCGAGATTGAGCTTGATCTGGGTAGTTTCACGCAGGCGACGAACGTCGGTGTCCTGAATGTGACGACGATCTTCGCGCAGATGTACGGTGATGCCATCGGCCCCGCCCAGATGGGCTTCGACGGCGCCCCAGACCGGGTCTGGCTCGTAAGTCCGGCGGGCCTGGCGGATGGTCGCCACGTGGTCAATATTGACGCCAAGTTCGATCATAGCTCCTGCAACTCCTTGAATATTTTGCGTGTTTCCAGTTCTTTTCCAGCCAGATAATAGGCTATCAGCGTGCGCATCAAGGCCTTGCTTTCATAGCGTGATCGCGGGTCAGTAAAGTCCTCGGCCTCGAGATCGAGCAAGGTCTTGCCAATAACAATCTGGGCCGCTGCCTCTTCGTGTTCAAGGCGTACCGGCCCTTGTTCCATGCGGTAAGTGTAAAACGCTTCCGGGAGGATCGGGCTGCCGGCGCTATCGTGATTTAGCGTCAGGCCATAGCCCAGTTCCTGCAGGAGCGCCTTTTCGAAGCAGCGCAAGTCTGCTTCGCGGACTTTACCCGACGGATCGGCCGCCAATCGAGCCAGCATCTTGGTGTAGTGGGCGAATAATTGCTCATGCGCATCTTCACGCGGTAGCAGGTGCATCAGCAGTTCATTGAGGTAATAGCCACAGAATAGTGCGTCGCCGGAAAGCAAGGGCTGCCCACCCTGCCATTCTGCTTTCATCAGGGTCAGCACTTCTCCCTTGCCGGCCCAGCCAATTTCGATCGGCTGAAAAGCCATGAGCAGCCCGCGGATCGCCGAACGCGGTCGGCGTGCACCACGCGCCAGCAAGGCCATCCGCCCGAAATCGCGGGAAAATACTTCAACAATGAGGCTGGTTTCCCGAAAGGGATAGCTGTGCAGAACGTAAGCCGGCTGGCCGTCGACTTTGCTGCGCAGGTTCATTCGTAGCCGAGGCTCTTCAGCAGCCGTTCATCATCGTTCCAGCCGGACTTTACCTTGACCCATATTTCAAGATAAACCTTGCCGCCGAACAGGCGTTCCATATCCTGCCGCGCCTCAGAGGCAATGCGCTTGAGCTGTTCGCCACCCTTGCCGATTACGATGGCCTTGTGGCCCTCACGGTCGACGACGATAGCGGCAAAAATCCGACGTAGATCGCCTTCGGTTTCAAACCGCTCAATTTCGACTGCTGTGGCATATGGCAGTTCGTCGCCAAGCAGGCGAAAGACCTTTTCGCGAATGTATTCGGAAGCAAGGAAACGTTCGCTTTTGTCAGTCAGGTCATCTTCCGGGAACATCAGGCCATCGTTGGGCAGATGTTTCTTGGCCTCATTCAGCAGGTCTTCTGTCTGCCGCCCCTTGGCCGCACTGACCGGAATGATGGCGGCGTAATCGTGATCGGCTGCAACCTCAGCCAGGAATGGCAGCAAGGCTGCCCGATCCTTCTGCAAATCGGTCTTGTTGACGACCAGGATAACCGGCCGGTCCTTGGGCAGCAGGCGAACGACAGCCTTGTCCTTGGCATCATAACGGCCGGCCTCGACGACAAAAATCACGACGTCGACATCGCTCAGAGTTTGCGTTACCCCACGGTTCATCGCCCGGTTCAGAGCATTGGAGTATTTCGTCTGAAAACCTGGTGTGTCGACAAAGACGAACTGCGCGTCATCCTTGGTCAGAATGCCGGTGATGCGGTGACGCGTAGTCTGCGCCTTGCGTGAGACGATGCTGATCTTTTCGCCGATCAGCTTGTTGAGCAGCGTTGATTTGCCAACATTGGGACGACCGACGATGGCGATATATCCGGAACGGAATTTTTTCATGCAGTGAGTTCTTTCAGCGCCTTGTCGGCAGCAACCTGTTCGGCAATACGCCGGCTTGAGCCATGGCCGACAGTTCGCAAGGAAGGGGATTCTATTTCGCAGGCCACCTCGAAGCGTTGCTCATGAGCTGCGCCGGTGGCTTCGAGCAGTTGATAGCGAGGCAATGGCTTCTTACGCCCCTGCAACCATTCCTGCAGACGGGTTTTCGCATCTTTTTGAAACTCGCCGGGCTTCAGCTTGGCAAGCAATGGCGCGTAGAGTTTGTCGATGACGGCCTGTGCCGCCAAAAAACCGGCATCTAGATAAATGGCGCCGAACAGCGCTTCCAGCGCATCGGCCAGAATTGATGGACGTAGCGCCCCACCACTTTTCAGTTCGCCCTCACCAAGACGCAGGGCATCGCCGATATTCAGGCCGATCGCCAGTTGATGCAGGGCGTCCTGATTAACCAGATTGGCGCGCAATCGGGAGAGATCACCTTCCGGCAGTTCAGGGAAGCGGTGAAACAAGGCGGCCGCAATAGCGCAGTCGAGAATGCCATCGCCGAGGAACTCAAGGCGCTCGTTATTCGGCACGCCAAAGCTGCGATGAGTCAGCGCGGTCCGAAGAAGAAGCGGGTCGGAAAACGAGTGGCCAAGTTGACGGGCAACAGAGGATGCGGTCATGCCTTATCCAGCGGTCGACCCCTTGTAGTCGATCAATAGACTGACATTCAAAAAGAGCGGAATACGCTTTTCATACTCAAAGGAAATTACAACCTTGCCATTTTCCTTCGTAATATCCAACTGACTGGCCTTGAAATCGAGCGTATCAACTTCAGCAAACTTATCGAAAGATTTGCGAATATCAGCGACAGTTGAATCCGGGCCGGCTTTGGCGGCTGTCGCCTTGATATCCTTGAGAATTTTCTGGTATTCAATAAATGTCGGGGTTACTTTCATGCCCAATACGGCAATCAGAATGAGAACGACGCTCCAGAACATCAGCCCGGACAGGGCAACGCCACGTTGATTTTTCATCATATCCCCTTACCTGAATGAACCGATCCGGCTGAAATCACTGAAATTCAACCAGATAAAGAACGCCTTGCCGACAATGTTCGCCTCGGGTACGAACCCCCAGGCCCTGCTGTCACGGCTGTTGTCGCGATTGTCGCCCATCATGAAATAGTGACCGGCCGGCACTTTGCAACTCACGCCAGCAGCATTGTAAGTGCAATTTTCGCGGTGCGGAAAGCGGGCAGCATCAGGGATAAAGGCCGGAGCATCAGCATCGTTCAGGGCACGATGTTCGGTATCCCCAAGTTTTTCTAGAAGTTGCTCGGAGTAGTAAAGTCGCTCCGGGTGCAGATAGTCCCCTGTTTTCTGCGTCGGGACAGCCTGGCCATTGATGGTCAGTCGCTTGTTCTGATAGGTCACGGTATCACCGGGCAAACCAACGACTCGTTTGATGTAATCGAGTGAGGGATCTTCCGGATAACGGAAAACCATGACATCGCCACGCTGCGGGGTGTTTATGTCGATAATTTTTTTGTTGATCACCGGCAGACGAACCCCGTAGGTGAACTTGTTAACCAGAATAAAGTCACCAACCAGCAAAGTCGGAATCATCGAGCCAGAGGGGATCTTGAACGGCTCGAAAAGAAATGAGCGCAGAACAAAAACAATCAGGATGACCGGAAAGAAACCAGCCCCCCACTCCACCCAGAGAGGTTCCTTAGCATCTCTTGCACGCAACTTTCGGAATTTGAGGACGTCCACCGCATACAGCACACCGGTTGCTACCAGCAGGACAAACAGAATCAGGGCAAAGTTCATCGCTATTCTCAGTTATCGACGCGCAGTACAGCCAGAAAAGCTTCCTGTGGTATTTCGACGCTACCGACCTGCTTCATGCGTTTCTTGCCGGCCTTTTGTTTTTCCAACAGCTTTTTCTTGCGGGATATATCGCCGCCGTAACACTTGGCCAGCACATCCTTGCGCATTGCCTTGACGTTCTCACGCGAAATGATGTGTGAGCCGATAGCGGCCTGAATGGCCACGTCGTACATCTGGCGGGGAATCAACTCGCGCATCTTGCTCGCCAACTCCCGACCGCGATATTGGGCATTGGCTCGGTGCACGATCAGCGACAAGGCGTCGACCTTTTCACTGTTGATCAGGATATCCAGCTTGACGACATCAGCTGCGCGGTACTCCTTGAAGTCATAGTCGAGGGATGCGTACCCTTTCGAGCAAGACTTCAACTTGTCAAAGAAATCCATGACCACTTCGGCCATTGGCATTTCATAGACCAGCTTCACCTGGCGGCCGTGATAGTGCATGTCGACCTGGTTGCCGCGTTTCTGGTTGCACAACGTGATGACGTTGCCCAAGTAATCCTGTGGCACGAAGATGGTCGCCGTGATGATCGGCTCGCGGACTTCTTCTGTTTTAGTGATATCTGGCAGCTTGGCCGGATTTTCGACCTCAACGATGGATCCATCGCGCATGACGACCTGATAGACCACCGTTGGCGCCGTGGTGATCAAGTCCTGATCGAATTCACGCTCCAGACGTTCCTGGACGATTTCCATGTGAAGCAAGCCAAGAAAGCCGCAGCGGAAACCAAAACCAAGCGCCTGAGAGACTTCTGGTTCGTAGTGCAGCGAGGCATCGTTAAGCTTGAGCTTCTCGAGCGATTCTCGCAGCGAGTCGTACTGGTTAGATTCGATAGGGTACAACCCGGCGAAAACCTGCGGCTTGATTTCCTTGAAGCCCGGTAGCGCTTCGGTGGCCTTGCGGTCCATCCTGGTGATCGTGTCGCCCACCTTGGCAGCCTGCAGTTCCTTGATGCCGGAAATAACGAAACCAACCTCTCCTGCCCGCAATGCCTCGCGTGACTCGGACTTGGGAGCGAACACGCCAACCTGCTCGCACAATTGCTGTGCGCCTGTCGCCATGAAGAATATTTTATCTTTAGGCCTCAATACACCATCAACAACGCGCACCAGCATGACAACGCCGACGTAATTATCGAACCACGAATCGATGATCAATGCCTTGAGCGGCGCTTCAGGATCACCCTTGGGTGGCGGGATGCGTGCGACAACGGCCTCCAGGATATCTTCGACACCCAGACCGGTCTTGGCAGAAGCAAGTACGGCTTCGGAGGCGTCAATCCCGATGACATCTTCAATTTCCTGGCGGGCATTTTCCGGATCGGCCGAAGGAAGGTCGATCTTGTTCAATACCGGCACTACCTCAACATCAAGCTCAAGCGCCGTGTAGCAATTGGCCACAGTCTGAGCCTCGACACCCTGCGATGCATCGACCACCAGCAAGGCGCCTTCGCAGGCCGATAGGGAGCGGGAGACTTCGTAGGAAAAGTCGACGTGTCCCGGTGTGTCGATCAGGTTCAGGTTGTAAACCTTGCCATCACGCGCCTTGTAGTTCAGCGCTGCCGTCTGTGCCTTGATGGTAATACCGCGCTCGCGCTCGATGTCCATCGAGTCGAGCACCTGTGCTTCCATCTCGCGATCTGAAAGGCCGCCGCAGAGGTGAATGATGCGATCGGCCAGCGTTGATTTGCCGTGGTCGATATGCGCGATGATCGAGAAGTTTCTAATATGATCCATTGGTGCCAGTAAAAAAGGGCGCTGTCCGGCGCCCTTCCCTTTTCAGAAGACCCTGAATTTTAGCGGATTCCAGCCAAATATTCACGGGTTTTGGCTTCATCCAGAAAGTAATGGCAAAGCTCAGTCTCGCCATGTAGCAGCACCGGTACCAGCTCATCGTACAGTGCCTCAAGGGCAGGGTCTGCATCAACGTCCAACACGGTGATTGAAGCACCAAACTCTTCCGCTAACGGCTTCAGCGCCAACTCCATGTCGTGACAGAGGTGACAGTAGCCGCGACTCATGAGGGTTAGCTCAATTGGCGCCATTCAAACCTTTGATAGTAATAAAGGTCTGCAGATCGCCACGGCGGATCAGCAGTGTGACATTGCTGCCTTTTTCGAACTGGGCGAGAAGCTTGTTGAACTGGTCGGTCGCCTTGACCTCGGTTGTCGCACCTTTGCTGATGACGGCAATGATGATATCGCCCGGCCGCAAGTCGGCTCGAGCGCCTGTGCCACGAACGTCCTCGATCAGCAAACCGGAATTCATTTTCAATTCGCGTTTCTGTTCTGCAGTCAATTCGCTGACTACCAGGCCGAGACGATTTGCTGTCTGCTCAGCTGACTTGGCGCTACGTTGCGGTTTTGCACTGGCCAACTTGTCATCGGGCACCTCGCCAATGACGACACCGATTTCGCGAGTTGCCCCCTTCCGCCAGACCTGAACAGTCGAGCGTGTTCCGGGTTTTGTGATGCCCACCATGCGGGGAAGATCAGCAGAGTTGTTGATGGTCTTTCCGTCGAATTTGAGGATCACGTCACCAGCCTCAATACCGGCCTTTTCGGCTGGGCCACTGTTTTCGACGGAGTTAACCACGGCGCCTATTGGTTTCGCCAGCCCCAATGATTCGGCGAGTTCCTTGCTCACTTCCTGAATGACGACACCCAGTCGACCTCGGCTGACCTTGCCAGAGGCGCGCAACTGGTTCTGGATTTCCATGGCCACATCAATGGGAATGGCAAAGGAAACCCCCATGTAACCGCCACTACGACTGTAGATTTGCGAATTGATGCCGACCACTTCGCCGCGCATATTGAACAGCGGCCCACCGGAGTTGCCAGGGTTGATCGCAACATCGGTTTGAATAAAAGGCACATAGTTTTCCTGCGGCAATGAGCGGCCTTTGGCCGAGACGATGCCGGCGGTTACGGAGTTATCGAAACCGAAGGGGGAACCGATCGCAACAACCCACTCACCTACCTTCAACTGCGCCGGATCCCCCAGCTTGACAACAGGGAGGCCGGTTGCGCTGATCTTGAGCAGCGCGACATCCGTCCGCTTGTCGGCTCCGATGGTCTTTGCCTTGAACTCGCGTTTGTCGGTCAGGCGCACCGTTACTTCGTCAGCGCCATCGACAACGTGGGCGTTAGTCAAAATATAGCCGTCACCGCTGACGATGAAGCCCGACCCAAGCGACTTGTTTTCAAAATCACGCGGCACTGCTCCGCCCGGATTACGCGGGATAAAACGCTTGAAAAACTCGAATGCGGGATCGCTCTCATCGAACGGGAATGGCATCGCCTGAGATTGTCCGCGCATAACATGTGTCGTGCTGATATTGACGACAGCCGGTCCCTGTTTTTCAGCCAGTTCGGAAAAATCAGGCAAACCACGGGTCTGGGCAAAAGCAAACGAACAGAGGAACCCAATGAAAACAAAAGCAACCAAGCGCTTCATGGACGACATAACCTCCAAATTCGATCAAAAACGGGAAATGATATGAGGGCGTTCGGTAAGATTTCCAGTCTTGCCGTGCGAACGGGCAATGACATACAAAAATGCGATGGCCAGTCCAACTCCGGCCCCAATCATTGCGCTCAAATCCCCACCGAAGAATGAGCCCAGTGCTGCACCTGCAATTGTTACGGTCAACGGCAAAATATAGGCAAAATTCGCAGTGCGGCTCACGCTGCCAGCTGCGATTGCGATCGTTACCCGATCGCCAATATCGGCGCCGATAACATTTTCGACCCGGTAGGTTTTCTGGCCGCTGCAGAACATCTGAGTAAGTTGCTGGCCACCGCAGCCACCTTCTTCATGGCAACGCCCACAGCCCCCCTGCTCGACCTCGACGTTGGCAAATTTGCCATCCAACGTGCGAATAATCGCTTTGATTGTTGTTTGTTCGGGATTCATGCTTACCAACGTTTGTCTGAAGCGGTGTCGAGCAAAGGACGTAGCTTAGCTGCCACCGCCTCGCGGGCACGAAAAATTCGGGAGCGCACAGTGCCAATCGGGCAATCCATGATTCCGGCAATTTCCTCGTAAGACATCCCGTCAATTTCACGTAGCACTATAGCCGTTCTCAATTCTTCAGGAAGCGCATCCATGGCAGCGTTTATTGTTTGACCAATCTGCTTGGTGAGAAGCAGACTTTCCGGCGTGTTGATATCGCGCAATTGCGACGCGTCGTCGAAAGTTTCAGCCTCGTCGTTGTCAAATTCGGTTGTTGTTGGCGCTCTGCGGCCCTGTGAAACAAGGTAATTTTTGGCCGTGTTAATACCAATGCGGTATAGCCAAGTATAAAAGGCGCTATCGCCTCTAAATGAAGGCAGGGCTCGATAGGCTTTGATAAACGCCTCCTGGGAAACATCTTCAACCTCTGCCGGATCGCGAATGAAACGCGACAACAAACGACCCAGCTTGCGCTGGTATTTGCTCACCAACAGGTCGAAGGCGTGCTTATCTCCGCCTTGCGCCCGCTCGACCAGTACTTGATCGATCTCGCGCTCACTCATGGCTCTCGTTTTCCCTGGGGTTTAGTCGTTGCTTTCTTTATGGCACAAGTATAGCGCAGCCATTTTCACGAAGCCGATAGGTATTTATCCCTATTTGTGACTATCTGTAACCGGATGAATCGTTTTCTGCGTGCTATATTTGGCACAAAATAACTCTTATAGAGAACAGCGTGCAGAAATTCGATGTCCTTATTATTGGCAGCGGACTGGCGGGCCAATCCGCTGCTTTGCGACTGGCTTCATCCGATTGCAGTGTTGTGCTGGTCAGCAAACGCAGCCTTGAAGACTCCGCCTCCGGCTGGGCTCAGGGTGGAATTGCTGCTGTTCTCGACAGCCGTGATTCGATAGAAGCACATATTCAGGACACACTGATCGCTGGCGCGTGGTTGAATGATGAAAAGGCAACGCGCTTCGTCGTCGAAAACGGCCGGCATGCCATCGAATGGCTCATCGAGCAAGGTGTTCCCTTTACCAAAGACGACGCAGGCTATCACCTGACGCGCGAAGGCGGACATAGTGCCCGTCGCGTCATTCACGTGGCCGATGCCACCGGAATGGCGGTCCAGGACACACTGACCAAAAAAGTCCGCGCCAACCCGAACATTACGGTGCTGGAAGACCACATCGCCATCGACCTGATTACTGGCGACAAATTGGGAACGGGCGAAAAACGCTGTTTTGGCGCGTATATCCTGAACAACCGCGACGGCGAGGTCGTCACTATCGGCGCGGCGAATACACTTCTGGCTACGGGCGGGGCAGGAAAGGTTTATCTCTATACAACCAACCCGGATACCTCGACTGGCGATGGTATCGCCATGGCTTACCGCGCCGGTTGCCGAGTGTCCAACATGGAGTTCATTCAATTCCACCCGACCTGTCTCTATCATCCGCAGGCCAAGTCCTTCCTGATCTCAGAGGCGGTGCGTGGTGAAGGCGGCCTCCTCCGCTTGCCGGATGGCACACGTTTCATGCCTGAACACGATGATCGTGCCGAATTGGCGCCTCGCGACATCGTCGCCCGTGCCATCGACTTCGAGATGAAGAAGCGCGGCCTGGATTGCGTATTCCTCGATATCTCGCACAAGGGCGAAGATTTCATTCGCAATCACTTCCCTAATATTCATGCACGCTGCTTGGAGTTGGGGATTGATATCGCGCAGGAACCGATCCCGGTCGTTCCAGCGGCGCACTACACGTGCGGCGGTATTGTCAGTGATTTGCGCGGCAGGACCGATGTTGCCGGACTATATGTCGCAGGAGAGGCTTCGTGCACAGGGCTGCACGGAGCGAATCGCCTCGCCTCGAACTCCCTGCTCGAATGCCTTGTGTTCGCGGAAGCGGTGGTCCAGGACATCCTGGAGAGCAAGATCACGACTTTTCCTTCATTGCCACTGTGGGACGAGAGTCGGGTTACCGATGCCGACGAAGAAGTGGTTATTTCCCACAACTGGGATGAACTTCGGCGCTTCATGTGGGATTACGTCGGAATTGTCCGTACAACAAAGCGCCTGAAACGCGCCAAACACCGTATTGGCCTGTTGATGCGAGAGATTGAAGAGTTCTACGCCAATTTCCGGGTCAGCCATGACCTGATCGAATTGCGTAATCTGGTCGTTACCGCAGATTTGATCGTTCGTTGCGCTATGCAACGCAAGGAAAGCCGCGGGCTGCATTTTTCCCGGGACTTTCCGGAGATGGCTAGCAAGGCAAAAAATACGGTGCTCAGGCGTCGTCGTTTGGCCCGCTGAAATTCGCTTGCCAGCGTATAAACATCCGCAAGCGTCTTAAATTTTCGCCATTTTTCCGGTTGACCGTAGCAATCAGCGTCGCGGTTCGACCATCCTCTGTCATCAGACGGATGATGCTCAGCCACGGGTGAATGGTTGCCCCTGGCTTGGGTGTCGCCTGTACAAATACGCCTTCGCCGACCCGTGCGATGAAAATTTCTCCGGTGCGTTCGAGTCGGATTGCCTTGATGGTTGGCGTCAGGGAGTACCAAGCCTGTATCGCCAGAACCAAGACCGCGATAAACAGGCCGGCACGTATTGATGGTGAGCACGGAAAGCCCAAGATCGCAGCGGTTGCCGACAATGCAGCCAGCACAAGGATCGTGTCCAGAAAACGCGAACGGTGCAGTCCGATGGTGATCGGAAACTGCACCGTTCGTTTTCCTGCAGAGCTGGCTTAGATACGCTTGAAGACCAGCGATCCGTTGGTTCCGCCGAAGCCGAAGTTGTTCTTCAGCCCGTATTCAATATTCATCGGCCGCGCCGCATTGGCACAGTAATCAAGATCGCACTCGGGATCCTGATTGAAGATATTGATTGTCGGCGGCGAGATCTGGTTATGAATAGCCAAGACCGTGAACAGCGACTCGATACCACCGGCGCCACCCAGCAAATGGCCAGTCATCGACTTGGTTGAATTGACCACCAACTTGTAGGCGTGATCACCGAAAGCTGCCTTGACTGCGTCCGACTCGTTCTTGTCGCCAAGCGGCGTCGAAGTACCATGGGCGTTCAGGTACTGGACATCAGACGGAGCGATGCCGGCATTTTTCAGCGCATTGATCATGGAACGACGGGGGCCATCCATGTTCGGTGCGGTGATGTGGTAGGCATCGGCGCTCATGCCATAACCAACCAGTTCGGCATAAATCTTGGCGCCACGGGCCTTGGCGTGCTCATACTCTTCCAACACCATGACGCCAGCGCCCTCACCCAGTACAAAACCGTCGCGATCCTTATCCCATGGCCGGCTGGCCGTAGTTGGATCATCGTTTCGGGTCGATAGCGCACGCGCGGCGCAGAAACCACCCATGCCCAACGGAGATACGGTTGATTCCGCACCGCCGGCAACCATGACATCAGCGTCACCGTATTCAATTATACGTGCCGCGTCGCCAATCGAGTGCGTACCAGTCGTGCAGGCAGAAACCAAGGCAATATTCGGTCCCTTGAAGCCAAACTGGATCGATAGATTTCCAGAGATCATGTTGATGATCGAACCAGGCACAAAGAATGGCGAAACTTTGCGTACACCACCCGCGGTATATTCATCTTTGGTTGCTTCGATTAGCGGTAGACCGCCGATACCGGAACCGATGGCGACGCCAACGCGTTCAAGATCGACGACGTTTTCTTTGTCTAGGCCAGCATCTCGCACAGCCTGAATGCCAGCGGCCAGGCCGAAATGGATGAAGTCATCCATCCGCCGTGCATCTTTGGCGGAGATATATTGAGTAATGTCAAAGTTCTTAACCTCGCCGGCGAATTGGACCGGAAAGGTGGTGGTATCGAACTTGGTGACAGCGGCAATACCGGATTTGCCAGCAAGAATATTCTGCCAGGCTTCTTCGACGGTGTTTCCGACCGGGCTAACGATGCCCAAACCGGTAATTACGACTCTGCGACGTGCCAAGGTGCACTCCGAAAGCAAATGTAGCAAGGCCGGCCATTGGGGCCGGCCTTGCCTAAGTCAACGAGAATAAATTACTTCTTGTTGGCGAGGATGAAATCGACAGCCTGCTGGACCGTGGTGATCTTCTCAGCCTGGTCGTCAGGGATTTCGCACTCGAACTCTTCTTCCAGTGCCATGACCAGTTCAACGGTGTCCAGGGAATCCGCGCCCAGATCGTCCACAAAGGAGGACTCGTTCTTGATGTCCGCTTCGTTCACGCCCAGTTGTTCGGCGACGATCTTCTTGACGCGCTCTACGATGTTATCCATTAGAAAAACTCCTTCCCCTCAGGGGTACGAAAAAAAACATTACTAGTTTACCAAAAGCCGGGGCTTCGGGAAATCAATCCATGAACATACCGCCATTCACATGCACTGTTGTGCCTGTGACATAGGCGGCAGCCGGGGATACGAGAAAGCCGACAGCGCCGGCAATATCTTCTGGCGTACCGGCTCGTCCCAACGGAATGGACGCCAGCATGGCCTGCTTCTGTTCTTCGGTCAACGCATGCGTCATGTCGGTAGCTATAAAGCCCGGTGCGACGCAGTTAACCGTGATGTTGCGGCTGCCCAGTTCGCGGGCTAGAGAACGACTCATTCCGGCAACACCAGCCTTGGCTGCGCAGTAATTAGCCTGGCCGGGATTGCCCGAATAACCGACCACGGAAGTAATGTTCACGATGCGGCCAAAGCGCGCCTTCATCATCCCGCGCATGACGCCACGCGACAATCGGAAGACTGCTTTCAGGTTTGTATCGATAACCGCATCCCACTCATCGTCGCCCATGCGCATGGTCAGGTTGTCGCGGGTAATGCCGGCGTTATTTACCAGAATGGTGATGGCGCCGAGTTCCTTGGCAATGTCGGTGAGAGTCGAGTCAGTCTGAGCAACGTCACACACATCCAGAGCAATACCCTTGCCCTTGATGCCGGCTTCTGCCAGGTACGCCGAAATTTTGGCAGCTCCATCATTGCTGGTAGCCGTGCCAATTATGGTGGCACCCTGCTTGCCTAGTTCCAGCGCAATGGCGCGACCAATGCCGCGTGTAGCACCGGTGACCAGCGCTATTTTATCGTTCAGCATCTGTTACTCCAGACCCAGATTGGCTTCGATGGCTATGGCATCGGCCAAGGCGATGCCGACAATGCCATCGGCACAACGCTTGGTCAGGCCGGCCAGCACCTTGCCTGGGCCACATTCGGCTACGGTCGTAACACCCAGTGCAGCCATCGACTGGATGGTTTCAACCCAGCGAACTGGATTGTAAGCTTGGCGGATCAGGGCATCCTTGATACGTGCCGGTTCGTTTTCGATAGCGACGTCGACATTGTTAATCACTGGAATCTGCGGTGCATGCAGCGTCAATTCAGCGAGGCGGGCAGCAAGTTTGTCGGCAGCCGGCCGAATCAGCGAAGAGTGGAACGGTGCGGACACAGGAAGCGCCTTCGCCATCTTGGCGCCACGAGCCTTACAGGCTTCCATGGCACGCTCAACAGCCGCCTTGTGACCGGCAATCACGGTCTGGCCGTTGGCGTTGAAATTGACAGGTTCAACCACTTCGCCCTGTGCCGCTTCGGCGCAGGCAGCAGCGATGCCAGCGTTATCCAGTCCAACAACGGCTGCCATGGCACCGGCACCAACCGGCACAGCTTCCTGCATGGCAGCGGCACGCAAACGAACCAGCGGTACGGCATCCTTGAGGTCAATCACGCCGGAAGCGACTAGCGCTGAATATTCGCCGAGGCTGTGGCCGGCAACGACAGCAGGTTTTTTGCCACCCTTGTCTAGCCACAAGCGCCATGCAGCGATACCTGCGGTCAGCATCACCGGCTGGGTGTTAACAGTCTGTGTCAGCGTTTCGGCCGGACCTTCGGCAACCATAGCCCACAGATCATCACCCAACGCTGCTGACGCTTCATCAAAAGTTGCGCGAACCACGACTGAGTCGCCGTAGGCTGCCATCATGCCAACGCTCTGCGAGCCTTGGCCTGGAAATACGAATGCAAAAGACATCGTTTCGTCTCCTGGTTCAGAATTCGAGAAGGGCTGCGCCCCACGTAAAGCCACCACCAACGCCTTCAACCAGCACTTTCTGGCCGCGCTGGATGCGTCCATCGCGCACAGCTTCATCCAGTGCTAATGGTACGGAGGCAGCGGATGTATTGCCGTGGCGATCAACCGTCACAATAACTTTGTTACGGTCAACGCCCAGTTTCTTGCCAGTCGCTTCGATGATGCGAATATTCGCCTGGTGCGGAATAAGCCAATCGACATCGCGCGTTTGGATGCCTGCAATTTGACAGACTTCTTCGGCAATATCGGCTAGAACCCGGACGGCAAATTTAAAGACAGCCTGTCCATCCATGCGCAGGAAGGGATCGCCGGTGACCTGACCGCCGCAAATCTGCCCTGGAACATTCAGGATGCCATTCTGGCTGCCGTCGGCATGCATCGCCGTGGCCAAGATGCCTGGCTTGTCGGATGCTTCCAGAACAACGGCACCGGCGCCATCACCAAACAAGACGCAAGTGCCGCGATCGTTCCAGTCAAGGATGCGCGAGAAGACTTCAGCACCAATCACCAGTGCCCTCTTGTGGCTACCGGAGCGGATGAATTTTTCCGCAATGCCCAGTGCGTAGGTAAACCCGGCGCATACCGCCTGAACATCGAAGGCGGCAGCCCCCTTATTGCCCAGCTTGGCTTGGATCAGACAGGCTGTGCTCGGGAAAATGAAATCTGGGGTTGATGTCGCAACAATGATCAGATCAAGATCGGTTGCGTAAATACCCGCCATTTCCAGTGCCCGTTGCGCGGCAATCAGGCCAAGTTCGCTGGACGTTGTGCCGGGACTCGCAAGATGGCGACTGCGAATGCCTGTGCGTGTAACGATCCACTCATCGTTGGTGTCGATTCCGCGTGCCGCCAGATCGTCATTGCTGACAGGGCTGCCCGGTAGGTAACTGCCGGTACCGATCAAGCGTGCATACATTCAGACCTTCTCCTCAACAACAGCCGGGATTGGCGTCATTTGTGCCAAGCGGCTGGTAATGCGTTCCACAACACGGTTCTCAGCCGCATCGTAGGCACGCGAGATGGCATTGCCAAAGGCCAGCACATCAGCCGAACCGTGGCTTTTGACCGAAACGCCCCTGAGTCCAAGCAGGATCGCCCCGTTGTAGCGGCGGTGATCAAAGCGCTTTTTGAAGTTGTTGAGCACTGAAATTGCAATCAGGGCGGCAATCTTGGTCAGCCAGTTACGCTTGAACTCTGTGCGCAAGGACGATGCCAGCATCTGGGCAAGCCCTTCTGACGTCTTCAATGCAACGTTGCCGACAAAGCCATCACAAACGATAACATCAGCTTCGCCTTTGTAGATGCCGTCACCCTCAACGTTACCGATGAAGTTGAGCCCCGAGGTACGTAGCAATCCGG
This sequence comes from Ferribacterium limneticum, assembly GCF_020510585.1. Taxonomy (GTDB): domain Bacteria; phylum Pseudomonadota; class Gammaproteobacteria; order Burkholderiales; family Rhodocyclaceae; genus Azonexus. Next base: position 2,135,350 of record NZ_CP075190.1, on the reverse strand, counting down.
CCGCTGCCTTGACCACTTCGTTTCCCTTGATGTCTTCTTCACCAATGTTGAGAATGCCGACCGTCGGCTGATCCTTGTGCTCCATTGCTGAAATCAGCATGGCACCCATGATGCCAAACTGAAGCAGGTGCTCCGGTCCGCAATCGACATTGGCCCCAAGATCCAGCATGTGCGTGTGACCATTGACTGTAGGTAGTGGCGCACAGATTGCCGGTCGATCAATGCCTGGCAGCATCTTCAGGACAAAGCGGGAGATGGCCATCAGCGCACCGGTATTGCCGGCGGACACGCAGGCATCGGCATCCCCGGACTTGACCTGATTGATGGCAATCCGCATCGACGAATCTTTTTTATTGCGCAGCGCAAGCGCCGGCGACTCGTCCATGCCTACGATTTCCGAGGCGTGAACAAGGCGAATGCGTGAGTCGCTGACATGGTTGCCGAGCAACGGGCGCAACACATCTTCCTGACCGACCAGGACGAGATTGGCTGACGGATGCTCCGCAAGAAATTGAATGGCCGCGGGTACCGTCACTGACGGACCGTGGTCACCCCCCATGCAATCAATAGCAATGCGGGTTGTCATGGCAAAATAAAAGGCAGGCGGTTCATTACGAACCGCCTGCCCTTCATTGAACGATTACTCGCCCTTGCCCTTGACGACTTTTTTGCCGCGATAGAAGCCGGCCGGGGAAATGTGGTGACGCAGATGAGCTTCGCCGGTGGTCGACTCGACGGCCAGCGGGGGTGCGGTCAGGAAGTCATGAGCACGGTGCATGCCACGCTTGGACGGGGACTTTTTGTTCTGTTGAACGGCCATTTTGTTACTCCAAAAAAATCAGTTCGGCTTGCCTTTTAGCCCGGACAATTTCGCGAACGGATTGATCCGTTCGCCAGCATCGGCCGCACCAGGCAAACCACATTTTTCGTGCCGCGGCGCCACCGGCAGGGCGAGGAGGATTTCATCCTCAACTAACTCGACCACATCCAGTTCGCGTACCACCGGCAGGAAATCCCGGGTGTCGTCTTCCAGTTCATCTTGCGATAACTCGGTACCCTCTGGAACAAGTTCCAGCAGACTATCGACATCAAGATCGAAAGGCACGGCTTCCAGGCAGCGCTGACAGGCAAGCGGGATCGTTCCCGAAACCTCCAAGTGCAGCATGGATTCCCCGCTATCACCCTTGTACCCTTGCAGATGGAAAGTTACCTCTCCATCAATCTCTGCCAGCAAATCATGCAGGCGACCAAGGTCCGCGACGGCAAATGTTCCCTCGAGAACACGACCATCTCTGGCAAATGCGAAAGCGTCCGAAATCCTTTTCAATCTTGATCTGTTGCGACTTAAACATTGAATGATATTATTTTTGGCTTTCCAAGTCAAAACAAAGTGCTGCTTGAAGTGTTCAACGCAAAGCTTTGTTGTAACGGATTTTTATGCCGCAGAACCTGATTCTAGCCTCAACCTCGCCATTTCGCCGAGAACTCCTTGGTCGTCTTGGCATCCCGTTTGATGTTGCCAATCCGCAAACCGATGAAAGCCCTTTTCCCGGCGAAACGCCGGAACAGATTGCCTTGCGGCTTTCCGAAGCCAAGGCCAGAGCGGTCGCTGAAACGTATCCTGATGCGCTGATTATCGGTAGCGATCAGGTTGCTACGGTCGACGGCAAAATGTACGGAAAACCGGGAACGCATGAGCGCGCTGTCGATCAGTTGCGCACCTTGTCCGGAAAGACTGTCAATTTCTTCACTGGCCTCTGCCTGCTCAATGCCAGAACGGGTCAGGTGCAGATTCGTGGGGTGCCAACGCTGGTCACGTTCCGAGAATTAAGCGACCAGGAAATCGAGAATTATCTTTGCCGGGAGCCGGCGTATAACTGCGCAGGATCGGCCAAGTCGGAAGGATTGGGGATTGCGTTATTGAGCAGCATGCGTGGCGACGATCCGAATGCCCTGGTTGGCCTACCATTGATTGCGCTGTGCGACATGTTGCGTAATCAGGGCGTGGCGGTTCTCTGATGGCCGGCACCCTGTATTTGATTCCCGTACCGCTCGGCCCGACTGCACCGCAAGAATCTCTGCCCGCCAATGTACTCGCCTCGATCCGGCCATTGACTTATTTTGTCGTCGAACAGGCCAAGACAGCACGGGCCTTCCTGAAGGCGGCAGGCACCGATTTGCCGTTGCAGGAATTGCAGCTTCAGGAATTGAACGAGCATACCAAGGCGAATGAGCTTGACCGCTTGCTGGAACCACTGCGCGCCGGCCACGACGTCGGCTTGCTATCGGAGGCTGGCTGTCCAGCGGTTGCTGACCCTGGCGCCAATCTGGTTGCACTAGCCCAAAAGGAAGGCATTCGTGTTGTGCCACTCATTGGCCCCTCTTCGCTCCTGCTGGCCTTGATGGCCTCGGGCCTGAACGGGCAACGCTTTGCCTTTCAGGGCTACCTGCCCGCCAAAGAGGTCGAGCGCACAAAAATGCTGCGCAACCTGGAAAACGAATCAAAAAAACGCCAGCAGACCCAGATTTTCATAGAAACTCCGTACCGTAACCGGGCGATGTTCGATGCCGTTCTTCAGGCCTGCCTCCCAACAACCAGGCTGACCGTGGCAACTGACTTAACCTTGCCGGGCGAATCGGTGCTGACGCGAACAATCCAGGTCTGGAAAAAACAAACGCCGCCCGAAATCGAGCGGCGTCCGACGGTTTTTCTGCTGCTGGCCTGATCTTTAGCGAAGACTGACGCCCGCTGCACTTTCCGAAAAGCCTTTCCAGAAACCGGCAAAGGTACTGGCGCCTAGGCGCTTGGCGAAACGTTCGGCGATATTGTCCTTGACCGAATAATCCAGAACCTTCTCGGCCTTGATGACATCGCGCGCCACCGATTCGACGCTGCCAAAATCGTCGGCCAACCCCAACTTAACGCTCTGCGCGCCGGTCCACATCAGGCCGGAAAACATTTCCGGCGTTTCCTTGAGCCGCTTGCCGCGCCCGGCTTTAACGACGTCAATGAATTGCTGGTGAATATCATTGAGCAGCGTCTGGGCATGAGCCTTGTGCTGCGGCGCCTGTGGCGAGAACGGGTCGAGGAAGCCCTTATTCTCGCCAGCAGTTAGCAGGCGACGCTCGATGCCCACCTTGTCCATCGTGCCAGTAAAACCGAAGCCATCCATCAGCACACCGATGGAGCCGACAATACTGGCCTTGTTGACGTAGATACTGTCGGCTGCCGCGGCGACGTAATAGCCACCCGAGGCGCACATGTCTTCAACCACTGCATACACAAGCTTGTCCGGATGCTTCCCACGTAGGCGACGAATTTCATCATTGATGATTCCCGCCTGAACCGGGCTGCCGCCGGGGCTGTTGATGCGCAGGATGATGCCGGCAACATTCTTTTCCTCGAAGGCGCTGTTCAGCGCGGCAACGAGATTCTCTGCATTGCTCTCCCCTTTGGCCTCAATGACACCACTTAGGGTGACCAGGGCCGTGTGGCGTTCTTGATGCTCAGCTCCGGCGCCCCAGTCAACGACAGCGACCAGCACAACCAACAGGTATATGAAACCAAGTGCCTTGAAGGCAATTCCCCAGCGCCGACGGGCCCGCTGCTCGTCGAGGGCAGCGAACACCAATTTTTCAAGGGTTTTCCGCTCCCAGGCGGAATCGTTATTGGGCGGTTGGGGGCTATCCATGATTGTTTTCTTGCTCTAAAAAAATCTGTCCGTCGATCTCTTGCACCTTCAGGGGTTTCAATCCTTTACCCTGACACCGGCCACCGAGACATCTGCCTGACTCTGGAGCATAAAGTGCGCCATGAATCGAGCAAATCAAGTATAGCTTGGAATCATCGAAGAATTGGCCCGGCAGCCAGTCGAGTTCAGCTGGAACGTGACCACATTCATTCAAATAGGCGTGCACCTGCCCATGAAAACGTATGACAAATGCTGGCGTCGTACGTCCGTAGCGCTCGACAGTAAAACGAACCCCCTGCCCGCCATCTACAACCTCACTACTGGTACAGATCAGGCGCAATCCTGCAGCCACCGATCCAGCTCCTTCACGCTATGCAGACAGGTCACTGGCTTGTGTTCCAGCAGGTGGTCGTGCGGATGGGCGCCATAGGTTACCGCCAGGCTATCGACGCCGGCATTGGTCGCCATCAGAAGGTCATGCGAAGTGTCGCCGATCATGACAGTCGACTCGGCGGCAATGCCAAACTCGGCCATCAGCTCCTGCAGCATCTGCGGATGCGGTTTTGAGTGACATTCGTCGGCACAACGAGAGGCCTGAAATAGCGGACGCAACCCCGAATGATCAAGTGCCCGTTCAAGACCAAGCCGGCTCTTGCCTGTTGCTACCGCCAAAATATGCCCGGCCGCCTTCAGGCGTTGGAGCATTTCAGGCACACCGTCGAACAAGGTCAGGCTCTGATCGCCAGACAGATAGTGGAAACGATAGCGCTCGACCATCACCTGCGTGCTCTCGGGGGGCAAATCCGGCACCGCGTGGCGCAAGGCATCGGCCAAACCCAGGCCAATGACATGACGAGCACGCGCGTCGTCCGGAACAGACAAGCCGAGATCACGGCAAGACGCCTGGATGGCATGAACGATGGCGCCCGCCGAGTCAAGCAGCGTGCCATCCCAGTCAAAGACAACCAGTTGGTATTTCATTTTTGGCTCAATATCTCTTCCAGATTTTCGGATTTGAATTCTGGGTCTTTTTTCCGGTTGACCGTAAGAATGTAGCTACCAAAACTGTCAGGTAGCGGTGCGATGCACTCGACTGGCGTGGCCGTTAGCGGGTGGCGAAAGGCCATCCGCCAGGCATGCAATGCCATGCGTTTCAGGCCATCACGTTTCAGATTCTTGTTTAACGCAAAATCACCATATTTCTCGTCGCCGAGAATGGGGAAGCCAAGATGCGCTAGGTGGACGCGAATCTGATGAGTGCGCCCCGTTTTCAGTTGCGCTTCAAGCAGGCTCATATCCGACCAGCGCGCCAGCAAGCGGAAGATGGTATGCGACGCCTTGCCTTCGGGATTGACTGAAACGCGACGTTCGCCACCTTCGGTCAGGTATTTGTACAGCGGCAACTTGACGTGCTGGGTAGTGTTCATCCAGCGTCCCTTGACCAAAACCAGGTAACGCTTGTCCGCCCCTGCTCCGTGCTCGCGGAACATGTCATGCAGCGCGGTCAACGCCAACCGTTTTTTGCCTACCAGCAGCACACCAGAGGTTTCTCTGTCCAGTCGGTGCGCCAGTTCAAGGAACTTGGCTTGCGGACGCTGTCGGCGCAAGGCCTCGATCACGCCAAAACTGACCCCGCTGCCACCATGGACGGCAATGCCTTCCGGCTTGTCGATGACAAGCATTGCCTCATCTTCATAGATAATCGGCAGATCGACACGCTCCTTGGCCGCTTCGTCGACCTCATTTTGCGGCCGTTCGGCAATCCGGATCGGCGGAATTCGCACGTTGTCGCCGGCGCAGAGGCGGTAGGTCGCATCGACCCGGCCGCTATTCACCCGTACTTCGCCACTCCGCAAAATTCGATAGATATGGCTCTTCGGAACCCCCTTGCAGCGCCGGATCAAAAAGTTGTCGAGGCGCTGCCCCTCTTCTTCTTCGCCGATCACTGCGTGCGTGACTGAATTGTTACCTACCCCGGTCATTTTCTAATATACTGCCTGCGTTCTACGTCTCGGTTTGCAAGAGATGCCGAACCATCAGACCGTTTGTGACCTTGCGCTTAATGCGCGACCGCCAAGCGGCAGGCTCGAAGTCTCACCTGTGCCAACTGCCCAGGCCAGATCAACGTAAAACGACTGGTTAAGTTCACTCACCAAAAGTAGTGATGTTAATGGATAAGCCCACTGTAAGCACGCACGGATTGCCCGTTGCAGGAATTTTCAGGTCGCGCATTTCAATAAAAAGCACGCGGCCGTTTGTTGATCAGCACATTCACCATCGCCTTTGCCAACCATCATTCATGACGCAACCCGATAACTGAAACTGTCGCTGCCTGCCCGGGCGTTTCGTTGCAGCGTGCTGCTGTGCGCTGGAGCCCGAAAATAATGAAACGCATGCTATTCAATGCGACACAGGCGGAAGAACTCCGTGTCGCCATTGTCGATGGTCAGAAACTGATTGATCTCGACATTGAATCCTCCGCCAAGGAACAACGCAAAAGCAACATCTACAAGGGCATCATTACCCGTATCGAACCGTCGCTCGAAGCCTGCTTCGTTGACTACGGCGCCGATCGGCACGGATTCCTCCCTTTCAAGGAAGTATCCCGCGCCTTCTTTCTGCCGGGTACCGAAGCTGGCCGGGCCCGAATCCAGGATGCACTGAAGGAAGGTCAGGAACTGATCGTCCAGGTCGACAAGGATGAACGTGGCAACAAGGGCGCCGCCCTGACTACCTACGTTTCCCTGGCCGGCCGCTACCTCGTACTGATGCCGAACAATCCGCGCGGCGGTGGTGTTTCCCGTCGTGTCGACGGCGACGAGCGCGCCGAACTGCGTGACGTCATGGATCAGCTTGAAGTGCCCAACGGCATGAGCCTGATCGCCCGTACCGCAGCCATCGGTCGCCAGGCCGAAGAACTGCAATGGGACTTGAACTACCTGCTGCAACTGTGGACCGCCATCGATGGCGCCGCCCAGCAGCAAAGCGGCGCTTTCCTGATTTATCTGGAAGGCAGCCTGGTCATTCGCGCCATCCGCGATTACTTCCAGCCGGATATCGGCGAAATCCTGATTGATACCGACGAGGTCTACGAGCAAGCTCGCGCCTTCATGGGCACGGTCATGCCGGGCAATGTCAATCGCGTCAAACGCTATCGCGACGACGTGCCACTGTTCTCGCGTTTTCAGATCGAACATCAGATCGAAACCGCCTTTGCCCGTCAGGTCAATCTACCTTCCGGTGGCGCCATCGTCATCGACCACACCGAAGCGCTGGTCGCTGTCGACGTGAACTCGGGCCGCTCAACCAAAGGCTCCGACATCGAGGAAACCGCGCTCAAGACCAATCAGGAAGCGGCCGACGAACTGGCCCGCCAATTGCGCTTGCGCGACCTTGGCGGCCTGATCGTCATCGACTTCATCGACATGGAAAGCCAGAAGAATCAGCGCGACGTCGAAAACCGTCTGCGCGACGGCCTGCGTTTCGACCGCGCCCGCGTTCAAATGGGCAAGATCAGCCGCTTCGGCCTGATGGAACTCTCCCGTCAGCGCCTGCGTCCGGCCCTGGCCGAAACCAGCTACATCCCCTGCCCGCGCTGTACCGGTACTGGCCACATCCGCTCGACCGAATCGGCAGCGCTACACATTCTGCGCATCCTTGAAGAGGAGTCGATGAAGGAAAACACCGGCGCCGTCCATGTCCAGGTTCCGGTTGATGTCGCCACCTTCCTGCTCAACGAAAAGCGCCCGGATATCCAGGCCATCGAGTTGCGCCACAAGGTCACCATCCTGCTCATCCCGAACATCCATCTCGAAACGCCGGCACACACCATCACGCGCCTGCGCCACGACGACCTGAATCAGGACGACATCCGCGAACCCTCCTACCGCATGGTCGACATGCCCCTTGAGGAAGCGATCAAGCAGGCCACTCAACAAGAGGCCGTTAAACCTCGCCAGGAAGCGGCAATCAAGGGCATTTCGCCCGATCAGCCGGCACCTAACCTTCCGGAGAAGACCGACGCACCGGTTGCTGCACCAGTCCAGCCGGAAGCCGGCATTTTCTCCAAGCTATTTTCGTGGTTCCGCGCACCGGCAAAACCGGTCGAAACGGTAGTCGCTCCCGAGCCTGCCAAGAAACCCCGCGAAGGTCGCGGTGATGGTCGTCGAGACCGCGATGGCCGCCGTGGCGGACGTAACGCCAACAAGCGTGAAGAAGAACGCGGAGAACGCAACAAAGATCGCGGCAATCGTAATGAGCGCAGTGCAGAAAAGGCACCTTCAGACGAGTCGACCGCCGGCAATGGCGAACGTCAGGAGCGCCGTCCGCGTGGCGAACGCAAGGGGCGTGGTGAACGTCCGCAAGCAGAGGCAGCCGAGAACAAGCTAGCGCAACAGGCGCCAAGTGCAGATCAGTCAACATCTGTCGCCCCGCTGGTCGACAATGAATCCCAAGAGGCCAACGGCAGTGAAGAACAGGGCAATCGCCGTCGGGGCCGTCGTGGCGGTCGCGGTCGTGGTGAGCGTCGCCCCGAAGCCGAGGCTGTAACGCCAGTCGTCGAAACTGGCGAGGCAGCCGCCCCGGTTCAGGAAACGGCAGAACCAGTCAGTCAGGAGCCTGTGATCGTTGTCATCCCCGCAGCCGAAATGATTGCAGCCGAGGCGATCGCGCCGAACATTGAATCAAGCCAGGTCGTTGTTGAGCCAGTAGCTGTTGCTCCTGTCGCTATTGTCGAAACCAAGCAAGCAGAACCGGAAGCTGCATCGGTCGAAACTGCTGTAGTCGAAGCCATTGCGATCAGCGCCCCGCAAATCGAAGAAACCGTAATCCAGTCAGTCGCCGTTGTTCCGGAACCGATCGACTTAACCTCGGCTTTGGCTGAAAGCGGATTGGTTCTGGTACAGACCACCGCACCTGCTGTCGCCATTGCCCCGGCGGAGCCTCCGGTCAAGCTAGGACGTCCGCGCAAGCAGAAGTCCGTCACCGAGCAAGCCGAAAATGAGCCACTCGTGATGGTTGAAACCGGCAAATAAGAAGTCGACGACGTAATGAAGAAGGGGCTCCCGTGGGAGCCCCTTCTTGTTTCTGGCCACTACTCAGGAAGTTTCCAGTTTCTTTTTTATTTCCTCGACCAGCCCCAGCGAAGCATCCTCGACCATATCGAGAACGAGATCAAAACCATGACCCAAGCCATAATATGGATCGGGCACTTCGTCATCATCGAAGTTCTGTGAGTAATCCATGAACAGTCCGATGCGTTTCTGTTGCTCCGGCGTCGCCATGCGCATCAAATTATCAAGATTGCTCTTGTCCATAGCCAGAATAAGATCGAAATAGTCGAGATCCTGCCGAGCCACCTTGCGGGCGCGTAGCTGTGAAAGGTTATAACCCCGTGCCGACGCTGCGCGTTGCGTCCGCGAATCGGGAGCTTCGCCAACGTGATAGCCGTGCGTCCCAGCAGAATCAACTTCAACTTTACCTCCTAAGTTATTAATTTTTATAAAATATCTAAAAACACCTTCAGCTGTCGGCGATCTGCAGATGTTGCCCATGCAGACAAGTAGCACGCGATAGCTCATTTTGTCTCTCCGTCAGGGTCGTGTCGCGCCACGCCGAATATCTGCTCCTTAAGCCGGAACAATTCGTCGCGGGCTGCCGCCGCTTTTTCGAATTCCAGGTTTCTTGCGCACTCAAGCATCGCTTTCTCGAGTCGCTTGATCTCCCTGGCCACTGTCTTTTCATCCATGGCTTCGTATATTGCCAACTGCTGAGCGGCTTTCAGCTCTGTTTGTGCTGTTCCTGCATCATAAACCCCATCGATGATGTCCTTTATTTTCTTGGACACGCCGCGTGGTGTAATGCCGTGCGCCAGATTGAAGCCGATTTGCTTCTCACGTCGCCGCCCTGTTTCGGCAATAGCATGCTGCATAGACCTTGTAATCGTATCAGCATAGAGGATGGCTGTGCCATGGATATGGCGTGCGGCACGGCCAATTGTCTGAATTAATGATCGTTCCGAACGCAAAAAGCCTTCCTTGTCGGCATCAAGGATCGCAACCAGTGAAACTTCCGGAATATCCAGTCCTTCGCGCAGCAGATTAATGCCGACGAGAACGTCGAACTCACCCAGGCGCAGGTCACGGATAATTTCGACGCGCTCAACGGTATCTATGTCCGAGTGCAGATAACGAACCTTGATACCGTTGTCGGCCAGAAAATCCGTCAGGTCTTCGGACATGCGCTTTGTCAGCGTCGTAACCAGCACCCGCTCACCTACGGCAATTCGCTTGCCAATTTCTGCCAACAGATCATCCACTTGTGTCGATGCAGGCCGAACGATCACCTCCGGATCAATCAATCCGGTGGGACGGGCCACCTGCTCTACCACTTGACCGGCATGTTGCTGCTCATAGTCAGCTGGCGTGGCCGAAACAAAGATGGTCTGGCGCATATGCGCCTCGAATTCGTTGAACTGCAATGGCCGGTTATCGAGCGCCGATGGCAGGCGAAAACCATAATCAACCAGATTTTCCTTGCGCGAGCGATCACCCTTGTACATCCCGCCGACCTGTCCGATGCTGACATGCGACTCATCGATGAACATCAGCGCATCGGCTGGCAGATAATCGATCAGCGTAGGCGGTGATTCGCCGGCCTTGCGCCCTGAAAAGTGTCGCGAGTAATTCTCGATACCCTTGCAGAAGCCAATCTGATCGAGCATTTCCAGATCAAATCGGGTGCGCTGCTCGATACGTTGCGCTTCGACCAACTTGTTGTTCCGGGTAAAGAAATCTATGCGTTCGCGCAATTCATCCTTGATCGCTTCGATGGCACGCAGGACGGTGCCTCTCGGCGTCACATAATGGGATGCAGGGAATACCGTAAAACGGAGCGCCTTATGCAGCAGATGGCCGGTCAGCGGGTCGAAGAATTGCAGAGCTTCAACCTCGTCATCGAACAACGAAACACGAATGGCGTGTTCGGCATGTTCCGCCGGGAAAATGTCGATGATATCGCCGCGCACGCGGAAGGTGCCACGATGGAAGTCCATCTCATTCCGGTCGTACTGCATGTCGGTCAGCCGCTTGACGATGGCGCGCTGATCGAGGCGGTCGCCCACGCGCATGGTCAGGATCATGTTGTGATATTCGTCGCGATCACCAATACCGTAGATGCAGGAAACGGTGGCGACTATGACGACATCTCGCCGTTCAATCAGGCTCTTAGTTGCCGACAAACGCATCTGTTCGATGTGCTCGTTGATCGAACTATCCTTCTCGATAAACAGATCGCGGGATGGCACATAGGCTTCCGGCTGATAGTAGTCATAGTAGGAAACGAAATACTCGACGGCGTTTTCCGGGAAAAATTCCTTGAATTCGGAATACAACTGCGCCGCCAGCGTCTTGTTGGGCGCCAGAACCAGGGCAGGACGACCGGTGCGGGCGATGACGTTGGCCATCGTATAGGTCTTCCCGGAGCCGGTAACGCCGAGCAAGGTCTGGAATGACAGACCATCCTCCAGCCCCTCGACGAGTTGCCGGATCGCCTCTGGTTGGTCGCCAGCCGGTGGAAACGGCTGGTGCAATCGAAAGGGACTCCCATCGAAGCTGGTAACCGGAATGATGTTGTTGGTTTCGCTCATGCTAAAATTCTTCGGTTTTTCGTCGCGTAGCAAATCGGCTGCGCGGACATTGTTTGTATTATTTCACGGAGTTCCTATGTCCTCTTCGATCTTCGCAGCGGTGGAAATGGCCCCGCGCGATCCTATCCTCGGCCTGAACGAAGCTTTCAACGCCGATGCGCGTACCACCAAGGTCAATCTCGGCGTTGGCGTGTATTTCGACGACAACGGAAAGATTCCGTTGCTGGCTGCCGTCAAGGCCGCAGAAGATGCTCGCGTGAAAGCTGCCCTGCCGCGTGGTTATCAGCCCATCGAAGGCTCCCCGGCCTACAATCAGGCAGTTCAAAATTTGTTGCTGGGCAAGGATTCCGCCCTGATCGCCAACGGTCAGGTTATCACCGCGCAAGCGCTGGGTGGTACCGGTGCGTTGAAGATCGGTGCCGACTACCTGAAGCGTTTGAACCCGGATGCCAAGGTCTATATTAGCGACCCTTCCTGGGAAAATCACCGCGCCCTGTTCGAGTCAGCTGGTTTTGTCGTTGAAAACTATCCGTATTACGATGCAGCGACGCGTGGCGTCAATTTCGCCGGCATGAAGGCTTGTCTAAACGGACTGCCTGCCGGCTCGATCATTCTGCTGCACGCTTGCTGCCATAACCCGACCGGCGCCGATTTGTCGGATGCCCAGTGGGGCGAAATCGTCGCCATCTGCCAGGATCGCGGCCTGGTGCCCTTCCTGGACATGGCCTATCAGGGCTTTGCCGACGGTATCGATGCCGATGCGGTAGCTGTCCGTGCCTTCTCGGCTTCTGGCCTACAGTTCTTCGCTTCCAGTTCATTTTCCAAGAATTTTTCGCTGTACGGCGAACGCGTCGGTGCGTTGTCCATCGTCACGTCCGGCAAGGAAGAGTCGGCGCGCGTCATGTCGCAAGTCAAGCGTGTCATCCGCACCAACTATTCCAATCCGCCCACCCACGGTGGTGCCTTGGTGGCTGGCGTGCTGGCCTCGGCAGAGTTGCGCCAGATGTGGGAAACAGAACTCGCCGGCATGCGCGACCGCATCCGTGCCATGCGTACCGGCCTGGTTGATGCCATCAAGGCTCAAGGTGTGGCTCAGGACTTCTCCTTTGTCGCCCAGCAGCGCGGCATGTTCTCCTACACCGGCCTGAGCGCTGCGCAGGTTGATCTTATGCGCGACGAGTTCGGTATCTATGCCGTGTCGACCGGCCGTATTTGCCTGGCTGCACTGAATACCAAGAATCTGGATTACGTGGCGAAAGCGATTGCGGCAGTCACCAAGGCCTGATCGAGCAGGTATCCAATGCAAAAAGGGCGGAGCTTCGGTTCCGCCTTTTTTATTTTCGGGTAGTTGCGCTCAGGTCGGGCAAGACGCCATAAATACGAACCGATGCGTTCTGGCTCGACACCGATGTTTGCATTGTGACGGCCATATTGCCCTCGACCTGTCCGTTGATCGTGGAATTAAACTGACCAACCGCAGTCACCATCCCCGCATCCATTCGGACCTCACGACCAACGACCTGTTTGGGGGTGATGTTGATCGTAGAGCGCAGTCGATCGAATTTTGTCGACCCCGCTCGCACCTCTGAGACACCGCTGCGGCGAACCGCCTCACCGAGGTCTACGCCATGGAAGGCACCGCGGGTGATTTCTGTACTCAATACTGTTTCAAGATTTCCCCACAGACTCTCCCAGTCGCCTCCGCTGGAGCGTAAGCGCATTGTTCCGCTCATATCGCCATCAATTTTCAAAGACGGGGCGAAAGCTGCGCTGACCTTTCGAGTATCAAGTCTGCTTAGTGTGCCATCGCCTGCCATCGCCAAGCCGTTGCTCCAATCGAGAAGCCAGTTCCCGCGCAGAATGCCACCCAGGAAAGTAGTATCGATGTCCTGGATCAATAATTTGTTTTTCTGCAAAAGCCCTTTAGCTTGCAGGGAGGCGAATGAAACTGCTGTTCCAAACGGTGCCCATGCCCGCCCTTCGAGGCTCAGAGCCAAACCTTGGCTGCCTGCCTGGGCATTTATGAGCATGCTGCGGTCAGCTGTTTCGAAGGTGGCTTTCTCGATTGATCCATCCTGACGAAATGCAATCTCGCCAAAAAGCTCATTCAAAGTGAGGCTGTCACCGAGTGTCAGTTGCAAATGGTCGAGCATCATTTTTTTAATGATCACCTCGTGGCTAGCGGCCGCTTGACCGATGAACATCGGCAACGCCACAAGGCGGTTGGCGGACAACGTCGCTCCCGAGACCTCAACCTTTGCTACCTGATGTGGCGCACTTCCCAGTAGAGAAAGCAGTGAAGAAATACGTACTTCAGTAATTTTTCCATCCTCTGGTTCACCAATATGGACTCCGACCAGTTTCAACGATGGGCTTGGGAAAAGTGTGACGCCAACCCGGTCTATGTTGACGGGGGCATTGAGCATTCGCGTCGCCGATGCCTCGAGGGCCGGCTTGAACTGCTCGTAGGGGTAGAAGATAACAGCAACGAGCAGAATGGCCAGAAGCGCAGCTATCACCAATAATCCCTTGCGTCCAACTGACATGCTTGGGCGATAAGGACGGTCCTCCGGTTCACGCATGTCAGCGATAACGGCTGGCTGCGCAGCCTCAGCGATCGGAGATGGAGACGGAAGAATCGGCTTGCCAAACGAAGAAAAGCTACTAGCTGCGCTCTCACCCTTTTTCGACTCAGAAGCCCCCAGTGACTTGGGGCCAAAAGTGGAAAACTGCGACATCGGCGGGATTGGTTCCTGCGCGGCCTCTTGTTTGGCCGTCTTCATGCCTTCTTGCCACACCGACACGGCATCCATGGTCGGGGCGATAAAACCACCATCTTCAAGCTCTCGCAGGGCAGATTGAACCAGCCGAGGATTGCCAATCTTTGCAGATAACTCCTCGACGCTCATTTTCCCGTCGACTTGCACTAATACCATGCGCAGATTGCGCTGAACGACACGTGTACTCTGGCGAACCGCCTCATCGCCAGTCGGCGTTTTTGCGTAAATCAAATTGGAATCCATAACCCTGTTTTTTCTTCTTAAAAAACCACAAGATGCTTGACACGAGGGGATTCTACTCCTATAATGCGCATCTCTGTTCCTCGATAGCTCAGTTGGTAGAGCGCCGGACTGTTAATCCGTAGGTCCCTGGTTCGAGCCCAGGTCGGGGAGCCAGAAAAACACATCAGAAAGCCCAGCCATTTTGGTTGGGCTTTTTGTTTTGTTTTAACATTTTCACCCCCTCCCTGCCTTTATTGCAATACGGCCTAATGGCGCGATAAGTAATGATAGCATCATCCACACGGGCGCTTCTGGGTGAGCTTTTTCTTGGCTAAACGGGTCTATTTCTCGTAGCAAGGAAGAAACTTTCTGGATTTTTGATGTCTCTACTTGTTTGAGGATGGTCAGCAATCGATAATCGGCGACCAGACAGTAGCTTCACTCCTAGTGGGCCATCAATGAAACATCCGCCATGCAAAATGAAACACTCCGGCAGGAATTGACACCCGTCGGTCTTGCCGACTTCACGCCCCGCATCGATCCTTCGGCAACGGGGTATCAGGAAGGCACTCTGCTCGACAAATACGGGCGGAGGATTTCCTATGTTCGCCTGTCCATTACCGATCGTTGCGATTTCCGGTGCACGTATTGCATGGCCGAGGAAATGACTTTTCTGCCACGCGAGGCAGTGATGAGTCTTGAGGAGTGCTTGCGTGTTGCATCGGTGTTCGTTGGTCTTGGTGTCACCAAGTTGCGAATCACCGGTGGTGAGCCACTTGTGCGCAAGGATGCCATGTGGCTCATCGAGCGCCTTGGCGCCCTGCCCGGCCTGGAAAATCTGGTGCTAACCACCAACGGTTCGCAGCTTGACCGCTTTGCCGTCCCTTTGCGAGCTGCCGGCGTCAAGCGCATCAATATCAGTCTCGACACCTTGAATCCGGAGCGCTTCCGGAAAATTACCCGAATCGGCGATCTGACCAAGGTTCTGCGCGGTATCGAGGCGGCCCGACAAGCCGGATTTCGGCGTACCAAGCTGAATGCCGTGATGATGCGCGGTACCAATGATGACGAGTTCGTCGATCTGGTCAGCTTTGCCATCAACAACGAACTGGATATTTCGTTTATCGAAGAAATGCCGCTGGGCGAGATTCACGGGCGTAGCAATACGTATATTTCGTCCGAGGAAACGCGGGAAATGCTGTCGCGCCATTTCGAGCTGATTCCATCGACCGAGGATTCCGGTGGGCCGGCGCGCTACTGGCGCATTCCCGGCAGCGAATCACGCATCGGATTCATCTCTCCGCACAGCCACAATTTCTGCGATAGCTGCAACCGTGTGCGGATCACCGCCAAGGGCGAACTTTACCCATGTCTCGGCCAGAACGATGCGGCCAATCTGCTGCCCGCGCTACGCGCCAGTAATGATGATGCGGCCCTGCGCCAGGCGATTATCGACAGCATGGGCATCAAGCCCTACGGGCACGACTTTACCCAACAGATGGATGCGCCACAGGTCATTCGCTTCATGTCGATGACCGGCGGCTGATTTCAGGTTTGGCCGTTTTTTCCGGTTGACCGTAGGATTTACGGGTAAACCTTGCAGAAGCCGACGCCGTTGATTGGTGTTGCAACCAAGCCAAGCAGCGTAAAAAAAAGCGACAACAAAAGCAAAAAGGCGACCCAACGGGCCGCCTTTTTGTGTTGCCCGACCCAGGAACGACAGGGCTGGCAAAAACTCATGTTACATCCTTACAGACCACGCACCGCACGCTTGCGCTCGATTTCGGTCAGGTAACGCTTGCGCATGCGAATCGACTTTGGCGTCAGTTCGACCAGTTCGTCTTCTTCGATGAACTCGACAGCGGCTTCCAGGCTGAGCTGGACGGCCGGCACCAGGCGAACAGCTTCGTCGGTACCGGAGGCACGAACGTTGGTCAGTTGCTTGCCCTTGATCGGGTTCACGACCAGGTCGTTTTCACGGCTGTGGATACCGATGATCATGCCTTCGTATAACTTGTCACCCGGCACGACGAACATGCGGCCACGATCCTGCAGTTTCCACAGCGCGTAGGCAACGGCTTCGCCATTGTCCTGGGAGATCAGCACACCATTGCGACGCTCGGCAACCGAGCCATCCTTGACCGGAGCGTATTCGTCGAAAACGTGGCTCATCAGGCCGTTACCGCGGGTCAGGTTCATGAACTCGCCCTGGAAGCCGATCAGGCCGCGGGCCGGGATGCGGTATTCGATACGGACACGACCGCGACCGTCCGGCACCATATCCTGCAGGTCGCCACGACGTTGACCGAGGCTTTCCATGACGCCACCCTGGGTGTCTTCTTCGACGTCGACGGTCAGCAACTCGTACGGTTCGCACTCGACACCGTTGATCGTCTTCTTGACGACGCGCGGACGACCGACGGCCAGTTCATAGCCTTCGCGACGCATGTTTTCGAGCAGGATGCCGAGGTGCAATTCGCCACGGCCAGCCACGTCGAACACATCGCCGTTACCGGTGTCATGCACGCGCAGCGCCATATTGGTCAGCAGTTCTTTGTGCAGGCGATCACGGATCTGGCGACTGGTGACGAACTTGCCTTCAGTACCAGCCAGCGGGCTGGTATTGACCATGAACTGCATGGACAGCGTCGGCTCGTCGATCTTGAGCAGCGGCAGCGATTCCGGTTGTTCCGGATCGGTCACGGTACAGCCCAGAACCAGATCTTCGATACCGGTGATCTGGACGATGTCGCCAGCGTGGCCTTCTTCCAGTTCAATCTTGTTCAGGCCCTTGTAGCCGAACACCTGGCCAATCTTGGCCTTGATCGGGGTGCGCTCGTGTTCGGCCGCTTCCTCTTCGGTACCGAACATGACCAGCACGTTCTGACCGGTCTTGACCTTGCCACGATTGATCTTGCCGACGCCGATACGACCGACGTAGGACGAATAATCGAGAGCGGTAATCTGCAGTTGCAGCGGGGCTTCGATATCGGTATCGGGAGCCGGCACGTGACGAAGAATCGTGTCGAACAGCGGAATCATGTTTTCGCGCGGCTGATCCAGTTCCATGGCAGCCCAGCCATTGAGGCCGGAAGCGTAAACAATCGGGAAGTCGAGCTGCTCGTCGGTCGCGCCGAGCTTGTCGAACAGGTCGAAGGTCAGATTGACGGCCTGATCAGGATCGGCGCCATCGCGGTCAACCTTGTTGACCAGCACGATCGGGCGAAGGCCGAGGGCCAGTGCCTTCTTGGTAACGAAACGGGTTTGCGGCATCGGGCCTTCAGCGGCATCGACCAGCAGCACCACGCCATCGACCATGCCCAGCACGCGCTCGACTTCACCACCGAAGTCCGCGTGACCCGGGGTATCGACGATATTGATGTGTACGCCCTGATATTCGACCGCAGTATTCTTGGAAAGAATCGTGATGCCACGCTCTTTTTCCAGGTCGTTGGAGTCCATGACGCACTCAACCAGTTGTTGGTGAGCGGCGAAGGTGCCGGACTGGCGGAGCAGCTGGTCGACCAGGGTGGTTTTACCGTGGTCAACGTGCGCGATGATGGCGATGTTGCGGATCGGACGAGCGGACATGGGAAGGCCTGAAAAATCAAAGGCGTGATTCTATCACCGATGGTGCGCCGCAACATCCCCGGCCGAGTTTTTATCCTTCTTTATTACGCATAAAGTCGGCGGTGTTGAAGAAATTATTGAGCAGAACCTTACGAACGTCCTCGCTCAAACCAACATCCTCCATCGCCAGCACCATGCAGGCGACCCACTGATCACGCTCCTTCGTGCCGATGGCAAAGGGCATGTGGCGGGCGCGCAGCTTCGGATGGCCGAATTTCTCGACGAAAAGATCCGGGCCGCCGAACCAGCCGGAGAGAAACATGAAGAGTTTATCCCGGGAGCCTGAAAGATCGGCCGGATGCATGGCCCGCAGTTCCGCAAAATGGGAAGTTGTATCCATCAATTCGTAAAACCGCGCGGTCAGCTTGGCAACAGTGGCTTCGCCACCGATTTTTTCGTAGGTCGTGGGCGTCTTGGCCTGATCGGTCATGAATCAACTCTTAGGGAATCGTGGGAAATCCGGCAAGTGTAACGGAGGCGGCGACGATTGCCGAGAGCATGCCCGCTCCTCAGGAGGAGACGCTTAGGCTTTCGGCGTGCAGGATGCCGCCCCGCCCGTTTTCCGACTTGCTGCGGTACATGGCCTTGTCGACCGAGGCGATGACAGACTCCAGATCACGGCCATGTTCCGGATAGTTGCCGACACCAATCGAAACATTGAAGTCGATGGCATTCTGCCTGGCCCAGTCATTGATTTCCTGACGCACCCGCTGAGCGACGATTTCGCCACCCTCACGCGAGGTTCTGGGCAGCACGAGCAGGAACTCATCACCGCCATAGCGCGCCACCAGGTCGATATCGCGAACGTTTTCAAGGATGCGCTCAGCCACGGCAACCAGCACTTTGTCGCCGACATGGTGGCCGTGCGTATCGTTCACGCTCTTGAAACCATCGAGATCGGCAAACAGCACGACAATCTTGCCGCCATGCGCCGCCGGCGACTGGAAAAGCTGGGCAGCCCGCTCAATCAGCGCTCGCCGGTTAAGCATGCCAGTCAGCGCATCAACATTTCTCTCGTGCGAAAGCTTCTGGCGAGCCCGTTCGATCTTGGCCGTCAGCGAATACGAATAGAGAACGACAATGGCAAAAAAGACCAGGAAAAAGATGGCACTAACCGAGAAGATGGCGAGGTAATCGGGCAAGCGCAGCCAGACGATGAGGATTGATGCACCCAGGCTACCGATCACGGCTTCGCCAAAAAGCCTGAGGCCGTAACGCATGCCGTTGCCGAGAATGACCATCAGAAAAACCAGGAAGCCGGGGGAACTGAGCGTGGCGTCGGCCAAAGCGGCGAAAGCAGCCGCGCCGATATCCACCCACATGGTCAGTCGCTGGCGCCATGGCGCATGCGGTACTCGCGTTGCATGCCACATGAAAAACAGGATCTCGACGCCATAAACCGTCATGACCAGATTGACGAGAGGCAGGCTTGCCCATGACCGAACCTGGGCGTCGCCGCCAAAGTTGAAATACATCAGGGCCAGTACGCAGAACAACAGGCGCGTCCAGTACTGCGCTCTCTGGTCTTCCCATGACAGACGATGTGGCGCCCCATCTAGCAGGTGAAGATCGAGATGCCGGGCAAAACCGGGCCGTCGATCGGTCACCCGTCGACCGTGGCAGCCGCCCCGCTCATGGTCTCGTCCTCTGTGCATGTCTCTATCCCGCCATCCAGGCTTTATGCCGCCCCGATTTTCGAAAACCATGCCCAGATGAATATGAGACTTGGCGAAAAGCTTTCGAAGCCACGAGAAATACGGCGATTTTTTAAAGTATCGCCACTTCCCGCAGCCTCGTCAAACCCACAATGAATACTATTTTTTCCTCGGCCCTTGTTGCCGCTGCACGCTGGAGCGCGCTACTGGCCCGGTCCGCCGAATATTCCCGGTGGATGCAGACGACGTGCCGCCCGTGCCGGCCGGTTGCCAGGCTGGAATCAGTTGTTTTTTGCCGTTGCCGATCAAATCGGCGCGCCCCATTTCCTTGAGGGCTTCGCGCAACAACGGCCAGTTGGCCGGGTCGTGGTAGCGCAGAAAGGCTTTGTGCAACTTGCGCTGGCGACCATTGCGCACGGTGTTTACATGCTCACTGCTCCGCGTGACCTTGCGCAACGGGTTACGCTCGCTGTGGTACATCGTCGTCGCCATCGCCATCGGCGTCGGGATGAAGGTCTGCACCTGGTCGAGGCGGAAATTGTTCTTTTTCAGCCACAGGGCAAGATTGAGCATGTCCTCGTCTTCCGTTCCCGGGTGGGCGGCGATGAAGTACGGAATCAGGTACTGCTCCTTGCCGGCCTCGCGGGAGAAACGGTCGAACAGCTGCTTGAAGCGGTCATAGGAGCCGATACCCGGTTTCATCATTTTGGACAGCGGGCGCTCTTCGGTGTGTTCGGGAGCGATTTTCAGGTAGCCGCCAACGTGGTGGGTGACCAGTTCCTTGATGTATTCGGGAGAGCGCACAGCCAGGTCGTAGCGCAGGCCAGAGCCAATCAGCACCTTTTTGACGCCTTTGATCGACCGCGCCTTGCGATACAGTGAAATAAGCTTGCTGTGGTCGGTGTTCATGTTCTCGCAGATGTCCGGATAGACGCAGGACAGCCGGCGACAGGCGGACTCGATCTTCGGGTCCTTGCAGGTCAGGTGGAACATGTTGGCGGTCGGCCCGCCGAGGTCTGAGACGATGCCGGTGAAACCCGGCGTCTTGTCGCGCATTTCCTCGATTTCGCGGATCACCGAGTCTTCGGAACGGCTCTGGATGATGCGCCCTTCGTGCTCGGTAATTGAGCAGAAGGTACAGCCACCGAAGCAGCCACGCATGATGTTGACCGAGAAACGGATCATTTCCCAGGCCGGAATCTTGGCGTCACCATAGCTCGGGTGCGGACGACGGGCGTAGGGTAATTCGTACACCTGATCGAGCTCTTCGGTGGTCAGCGGGATAGGCGGTGGATTCAGCCAGACATCGCGTTCGCCATGCCCCTGAACCAGCGCCCGGGCATTGCCGGGATTGGATTCGAGGTGAAAGGTACGCGAGGCGTGGGCGTAAAGCACCGGGTCGTCCTTGACCTGCTCGTAGGACGGCAAGCGAACAACCGTATGGGCGCGTCTATCCTGGCGTGCCGCCAGCCGCTCGGTGCGCGAAACGATGCGGATCGGCTGGGCGCCCGTTGGCGCGCCATCTTCCACGGTCAACCGGGAATCTTGGCCAATTTTGGAATCGCCTTCCATGGCATAAGGGTCGGTGTGCCTGACCAGCGGGCCCGGCGTGTCGACCGAGGTCGAGTCCATGGCATCCCATTCGTCGGAAGGAAGCCAGCCGCGCGACACCATGAAGGCCGTACCGCGCAGATCGCGGATTTCGCTGATTTTCTCGCCCTTGGCGACACGGTGGGCCAGTTCGACAATGGCCCGCTCGGCATTGCCGAAGAACAGCATGTCAGCCTTGGAGTCAGGCAGCACCGAGCGGCGAACCTTGTCCGACCAGTAATCGAAATGCGCGATGCGCCGCAGGCTGGCCTCGATCGAGCCGATAATGACGTTACAACCGGGGAAAGCCTCGCGGCAACGCTGGGCATAGACGGTCACGGCATGATCCGGTCGCTTGTTCGGCTCGCCGTTGGGCGTGTAAGCGTCGTCCGAGCGGATCTTGCGGTCAGCCGTATAGCGATTGACCATCGAATCCATGTTGCCGGCGGTGACGCCGAAGAAAAGATTCGGTTTTCCCAGTTTTTTGAAGTCGACCGCAGAATTCCAGTCTGGCTGGCAAAGAATGCCGACGCGGAAACCCTGCGCTTCGAGCAAACGCCCGATCAAGGCCATGCCGAAGCTCGGATGGTCGATGTAGGCATCGCCGGTGACGAGAATAATGTCGCACGAATCCCAGCCCAAGGTATCCATCTCGGCGCGCGACATGGGCAGGAAGGGGGCTGGCCCGAAACGATGTGCCCAGAATTTGCGATAACCAAAGAGCGGGCGGGTGTTTTGCTGATTTGAATCCATGCAATATTTTACCTGAGAGCGCCTAAGGGCATGGCATACTTGCCCTTTGTCTAAGAGTTCTACCCCTACGCGATGATGAATCTTCCCACCCGCGAACAAGCCGGTGTCCTGATCGTTTCCGTCAGCGGACGCATAGACCACATAACGAGCGAAGAGTTCACAAAAGCGCTCGATCCCCTGCTTGATCGTTGCGCCCAAGGCCAGCCATCCGTCCTCCTCGACTTTTCCGGAGTCGATTACATCAGCAGCGCCGGTCTCCGCGTCCTGATGATGGCCTCGCGTCGCGCCAAGGCGCAAAAAGGCGTCTTTGCCATTGCTGAACTGCAGCCCATGGTTCAGGAAGTATTTGCCATCAGCCGCTTCAACCTGATCGTGCCGTGCTATGTGAGCGTCGAAACCGCCTGCAAGGTTCTCGGATCATGAACCAGGTTGTTTTTTGGGGAACCCGCGGTTCCCTGCCGGTTTCGCTGTCGCACCGCGATGTCCGGGAAAAAATTGTTGCCGCCCTGACTGCCGCCAACGGCAAGAATTTCAAGACCCGCACTGCCCTCGACGAATTCGTCGATAATCTGCCCTTTTCAGTAGCCGGCACCTTTGGCGGCAATTCGTCGTGCGTCGAGATCGTCGGCGACAGCAATGATCATTTTATTTGCGACATGGGCAGCGGTGCCCGTCCGCTCGGCCAAGCAAAAATTGCCCGCTTCGGCGTTCCCAATCCGCAGACTTACCATATCTTCATCTCCCATCTGCACTGGGATCACCTCATGGGCTTCCCGTATTTCGCGCCCATGTACATCCCGGGCAACCGCATCGTCGTCCATGGCTGCCATCCCGATCTCGAGCAGGCCGTCCGCCTGCAGATGCAGTCGCCCAACTTCCCTGTCGATTACGCCATGGCCGGCGCGAAAATCGAGTTCGACATCATGGTGCCGGATCAGCCGCGTTATATCTCGGGTATCAACGTAACGCCCAAACTACAGATGCACGCCGGCGACTCCTACGGGTATCGCTTTGAAAGCCTGGATCGCACGGTCGTCTACTCGACCGACTCCGAGCACAAGCTGGAAAACCCGGGCGAACACGCCGAGTTCAGCCAGTTTTTCCGCAAGGCCGACCTGGTTATCTTCGATGCCATGTATTCGCTGGCCGAGGCGGTATCGGTCAAGGCCGACTGGGGGCATTCCAGTAACATCGTCGGCGTCGAGCTTTGTCAGGCGGCTGCCGTCAAGCGCTTGGCCCTGTTCCACCACGAGCCGGTCCATGACGACAAGCAGCTCTCCCGTCTGGTCGCCGAAACGCGGCGGCTCGAGCAGATTACCCGAGGCAGCCGGGCGCCGCTCGAGATCATTTCCGCCTACGACGGCCTGACTATCGACCTGTGAGGCGCCGGGCCGGACTGCTCCTTGCAGTGATCCAGGCCGGCCGCGGCCGCGCGCTGCCCTTACTACCGCTGTTGGTCAGCCTGCTCGTGCTGAATGACCTCGACCGCACACCACTGCTCAGCGTCCGCGAAGCCCTGTTCGACCAGTATCAGCGCCAGATGCCACGGGCGCGCACCAGCGAGCCGGTCATTGTTGTCGGCATCGATAGCCAGAGCCTGGTAAAACACGGCCAGTGGCCTTGGTCACGCGATCTGGTGGCCCAACTGGTGCGCAAAATTCAAGCCGGCAAGCCCCTCGCGCTGGGCATCGATATCGTTTTTGCCGAGCGCGACCGTTATAGCCCCGAGGTCCTCTCGGCACGGATGCCCGGCCTGCCGCCGGATGCGCTGGCCGCGCAGCCCGATCCCGACCAGGAACTGGCCAGCGCCTTGAGCGGCCATCCAACCGCCCTCGCCGTCGTCGGCCTGAGCAAGGCCCTGCCCGGCTCGACACAACCCGCCCGGCCACTACCGGAGTTCAATCCGGGCGCCAGCCTTGACCAACACCTACCCCAATACGCCGGGGCGCTGGCCAGCCGGCCGCTTATTGAAAAGTCAGCTGCCGGCGAAGGCTTGATCAACGCCAGCCCAAGCCTGCTGCAGGCGAACAGCGAACGTGGTGTGCTGCGCCGCGTGCCGACGATAGCCGCCATCAACCAGTTGCCCTTCCTTTCGCTGCCCCTCGAAATGGTACGTCTGGCGCTCGGTGGCGGCGCCGTCGTTCCCGAAAGCGGGGCTCAGGGCATGACGGCGATCCGCATCGGCGACTATCGGCTATCCACCCAGGCCAATGGCGAAGTGCTGCTCCATTTCGGGCGCGCCAGCTCCAACTACTACCTGTCGGCCGCCGATGTACTGGCCGGCGTGCATCCCCCGGAAATCTTCGACGACCGTTTCGTCATCATCGGTTTCAACAGCACCGGGCTGCAGGACCGGATCATCACGCCGCTCGGCGAAAGTCTGCCCGGCATCGACATCCACGCCCAGGTCATCGAAAGCCTGCTCAGCAGCCAGGCCTTGCAGCGCCCGGGCTGGATGTCGCATCTGGAAACAGCCACGCTGCTGCTTGGCGGCCTGCTGCTCATTGCGACCATCCCGGTGCTCCGGCCGCGTTACGCGGTAATCAGCTTTACCGCCATGAGCCTGCTGCTGGTCGCCGGTGGCTACCTCGCCTTTTTCCTCGGGCTTTGGTTGTTCGATGGGGTTTCCCAGGTGCTGCTGCTTGGTCCGGTATTCATTCTGCTGCTGGGCAACACGCTGGTTGCTGCTGACCGTCGGCGGCGCAATGCCGAGTCGCAACTACAGTACAGCCGCGAAGAGGCGGCCCGGGTTGCCGGCGAACTCGACGCCGCCCGGCGCATCCAGATGGGCCTGTTGCCAGACCCGGCGACGCTCTTTGCCGATGAGCGGCGATTTTCCATCGCCGCCCTCCTCGAGCCGGCCCAAGCCGTCGGTGGCGACTACTACGACTGTTTCATGCTCGACGACCAACGCCTCTGCGTGGCTATCGGCGATGTTTCCGGCAAGGGCTTGCCGGCAAGTTTGTTCATGGCCATCTCGAAAACGCTGACCGGTGTGCTGACGCGGCGCCAGGCTGACCTCGGCCTTGCCGTGCGCGAACTGGAATGCGAGCTCAATCGCGAAAATGCCGAGTATCTGTTCGTCACTGCCTTCATCGCCGTGCTGGATCTGGCCTCAGGCGATATGGAATACGTTTGCGCCGGCCACGATGCGCCAATTCTGCTGCGCGATGGCCAACTGACGCGTATCGATACCGCAACGACGGCCGGCCCGCCACTCTGCGCCATTGGCGACTATCCCTACGTTGCGGACCACTTGCAACTGCAGCCAGACGACCGGATTTGCCTGTTTACCGATGGGGTTACCGAGGCCAGCAATGGTTCAAACATGTTCGGACTTTCGCGCCTGCAATCGGCGATTCTCGGCTCAGGTCGAGACGGGCTGCAAGCCGTTGCTACGACGCTTCGTGACGCTGTGCGCCACTTCGAGGCAGGTCACCCACCGGCGGATGACCTGACCTTGCTATTGCTGCAGTGGCACGACCAGGTTAGCGAACGCTGATTTCAACACGCCGGTTTTTCGGTTCGTCGACCTCATCGTCGGTCGGCACCAGCGGATCACGTTCGCCGCGACCGACAGCTTCCATCTTGTCGGCAGCAACCCCGGATTCAATCAGCAAATCGCGCAGGCTTTCAGCGCGCTTCTTGGACAACTTGTCGTTGCCGTCGACGCTACCGACACGGTCGGTATGGCCGATGACCATGACTTCGGAGGCCGGACGCTCGGCGATTTCCTTGCGGATATTGGCCAGCGCTGCCTGCGATTCCGGCGTCAGGACATTGCCGCCGGCTTCAAAATAGAGCACGTAGCTGCTCGGCCGTGGCGGTTGCGCGCCCAGCGCCTGGGCGAAGCGCTCAGTGACCTCCTCCGCTGAGGACTGGTAGGCGCTGTTGGCACCTACGCTCCGCTTGGCCGCTGCATAGGGTTTGTCGAGCCGGATTTCACCACCCGCATCGCGGACGACAACGGCGCTGGGCCGACCATCGGCTGCAGGCAGCAGCACGATGCGCTCACTGGCACAACCAGCCAGCACCAGGAATGCAGCAAACGCCACGGAAATAGTCGGCTTATTCATCGCGATCACCTTCGACCTCAATGACGAACTCGGTACCACGCACGCCAAGGACCGAGGTCGGCGTATGGAAGTCGACCGATTCCGGCGTCCGCTTGGCGATCTTGCCCGAGGCGACGGACAGCGTTCCCTTGCGGATGCGGATCGACATATTGCCGTCCTGGGTCGCGTTGTCGAAAGCGAACTTGTCGATGACGATCAGCGAATTCGGCCCGGCCGACAACAGTGTGTTGTCGCGCAGCGTGACGCCAACCGAACCATCGGCGCCAGTGCGCACGCGGTCGGCGACTTCGATCAGGCTTCCGACAGTGGCTGGCTGCCTCTTGCCGTCGCGTTCGATACTGACCTGCCCCTTGGCGACCTTGACCATGCCGGCCGGATCGGCGGCAAAGGCGGATGAGCCGGACAACAGGGCGAGCAGCGCACAAAGCGCAGCCCGATGTGCTTTAATCATGGCGAAAACCTTGATAAATCGATGACTGCACATTTTACGGACATTTCCG
Source organism: Ferribacterium limneticum (assembly GCF_020510585.1). Taxonomy (GTDB): domain Bacteria; phylum Pseudomonadota; class Gammaproteobacteria; order Burkholderiales; family Rhodocyclaceae; genus Azonexus. The sequence goes on along the minus strand of NZ_CP075190.1, from coordinate 2,108,807 downwards.
TCAACGCGCGCTATGACGAGCTTCCCGGGCTGATGGCCAGCATCGCTGACTTGGCAGCCGGCCTGGGCGTTTCCACCGACGATTCGCTGCGCCTGCAACTGGTCATCGAAGAGCTGTTCACCAACACCATCGCCCACGGCCATCAGGGTGATGGTGAGCACAAGATTAACCTCGCCCTTGGCCGCAACGACGGCATCCTGACCCTGCGTTACGAAGACGATGCGCCGCCTTTCGACAATTCTCAAATTGGGCAAAATTTCCGGTTGACCGTGGAAGTCGGCGGCCAGGGTCTCGGGTTGATCCACGGCATGTGCAAGGCCATCCGCTACCAGCGGCTGGGCCAGCGCAACATCACCGAAATCGAGTTTTAGGCGCCGTTGCGCAAGGCCAGCAAGGGCGGCGTGGCGAGCAACTGGCGAACCGCCAACCAGCCGATAAGCACCGCCAGAAAGCCACCGCCAACAGTCGATAGCGCCGGCAACCAGAGACCGAACGACAAATCCAGCTGAAACGCCTGCTGGCCGACAATGCGCCCGAGCAGCATGGCGCCGATGGCCGCCATCAGTCCGGCGACGCTGCCGATGACGCCCAGCTCAACCAGCATGGCCTGGCGCAATTGCGCCCGTTGGGCACCGAGCGAGCGCATCACGGCCAGTTCATAGCGCCGCTCGTCGAAGCTGGTCAGCAAGGCCGAATACAAAACAATGCCACCGGCCAGCAAGGCGAACACGAAAACGAACTGCACGGCGCCGGCCACCTGGCCAATGACAGCCTGCAACTGGCGCAGAATGGCACCGACATCGATCATGGTCAGCCCGGGAAAACGCCGGACCAATTCGGAAGCAGCATCGGCCCGCTCGGCCGGCAAATGGAAGCTGGTGATGTAACTGGCCGGCGCGTCTTCGATGACGCCGGGCGGCGTCAGGACGAAGAAATTGACGCGCATCGAATCCCAGGAAAGTTTGCGCAGGTTGCTCGTCTTCACGCTTTTTTCTACGCCGGCGACCATGAACACCAGCTCGTCACCGAGTGCGATGCCCAGCGTCTTGGCCAGCCCTTCCTCGACCGAGGCCAGCCCCTGTCCGCTGTCTTCCGGCGCGAACCAGCGGCCGGCCGTAACCCGGTTGCCGGCCGGCAGATCGCTGCGCCACGACAAGTTGAATTCGCGTTCGATCAGACGCTGGGCGCGTTCATCCTCCGGGAAGCTGGCCGGGCTGACTTCCTTGCCGGCAATCCTGACCAGGCGGCCACGAATCATCGGCAGCAGTTCAGCCTCGATGCCGCTGGCGCGCAGCATGTCGGCCACCGGCTGGCGCTGGTCGGGCTGGATATTGATGACGAAACGATTGGGCGCATCGGCCGGCACCGACTGTTGCCAGGCATCGAGCAACTCGGCCCGAATCACCGTCAGCAAGAGCATCGCCATCAAGCCGATGGCCAGCGCGACAATTTGTACCGCGCTCGACGACGCGTGCCGGGTCAGGCTGGCCAGCCCCTGACGCCAGCCAAAACCTGCCCCGCCACGCAGGCGGGCGATGGCGGCGATGATCAGCCGGGCGATGGCCCAGAAGCTGCCAAGGGCGACGACGAAGCCACCGACGGCATAGGCGCCGAGCCGGACATCGCCGGCCACCCAGATGATCAGCCCGGCAAGCAGGACGAGACCAAGCGCGTAGCCACCGAGCGATGAAGCCTGCGGCGGCCCAAGTTCGCGACGCATGACGCGCAGGGTCGGCACGCTGGCCAGCTGCATGAGCGGCGGAAATGCGAATCCGAAGAGCAGCACGCCGGCAACGCCCAGTCCACCGACCAGAGGCAACCAGCCCGGGGCCGGCAAGTCGAGCACGAGCAAGGCGGACAGCCAGTGAATCAGCACGAAATGCGCGGCAAAACCGACGATGCTGCCAACAACAGCTGCGAGCAAGGCCAGCCAGAGAAACAGCCAGCCATGCAGGCGAAGCAGCCCACCCTGGGTCATGCCCAGACAGCGCATGACGGCACAGGCATCGAGATGGCGTTGCATGTAGCGCCGCGCCGCCATCGCCGCGGCAACGGCGGCCAATACCACGGTCAACACCGTTGAAAGGCCCAAAAACCGCTCGGCTCTATCCAGCGCGCCGCGGATTTCCGGCCGGGCATTGCGCGTGTCTTCAAGTCGTTCGCCCCGTTCCAGGCGCTGCATCAGCCAGGCCTGATAGCCGGCGATGGCCTTTGCCTCGCCGGCCGTCAGCAGGCTGTAGCGGATGCGCGCGCCGGGCTGGATCAGGCCGGTCGCCGGCAGGTCGTCGACATGCATCATGAGCCGTGGTGCCAAGCTGAAGAAATTAACGCCGCGATCCGGCTCGCGGGTCAGGATGGCGGCGACCTTCAAGCTTTGGGCGCCGACCGTCACCGATCCACCGGGTGCAACCTGCAGGGCCGCCGACAGTCGTTCGTCCAGCCAGACCGTGCCCGGTGCCGGGCCACCTTCAGCGGGTGCGCCAGCCTGATCTTCCTTTGTGCTGATTTCAACCCTACCGCGTAACGGGTAGCCCGGGCTGACGGCCTTGATATCGGCCAGTTGGGCCTGCTCGGGGCCGATGACCATGCTCGGGAAAATCAGCGTTTCGGCCAGCTTGAGTCCGCGCCGGCGGGCTTCGGCGGCATAGGCTGCAGGCAGGGTGTGATCGGCTATGAGGATGAGGTCGCCACCCATCATCTGCTGCGCCTCGCGTTCAAACGCCAGGCGTACCCGGTCGGCAAAGAAGCCAACGGCGGTAACGGCAGCAACCGCGATGACCAGCGCCGCGAAAAGCAGGCGCAGTTCGCCGGAGCGTAATTCGCGGCCGAGGGTGCGCCAGGCGAGTCCGGCGATCACTGGGGAACCGACCAGCGGGCGCGGAACTCCGCCGGCGCCACGGCCTTTCCATGTAGATGGCCCTGCAGTTGTTCGCAGCCGAGCGCGGCCAGGAAATCGGATTGCTCGACCGTCTCGACGCCTTCGGCGACCACCTCGAAATCGAGGCTGCGCGCCAGCTCCATGACCGTCCTGATGATCGCCTCGTCGCCCGAGTTCTTGCCGATGCCGTCGATGAAGGATTTGTCGATTTTCAATTGCTGGACCGGCAGCATTTTCAGATAGCTCAGCGACGAATAGCCCGTCCCGAAATCGTCGAGTGACAGGCTGATGCCGAGATCGCGCAGGCGTTCGAGCAGGTCGAAGGCATCGCCGACGGCCATGACCACCGATTCTGTCAGTTCAAGCTTGAGACTGGTGGCATCCATCCCGGTTTCGTCGAGGATGGTGCTGAGCACTTCAATGAACTCGGGGCGTTCGAGTTGCTTGACGGACAGATTGACCGAAACCTGCGGCAATTCGAAGCCGCTCGTGCGCCATTGCATGACCAGGCGACAGGTTTCGCGCAGAACCCAGTTGCCGAGGCCGACGATCAGGCCGGAATCCTCAGCCAGCGGGATGAAGCGCATCGGCATGACCAGACCAAGCTCCGGGCTATACCAGCGGACCAGCGCTTCGGCGCCGACCAGCCGGCCGCTCTTCGTTTCGATCTGTGGTTGCAGGTGTACCCTCAGTTCGCCGTTGTCGAGCGCCCGGCGCAGCAGGTTTTCCATGCGGATACGTTCCTGGGCGTCGCGCGTCATTTCCGGCGTATAAAAATGAAAATTGCCGCGCCCCAGCCCCTTGGCGCGATACATCGCCGTATCGGCATTGCGCATGAGATCGAGCACGCTGCTGCCGTCGCCGGGGGAAAGGCAGATACCGACCGACGCCGTCAGGAATAGCTCGTGGTCGTCCAGTTTGAACGGGAATTCGAAGGCGCCAATGATCTCGCGGGCGAGGATTTCAACATCGCCTTCGCTGCGCACGCCTTCCATGAGGCAGATGAACTCGTCGCCGCCAAGCCGGGCCAGCATGTCGATCAGGCGGACATGCTCGGACAGTCGCGCCGCGACCGAAACCAGCAATTCGTCGCCAACGCCATGACCGAGCGAATCATTGACCTGCTTGAACTGGTCGAGATCGATGAAGAGCACAGCCAGCCGCTCGCCGCGCCGGGCCGATTCGCGCAGGCTTTCTTCGAGCCGCTCGATGAAACTGCGGCGGTTGGACAGCCCGGTCAGCGGATCGTGGTAGGCGAGATAGTTGAGTTTGCTCTGCGCCTGCCGGCGCTCGACGATCTCGCCTTCGAGCTGGGTATTGGTTCGCTTGAGCTCGTCGGTGCGGGCCGCGACCTGGATTTCCAGCGTATCGCGGGCGGCCGCTATACGCCCTTCCTGATCCTCCAGGATGCCCTGGGCACGCCGGACAACGAGAAACTGCATGAAGTAGAGCGCAGCAAAAACGAGCGCCACGCCGCCGGTGACCAGCCACATGTTGCGATGCAACTGGGCAACGAAGGGGGTGACGTTCTGATACAGCTCAAAAACGCCCTCGATCGAATTGTCCTTGGCGCGAATGGGGATATGGCTGGACAGGATATCGACCTCGGACAACGTCCCGGCGAAGCTGCTCATGCTGTCGCGGTGCGCCAGTTCGCTGGCAATTGCTCCGCTGATTGCCGCGCGGAAGTCTGGGTTGTCGAGGCGGCTCTCGCCGATTTGCTGGGCATCGGTCGAAAACACCGTGCTGCCGAGGCGGTTGTAGATCTTGACCCGAACGACAGAGGTATCTCGCATCAGCTCAAGGACGCTGGCGTGAAGGCGACGAGCCTCTTCGGATTGCGTAAGAAATTTGACGTCCTGGCCGACCGAGTCGCTCATCAGCGTATCGAGGGAATTACGCAGTGAATTCTGGAAGACCTGCGCCATGGCAACGTTGCGCCCCTCGGCCAGATCCTGCATTTGCTGCAGCGAGAGCTTCTGGTAGAGCGGCCCAAGTACGCCGGCCGCCAGCACGATAAGAATGAAGCTGACCGTCGAGAAGTAGCGCGAAAGATTGAACATATAGGCCGAAAGGATTATCCGATCAGCTTATTCCATCTCGCGAATCCGCGCCACCGCCTCCTCGACGCGTTTGACAGAGATGACTTCCATGCCGGGAATCGCCTGCTTGGGCCGGTTCGCTTCGGGGATCAGCGCCCGGGTGAAACCGAGCTTGGCTGCTTCCTTCAAACGCTCCTGGCCACGCGGTGCCGGGCGGATTTCACCGGCCAGACCAACCTCACCAAACACTATAAGTTTCGATGGCAATGGTTTGTTTTTTAACGATGATGTTATCGACAACAACACCGCCAAATCGGCTGCCGGTTCAGTAATCTTGACGCCACCAACCGCATTGACGAAAACGTCCTGATCGAAGCAAACGATGCCGGCATGGCGGTGCAAAACCGCCAGCAACATGGCCAGCCGTTGCGGATCGAGGCCGACCGTCAGCCGCCGCGGGTTGCCGTGCGAGGTATCGACCAGCGCCTGGATTTCAACGAGCAGCGGCCGCGTGCCCTCCTGCGTCACCATCACGCAGGAGCCGGCGACGTCCTGCCCGTGCTGCGACAGGAATAGCGCCGACGGATTGCTGACTCCCTTGAGCCCGGTTTCCGTCATGGCAAAAACGCCAATCTCGTTGACCGCGCCGAAGCGGTTCTTGACCGCCCGGACGAGGCGGAAGCTCGAATGCGTGTCGCCTTCGAAATAGAGCACCGTATCGACGATGTGTTCGAGCACGCGCGGCCCGGCCAGAGCGCCCTCCTTCGTCACGTGGCCAACGAGGATGACTGTGATGCCGGCCTGCTTGGCCAGCCGGGTCAATTGTGCGGCGCATTCGCGGACCTGGGCAACCGAACCGGGAGCGCTGGAAAGCTGATCGGACCATAGCGTCTGGATCGAGTCGATGACCGCCACCACCGGCTTTTCGGCCTGCAGCGTAGCGAGGATGCGTTCGAGGTTGATTTCGGCCATCAGTTGCAGGCGCCGGGTATCGAGGCCAAGGCGGCGGGCGCGCAGGGCCACCTGTTCGCCGGATTCCTCGCCACTGACGTAGAGCACCTTGTTGTCGCGCGAGAGGTGGGCCAGCGCCTGCAGGAGCAGCGTGCTCTTGCCGATGCCGGGGTCGCCGCCGATCAGCACGACAGCGCCATTGACCAGCCCGCCACCGAGCGCCCGGTCGAATTCGCCGACGCCGGTGGCGATGCGCTCGACTTCGCGCGCCTCGATTTCTGACAGGTTCTGCAATTTGGCCGTGGGCGCCAGCGATTCGAAGCGGCTGTTGGTTGGCGCCTTTTCGGCGGCGGTTTCGACCAGCGTGTTCCAGTCGTTGCAACCCGGGCACTGGCCTTGCCACTTCGGGCTGGTCGCACCGCATTCAGTGCAACTGTAGATCGTTTTGATTTTGGCCATTATTTCCGGTTGACCGCAGGATTCTCGTCCAGGCTGACCGGGACGCGGGGCGCCAGGGCGCAGAACAGTTCGTATGCGATGGTGCCGGCGGCAGTAGCGACTTCATCGGCCGGCACGCTGCCGGCAATGCCTTCGCCCCACAAGGTCACCGGGGCGCCGATGCCGGCTTCGGGAATATCGCTGAGGTCGCAGGCCAGCATGTCCATCGACACCCGGCCGACCGTTTTCGTGCGCTTGCCCATGACGGCAATCGGCGTGCCGTTCGGCGCGTGGCGCGGATAACCGTCGGCATAGCCGCAGGCCACGACGCCGATGCGCATCGGCCGGTCGGCGGTAAAGATGCCGCCGTAACCGACACGGTCGCCGGCCACCAGATCCTGCACGCCGATGATGGTGCTCTCCAGTGTCATCGCTGGCTGCAAACCGAACGAACCGGCGCTGACCCCGTCAAACGGGCTGGCGCCGTAGAGCATGATGCCCGGCCGCACCCAGTCGCCGTGCGTTGTCGGGTGGCTCAGGATGGCCGCCGAGTTGGCGAGGCAGACCGGGCCAGACCAGTCGCCGGCCATTCGGTGAAAGCGCTCAAGCTGTTCACTGACGCCACGCTCGCCATCGGCTTCGGCGAAATGGGTCATCAGCGTGACTTCAATCTGCGGCAGTTGCTGCAGGATTACCCAGGCCTTGCTCAGCGTTTCCGGCGTAAAGCCTAGGCGGTTCATGCCGGTATTGAGTTTCAGATAGAGCGAGACGGGTGCCGTAAACTGGCCATTCCGGACGAGCAATTCGAGTTGTTCGAGGCAATGGACGACGCAGGTCAGCCGATGTTCGATGACAGCCCGCACATCGCGCGCGCTGAACACACCTTCGAGCAACAGGATGGGCTGGGTGACACCGGCTTCGCGCAGGGCGACGGCGTTTTCGCATTCGAGCAGGGCAAAACCGTCGGCTTCGCCGCGTAGCGCTTCGACGGCGCGCCATTGACCATGCCCGTAGGCATTGGCCTTGACGACAGCCCAGGCTTTGGCTTGCAGGGCATGGCTTTTGGCCAGCCGGTAGTTGTGGAGGATCGCCGCCGGTGCGATGCGCGCACGAATGGGACGCGAGGTTTTCATGAAGCCATTTCTTTCAGTTTTACTCGAGTGAATTCAATAAAAGTGCCAGTCAGCCGCGACTGGAAGCGATCTTTCTGGAAAACCAGATAGAGGCTGCGTTTGAGCGGCGGATCAAGCGGGATGGCGACCAGTTCGCCGAGCTGGATTTCTTTGGCGACCACAGCCTTCGGCACGATGGCGAAACCGAGGCCGGTCGATGCGACGCCTTTCAGCGATTCCGGACTGCCCAGTTCCATCTGCGTCTTGAGGCTGCCTGGCGGCACCTTGTGGGCGAGGAAATAGGCATCGGTGATTTCCCGCGTCCCCGAGCCCGGTTCACGCGAGATGTATTCATATTCGGCGAGCGCTTTCGGCGTTACCGACGTCATGCCGGCCAGCGGGTAGTCGGGCGCGCAGATGACCTGCAATTCGTCTTCGCAGCAAATCTGGCTGGTCAGGCCGGCGAGCTTGGCCGGCACCTCGATCAGCCCGACATCGAGGGTGTGTTCGGCCACCCGGCTCTCGATGCTTTCGGAGTTGGCGACAATGAGCCGCGCCCGTACTTGCGGGTAGGCCGCATTGAATTCGCCGAGGACGCGCGGCAGCATGAACTCGGCGATGGTCGTGCTGGCGCCGACAAGCAGCGGGCCGCGCATTTCGCCGGTCATTTCGGACAGCCGCGTCTCCATTTCATCGGACAGCGCGAGGATTCTATCGGCGTAGGAGAGCACCATCTCGCCAGCCGGCGTCAGCGAAATGCCGCCGTGCCGCCGCTCGAACAGACGCGTGCCGTACTGCTCTTCCAGTTGCTTGATCTGGAAGGTGACGGCCGGCTGCGTCATGAACAAGGCGTCGGCCGCCCGCGTAAAGCTCAGATGTTTTGCGACGGCATGAAAGACCTGCAAGCGCCGGTCAGCCATGATTTCTCTCCTGGAGGGGTGCGGCCGATATTCAATCACATTCCGCCGCGCTTCCGGCGGCCAAATCAATTATTGGGCAAAATTTCCGGTTGACCGTGACAGCCGCAAATCAAGGCAGCGCATGCGACAATGACCGTCTGTCATCAAGCCTTAACCGGCGCTACCTAGGCTTGAATGATTTGACCGGGGCTGGCGCAACGATGCATAACGGCGACGATCGCGCAAGCCTTGCGCCGAATTCTCAGCGTGGTATAAACCTCGCCCAAAGTCATATAAGAGACAAATATTTCGTGCCGTTCGGCTTCTACATCATCATGGCCGCGCAATTTTTTTCCGCGCTGGCCGACAACGCCCTGCTGATTGCCGCCATCGCCGCGCTGCGTGAGATGCAGGCGCCGTCGGAATACGAACCCCTCCTCAAGACCTTCTTCACTGTTTCCTACGTCGTGCTCGCCGCCTTCGTCGGCGCCTTCGCCGACTCGATGCCCAAGGGCCGGGTCATGCTGATCAGCAACGGCATCAAGATCATCGGCTGCAGCATGATGTTCTTCGGCGCCCATCCACTGCTCGCCTATGCCGTCGTCGGCCTTGGCGCCGCCGCCTACTCGCCGGCCAAGTACGGCATCCTGACCGAATACCTGCCGCACCGCCTGCTCGTCGTCGCCAACGGCTGGATCGAAGGCCTGACGGTCGGCGCCATCATCCTCGGCGTCGTCATCGGCGGCACGCTGATCCGCCCGGAAATCGCCCAGCACCTGCTCGCCTTCGATTTCCCGATCATCAACACCGGCGTCGACAGCATCGGCGAAATGGCGCTGTCGGTGGTTGCCGTGCTCTACATTCTCGCCGCCGTGTTCAATCTCTACATCCCCGACACCGGTGTCGACCACAAGGCGCTCAAAAAGAACCCGATCTTCCTGATCCACGAATTCAATCACTGCCTGTCGCTGCTCTGGCGCGACCGTCTCGGCCAGATTTCGCTGGCCGTCACCACGTTGTTCTGGGGCGCTGGCGCAACGCTGCAATTCATCGTCATTAAATGGTCGGAAACCGCCCTCGGCCTCGGTCTGTCCAAAGCCTCGATGCTGCAGGGCGTGGTTGCTGTCGGTGTCGCCATTGGTGCCATCGCCGCCGCCAAGTTCATCACGCTGCGCAAATCGGTTCGCGTCATCCCGCTCGGCATCGCCATGGGCCTCATCGTGCTGATCATGAACTTCGTTCATGAAATATGGCTGGCCGTGCCGCTGCTCATCCTGATCGGTGGCCTGTCCGGCTTCTTCGTCGTGCCGATGAACGCCCTGCTCCAGCACCGCGGCCACATCCTGATGGGCGCCGGCCACTCGATCGCCGTGCAGAACTTCAACGAAAACATCTCGATCCTGATCATGACCGGGCTGTACTACCTGATGGTCAAGATGGATCTGTCGATCTACTGGGTGGTCACCCTGTTCGGGCTATTTGTCAGCGGCCTGATGTACGTCATCCGGCTGCGCCATCTCGCCAACCAGGCGCAACAGGACGATGTCCAGCATCTGGACGACTCGGCCCACCATTAAGTTCCGCCGTTCCCACGGTTAACCGGGAAAAACAGTCAAAAATGAAATCTGCTTCGAGCGCCTAAAACGGCAGTTCGGGCGCCGCCGCTTCGCGCAGCAAGCGGCGAGCGAAGAGCAGGTCTTCCCAGGCCTTCGCCTTGTCCGGCAAATTGCGTAACAGATAGGCCGGGTGGTAGCTCACCACCAGCGGAATCCCCGCGTACTCGTAACGCTTGCCGCGCAGCGAGGCCAGCGACTTGTCGTCGTGCAGCACGGCATGGACGGCCGCCTTACCGAGCAGCACAATGATCTTCGGCTTGAGGAGCGCGATCTGCCGTTCCAGATACGGCCAGCAGGCGGCCATTTCGGCCGCTTCCGGCGTCCGGTTGCCGGGAGGCCGGCATTTGACCGCGTTGGCGATATACACCCGGTTGCCGCGCGCGATATCGAGCGAGGCCAGCATGGCGTCGAGCAGCTTGCCGGCCTGGCCGACGAACGGTTCGCCCTTGACGTCCTCCTCGGCCCCCGGCCCTTCGCCGATGAACAGCCAGTCCGGATTGAGATCGCCGACACCGAGCACGGCCTGTTTGCGTTGCTCACAAAGCGGGCAGGCGCGGCAGTCGGCTACCTGTTTGGCCAATTCCGGCCAGTTCAGCGTATCGACCGGCGTCATCGGGCGCCGCGCAACATCGGACGCCGGTCTGGCTACCGGGGCGGGTTCGGGCGCTACGGCAGGAGTCTGTACCGGTGCCGGGATTCGGGCTTCCGGTTCGGCCACGGCCTCCTCGCGCACCTCGACTGCCGGCGCGCCTGGCGCCGTATCGCGCAACACCCAGATCGGCGTAATGCCCATCTCGACCAGCATCTGCTCGCGGCTAAGACTCATGCCAATTCCTTGTCAAAAATCAGCGCATCCTCGCGCCCGATCACCGCCGGATAATAGCCTTTGCGCAGGCCGATCTGGCGAAATCCGAAGTGGCGATAAAGCTCGACGGCCCGCTCGTTGGAAGGCCGGACTTCGAGAAACAGTTTGCTCGCGCCCCCCAGTCGGGCGCACTCCATGGCATGGCGCAGCATCCGCGCGCCGTAGCCCTGCCCCTGGTAACGCTTGCAGATGCCGATGGTGAGCAGATGCGCTTCGTCAATGACGCGCATGACCACCGAAAAACCAATCAGCTCACCACCGACGCGCAGCACCCAGACGCTATAGCCGGCCGTCAACGAATCGGCGAAATTGCCGCGCGACCACGGAAAGGTTTGCAGGGTAGCTTCGAGCGCCGCCACCGCATCGAGGTCGCGCTCGTTCATCGGGAAAAACTCCGCCGGAATGCTCAAGGCGCTCAAGCCCGCCCGCCTTCGCTGAGTCGTTCGGCCACCGTCTTGGCGACCTTGTCGCGAATGTAAAGCGGCACGGCCAGCGCGGCATCGATGCTTTCGCCCCGGGTAACGCGCGGTGCCGCCAGTCGGGCTACGGCCGCAGCACTCGGCAAGATGTCAGCTTGCGTGGCAATACCGGCGGCGCTCAGGCGCTCAGCCAGAGCCGGGTAAGCAGCAATGGCATTGCCGCAGGCGACCCAGCCCGGCTCGGCGGGCAGGGCGACGGCATCCGGCGCCGAAACGCGAATATCGCCAAGCAGGCGATAAGCCCCGTCGATCAGTTGATAGCTTCCCGAATACACCTCGCCCATCCGCGCATCGAGCAGCGCCAGCACGCGCTCGGCGCCGGCCAGTGCCGCCATCGTTTCGAGACTGGTCACCGGGATCAGCGGCCGATTGGTCGCCACCGCCAGCCCCTGCGCCGCGCCACAAGCAACGCGTAAACCGGTAAAGGCGCCGGGGCCGACACCGAAGGCGATCGCATCGAGTTGCCCGACCTTCAGGCCAGCTTCGGCCAGCAGTTCGCGGACCAGCGGCAACAGAGTTTCGGAATGAGACTTGCCCGTCGGGCAGATGCGTTCGGCCACCACGCCATCGCGCCAAAGCGCGCAGGAGCCAAGTTCAGTTGAGGTTTCGAGAGCAAGGATCAGCATGGGCCGGCATTTTACCGGAGGCGCGGCCCACTCGGGACTCAATCTCGGCGCCAGCCTCGACCGTTACCACGCCGTTCGCGTTGCTCGCCCCAACCGCGTTGCTCACGCTCCTGCCAGGCGCGCTGCTCGCGCATTTCGTCGCGCAGACGGCGGCGGTCTTCCGGAGGCACATCGCGCCAGCGCGGTGCACCTTCCTCGCGGCGAATTTCCCGTTCCTGCTGCCAGTGTTCGCGCATCTGCTGGCGCAACTGGCGCCGCTCGTCCGGCGGCAGATCGCGCCAGTAGCCTTGCTGCGCCCAGACGCCACCAGCCGAGCCAAGGAGGCTCAGCAGCAACATGGAAAGGGCGAAAAGGCGTTTCATGGCAGGCGGCAGGACAGGAGTTTCAGATGTCACCATTGTCCATCTGCCGGCCCCGTACTAGCACTTCGAAATGTAAGAATATGTTTCCCGGCCCGCCCCGGTAAAAGCTTGTTACCATTTGCCGGGTTCCATTCACTGTCCGCCCTTATCCTTGCCAGCATGAACGAACAACAACACCAACATATCCTTGTCGTCGATGACGACGCCCGCCTGCGCGACCTGCTCACACGCTACCTCGGCGAGCAGGGCTTCGAGGTCAAGGCTGCCGCCGACGGCCAGCAGATGGACAAACTGCGTGCCCGCGACCATTTCCATCTGATCGTCCTCGACCTCATGATGCCCGGTGAAGATGGCCTGACCATCTGCCGCCGCCTGCGCGGCCAGGGAGACCGGACGCCGATCATCATGCTGACCGCCAAGGGCGACGAGATCGACCGCATCGTCGGCCTCGAAATGGGCGCCGACGACTACCTGCCCAAACCCTTCAACCCGCGCGAACTGCTCGCCCGCATTCACGCCGTTCTGCGCCGCCAGGGCAGCCGCCCGCCCGGTGCGCCTGAAGACGACCAGGAAAAGATCACCTTCGGCAACATCGAAGTCGATCTCGCCGCCCGCACGTTGACCCGCGGCGATGAACTGCAATCCCTGACCACCGGCGAATTCGCTGTCCTCAAGGTGCTGCTCCAGCATCCACGCCAGCCGCTGTCGCGCGACAAGCTGATGACCCTGGCCCGCGGCCGCGAACAAGGGCCCTTCGACCGCGCCATCGACGTCCAGGTGTCGCGCCTGCGCAAACTCATCGAAGCCGACCCGGCCCAGCCACGTTACCTGCAGACGGTGTGGGGTTTCGGCTACGTCTTCGTGCCGGACGGCGCCGCCAAGGAATAGTCCGGGTGCTGATGCCGCGCACGCTGCTGGCGCGCACCTTTCTGCTGCTGGCCATGCTGGTGCTGCTGACCACGGCGGGCTGGCTCAGCCTGTTTCGCTACATTGATGCCGAACCACGGGCACGGGAAACTGCCCAACTGGCGGCGTCTGCCGTCAACCTGATCCGCGCCTCGCTGTTTGCCGCGGCGCCGGACAAGCGTCTCGGTCTGTTCACCGAATTCTCGACGCGCGAAGGCATTCGTCTGCTGCCGGCCGAACCGGAAGACAAGATCGAGGCGATGCCCGATTCGCGCTTTTTCCGGCTCCTGCAGCGCGAGCTGACAAGTCGCCTGGGCGAGCACACGCGGATTGCCGCCAGCGTCGATGGCGTTTCCGGCTTCTGGGTCAGTTTCCGCCTCGACGATGCCGATGATGAAGAATACTGGCTGGTCCTGCCCCGCGACCGTGCCGCCCGCGACTTCGCCAGCCACTGGCTGGCCTGGGGTCTGCTCGCTGTAGTCCTGGCCCTGGCGGTCGCCTGGCTGATCGCCTCGCGCATCAGCCGGCCGCTCAAGGCCATGGCGAAATCGGCCGAGACGGTCGGTCGCGGCGAGAAGCCGGCGCCGCTGCCCGAGGATGGCGCCGAGGAACTGAGTCGGCTGGCCGTTGCCTTCAACACCATGGCAGCCGATCTCGAACGCCATGAAAAGGATAGATCGGAGGTGCTGGCCGGCATCTCGCACGACCTGCGCACCCCTCTGACCCGATTGCGTCTGGAGGCCGAAATGAGTGTCACCGACAGCGCCCGTCAGGCGGTGGTGGCCGACATCGAGCAGATGGAGGCGGTGATTTCCCAGTTTATGGATTACGCCCGGACGGAGTCCGGCGAGGCTGGGGTGGCGACCGATCTTGGCGCCCTGCTCTCCGACCTGGCCGAACGCCAGCGCTGTGTTGGCCACGAGCTGACCACGGCAATCCAAGCCCTGCCCGAAACGGTGCTGCGGCCGAAGGCGATCACTCGTGCCGTCACCAACCTGATCGACAACGCCGTCAAGTACGGTGGCGGCCAAATCACGCTGACTGCTGCTGCGGTCAACGGTGAAATTCAGGTAGAAATCAGCGATCGCGGCCCCGGCATTCCGCCAACCGAGATCGAGCGGCTGAAACGCCCCTTCACCCGGCTCGAGAGCGCCCGCACCGACACCACCGGCACCGGGCTCGGACTGGCCATCGTCGAGCGCATTGCCAGACTGCACGACGGACGGCTCGATCTGCTGCCCAACCCCGGCGGCGGCCTGCTCGTTCGCCTGGTCCTGCCGATCAGGCGCTGAAGCCTGCCGTCAACGGGAATTCGTCAATGATCTGGTAGGACGAGCCGAGCGCCGACAGCGTCGAGCGAACCAGCACGAAACGTTCGTTGCGCCAGGGGAAGGATTCAATCGATGGGAGCGGGCGGCGTTCGGACGGCGCAGTAGCCTCCGGTACGCGGCGGACCAGCGTAATGTGCGGGACGAAATCGCGACCCTCGCCGCCGACCCTGAATCCGGCCCGCGCCAGGGCCTTGCGCAACTGGCTGGAAAGCGCGTCGAGCGCGGGCGAAGGTAGCCTGCATCCAGCCCACAGCAAATGGTTGTGCGACCAGAAGCCGAGCTGGTCGACGTTGATGGCAAATGGCTCGCCGCCAACGCTGGCAGCGGCAATCGACAGATCAGGCAGACGCGCTTCCGGAACGTTGCCAAGGAATGCCAGCGTCAGGTGGATAGTCTCGCGGCGGGTGGCGCGGCCGCCGAACGACTGGGCACTGTCGTGGGCGATGTCGCCGAGGCGCTCGGCGACTTCCGGCGCTGGCCAGAGCGCGAAGAAAACTCTGGCCGTGGCCGGTTTGGCTTGCTTCTGGTTTCGGCGCTCAGCCGACACGTTCGACCAGCGCGATGGCCTGCGCTTCGATGGCTTCCTCTCGGCCGAGATAGCCGAGGCGCTCGTTGGTCTTGCCCTTGATATTGACGCAGTCGGCCTCAATGCCGAGGTCGGCGGCGACGTTGGCGACCATCGCGGCAGCGTGCGGGGCGAGCTTGGGTTGCTGGGCGATCAGCGTCGCATCGACATTGACCGGCCGCCAGCCGCGTTCGGCCAGCAGGGCGACGGCAGCACGGAGGAGGACGCGGCTGTCGGCACCCTTGTAGCGCGGATCGGTATCGGGAAAATGGCGGCCGATGTCGCCGAGCCCGACGGCGCCGAGCAGCGCGTCGGTGATGGCGTGGAGCAGTGCATCGGCATCGGAATGGCCGAGCAGCCCGGTCGTATGCGGGATTTCAACGCCGCCGAGAATCAGCTTGCGGCCCTCGACCAGCTGGTGCACATCGTAGCCTTGCCCGACGCGGAAATTCATTTGCGTGCCCTCAAGATCATCGCGGCCAAGGCGAGGTCGGCCGGATAGGTGACTTTCAGATTGGTCGCATCGCCGCGCACCAGCTTCGGCTGGAGGCCCATGGCCTCGATGGCGCCGGCTTCGTCGGTGACGGCCATTTCATTTTTGAGCGATTTTTCCAGTTGACCGTAGCGAAACATCTGCGGCGTCTGCGCCTGCCACAAACCGTCGCGCGGCTCGGTGGCGGCGACACGCTGTTCGGCATCGGCCCGCTTGATGGTGTCGGCGACCGGCACGGCGAGGATGCCGCCGACCGGATCGTCGGCCAGCTCGGCAAACAGCGCATCGAGCATGGCCGCCGACAGGCAGGGCCGCGCCGCGTCGTGCACGAGGATCCAGTCGTCGTCGGCCGCGACCATGGCCGCCGCGCGCAAGCCGTTGCTCACGCTTGCCGCCCGCGTCGCCCCGCCACAGCGTACGGTTTCGAGCTTGGGACCGAGTTCGCTCCAGTCGAAGCGCGGCCACCACGGGTCATCCGGAGCCAGCACGACCCACACCCGTTCGATGTCCGGACAAGCGGTCAAAGCCTTCAAGGTGTGGAAAATCAGCGGGCGACCGAGCAGGTCGAGGTACTGTTTGGGCTTCTCGCTACCGAAGCGGGAACCGCTGCCGGCAGCGGGAACGATTGCGTAATGGCGTGGCATGGCTTAATTTTACTTAAGAACCATCGCAAAAGAGGATTCGTATGACCTTCGTGGTCCCGGAACTGGCTGCCCCCGTCGAGGCTTTTGCCACCGCACTCGGCATCGGCCTGCTCATCGGCATGGAACGCGAACGGCGTCCGGACGCCTCGGCCGGCCTGCGCACCTTTGCTTTGGTAGCCATGCTCGGCTGCCTGTTTGCGCTGCTCGGCGAGAAAACCGGCGGTCCCTGGTTGCTGGTGACCGGGCTGCTCGTCATCTCGGGCAGCATGGTCGCCTCGAATTTTTCCGCCCAGCAGGAAGAACAGTATCGCGGCTTCACCTCCGAGGCGGCCATCATCATCACCTATGGCCTGGGCGCCGCCGTCTGGTTCGGCTACTCGACGCTGGCCGTCATGCTGGCCATCACGACCACCGTGCTGCTGTATTTCAAGGCCGAACTGCGCCAGTTCAGCGAACGGACGACGCCCAAGGACATCAACTCCATCCTGCAATTTGCCGTGCTCTCGCTGGTCATCCTGCCCATTTTGCCGAGCGAGGATTTCGGGCCGTACAACGCGATCAACCCGCGCCAGGTCTGGTACATGGTTGTGCTGATCTCCGGCCTCGCGCTCTCTGGCTACCTCGCCTTGCGCATCGTCGGCGCCCGCCATGGCGCGGCGCTGCTCGGCATTTTCGGTGGTCTGGCCTCGTCGACCGCAACCACCATGATGTTCTCCCGCCACGCCCGCGACCACGCCCACCTGACCCACATGTCGGCCATCGTCATCCTGATCGCCAACGTCATGGTGATGATCCGCCTGTGGCTGGTTGCCAGCGTCGTGGCGCCCGGCCTGGCGACGCCGATCGCCATCGTTTTCGCCTGCGGCATCGTGCCCGGCGTGGCAATGTCGCTGTATGGCTGGAAGGTGCTCAGCGACGCCGGCCCGCTGCCCATGCCGGAAGTCAAGAACCCGACCGAAATGCGCACGGCCATTTCCTTCGGCCTGTTATACGCCGTCGTGCTGCTCGCCTCGGCCTGGCTGCAAGACATTGCCGGGAGCAGCGGCCTGTACATCGTCGCCCTGGTGTCGGGCCTGACCGATGCCGACGCCAGCGTCCTGTCCACCTTGCGCATGTTCAACCTGGACAAGGTGGTCAGCGGCGATGCGGTCATTGCCGTCACCTTGGCGCTGCTTGCCAACCTGGTCTTCAAGATCGGGCTGGTTGTCAGCATTGGCGGTGGCAAGCTGGCCCGCCACGCCCTGCCCGGCCTGTTCGCCATCGGCGGCGGCATGGCGGCCGGGCTGATGATAATTTGAGGAGTCGACCATGATCAACACACGTCCTCCCGCCGTCGCCGGCGCCTTCTATCCCGGCGACCCCGGCCTGCTCTCGAACACCGTAGATCAACTGCTCGCCAACGCCAACGCGGCCCCGGACGGCCAGCCCAAGGCGCTGATCGTGCCGCACGCCGGCTACGTCTACTCCGGCTCGACAGCGGCCACGGCCTACGCCACGCTGGCGCCGTGGGCGACGACGATCCATCGGGTGATCCTGCTCGGCCCGACCCACCGGGTTGGCGTAGATGGCATCGCCCTGCCCGAGTCCGAGGCGTTTTCGACGCCGCTCGGCACCATCCGGCTCGACGCCCAGGCCATCGCCGCCATCGCCAACCTGCCGCAGATCGTTTTCAGCGATCACGTCCACGCCTTCGAGCATTCGCTGGAGGTGCACCTGCCCTTCCTGCAGCGCGTGCTCGAGCATTTCACGCTCGTCCCGCTGGCCGTCGGACACGCCTCGCCGGAGGCCGTGGCCGAAGTTCTCGACCGGCTGTGGGGCGGACCGGAAACGCTGATCGTCGTCAGCTCCGACCTCTCGCACTTCCTGCCCTACGCCTCCGCCCAGCGGGTCGATAGCGACACCTGTCGCCATATCGCCCAGTTCGATACCCGCATCCACCCGGAACAAGCCTGCGGTGCCTATCCGATCAACGGCCTGCTGCTCGCCGCCCACCAGCGCGGCCTGACGCCGACACTGCTCGGCCTGTGCAATTCCGGTGATACTGCCGGCGACAAAGACCGCGTCGTCGGTTACGCCGCCTTTTCGTTCACCGAGGCCGACCATCATGTCTGAGCTCGGCACAACCCTGCTGATACTGGCCCGCAATGCCATCGCCGCCCGCCTTGGCCAGGCGCAAAGCCCGGCCGACGACTGCCCGGAATTGCACAAACACGGCGCCACCTTCGTCACGCTGACCCAGCATGGCGACCTGCGCGGCTGCATCGGCAGCCTCGAAGCCTGGCGACCGCTGGCGCAGGACGTTCAGGAAAACGCCATCGCCGCCGCCTTTCGCGACACGCGCTTCGAGCCGCTGACGGCCGGCGAACTGCCGATTACCCGGGTCGAGGTCTCGCTGCTGACGCCGGCCGAGCCGATATTTTTTACCAGCGAGGCTGATGCCCTGGCCCAGCTTCGCCCAGAGATCGACGGCGTGATCTTCACCGCCGGCCATCGCCGTTCGACTTTTCTGCCGCAGGTCTGGGAACAATTGCCCGGTCCGGCCAGCTTCATGGCCCACCTCAAGCAAAAGGCCGGGCTGCCGGCCAATTACTGGGGCTCCGATGTCCACCTCGAACGCTACACAGTCAAGAAATGGAAGGAGGCAACACCATGAATCCAGCCGAATCCCTGTTCCCCGGCCGCTGGTGGCACGCTCTGCCCGACGGTCGTGTCCAGTGCGACCTCTGTCCGCGCGACTGCCAGTTGCACGAAGGCCAGCGCGGCGCCTGCTTCGTCCGCCAGATGGTCAATGGCGCCATGCAGTTGACGACCTACGGCCGCTCGTCGGGCTTCTGCCTTGACCCGGTCGAGAAAAAGCCGCTCAACCACTTTTATCCCGGCAGCAGCATCCTTTCCTTCGGCACGGCCGGCTGCAATCTGGCCTGCAAGTTCTGCCAGAACTGGGACATATCGAAGTCGAAGGACATGGACCGCCTGATGGACGCGGCCAGCCCGCAGATGATTGCCGCAGCCGCCCGCCGCTACGGTGCCGACGCGGTGGCCTACACCTACAACGATCCGGTGATCTTCGCCGAGTACGCCATCGACACGGCACTCGCCTGCCGCGAGCAGGGCATCCGCAACGTCGCCGTCACCGCCGGCTACATTCATCCGGAACCGGCCCGCGAGCTGTTCGCCGTCATGGATGCTGCCAATGTCGACCTCAAGGCATTTACCGAGAGTTTTTATCACAAACTCTGCGTTGGCCACCTGCAGCCGGTACTCGACACCTTGGCCTACATCCACCACGAAACCGACTGCTGGCTGGAAATCACCACCCTGCTCATCCCCGGCCAGAACGACAGCGCGCCGGAAATCAATGAACTGGCCACTTGGGTCGCCCGCGAACTCGGGCCGGATGTACCGCTGCATTTCTCCGCCTTCCACCCCGACTGGAAGATGGGTGACATCCCGCCGACGCCGCCAGCGACGCTCATCCAGGCCCGCCGTATCGCGCTCGACGCCGGGCTGCACCACGTTTATACCGGCAACGTGCACGACCCGGAGGGCGGCACCACCTTCTGCCCAAGTTGCCACGCCGCGCTGATCGTCCGCGACTGGTACGACATCCAGCGCTACGACCTGACGCCGGAAGGCCGTTGCCCATACTGCTCGACCACCATCGCCGGCCGCTTCGGCAAAGTGCTCGGCCGAGATGGCAAAGCTTTCGGCCCCAACCGCATCGCTGTCCGCCTATCCGAATGAACCGTTTCATCACCCTGCAAACCCCGCATGGCTCGCTGCACGGCCATCTAGCGTTTCCCGACACCCCCTGCGGCCTGATCCTGATCGCCCGTGCCCACCATGCGGCGGAAGACGCAGCCATTTCATCGTGCTTCGCCGAATTCGGCTGCGCCACTTTGACCATGGAACTGCTCACCGCCCAGGAAGTGCAATTCGCCGATGCCACGCAAAATGTCCCGCGCCTGACCCAGCGTCTGATCGACATCCTCGACATGACCCGCAAGGACGGCGACATGGAGGCCTTGCCACTGGCCATTTTCACCAGCGGAGACGTCGCCCCCGCCGCCATCCGTGCCGCTG
The DNA here is from genome assembly GCF_020510585.1 of Ferribacterium limneticum. Classification (GTDB taxonomy): domain Bacteria; phylum Pseudomonadota; class Gammaproteobacteria; order Burkholderiales; family Rhodocyclaceae; genus Azonexus. The sequence continues at coordinate 2,088,517 of NZ_CP075190.1, read as the reverse complement.
CCCAGCGCGACACGCTGGTCAAGGCCATCGCCTGCCACGGCGGACTGATCGACCGGGCCGGCGCTCAGGCCCTCAAACTTCTCGTCGCGCCGCTGCTCATGCTGTTCGACGCCGATGACCTCATCGGCAAAACGGCCTACCAGCGCGCGGCATCACACCTTGGCGGCGTCCACGCCATGCAGCTTGTGGAAATCGGCGAAGATCCGGCCGCCCCGGCCGCGACTTGGTTTTTGGGCCTTTTTTCCGGTTGACCGTGAGATTTATCACGGCGATGGCAATTGGCCGCATCGCGACTAGACTGAGTATGTAAACAACAATTCAGGAGACTCCGATGTCCTTCTTCGACTCCCCCCTCGCTCGCTGTGAAGCGGTTCGCCAAATGGTTCTGACCGATGAAACCCAAGCCGAATGCGCCCGCGAACATGACTGCCCGCCCGGCTTCGAATGCCCTTTATGCGGCTATTTCACCGAATCAAGCGGCATCAGTGAAGAAAGTAGTCTGCAAGCGCTGGCGGCTAGCCAGCCAACAACTTACCCGATGCACTGACGTCTGCTGACAGGGGCGTGGCGTTCCACGCCCGATCGGGCACCGGCTTGCTCAGCCAGGCCTTGCCACTATCGGCACCCAGATTGAACAGGCGGCGTTCGATATTGATCCGCCGCTCGCCAATCCCTGTCGGCGCGCCGCTGTCTGCTCGGCGCCGCTCGTCCCGCTTGCGGCGTTCATGGTTCAAGTTGGAGTCGTTCATGGTGGTCCGTTTTTTTGTTCGCCATCCCTGCTCGGACAGCTTCTGTCAGGTCGCTGAGGCGAAGGGGGGCGACCCGGAATTAAAAATTCGGCCCGCATAGTAACACCCCAGAGTACGTTAATGTCATTTTCATAGACCGTGAGTGGTGATCCATCCGGACGCCGTATAGCCATTTCTGGCGTCAAAACAGCCAAATTTCCGGGGAGGCGACGAAAACTCGCCGCCTCATCACGATTCAAAACACGTTCAAACCGTGGCGCGCCGACGACGGGCAACGCCCCCCAGAAGGCCCAAACCAACCAGCAACATCGCATAGGTTTCCGGCTCCGGCACAGCGGCAATCTGCGGCCCGGCAAGGCCTTGGGCAAACAAAGCCGAGACCGCCGGCAGCGACCCTTCGTTGTTGGTCAGATCGTAAGATGCCGACGGCGATTTAATCAGCTTTCCAGTCTTGGGATCCTGCGCCCAGTAGTCCAGCGTCACCTTGTCGTAGGCGAAACTGCCGGCGAGTCCAACAAGACTGCCACTACTCCCGGAATAGGTGAGACTGGTGATGAAGACGTTATCAAAGCTCATGCGGAAATAGGTTTGGTTTTGCCCGCCAATGGCCGACGTAAAATCAACGACAGCCGTCTTGATCGTATCTCCGACCGCACCGAACAGCGCGGTTGAACTGACATCCATATCCTGGAACCACGAAAAGTCCGAGAACGACGGCTTGCCAGTACCAGCGCCGGGGCGACTGGGGGTGATCGAAACCCCCCAGCTAAACGACTCGAATTCAATGGCTTTTTCGTGGCCTTTCTGAACGCTACTGCCATCGATGCCATCGAATTTAAGAAAATATTCGTTGGCCGCGCTTGCCGGCAAACTGCTGGCCAGCAAGACAATGCAGGCAAGAGCGGGAAACAGGAAACGCTGGGGTTTTGAGTCGGTGTTCATGTGACCTCCGAATGGACTTGAGTAAACGCAGTTGCGCCAAGTACGTAGCGGCGATAAAGGAAAACTACATGGAATTATCGCAACGTCATTGTAATCAGGGCAGACATGAATACAAGCGCTGCCACGAAATCGTCGGGGGCGTATAACGCTATAATTCCTGCCCCGTAACGCTGCCTTCCCCCGAGTGTCCGCTCCCCAGTTTTTGCTCCCCCTTTCTGCCCTGCCCAAGGCCGGTAACCGCATCGACCTGCCGCTATTGGCCGGTTCCGCCGACGCCCTGGCTCTGGCCGAAATCGCCGTGCGTCACCCCGGGAAACTGCTCGCCGTCGTCACCGCCAGCGCGGCCGATGCCCAGCGACTGCTTGATGAAATCCCATGGTTCGGACCGACGCTGCGCGTCCGTCTACTGCCGGACTGGGAAACGCTGCCTTACGACCATTTTTCCCCGCACCAGGATCTCGTCTCCGAACGGCTGGCCACCTTGTGGGCCGCTACCCAGGGCGAAATCGACATCCTGCTCGTGCCGGCCTCGACGGCTGTTTACCGGATTGCACCGCCGGCTTTCCTCGCCGCCTACACCTTCGCCTTCAAGAAGGGCCAGAAACTCGACGCCGAGAAATTCCGCAGCCAGGTCACGCTGGCCGGCTACGCTCACGTCACTCAGGTCGTCTCGCCCGGCGAATACTCGATTCGCGGCGGCCTGATCGACCTCTTCCCGATGGGCTCGCAACTGCCCTACCGGCTTGACCTGTTCGACGATGAAATCGAAAGCATCAAAACTTTCGATGTCGATACCCAGCGCACCGTCTATCCGGTGCCCGAAGTCCGCCTGCTGCCGGCCCGCGAATTCCCGATGGACGACAAGGGCCGCACCCATTTCCGCCAGTGCTTCCGCGAACGCTTCGAGGGCGACCCGGCCAAGTCAGGCATCTACAAGGATATTTCGACCGGCATCGCCAGCGCCGGCATCGAGTACTACCTGCCCCTGTTCTTCGACGAAACGGCGAGCATCTTCGACTACCTGCCCAAAGACGCTGTCTTCGTCACCCACGGCGATGCGCCGGCCGCCATCGCCGCCTTCTGGAACGACACCCGTTCGCGCTACAACATGCTGCAGGGCGACAAATCCCGTCCATTGCTGCCGCCCGATGAACTCTTCCTGTCGGACGAAGCCTTCTTCACGGCGGCCAAATCCTACGGTCGACTGGCATTTGAGGCAAAAAATGAAAATGCTTCAGGAAAACTGCCCAATATTGCCGTTGACCGCAGAAGCGAGGCGCCCCTCGGCGCCCTGAAAAATCATCTCGCCGGCTTTGCCGGCCGGGTCTTGCTGGTCGCCGAAACGGCTGGCCGCCGCGAAACCCTGGCGGCGATGTTCGCCGAGCATGGCCTGAAGCCCGAAGCCGTTGCCGACCTGCCTGCCTTCCTCACTGGCAAGGCGCAACTAGCTCTCGGCATCGGCCCCTTGCAGGCCGGCTTTGCCCTGGAAAAGCTCGCCTTCATCACCGAAACCGAGTTGTTTGCCGGCAGTCCGCGGCGCACCCGGCGCGAAGCGCAGAAAAAAGCCACCTTCGACAACTGGCTGAAAGACCTCACCGAACTCAAGGTCGGCGATCCGGTCGTCCATGAAAGCCATGGCATCGGCCGCTATCAGGGCCTGGTTCGCATGGACCTCGGCCTCGGCGAGCAGGAGTTCCTCGAACTGCATTACGCCAACGAGGCCAAGCTGTTCGTCCCTGTTGCCCAGTTGCACGTCATCTCGCGCTACTCCGGCTCCGACCCGGAAAGCGCCCCGCTCCACACGCTCGGTTCCGGCCAGTGGGAAAAAGCCAAGCGCAAGGCCGCCGAGCAGGCGCATGACACCGCGGCCGAACTACTCGCGCTGTATGCCGCCCGCGCTGCCCGCGAGGGCCATGCCTTCGACTTCAAGGAAACCGATTACGAAGCCTTTGCCGATGGTTTCGGCTTCGAGGAAACCAACGATCAGGCTACCGCCATCGCTGCTGTCATCGACGACATGCGCTCCGGCAAGCCGATGGACCGCCTGGTGTGCGGCGACGTCGGCTTCGGCAAGACCGAAGTCGCCTTGCGTGCCGCCTTCTGCGCCGTCGCCGGTGGCAAGCAGGTCGCCGTGCTGTGCCCAACCACCCTGCTCTGCGAACAGCATTACCAGACCTTCGCCGACCGCTTCGCCGACTGGCCGGTCAAAATCGCCGAAATTTCCCGCTTCAAGACCGCCAAGGAATCGGCGCAAGCCTTGCAGGAACTGGCCGAAGGCAAGATCGACATCATCATCGGCACGCACAAGCTGATCGGCAAGGACGTCAAATTCAAGCGCCTCGGCCTCGTCGTCATCGACGAGGAACACCGTTTCGGCGTACGCCAGAAGGAAACGCTGAAGTCGATGCGCGCCGAGGTCGATGTCCTGACCCTGACTGCAACGCCGATTCCGCGCACGCTGGCGATGTCGATGGAAGGCCTGCGCGACTTCTCGGTCATCGCCACTGCGCCGCAAAAGCGCCTGGCCATCAAGACTTTCGTCAGCAATTTCTCCGACGGCATCATCCGCGAAGCCGTCCTGCGCGAACTCAAGCGCGGTGGCCAGGTGTACTTCCTGCACAACGAGGTCGACACCATCAACAACATGCAGGAAAAGCTGGCCAAGCTGGTGCCGGAAGCGCGCATCGTCATCGGCCACGGCCAAATGAACGAGCGCGAACTGGAGCGCGTCATGCGCGACTTCACCGGCCAGCGCGCCAACGTGTTGCTGTGCACGACCATCATCGAAACCGGCATCGACAATCCGCATGCCAATACCATCCTGATCAACCGTTCCGAGAAGTTCGGTCTCGCCCAGTTGCACCAGTTGCGCGGCCGGGTCGGCCGTTCGCACCACCAGGCCTACGCCTATCTGCTCGTCCAGGACGACAAGGCACTGACCAAGCAGGCCAGGATGCGTCTTGAAGCCATCCAGGCCATGGAAGAACTCGGCTCCGGCTTCTTCCTCGCCATGCACGATCTGGAAATCCGCGGCGCCGGCGAGGTACTCGGCGACAACCAGTCCGGCGAAATGCAGGAAGTCGGCTTCAACATGTATGCCGACATGCTCAACCGTGCAGTCGCTGCCCTCAAGCAGGGCAAGCATCTGGCCGCGGTCGACCTGACCCAGCCGCTGGGTATCGGCACCGAGATCAACCTGCGTACCCCGGCCCTTCTGCCCGACGCTTACTGCCCGGACGTGCACGAACGCCTGACCCTCTACAAACGCCTGGCCAACGGTGAAAGCACCGAGGAAATCGACACGCTCCAGGAAGAACTGATCGACCGCTTCGGCGAACTGCCGCTTCAGGCGCAGTCGCTACTCGCCACGCACCGCCTGCGTCTGCTAGTCAAACCGCTGCTCATCCAGAAGCTCGACGCGACCAACGACCAGATCACCATCCAGTTCAGTCCCGAGTTCTCGAAAAACCCGCCAATCGAGCCGATCAAGATAATCAATTTGATTCAAAAAGACCGCAGCTATAAGCTGGCAGGACAGGATAAACTTTCCCTTTTACGCCACTGCCCGACCTTGAACGACAAGGTCGTTGCGGTGAAAGACATGATTCGCCAGCTGAGCAAATGACCATGACCACACATCACATCGACAATATCAACGTCACCGCCTTCGACGAAATGCCGACGCCGGAAGAAATCCACGCCCGCCTGCCGCTTTCCGAGAAAGCTGCCAAGACGGTTACCCATGGTCGGCATGTACTGCGCAACATCCTGGATCGCAAGGACCATCGCCTGTTCGTGGTGGTCGGCCCGTGCTCCATCCACGACCCGGTGGCCGGCCTAGACTATGCCCGCCGCCTGAAAAAGCTGTCTGAAGAAGTCGGCGACACGCTGCAACTGATCATGCGCGTCTATTTCGAAAAACCGCGCACCACGGTTGGCTGGAAGGGTTACATCAACGACCCGTTCATGGACGACAGCTTCCGCATCGATATCGGCATGGCCAAGGCCCGCGAATTCCTGCTCCAGGTTGCCGAACTCGGCGTACCGACGGGCACCGAGGCGCTCGACCCGAACTCGCCGCAATACTACGGCGACCTCATCACGTGGACCGCCATCGGCGCCCGCACCACCGAATCGCAGACCCACCGCGAGATGTCATCGGGACTGTCCACCCCGGTTGGCTTCAAGAACGGTACCAGCGGCGACCTCGGCGTTGCCGTCAACGCCATCCTCTCCGCCTCCAAGCCACACTCCTTCCTCGGTCTGACCAGCCAGGGCCGGGTTGCCGTCGTCCGCACCAAGGGCAACGGCTACGGCCACATCGTGCTGCGCGGCGGCGATGGCCGCCCGAACTACGATACCGTTTCCATCGCCATGGTCGAACAGGCGCTGGACAAGGCCAAGCTGCCGCACAACATCGTTGTCGACTGCTCGCACGCCAACAGCTTTAAGAAACCGGAACTGCAACCGCTGGTCATGGCCGACATCGTCAACCAGGTCCGCCTCGGCAACAAATCGCTGCTCGGCGTGATGATCGAATCCAACATCGAAGCCGGCAACCAGTCGATTCCGGCCGACCTTAGCCAACTTAAGTACGGTTGCTCGGTCACCGATGGCTGCGTCGATTGGGCGACTACCGAAAAGATGATCCGCGACGCCGCCATCCTGCTCCGCGACGTGCTGCCGGAACGCCTTTCCTGAAATTTCCCGGGGATAGCAGGCCGAGATGTCATTGGACAAATCGGCCTGGAGTAACGCGGTATGACGCCTGAAGATTTGCCACGGTCAACCGGAAATTTCGGCCAAAATTGAAATCGTCCGACACAGAAACTTGAAGCCAAAAACCAGAAAACCCCGTCACATTCCCCCTGGCAGTGAAAAAGGCATGGCGCTCGATTCCTTTTGCGCCATGGATGGTCAGGTTCTGGTTCTCAATATTCTCGGCGAACCGAATGCCAAGCGTGATTCGATTGGCAAGCCGAAAGGCAAGCAATTGCAAGTCAGCGTCACCGCGACACCGGTCGCCGGACGGGCAACGGACCACATGGTGCGCTTCCTGGCGGGTGAGTTTGGCGTCACGATAACCGACATTGAGGTTGTCTTCGGTCGCTACAATATCAACAAGCAGTTGCGCATCCGCTCGCCGCAGAATCTACCGGCGGTGATCGCCAGACATCTGGCACACGAGAATCTGTCACTCGACCTCTAACCCGGTTTTCTCACACGACATTTTGACCATGAATACTCAATCTGAAGCTCCGACAACCGTCCATCCCTCCGTTCGCCGCTGGATCTACCTGCGGGGACTGCTGATCGGCCTGCTGGTCGCCGCCTGGTGGATTCTGTTTGCGCCTGATTCGCTCATGGAGCATGACCTGAAAATTGTGCTCGGGATTGCTGCCGGTCTGGTCGGCGCAGGCAGTTACCTGTTCAATCTGCGCAAGGCGCTCTTTCCGGCGAGCAAGGACTAGCCGGGGAACGTCTGCCGTGCCCCAGATCGGAACGGCCACACAATCAGCCCGGAACTCGCTGATTCGCTGGTCTCCTGCCTCATCGGCGAATAGAATGCCGTTCCGTACCGGTAAAGCGACCATCATCGCGACGCTGCCGGCACCAGAATTCCTGCAATCCGACTTCCGAACCTGAACCATGAACCTGATCGTCCAGGGCGGCGCCCTGCCCACCTTCCTGCTTGAGCGCATCGTGGCTGCCACCGGCGCATCTGCCGTCGAACCCCTGCCCCCCCAGGTCGTTCGCCTGAAAAAAGCGACACGCACAGCCGACTTTGATGCGCTGATCCCGCTCATCGAGGCCGAAAAACTGGACTGGGCATTCTTTCCGGCGAACAGGAAGCTTTCCGACTATGGCCTGATCTGCTTCGACATGGATTCAACGCTGATCACCATCGAATGCATTGATGAACTGGCCGATTTTGCCGGCAAGAAAAAAGAAGTTTCGACCGTGACCGAAGCCGCCATGCGCGGCGAAATCGATTACCGCGAAAGCCTCCGCCGCCGACTGGCCCTGCTCGCCGGGCTGGATGCCCGCGTCCTGGCTCGTGTTTTCGGCGAACGCCTGCTGCTCTCACCGGGCGCCCGCGAACTGCTCGAAGCGGCACAGAACGCCGGCTTGCGCACCGCCATCCTGTCGGGCGGCTTCACCTATTTCACCGAGCGCCTGCGCATCGAACTCGGTTTCGATTTCGCCACCTCGAACGAGCTGGAAATTTCCGGTGGCAAGCTGACTGGTCGTGTCGTCGGCGACATCGTCGATGCCGCGGCCAAGGCGCAGCACATTACCCGCCTGACCAATGAACTGGGTTTGACCAGGGAACAGGTCATCGCCTGCGGCGACGGCGCCAACGACCTGCTGATGATGGCCCAGGCCGGTCTCTCGGTGGCCTACCGCGCCAAGCCGGCAACCCGCGCCAAAGCCGATGTGGCGATCAATTTCGGCGGTCTCGACGCACTGCTCCAGCTGTTCGACGAAGCGTAAGAGCAGCGCCTATATTTCCGGACACCACACCTCGGGTGGCGCCAGCTTTTCGTAGGCGGCATAGGCCGACAGGAAGACCTCGCCAGTCAGTGCTTTCCACAGCGAAGATTTCATCAGCCTGTCCTGCACCGGCCCTTTGACCTCGGCCAGATGCAACTTGATGCCACGCTCGGCAAGATCCTGATTAAGTTCGCCGAACACCTCGACCGCCGTGGTGTCGAGCAGGTTAACGCCACTCATCACCAGCACCAGGTCGTGCGCCTCAGCCACCCGCTCCAGTTCCTGATTCAGGCGCTGCTCGACGGCGCCCAGGTTGCCGAAGAACAGTCGCTCGTCAATGCGGACGAAAAGTACGCCGGGTAGCGTCTCGACCTTGTAGCGCGCAACGTTGCGGAAATGCTCGGTCCCGGGCACCCGCCCGACGACAGCGATATGCGGGACGCTGGTGCGAAACAACAAGGTCGCCATCGACAACACGATACCCATGCCGATCCCCGCCTCCAAGCCAAAGAGCAATACGCCACCGGCTGTGCACAGCAACGCCAGCGCATCGGCCCGGTCGTAGGACCAGGCCTGGCGGAGCGCCTTCAGGTCAATCATCGAGATTGCCGCCATCATGATGCTGGCTGCCAGCACGGCCAGCGGCAGGCGCTCGAACCACTGTGCCGCACCAGCCACGACACCGATCATGGCGAGTGCCGACAGAATGCTGGCCAGCGGCGTCTGAGCACCAGCCGCGACATTGATCGCCGAACGGGACAGGCCACCGCCAACCGGCATGCCCCCGTAAAACCCCGCCACGACATTGGCCGCGCCGAGGCCAACCAGTTCGGCATTCGGATCGATCCGCTCACGCCGCTTGATGGCCAGCGCCTGGGCCATGGTGATGCTCTGCACCATGCCGATCAGCATCATCACGAAGGCCGGCAACAGCAGGCGACGCAGGGTGTCGAGGCTGGGAACGAAGAAGGTAAAGCCGGGCAGGCCCGCCACCACAGAACCAACGACCGCTACGCCCTGCCCGCGGTCAAGATTGGATTCGATAACGGCCAGCGTGCCGACAATGACGACGACCAGCGGCATGACGCGCACGATGAAATCGGCCCGTGCCTTGCTCAGACCGGCCCTGACCAGCCAGTCGGCCAGTGCCAGGCGAACAATGGCAAGGATGCCGAAGGCGAGCAGCCCAATGGTCAGCGTCGGAAGATGCGCCTGTGGCAGTTTCTGCATCAGATCGAGCAGCAACTCACCACTGTGCCCTCCCTGCGGCACGACGCCGGTCAGGTATTTCAGTTGGCTGATGATGATCAACACGGCCGAACCCGAAATGAAGCCGCTGATCACCGGCCGGCTGAGTAGTTGCGACAGGAAACCCAGGCGCAGCGCGCCGCAGGCCAGCAGCATCAGACCGGAAAGCAGCGACAAAGAAGCAGCCAGCATGATGTAGAGCGACGAACCTGGCGGCGCGATCGGACTCAAGACTGAATAGGTCATGATCGCGGTAATGGCCACCGGCCCGACGGCCTGCACCATGCTGCTACCGAGCAGCGCGTAGGCAATCACCGGGAAGATGCTGACATACAAGCCGAGTTGCGGTGGCAGGCCGGCCAGAAGCGCGTAGGCCAGACTCTGCGGAATGACCAGGATGGTAACAATGAGGCCGGCAGCGATATCCGCGCCCAGCTTGTCCTTCGGGTAATGGGCCAGCCAACCCGGGATCAGCCTAGCCATGCCGTTTCAGGTTTTCTTGACCAGTTGACGGGCGAAAGCAGCGTCGTTCTTGGTAACGCGCGGCACGAGCTGCGGCCCTTGCGCGTTTACAAATCGAACAAAATCGTCCAGCGCCAGCGGCTCGGAAATTTCCTTATCGACACCGTCAACCCGCTCGCGCAAGACAAACAGGCTGTTGCTGGTAATCACCATGACAAAATGGCGGTCCGCACTGCGTTGATTCAAGCGAGCGACGGCAGCGGTGGCACGAGTCGAGCGCATGACTTACTTGTACTTTTTGAAAATAGCCTTGGCATCGAGATGGGCGCGATCCAGCGTGCAGATCGATTCATCGTCGTCATGGCCGGTAAAAAAATCGTCGGCCTGGGCGCGCATCACCATTTTTATCGCCGCATCGTCCGCGATGTCGTATTTTTCGGTGATGAGTGTCGTTACTTCGTCGAGATGTTCTTCGTAAGTCATGGCAGGTGAAATTCAGTAGAAACGTAGAGCGCCTCAACCTTTTCCCGCGCCCAAGGCGTGCGACGCAGGAACTTCAGGCTGGAAGCAATGCTTGGATCGAGGTTGAAGCAGCGAATATCGATGATCTGACCCAGTTCGGCCCATCCATACCTGGCCACCAGCCGATTAAGAATCATCTCCAAGGTCAGGCCGTGTAGTGGATTGTTGGCTTGCTTTTCTGACATGGGTGGCAACGTTTGGTTAGAGGAAAACTCAGGCTGGGGCGTAGAAAAGTTGCCGTTCGCGCTGGCAATCGCTGTCGCCCATTTCAAACACCCGGCAATTATCGGGTCGGCGATCATAAATGGTGCAACGCATGGTGTCACGATCAAGCGCTGCACACCAGCCATCATCGAGGCGCCGCATGACCCAGCCACCCCAATCATCCTGTGTGGAAAAACGGCGAGGTACATCATCTCCGTCCATCAACATGACTTCAAGCTGGCAGCAACACGCCGCGCATTGCTCGCAGGTAATGGAGGGCGATTCGACAGCCAGGATTACGCGACCTCGTCGATCCACGCCTGCTGGATCGCTTCGAGAATCTTTTCACCGCAGTGTTTAGGGTCGTCGCTAAAACCGGGCAAAGCCATCACCCAGTCACGCAGATCGACGAAATTGACTGTCAGCGGATCCTTGTCCGGGTGGGTATCGGTCAGCTCGATGGCGATATCGTTGATGTCGGTCCATTTCATTTGCGATGCCCCTCCTTCGCCATGTTGATGCTGTATTTCGGAATTTCGACTGTTATTGGCGTTGACCGTACGATTGCCTGGCAACCGAGGCGCGAATTGGGTTCCAGGCCCCAGGCCTTGTCGAGGAGATCTTCTTCGATGTCTTCAGCCGGCTCCAACGAGTCGAAGCCATCGCGCACGATGACGTGGCAGGTGGTGCAGGCACAAGACATTTCGCAGGCATGATCGAGTTCGATCTCGTTGGCCAACAGATTCTCACAAATCGATTTACCCTCTTCCGCTTCAATGACGGCGCCATCCGGGCAAAGTTCAAGATGTGGCAGGACGATCAATTGCGTCATGCGTCTTCTCCCATTTTGATGTCGTCAACGTTGCGGCCGGCCAACACCTTCTTGATACTTTGGTCCATGCGGCGATGGGCAAAGGCCTGCGTCTCGAAACCCAGGTCGTCCATGGCGATATTGATCAGACGGCGATTCTCGCCAGCGATGGTTTCGCGCAGCTTGGTGATGGTAGCGACGATTTTGGCGTTCTCAGCCTCATTCAACAGATGCGGATCTTCCATCATCGCGGCTTCGGTAGCCTCGATCATTCGCTGCGCTTCGACCTGCGCCTCCTTGAGGGCACGACTCATTGCATCGTCCTTGGCGTGTTCCATCGAATCCTTGAGCATGCCGGCGATCTCGTCATCCGTCAGGCCGTAGGACGGCTTGACGGTCACGCTGGACTCGATGCCAGTCGTCTGTTCACGCGCCGCTACCGACAGCAGGCCGTCGGCATCGACCTGAAACGTCACGCGGATACGCGCCGCACCGGCCACCATCGGCGGAATGCCGCGCAGTTCGAAGCGCGCCAGCGAACGGCAGTCGCTCACCAGTTCCCGCTCACCTTGCACAACGTGAATCGCCATCGCCGTCTGGCCATCCTTGAATGTCGTGAATTCCTGGCCCCGTGCCGTCGGAATGGTGGAATTGCGCGGAATCACCTTTTCGGTCAGGCCGCCCATCGTTTCCAGGCCAAGCGACAGCGGAATGACGTCAAGCAGCAGCCAGTCGTCCTTGCCGGTCTTGTTGCCGACCAACAGGTTGGCCTGGGTCGCCGCGCCGAGGGCAACGACCTTGTCCGGATCGAGATTGGTCAACGGATCCTGGCGGAAAAAATCGCCCACGGCCTTCTGCACCTGCGGCATGCGCGTCGAGCCACCGACCATGACCACACCCTTGATGTCCTCAACGCGCAAGCCGGCGTCACGAAGCGCCTTCTTGACCGGCTGCAGGGTCTTGGAGATTAGCGTCTGGGCAATCGCCGCGAAGGTTGGCACATCAAGCTTGATGTCGACCATTTCGCCCGAGGTCAGGCGGACCGTGATCTGCGCTTCCGGGTTGTTGGTCAGGTATTCCTTGGCCTCGCGGCAACGCATCATCAAATGACGGCCATCTTCCGGCGACAAAGGCTGCAGCTTGGCTTGTTCAATAACCCAACAGAAGATGCGGTGGTCAAAGTCATCCCCGCCCAGCGCCGAATCCCCTCCAGTGGACATGACTTCAAAAACACCCTTGGTCAGTTTGAGAATGGAGATATCGAATGTGCCGCCACCAAGGTCATAGACCGCATAGACCCCTTCGGCAGCGTTATCCAGGCCATAGGCGATGGCTGCAGCAGTCGGCTCGTTGAGCAGGCGCAGGACATTGAGGCCGGCCAGACGCGCCGCATCCTTCGTGGCTTGGCGCTGTGCATCGTCAAAATAGGCCGGCACGGTAATCACAGCCCCGACCAGATCGCCACCAAGCGCTATCTCGGCACGCACCTTGAGACTTTTCAACACTTCAGCCGAGACTTCTACAGGGCTTTTGATACCGGCGATCGTCCTGACCTTGACCATGCCGGGCGCTTCTATGAAGTCGTAAGGCATCGATTCAACGTGGGCAATATCCTTCAACCCGCGCCCCATGAAGCGTTTGACCGAAACGATGGTGTTGCGCGGATCAATCGCCTGTTTGGTCTGGGCGTCAAAACCGACCTCCGTGCTGTTGTCGGCATGGTAACGGACTACCGACGGCAGCAACGGACGTCCCTGCTCATCGTTAAGGCAGACAGCCATTCCACTACGAACCGTAGCAACCAAAGAGTTGGTCGTACCAAGGTCGATGCCGATGGCAAGTTTGTGTTCATGAGGGGCGGCCGACTCACCAGGCTCGGCAATTTGAAACAGGGCCATTTTTATTCTTCCAGCGACGCCAGCGCGTCGTCGATTTCGTACAAAAGTTTTTCCAGGAACATCAGCCGACGAACACGGTCCGTGGCCAGCGCAAGCTCGCTCAGCTCGAATAGCTCACCAAGTTCCTGATAACGCGCATTAATGTCACCACGCAGACGGTTATGTAGGCGCTCCAGTTCGTGGTGATCACCACCATCGCGAGCCTCCATCACCGCTTCGCGCCATTCCATTTGCTCCATCAAAAAATCGGTGGGCATGGCGGTATTGCTCTCCGCCTGAATGTCGTGGCCAGCCAGATGAAGCATGTACTTGGCTCGCTCCAGCGGCTTTTTCAGCGTCTGGTAGGCTTCATTGGCATGCGTAGCCCACTGCATCGACAGGCGCCGATCGGCATCACCAGCGTTGGCGAACCGATCGGGATGCACCTGTGCCTGAATATCGCGATAGCGTGAATCCAGGTCAGATAAATCGAGCCGGAAGCCCGGATTCAACCCAAACAGGGAGAAATGGTCGGCTCGGAAATCCATTAGACGTTAAAGGATTCGCCGCAACCGCACTGATCCTTGACGTTCGGATTGTTGAATTTGAACCCTTCGTTCAAGCCCTCGCGAGCGAAGTCCAGCTCCATTCCATCCAGATAAGGCAGGCTCTTGGCATCGACAATGACCTTGACGCCATTGTGTTCAAACACCATGTCATCGGGATTCACCTCGTCGACAAATTCCAGCTTGTACGCCATGCCGGAACAGCCGCTGGTCCGCACGCCGAGACGCAGGCCAATGCCTTTGCCGCGCTTTGCCAGGAAGTTGGCGACGTGTGTTGCCGCCTTATCGCTCAAGGTGACGCCCATGCTTATTCTCCGTGCTTTTTCTTGTAATCGGCCACAGCTGCCTTGATGGCATCCTCGGCCAGAATTGAACAGTGAATTTTAACCGGCGGCAAGGCCAATTCTTCGGCAATTTCCGTGTTTTTGATCGACAAGGCCTGATCGACCGTCTTGCCTTTGACCCACTCGGTCACCAGAGAAGACGATGCGATGGCCGAACCGCAACCGTAGGTTTTGAACTTGGCATCCTCGATCACGCCTGCCTTGTTCACCTTGATCTGCAGTTTCATGACGTCACCGCAGGCCGGTGCGCCGACCATGCCGGTACCTACGTCATCATCTTCCTTGCCGAAGGAACCAACGTTGCGCGGATTCTCATAATGATCAATGACTTTTATGCTGTAGCTCATGCTGTTTCTCCTTGAATTTCTTTAGTGTGCAGCCCATTGAACGGTACTCAGGTCAATGCCGTCCTTGAACATTTCCCACAACGGAGAAAGCTCACGTAATTTACCAACTTTCGTATGCAATAATTTGATTGCATAGTCTATTTCTTCTTCTGTCGTAAAGCGACCGATGCTAAAACGGATAGAGCTATGGGCCAATTCATCATCACGCCCCAGGGCGCGCAACACATAGGACGGCTCCAGACTAGCTGAGGTACAGGCCGAGCCGGAAGAGACAGCCAGATCCTTGATGGCCATGATCATCGATTCGCCCTCGACATAGGCAAAGCTGATGTTCAGATTGTGCGCCACCCGTTGTACGAGGTCGCCATTGACAAAGGTTTCCTCGATATCCTGCAAACCTTTCAGCAATTTGTCACGCAAGGCACCGATACGCTTGTTCTCTTCGGCCATTTCCTCACGGGCCAGACGGAAGCACTCGCCCATACCGACGATCTGATGCGTCGGCAGTGTGCCCGAGCGGAAGCCACGCTCGTGACCACCGCCGTGCATTTGGGCCTCGAGACGAATACGCGGCTTGCGGCGAACATACAGTGCACCAATGCCTTTCGGACCGTAGGTCTTGTGAGCACAGAAGCTCATCAGGTCGACCTTGAGCTTACTCAGGTCAATATCCACCTTGCCAGTGGCCTGGGCAGCATCGACGTGAAAAACCACCCCCTTCTCGCGGCAAACCTCACCCAGTTCGGCAATCGGCTGGATCACACCGACTTCGTTATTGACGAACATCACGGAGGCAAGGACGGTATCCGGCCGAATGGCGGCCTTAAAGACTTCCAGGTCGAGCAGACCGTCTTCCTTGACATCGAGATAAGTCGCCTCGAATCCTTGCCGCTCCATTTCGCGCACAGTGTCGAGCACTGCCTTGTGCTCCGTCTTCACCGTGATGATGTGCTTGCCCTTGGTGCCGGCGTAGAAATTGGCAGCCCCCTTGATGGCGAGATTGTTGGACTCAGTCGCACCGGAGGTCCAGACGATTTCCTTGGGATCAGCATTGACCAGTGCAGCCACCTGCTCGCGAGCCTCTTCGACTGCCGCATCAGCCACCCAGCCGAAGCTGTGCGAGCGCGAAGCGGGATTGCCGAAATGCTCGCACAGGTAGGGAATCATTTTTTCAGCGACACGCGGGTCGACTGGGGTAGTTGCCGAGTAATCCAGGTAAATGGGGAGTTTCATCGTCATTCTCGCTAAGTCGGGTTGTTCAGGCAGCCATCTATTCAGTTGACAGCTGTCAGTCCTTGCAGTCGTCCGACTGTCACCTGCAAGGCGTTGATAAATTGTTCAATCTCTGCTTCCGTATTTGCAGTGCCCAAGCTTACTCGCACAGCACCGCGGGCGACATCAGGGGCGAAGCCCATGGCGCGCAAGACATGTGATGGCTCCGGATTGGCGCTGGAACATGCCGCACCACTGGCCACAGCAAATCCTTCGCGGTCCAGCTTGCCGACCAAGGTTTCGCCATCAATATTCGGGAAAGCGAAATAGCTGGTATTCGGCAAGCGTCTCGCGTCCGTCGCGAAAATTCGAGCGCCCAATCCGACCAGCCCAGACTCCAGCTTCAACTGCATAGCCCGCATGCGAACTGGTAGTTCGGCAACGCGAGCAGCGGCAAGTTCCGCAGCAACACCAAACCCAACGATCGCCGGGACATTTTCGGTGCCAGAGCGCAGTCCGCGTTCATGACCGCCGCCGGCAATCAATGGCTGCAATTCGACGCGCTTGTCGAGAATAAGGGCTGCTGCGCCTTTGGGACCGCCAGCCTTGTGCGCCGACAAAGTCATGGCATGGACACCGGCAGCATTGAGCGCACGGAAATCGATAGCCAATTTACCCAAGGCCTGTACGGCATCACTATGAAACCATGCCCCCGTGCCGCTGGCGGCATTCGCCAGTGCAGCAACATCCTGAATAACGCCGGTTTCATTATTGGCGAGCATGATCGACAGCAGCTTCGGCTTGTCGAGCAATACCTCGGCATAGTCTTCGATTTTTACCCTTCCAGCGCCGTCGACCGCAAGATGCCTGAGTTCCCAGCCCTGCCTGGCTAATTGAGCTGCCGGCTTGAGTACGCAAGGGTGCTCGACGGCACTGACGGCAAGCAAACCAGGCTTAAGGCAGGCTGCGGCCCCCTTCAGGAACAGGTTGTTGGCTTCACTGCCCCCACTGGTAAAAACCACCTCAGTCGGATGTGCATTGGCTGCTGCAGCGACTTTCTGGCGTGCCTCATCTATAGCCTGTCGTGCCTGTCGCCCGTATTCGTGGAGGCTCGACGCATTGCCAAACCGGCTGTCAAGCCAAGGCAACATCGCTACCAGCACCGTCGGATCAAGCTGTGTTGTGGCGTTGTGGTCTAGATAAACGGGCCTGAACATGGTTCTCTCAGGCAATAGCTGGCATCTTGTCACGGCCACTACGAGCCCGGGGTTGCGGGCCAAGGCGTTTGTCCTCAAGCACTATCGTGCCCATACCGCGTTTTTCTTTTTCACGACCAACAAGCTCTGCAAGCGTTACGGAAGCAAGGTAGTCGAACATTTTGGCATTCAGCGTCGACCACAGGTCATGCGTCATACAACGGTGTTCGTCATGACAGTTCTCGCGACCGCCACACTGGGTAGCATCGAGTTGCTCATCGACTGCCCGAATGATGTCTGCCACCGCAACCTGATCGAAAGGTCGGGCTATACAATAACCGCCACCGGGGCCACGCACGCTATCGACCAGCTTGTGACGACGCAATTTGCCGAACAACTGCTCCAGATAGGACAGCGATATTCCCTGCCGCTCGCTAATACTGGCCAGCGCTACCGGCCCGCCCTCACCACGCATGGCAAGGTCCATCATGGCCGTTACGGCAAAACGTCCTTTAGTTGTCAAACGCATTCCGAACCCCTATTAATAACCTAGTACTGCAGTCAACTATATCCAATCCAGACAAAATTAGTCAACTATTTTACTCAGGTATTTTGGATCAAATGCATCGGACTGATCCACTTCTTGATCACACTTGACGCCTTGGGCATCGAGCTCCTTGACCAATGAGGCCAGCCGTCGATCAGTCTCAGCAGCATGATCCAGCAACGCATGAATTGCCTTGGCCAGCGGATCATCCTGATCGCGCCCCACAGCATAGGCTGAAAAGCCCAGCTTTTCGGCCTGAGCCTCGCGCTGGCGGGTTTGCTCGTTGTTGTCAAGAATCCGCGCAGGGTTCCCTACTGCAGTCGCCCCTGCTGGCACAGGCTTGGTGACAACGGCATTGGAGCCGACCTTGGCTCCAGCCCCAATGGTGATGGGTCCAAGCACCTTGGCTCCAGCCCCAATAACCACATTATTTTCCAAGGTCGGGTGACGCTTGCCCTTGTTCCATGAGGTGCCACCGAGCGTAACGCCATGGTAGAGCGTGACGTCATCACCAATCACAGCGGTTTCGCCAACCACCACCCCCATACCATGATCAATGAAGAAGCGGCGTCCGATGGTTGCCCCCGGATGAATTTCGATACCAGTCAGCATTCGCGACAAGTGGGCAGTGAAGCGGCCCAGCCAGCGAAGGCGATGCCCCCATAGCCAGTGTGCCAGGCGATGCATGATCAGGGAATGTATCCCAGGGTAGCAAGTGAGCACCTCCCAGAATGAGCGGGCGGCCGGATCACGATCAAAGACCGAACGGATGTCCTCACGCAAATACCGGAACATGAAACCTGATCTCCCTGTTGAATGGAGAGCGATTTTAGAATACTCGACTGAATTTGTCAGCTATTTTCCCCACGGGCGGCGCGCCGTATAAGTTTATAATCCGAAACTCGACGCAATTCGCCAGCTCTCCATGCCCAACCGCCTCGCATCGCTACTTGTTGTCATTTGTTTGCTTGCCGGTTGCACAACACCCCCACCGACCACGACAAGCAATGTGCGCGGTGATTACAGCCACACCCGAAAATATCTTTCATGGCTGGTCCACCGTGAAATGGCGCAAAACGAGATTACCGGCATAAGCATTGCGCTGATCGACGACCAGAAAGTGATTTGGCAGCAAGGCTTCGGCTATGCCGACCTTGAAAACAAAATTGCGGCCACGCCAGATACCATCTATCGAGCCGGATCTATTGCCAAGGTCTTCACGGCCGCTGCAGCAATGCAATTGGCCGATGAGGGCAAACTGGACATAGATCAGCCACTCTCCGCAGCCCTACCCGAATTCTCGATAAAGACTCGGTTTCCAAATGCTGGTCCGGTGACACCACGCAACATAATGTGTCATCACTCAGGGCTGCCATCCAATTTCCTGCAAGGCCTGTTCGTCCGGGAACCTGATCGCTTCGAATCGGTTGTTGCCAATATCCGCGACGAATATCAGGCCTTCCCCCCGAACTACGTTTTTTCCTATTCGAATCTAGGAATGGCGCTGCTCGGTGCAGCAATCCAGAAGGTCAGCGGCAGCCCCTTCGACGCGTACATGGATCGTCGATTTTTTCAGCCCCTAGGCATGAACCAGAGCAGTTTCGCACCGCGCCCAATCGCCAAGGCCTACGACCGAAACAAGGAAATCGAGGTATTCTCTCTTCGCGATATGCCAGCAGCCAACTTGCTGAGCAACGTTGTTGACCTAAGTAAGTTCATGAAAATGCAGTTTGCTGAAGGGAAGTCAGGTGAATACCAGATTCTCTCGGCGGCCTCAACCCATGAGATGGTGCGCATCCAGAACAAGAATTTCCCGATGACATTCGGGCAATACGTTGGCCTGGGCTGGATGATGAGTGGCATCGACGTACCTGGCGGGGGCGCCGTTGCCAGCCACGGCGGCTCACTACCGGACTCTCACAGCATGATGGCCATCCTGCCTGAGCACAAACTGGGCATCGTCATCCTCTCCAACTCATCCTCGTCGCACGTTGCAGTCTCCAAAATCGCCACCGAAGCCTTGCGCCTCATGCTCGAAGCCAAGACGGGCATTAGACAGGATGCAACACCGCCAGCACGAGCCGCAGAGCGCGTACCGACCACCGAGGAATTGCGCCAGTTCGACGGCAATTTTGACACTATGGTTGGCCTTGCCAGGATCAGCACAAAAAATGGGCAGATCGACGTCGAGGCAGCCGGCCATCAATTCCGCCTGGTGCCACACGAAGACGGTTTGCTGACCATCAAGTATCGATTGTTCGGAATGATGGCTGTACGCGTCGGCGCCTTCGAGGACATTCATCTGTCTATGGCGAATGTCGACGGGCGGCAAATCATCGTCGGCCGTATCGGCGCGGAATCGCTGATCTTTGGCGAAAAGCTGAAGCCAACGAAAATCCCCGAGCGCTTTTGGAACAATCTTGGCCACTACGAGATCATTGGAAAGATAGATGGCCCTACACCGGACAGGCTTCTGCTCAAAGAAGACAACGGGCTGCTAGTCGGTGAGGCGCACTTCCCGGAAGTACCTGACCTCCTTTTACGGATCGCCTTCCATGCCGTCTCTGACAACGAAGTGGTAACAGCCGGCTTGGGCACCGGTCGCGGAGATACGCTACGACTGATTGGTGCCGGCGACGAAGCCATGCTGGGCTTTTCCGGAATTCAACTACGCAAGAAACAGAACTAACAATGAGCGATCTTCATCATGAATTGAAGGCATTTATCATCGAAACGATGAACCTTGAAGACCTTTCTCCTGCAGATATCAGCGACGACACTCCGCTCTTTGCCGAAAATGGTTTGGGCCTGGATTCGATTGACGCCCTCGAATTGGTGCTTGGCCTGAAGAAAAAATACGGCGTAGTGCTCGAAGCAAGCAACGAACATGCCCGCGAACACCTGAGATCGGTGGGGAGTCTTGCCGCCTTAATCAGGGAATTAAGTCCAAACGACTAACCCTACATTTTCACGCCGATATCGGGGCAAAAAAATAGCACCCTAGGGTGCTATTTTTATATCTGTATAACTCTGAACTATCCTTTACGCCCCTTGTAGCGACGTACAAGACCGAAAAGACCAATTCCCACTAGCGCCAAAGAACCTGGCTCAGGCACCCCCGTGGAAGGAGTGCAACCTGTCGTACCAGACACACAACCAGTGACGGAAGCCAACTTGATGTAGTCGTAGCTGTCAGTAAGCATTCCACCTGTAGTGCTACCACCAACCAAGGGATTGTAGGCACCAATCAACCAGTACGAAGAAGAAATGCCACCAGCATTAATTGTCGTGGAACTGTTAAGAACTTGAGCAGAACTAGTACTTCCCACGTTGCTATAGTTACCGATCAGCACCCAACCTGAAGCAGAATTCGCAAGAGCACTGTAAGTACTGCCAATCAGCGTCGGCGCGCCTGCCCCAACATAAGCCATCACCGTGAGATCGGAATCATACTGAGACCACCCCAACGTCAACTGTTGTAGCTTGACTGCGGACGAAAAACTGAGCAATGCCGAGTCATAGCGTTGATTATTGTCAATAGAGTGCTCAGGAGAGTACGACTCGTTCACGTCGCAATAGGAACCACTTGAACATGCGTCAAGGTTGTAAATCCCTCCCCACGTATTCGTCCAGGTTGCTCCCTGAATCGTTTGGGTTGCCGCATTATTTGCCGAGGATGATGAAGTATTCGTACCACCAGTATTCGAAAGCGCCGTCACTGTAACGTCACCGCTGATCGCTCCGTAGTTGGAAGCAAGCGTCCATGTCGTCGCAGCCGATACATGCCCAGCCAATACCAGCGTCAATACACCGCACAATACTTTGAGTTGGTTTTTCATGTTTTTCCCCGAAATCAATTCTTGAGTAACCACTAAGCAAAAACCGAACCACAATAAATTAAACAATATTTTCAATAAGTTGCGGCATCAACACACCCCTATAAACTCTGGTTGTGTAAAAAAAACCGACACGAAATCGGCCTTCTCACAGCCCCAAGTCTTTCTTTAGCTGTGTAACCATTGCGCCGCTTGAAGCGCGACCCGCTCCACTGAGCGCAGCGCTTAGCTCCTCACGAGCCTCGTCTTTTCGACCAATTTTCGCCAAGGCATATGCCAGATGGAGACGGATTTCGCCATTTTCGGGGCTGCGCAGTCGAGCTTCACGCAGATAGCGCAGTCCGGCCTCGGCCTGCCCCTTGCTGACCAGTATCCAGCCTAGCGTGTCGCCATAGGCGGGATGGGTCGGGGAGAGTTTGAGGGCGCGTTCAGCAATATCCTGTGCTGCCGGATCGTTCATCTGATGCAGCAAATTGGCGTAGTTGTTGAGAGATACCGCATCTTCCGGAGCATTTTCAATCACTCGCTTGTAGGTCAGTTTCGCGGCGGCTAGCTGGCCAGCGCGAAACTGGCTTTCAGCCAAGGCCTTAGGTGCCATCTGATCATCAGGATGACTCTTGACCCAAGTTTCAAGAAAGGCTGCCGCCTTGCCGGGCTCGCCTGCCGCCATGTGCGCCTGGACAAGCGCCAAGGCATTGCCGATACTTTCCTCACGAGCAAGGAGCTTGCGATAGCCGGTGATGGCCGCTGCGTATTGACCGCGCGACATGGCCAAATCTGCACCAACTCGAGCCGTCTCGATAGCCGCCGGGTGCTTGGTGCTAAGCGCTTTGAGTGCAGAGTCAGTCTTTGCCACATCGCCACGTAGGGCCTCAACCTGAACGGCCAGAGCAAGTGCCGCGACATCATCGGGACTGCCCTGCAGAGCTTTGTACACACTGTAGGCAGCACCATCAGGGTTGGATGCAGCGATTTGCATTTTGGCAATTGCAACCTGGGACCTCGGATCGAACTCTGCCAAACGGGTCGCGCCGGTCAATATAGTCCGGGCGTCTGCAGCATTGCCATTTGCCAAGTGGGTTCGAGCCAGAGCGAGTTGAACGTTCAGATTGGTGGAGAATTTACCCGCCAACTCCTTTGCAGCCGCCAAAGCATGTTCGCCTTGACGCTGATTCAGCAGGAGGTCAATCAGCACGAGCGTCGGCTTGGGGTCGGTGCGCTGCACATTTCCGGCCTTGGTCAATTGGCGAATCGCAGCGTCGGGCCGGCCAGCCCGTTGCTCAAGCAAACCATATTCGAACAGGACCTGATGATCGTTGCTGTCTTTCTTCAACAAACCATCAAGACGGCGACGTGCTTCGTCGAAGCGCTTCTCCCCGATATCGAGGCGCGCCAGATTCAGAACAGAGGGTGGAAATGCTGAATCCTTGGCAAGAACCTGCGTATACGCGGCACGCGCACCTGCCTTGTCGCCACTTGCACCTTTAAGCGAACCCAAAAAATTTAACGTTGTGAGATTGGCCGGATCGCGCTTGACCATGGACTCCGCAATCTTCATCGCCTTTTCGGTCTTGCCTTGTCGCATATGGAGCATTGCCAGCGCCATCCCTGTCCGCGTATCGGATGGATTGGCAGCGAAAGCTTTTTCCAGACTCAACTGACCTTGCGTAGTTTGCCCAAGCCCAAGCTGACTGAAACCTAGCGAGCGGTTCATGTCTGGCGACCCCGTCCGTTCGGCTGCCTTCTCGAGCAATGTGGTCGCCTGAGCATAGCGCCGTTGGGACAAATTAATCGATCCGAGCATGAACATTACCTGCGGATCTTCCGGCAATGCTCGTTGCAGCGATTCGAGTAATGTCTGGGCACGTCCGAAGTCTTTGGTGTCAACGTATATTGAGGCGAGAAGCTTCTTCGCGCCGAGATTGTTCGGACTGCGCGAGATAATGACATCCAGATACTCACGGGACTTCTGATGATTGCCGAGTCCGTAGTGAGCCAAGGCCGCTGCCATCAGCAATTGCTCGCGACGCGCCAACCAGGCAGGTGGCAGAGCATCAACGATCCGAGTAACTTCCGCGAGAGCATCAGTTGTGGCCTTGGCGTCACCTTGCTGACTGGCCAGCACCGACCGCAGGTACGCTGCACGAGGCTCATCTTCTGCCACTGTCTTCAGATAGTCGAGATCCTTGCGGGCGTCCGATTCGCGCTTGAGGTCGATGAGGAGTGCAGCCCGGGCAACACGGGCATCGACATGCTTTGGGTTAAGCACCAAGGCTTTGTCATACGCCGCCAGGGCTTCCGCAGCGTTAAACGCAGCGTGCAAAACGGATGCTTTCATGTTCCAGGCAAAAGCGTTGTTTGGTGCCAGTTCGACAGCTTTATTTGCTTTTTCGCGAGCCTGATCGACTTTTCCTGCCGCCAGCAACATTGGAACTTCGGCGATCAGCGGCGAGGGTGATTTCGGGTCGATTGCTCTCGCGTTTTCGAAACTCTGGGCTGCGAGGCTGTTATTTCCAGCCTCCATGTAGGCACTCCCACGCATGGTGAGAACTTCAACCTGCAACGTCGGCGACAAGCCGGAGGCCGGAATCTTATCTATCACGGCTTCAGGACGGCCTAGGGCCAGGTAGACCTGACCGAGCGGTAGCGCGACTTCGCCACGGTTTACGCCCTGTTTGAGCGCCTCTTCAAATGCGGCTTCTGCACCTTTCAGATCGCCGTTCCTGAGCAAGGCCTTGCCGAGCAAGAGGTGAGCGGCAAGCATCTTCGAGTCTTGCTGCAGGGCATTCTTCAATTGAATGACTGCGGCTGGCATTTCATTTTTTTCGTATCTTTTCAGGGCATCTTCGTAATAGCTTGATGCTTTTTCTGGCGACGCCAGAACACTCGCAGGCAACCCAATACCGATGACGAATGCAACTGAGGCACGAATCGCAAGGTCAATGCCTCGACGTACCGGAGATTGGAAAAACTGCTGGCAATACAATGTTTTGAGACTCATCGCGGTCAGAACACTCAAGTGAATGGATTGGCATTGCTTGGGCAAGACAGCCCCAACATGCCGAGTCCAATACTAATGAGCTACCGCTATTTCCTAATGTGCGTTTTTTCACGAATCACAGCGGATTTCGTGGACGGCCTTTTGGTGTTCAGGCAATCAGCACCTGACTCTATCGAACCTCGATAGTGACCGTTTTTCCTGACTTACCGCCAGCCTTTCGTATCAGCTCGCCAATATCCGTGTTATTGAATCGCATTGCGATATCCAGAGCCGTTTCACCGCTATCGAGGGTACGGCCCAGGTCGGCCTTGCTGGCGATCAGTAGTTGTACGACATCCTTGTGCCCGCTACGCGAAGCTGCAATCAACGGAGTAGTACCGTTCTCGGATGCCAGATTCACGTCCGCGCCAGACTTGATGAGTAGCCTGGCAATCTCAAGATGGCCACTGAATGCCGCATAGGCTAATGGCGTCCAACCTTGCATGTTGACTGCCGCACCGCCGGCCAGCAATAACTCGACAACTTTCTGATGGCCGCGAAAGGCAGCCAGACGCAGCGCCGTGTCGCCTGCCGCGTTGCGGGCGTTTAGTTTGGCGCGGTTCTTGATCAGATAGTCCACCACTTCGGCATGCCCGTCACGGGCTGCCAGCATCAACAGCGTGTTGCCGTCGATATCGGTAGTGTCGAGGGATGCGCCCTTGGCAGCAAGTTGGGCGATTTCGCTGACGTTGCCCATCTTGGCCGAGGAGATCAGATCATCATAGGTGGCAGCGCAGGCGAGCGCTGGGAGCGCGAGGGCAATTGCTACGGTCAACCGGAATTTTTGGCTAATTTTCATGGCCGTTTTGCCCCTTTGAACAACGAAAAGAAATTATCGGTCGTCGCCTGGTGAACTTGATCGATGCTGATCGAACGCAGCTTGGCGACTTCCTCGGCGACGTAGCGTACGTAGGCCGGCTCGTTTGGTTTGCCGCGATACGGGGCTGGCGCCAGATAGGGCGAGTCGGTTTCGACGAGAAGGCGGTCCAAAGGGCATTTCTTCGCCACTTCCTTGACGATGATAGCGTTCTTGAACGTGACGATTCCCGAAAATGAGAGATAGAAGCCGAGATCAAGCGCCAGACGCGCAATATCCCAGTTTTCGGTAAAGCAGTGCATGACACCGCCGACCGCATCGGCACACTCTTCCTTCAGGACGCGCAAGGTATCGGCAGAGGAATCCCGCGTGTGCACCACCAATGGTTTGCCGCAACGCTTGGCAGCCCGAATGTGGGTCCGGAAACGATCGCGCTGCCACTCCGGCTGATCCTTCTGCCAATAGTAGTCGAGCCCGGTTTCTCCGATGGCGATCACTTTAGGGTGTGCGGCAAGGCCCAAAAGCCTGTCTTCATCGGGCTCTTCGACATCCGTGTATTCAGGATGGACGCCCACCGTTGCATAGAGCTGCGCATGTTGCTCGGCGAGGGCGATCACCTGCGGAAAATCTTCCAGATTGACGCCGATGCAGACCGCCAGATCGACCTGGTTTTCCTGCATGCGTTGCAGGACGTCCGGCATGCGATTGGCCAGATCAGGAAAATCGAGGTGGCAATGGGAGTCGACCAGCATGCCGGTCAATCAGAGCGTATGCGTGGGACGGGCCGACTGCATGACACCGCCAAGCAGGCCTTCGATCTTGCGCCGGGCCTCCTGGCCGCTTTCGTCATTGTTGAAATGCACACCGATTCCCTGCGCCCGGCCGTTCTGGGCGCCGGCCGGGGTGATCCAGACGACAGTGCCAGCGATTGGCAGCTTGGCCGGATCATCCATCAGCGACAGCAACATGAAGACTTCATCGCCGATGGTGTAGCTGCGCGTCGTCGGAATAAAGATGCCGCCGCTGCGTAAATGGGGCATGAATGCGGCGTAAAGCGCGGATTTCGAATTGATGTTCAGCGAGAGAACGCTAGGGCGCTGCGGAGCGGGTTTTGCTTCACTCATCGTTGATCAATTGGCAAACAGGGCTCGATAATCCAGAAAAAGGCTTTCCAGGAAGAGGCGCGCATTGAGCGGCTGCTCGGCCTCCTGGCGGCGTGTAATCAGGGCCCGATACGACTGAATCAGGCGTGCAGGCGGAATCATATCAGCCAAGCCTGAAATAATGGTCTGTTGCGGCAGAAAATATCGAACAGACAGGCCATTCCTGGCCAGAGTCAGGTCAACCATCCATTTCTGCAAGGCTTCGGTGATGTGTTTCAAAGCCACCTTGCCCTTGCTGTCCTTGACGGCTTTTTCGAGTTCGGCGGCGGTTGCCAGAGGATCACTCTTGCGACCAGAGCCCAGTCGCGCAGTCAGTAACTCAAGCCAAGCGCCCTGCCCTGATGTTGCCAATTCCATCGCCAGCCCGGGCGACCCACCGGCCAGTGCCAACCACCGTTCAGCTTGGGCAACACCTTCGTCTGCCAGAACCTTTTCCGCAAGTTTCATCGACGGCACCGGTACTGGCACGACCTGACAGCGGCTGCGAATAGTTGGCAGCAAGCGCATCGGCTCACTAGAAACCATTAAAAACAAGGTATCTGGCGCTGGTTCTTCAAGTGTTTTAAGAAGTGAATTTGCCGTGCTGCGGTTCATTGCCTCAGTCGGATTGACCAGAATGATCCGCAATCCGCCGCGATGAGTACCGATGTTGAAGAATTCATCGAGTCCGCGCACCTGATCGATAGTGATCTGTTGGCTGGGCTTTTTCTTGCCATCCTCGACCTCGGCTTCTTCACCGAGCGCATCGGGCTTCAGCAAGCGAAAATCGGGATGGTTGCCTTGCTCGAACCAGTTGCAGGCCAGGCATTTCCCGCAAGCCAAACCTTCGATCGAGGGCGATTCGCAGAGCAGGCTGGCCGCAAAACGCCTTGCCAGCTCATATTTTCCCAAGCCTTTTTGGCCCACCAGCAACAGCGAATGCGGCAATTGCTTCCGCCTTGCCTGCAATCCGGCCCAGACCTTCGAATGAAGATCAATAACGTTCATAAACAAATCGCTGCAATAATTTGTTCAAGTTGTTTGCGAATATTTTCAATGGTGTTGTCAGCATTGACGACACGCATTCTGGTCGGGCTGCCATGCGCTCTTTCCAGATAAGCCTGACGAACACGCTCATGAAAATCGACTCGCTCCTGTTCGAACTTGTCGAGCACGCGATTGGCCAGCACGATGCGTTCGCGCGCAATGTCGAGCGGCAGGTCAAATAGCAGGGTGAGATCTGGTTGCAGGTGTTCATGCACCCAATGTTCCAGAATCAGGAACTTGGCGCGATCCAGCCCGCGCCCACCACCCTGATAGGCGTAGGTGGCGTCGCTGAAGCGGTCGCAGATCACCCATTCGCCGCGGGCCAGAGCCGGTTCGATCAATTTGGCCAAGTGCTCGCGGCGGGCGGCGAACATGAGCAGGGTTTCGGTTTCCAGGTGCATGGGCTCGTTGAGCAGCAATTCCCGCAACTTTTCACCCAGTTCGGTGCCGCCTGGTTCGCGCGTCACTTGGACGACGATGCCGCGCGCGCGCAGCAATTCGGCCAGCCACTCGACGTGGCTGCTCTTGCCGGCGCCATCTATGCCTTCGAAAGTGATGAATTTACCTTTCACTTCCCACCCCTTTGATATCGGTTAACTGCGTTGTTGTGTTCATCCAGCGTCTGCGAAAACTGGCTGCTGCCGTCGCCGCGGGCGACAAAATAGAGAACTTCACTTTCGGCCGGGTTGAGTGCCGCGCGTAACGAAGCCTGTCCCGGCATGGCGATCGGCGTCGGCGGCAGGCCGGGCCGGCTGTAGGTATTGTACGGGGAGTCAGTTTGCAGGTCGCGCTTTCGCAGATTTCCGTCAAAGTTCTCGCCCAGACCGTAGATCACCGTCGGATCGGTTTGCAGAAGCATGCCCTTGCGCAGGCGATTGACGAATACGGC
Source organism: Ferribacterium limneticum (assembly GCF_020510585.1). Lineage (GTDB taxonomy): Bacteria > Pseudomonadota > Gammaproteobacteria > Burkholderiales > Rhodocyclaceae > Azonexus. The sequence continues at coordinate 2,060,224 of NZ_CP075190.1, read as the reverse complement.
AGCGACCAGATTCCGGTCTGCTTCGCGTCCGGTTTCCTTTTCGACAATCGAGGCCATGACCAGCGCCTCGCCAGGGGTCTTGTAGGGTAGTCCGGCCGCACGCTGAGCCCACTCGGCATCCAGTTTGCGCTGCATGGCCCGATTGGCCCGCGCCAGTAGATCCAGATCGCTCGATTGCTTGTCGAAAAGGTAGGTATCCGGAAATAGCTGGCCTTCCAGGCTGCTGATATTGAGCCCCAGTTGCGCAATGATCTGCGCTTCGCTCATGCCGCTCGTTTCGTGACTCAGGTCGGGATGCTTATCCATGCGCCCGCGCCACTGGCGGAAAGTCCAGCCTTCAACCAAGGTCAGTTCGCCCTGCGTCACCTTGCCTTTGAGCAGCTTGTTGAGCAATTGGAACGGGGTAACCCCAGTTTTGACCGCATAGCTCCCGGCCTTGATGGCCGTATCGGCCCGGTTGAGACGGGCCAGCGTAGCGAGCAACGTTGGCTCGACATTGATGCCGGCCTCGCGCATCTGGGTGATGGCTGAACGCAAGCTGCTGCCGGCCGTCACCCGAAAATCGAGCGGCGAACTGCTCAATAGCAGGGGCTGATTGGCCCACCACCACAGGCCACCTGCTGCGGTCGCCAAGAGCAAAAATATCGGGAGGAAAATCCGGGGGAAGAAGTGCACGGGAACTCGAAGGGAGCAAGCAGGTCTTGCCCGTGTGGAACGAGCACGTTATAACGAGCGATATAATATCCGAAACCCCCTCAGGAGCCCTCATGAATCCCCACTGGCGCAGCTTTCTGGAATCGACCGAAGGTGTCTTCGATAACGATTCGACCGAGCTTCTCAACTTCGGCGACGCCGCCGGCGAACTGCTCGCCGCAACGCAGCAGACCGTCGTTGTCCCGCTCACCCACCTTGGACTTATCGAAGCCACGGGTGAAGAGGCCAAGGCCTTCCTGCACAGCCAGTTCACCAGCGATATCAACCATCTGGCCGATGGGCAGGCGCAGCATGCCGGATGGTGCACGGCCAAGGGGCGGATGCAGGCCAGTTTCGTCGTCTGGCGTCAGGGCGAGCGCTATCTCCTCGCACTGGCTGCCGACCTGCAGGAAGCAACGCAAAAGCGCCTGCAAATGTTCGTCTTGCGGGCAAAAGTAAAACTTGCTGCGCAGACCGACAGCACCGTCATGCTTGGCCTCTCCGGGCCGCAAGCCGAAGAGGCACTGTCCGGTGCCGGACTGCCCTGCCCGGCTGAAGCGATGGTGGCTACGGCCACCGCCGATGGCACAACCGTCATTCGCCTCGATACCACGCGTTTCATGATTGTGGCACCGGAGTCGGCGATGGCGGCGCTGTGGCAAAAACTCACCGTCAAAGCCCGTCCGGCAGGCATCCCCGCCTGGCGCTGGCTCGATATCCAGGCCGCTTTCCCGCTCGTCACGCTAGCCACCAAGGAAGAGTTCGTGCCGCAAATGGCCGATTTCGAAAAAATTGGCGGCGTCAGTTTCCACAAGGGCTGTTACCCGGGACAGGAAATCGTTGCCCGCACTCAGTACCTCGGCAAGGTCAAGCGCCATTTGCATCGCGTGACCAGCGCGCAGATACTGAAGGCCGGCGATGTTCTGCACTCGCCCGACAACCCGGATCAGTCCTGCGGCACGGTGATGACCGTCGCTCCGTCGCCAACCGGCGGCTATGAAGCCCTGGCCGTTATCCAGAGCAATTTTGCCGGCAATGTGCGTCTTGGTTCGCTGGAAGGCCCCTCCATTCAGGCTGCTGCGGTCAACCCGTAAAAACAGCCAAAAATGAAATGTGCCTGATCGTCGTCGGCTGGCGGGTTCATCCGGATTTCCCGCTGGTCGTCGCGGCCAATCGAGACGAGTTCTACGCCCGACCGACGGCGCCACTGGGGCGCTGGCCCGATGCGCCGGAAGTCATTGGCGGGCTCGATCTCGAAGCTGGCGGCACATGGCTGGGAGTCAGCGAATCCGGACGCTTCGCCGCAGTCACCAATGTGCGCGAACCCGGCATGGCCAAAGGCGCGCAATCCCGCGGCGGGCTGACGCGGGGCTTCCTGACTGCCAGATCATCGGCAGCGGAATATGCCACAGAGATCGATGGCAACCAATATTCCGGCTTCAACCTGTTGCTGGGTGACGGCGATACGCTGGTTTATTGCTCGAATCGCGATGGCCAGCCACGCCCGCTGGCACCGGGCATTTACGGCTTATCGAATCACCTGCTCGACAGCCCGTGGCCAAAACTGCTGGCCGCCCGCCAGCGTTTTGCCGAAGCATTGTCCCGCCTGCCCGATGAATCGGCGTTTTTCGAGCTGCTGGCCGACCAAGCCATCGTCGCCGATGAGAACCTGCCGAGTACCGGTGTTCCCATCGAATGGGAACGCCTGTTGTCGGCCATTTTCGTGAAATCGGAAAGTTATGGCACGCGTGCCTCGACGCTGGTCTGGCAAGACGCTGGCGGCAACATCACGGTTCACGAAAACAGCTTCGGCCCGAACGGCCAGCCACTTCAGTCTTCGGTGATCTCGACTTCCGAATAGCAAGGAACAAGGTCGAACAATTCGACGATGTCGGCATTGCGCATGCGCACGCAGCCGTGCGAGCCGGGCACGCCCATTTCCGCCGAATCGGGGCTACCGTGGATGTAGATGTAGCGGCGCATGGTATCGACGCAGCCCAAGCGATTGCAGCCGGCTTCGCGGCCCGACAGCCAGAGGATGCGCGTCAGAATCCAGTCGCGACCGGGAAATTCCTCGCCCAGCGCGGGCGACCAGAGTTCGCCGGTCGGGCGACGGCGAACGAAAACCGTGTTTTCCGGCTGGCCGGCACCGATTTTGGCCCGAATGATGTGTCGACCGCGCGGCGTCTGGAAGCTGCCGGACACTTCGCCGACCCCGGCCTTGGCCGTCGAAACCGGATATTCGCGCAGGATCTCACCCTGATCGTCGAAGACGGTCATCGCCTGGCGTGCCACTGAAATATGCAGTTTCATGATAATTTCTTGCGCCGACCGGCGAAAAAAGCAGACAACATCGCACTGCACTCATCGGCCAGCACGCCGCCCTCGACCGTTGCATGATGATTCAGCCGCTCGACGCCGAACAGATCAACAACGCTGCCATGCACACCGGTCTTGGCGTCACGCGCACCGTAAATGACGCGGCTGATCCGCGCATGCATGATGGCCCCGGCACACATGGCGCACGGCTCCAACGTGACGAACAGCTCACAACCCGGCAGACGGTAATTGCCGAGCACCCTAGCCGCGTCGCGCAAGGCGGCGATTTCGGCATGGGCCGTCGGGTCGCTCTCGCCAATTGGCGAGTTGAACCCGCGACCGACAATGGCGCCATTGAGGACAACGACAGCGCCAACCGGCACCTCACCGAGGCACTCGGCAGCCTGCGCCAGCGACATCGCCTCACGCATGAAAAACTCGTCGCTGAGACCGGGTGCTGCCTCCTCGCTCATGCCAGCTCGCCGGCAAAAACAGGAAAAATCGGCAAGCAAAAAACGGGAACATTCATAAAACGGTGGCCAGAAAAATCGGGTTCGGAAGGGCGGCAAGTATAGCGCTAGCGGACTGGCTCACCCTAGTTGCCCTGCAGCAACAGGTGGATGTCGGCAGTGATGTCATCAACACTGCTCGTATCCTTGACATAGAGCCGCAGACGACCGGCCGGATCGAACACATAGGCGCCCGTCGAATGGTCGATGACATAGCCCAGTTCGCCTTCAACCGGTTTGCGCGCCGCGAAGACGCGGAATTCTTCGGTAGCCGCCTTGATTTGCGCTGCATCACCGCGCAGACCAAGAAATGTCGGGTTGAACCACGGCACGAAATCCTTCAGACGCTCAGCGCTGTCGCGCTCCGGATCGACCGTAACAAACAGGACCTGGACCCGCTCCGCATCGCTGCCAAGCGCCTTCATTACATCAGCCAGCCGGGCCAGCATGGTCGGGCAAATATCCGGGCAGGAGGTGTAGCCAAAAAACACCACCGTTGCCTTGCCCTGAAAATCCGTCAGTGATCGCTGCTGTCCTTGGTGGTCGACCAACGCCAACTGACGCCCGAAAGTGGCGCCGGTCAGATCGGTATTGCGGAACGTCACGGGCGGCCGCTTGCATGAGAGCAAGGCAGTAGCAGACAGGGTAAGAAATAGACGGCGATTCATCGTGACAATTTTTTCTGAACTTTTTCAGGAACATTGATTCTCAACCCAGAGGTCGGTTCTCACAAGGGGAGGGAACGGAATGGCGAGGTGTGCGCTTGAGGCTCTGTCTGCGGATGTCACAGACGTAAATTCTATTGTCCGGCTGCTGCGCAGCCTTTTCCCACCTTTAGCCCTGCTCTTGCCGGGTGCCGCCAGCGCCGATTACAAATTCAACTTCCCCGAGCCGGTCACGCCCATCGCCCGGGAAACGCTGCACATCCACAACGAGTTCATGCTGATCATCACCATCCTGTTTGTGGTGGTGTTCGCCATCATGATCTACTCGATGATCAGCCACCGGAAGAGCAGCGGTCACGCGCCGGCCAAATTCACCGGGCCGACGGGCACGCTGCAGTGGTTCTGGGCGTTGATTCCCTTCGCCATCCTGCTATTTATCGACTTCGTGCTGATGGGCATCCCGGCGGTGCAGGCCATCGTCAACATGGAAGACACCCAGACCAAGGCTGACATGGTGCTCAAGGTCACCGGCATGCAGTGGAAGTGGCAGTATGAATACCCCGAATCCGGTGTCAAATTCATCAGCACGCTGGCCACGCCGCGCGATCAGATCAGTAATGCCGAGGCCAAGGGCGAGCACTACCTGCTTGAGGTCGACAAACCAGTCGTGCTACCGGTCGGCAAGAAGGTGCGCATTCTGCTTACGTCGACCGACGTTATCCATACCTGGTGGGTGCCGCAATTCGGCGTCAAACGCGATGCCATTCCCGGCTTCCTGCGCGAAACCTGGGTGCTGATCGAAAAGCCCGGCATCTATCGCGGCCAGTGCGCCGAGTTATGCGGCAAGGATCACGGCTTCATGCCGGTAGTCGTCCATGCCGTGCCGGAACCCGAGTATCTCGCCTGGGTGGAAGCGCAGAAGGTCGAAGCCAAGGCGGCGGCTGGCGGAGCCGACCGGACCTGGAGCAAGGACGAACTGGTCGCCGAAGGCAAGGTGGTCTATGAAAAAGTCTGTGCTGCCTGCCACCAGCCTGACGGCAAGGGTTTGCCGCCGGCTTTCCCGGCGCTGGCCGGCAGCAAGGTGGTGAATGCACCGCTGCTCGACATGAACGGCAAGGTCATCAAGGACAGCCATGTCGACCGGGTGCTGCACGGCAAGGCCGGCACGGCGATGCAGGCCTTCAGCGCCAGCCTGTCCGATGTCGAGCTGGCGGCAGTCATCACCTACGAACGCAACAGTTTCGGCAACCAGATGGGCGACATGATCCAGCCAGCCCAGATCAAGTCCCTGCGCTAGGAGACGAGCGATGAGCACAGCCACCACCCACGCTGCCGAACACCCGGCCGAACACTACCCCGGCGGCCTGCTGCGCTGGCTGACGACGACGAATCACAAGGACATCGGCACGATGTACCTGACCTTTTCGCTGATCATGTTCTTCGTCGGCGGCCTGATGATCCTCGCAGTGCGGGCCGAACTATTCCAGCCCGGCCTGCAAATGATGAAGCCGGAGTTCTTCAACCAGCTGATCGGCATCCACGCCCTGGTCATGATCTTCGCGGCGCTGATGCCGGCCGCCACCGGCTTCGCCAACTGGATGCTACCGCTGATGATTGGCGCCCCCGACATGGCGCTGCCCCGTCTCAACAACTGGGGTTTCTGGCTGCTACCGCCGGCCGCCATCCTGCTTACGCTACCCTTTACGCTGGCCCTGTTCGGCATCGGTGACGGCGCGCTGGCCACCGGCTGGACCTTCTATGCGCCGCTCTCGGTGCAAGGCGGTATGGGGGTCGATTTCGCCATCCTTGCCGTACACATCCTCGGCATCTCGTCGATCATGGGCTCGATCAATATCATCGTCACCATCTTCAACATGCGCGCGCCCGGCATGACGATGATGAAGTTGCCGCTCTTCGCCTGGGGCTGGCTGATCACCGCGTTCCTGCTCATCGCCACCCTGCCGGTGCTGGCCGGGGCAGTCACCATGCTGCTCACCGACCGCCATTTCGGCACCCATTTCTTCGATGCGGCGGGCGGCGGCGACCCCATCCTCTTCCAGCACCTGTTCTGGTTCTTCGGCCATCCCGAGGTGTACATCCTGCTGCTGCCGGTCTGGGGCCTGATGCCACACGTGCTGTCCACCTTCTCGCGCAAGCCGACCTACGGCTACAAGGCGCAGGTCTACAGCTTCATCGCCATCGGCCTGCTCTCGGTCGTCGTCTGGGCACACCACTTCTTTACGGCCGGCATGCCGGTGCCGGCACTGGTCTATTTCATGTTCAGCACCATGGCCATTTCGCTTCCGCTGGCCGTGCTCTTCTTCTGCTGGATCGCCACCATGTGGAAAGGAGCGATGACTTTCGAGACGCCGATGCTGTTCGCCGTCGGTTTCATCGTGCTGTTCGGCATCGCCGGGCTGACCGGGCTGATCCTCGCCGACGTGGCGGCCGACGCCCAGTACCATCACAGCTATTTCGTCGTCGCCCATTTCCATTACGCGCTGTTTGCCGGCGGGATCATGGGCGTGATGACCGGGGTCTATTACTGGCTGCCGAAATGGACCGGCCACATGTACAGCGAAAAGCTCGGCAAGCTGCATTTCTGGCTGACCGTCGTCTCGTTCAATCTGACTTTCCTGCCGCAGTTCTTCCTCGGCCTGGCCGGCATGCCGCGGCGTATTCCCGACTATGCGCTGCAGTTTGCCGAATTCAATGCCATCTCGACCATTGGTGCCTTTGTCCTCGGCATCAGCCAGTTGCTCTTTGCCTGGAATATCTGGTGTTGCGTGCGCGGTGGTCCGAAGGTCGACAACCAAGTCTGGGAGGGCGCGGAAGGGCTGGAATGGGAGCTGCCCTCACCGCCACCCCACCATACCTGGGAAATCCAGCCGGTGATCAAATGAGCGAGGAGCCCATGACCCCGGCCTTCACCGATACCGACCTCGCCCGCCGCCGCGCCGCGTCGCGCCGCCTTGGCTGGTTACTCGGCACTGTCGTTCTGGTCATTTACCTCATCGGCTTGTTCATCAAGCGTTAGCGCCATGGAACAGGCCCAGCCCACCCCAGCTCGCCACAATCGCCTGATCGGCAAGCTGTTGCTGATGGTGGCCGGAGCCTTCGTCTTTGCCTTCGCGCTGGTGCCGCTCTACGACGTGCTCTGCGCGGCCACCGGCTTCAATGGCAAGACAGCCGGGCCGGGCGTCGCCTCAGGTGTAATTCGCGACGGTTTCGGCATCGGCGGCCTGCAAACCGCTGCTGCCCCCGCCTCGAAGGTCGATACCGGGCGCACCGTCCGCGTCGAGTTTACCGGCACCGTAATGCCAGGCCTGCCCTGGGACATGCGGCCGCTGACGATCAGCCTCGACATCCACCCAGGCGAGTTGCAGCAGGTCAGCTATCTGGTGCGCAATACGTCAAATCGAACAGTTGTCGGGCAGGCAGTACCGAGCGTGACGCCCGGCCAGGCCGCACAGCATTTCGAGAAAATCGAATGCTTCTGCTTTTCACAACAAACCTTGGGACCGGGCGAGGCGCGCGAAATGCCGCTGGCTTTTATCGTCAAACCCGAGGTCGACCGCAATATCAGCCACATCACCCTGTCCTACGCCTTTTTCAGCATCGACGGACAACGCCAGACACTGACCAGCAGCAGGGAGGCCCGATGAAAACCAGTCCAGCCCACGCCGCACACGCGGATCACTATTTCGTTCCCCAGCCCAGCCTGTACCCGGTGATCCTCTCCGGCGGCATGTTCCTGCTCGCTTTCGGCTTCATCCAGCTGATCAACAACTTCGGCGCTGGCAAATGGTTCATGTTCGGCGGTACTGCCGTCATCCTCTATGTTCTGTTCGGCTGGTTCGGCAAGGTCATCGGCGAATCGCAGAGTGGCGCCTACCGCGACTGGGAAGACCGATCATTCCGCTACGGCATGATCTGGTTCATCGCCACCGAAGTGATGTTCTTTGCCGCCTTCTTCGGCGCGCTATTCTACGTGCGGGTGATTTCGGTGCCGACCCTGGGCGGCATGGAAGGCGCCCACGGCTTCAGCCTGTGGCCGGAATTCGCCGGCACCTGGCCGACCAGCGGGCCGAAAGGCACCGCCTTCACGCCAATGGGCGCCTGGGGCATTCCGGCGCTAAATACCGCCCTGCTGCTCAGTTCCGGCGCCACCGTCACCTGGGCGCACTGGGGGCTGTTGCGCAACAACCGCAACCAACTGGCGCTCGGTCTGGCCGCCACTGTGCTGCTCGGCAGCACTTTCCTTGGCTTCCAGGCTTACGAATACCACCACGCCTATACCGAGCTCGGCCTGACCATGGGCGCAGGTGCCTACGGGGCTACCTTCTTCATGCTGACCGGTTTCCACGGTTTCCACGTCACGCTCGGCACCATCATGTTGGCCGTCATCCTGCTGCGCAGCCTGAGCGGCCATTTCAGCGCCGAGCGCCACTTCGCCTTTGAGGCGGTGGCCTGGTACTGGCACTTCGTCGATGTGGTCTGGCTGATCCTCTTCGTTTTCGTTTACTGGGTGTAGCCAGGAATGAAACCGAACCGGAATCCGGCCAGAAGCACAAGGAAGAGTGCGATGGACAGCCCGATGCGCAGGGTCAGCGCCCGCACCGTCCGTTCGCCGGCCCCCCGGTCGCGGTAGAGATAGAAGAGCCCGGAGAACAGGCTGCCGACTATGGCCAACAACAGCAAAACAACCAGCAGCTTGAGCATGGGCGACGCCTCCGCAGGAATTTCCGTGGCCCAGTATGCGCGCCGGCCGGGCGGCGCGGCAAGGGCCAGCCGCAGGCAGGCGGCGATCCTCGGCGGCCTGCTGCTCGCCTTCCTGTTGCCGGCCTTCATTTCGCTCGGCCTCTGGCAATGGCGCAAGGCCGAGACCAAAACCGCGCTGCAAATCGAACTCGACACCCGCAGCCACGATGCCGCCATCGCCATGCCAAGCACGCTGGCCGATGTTGATTCCCTGCGCCATCACCGGGTCATCCTCCACGGCACCTACGACGCCGCCCACCAGGTCCTGATCGACAACCGCCTGCATCAGGAACAGGCTGGCTATCACGTCATCACGCCCCTGCAGCTGACCGGATCGAACATGCATGTGCTGGTCAATCGCGGCTGGCTGGCCGCCCCGGCCGATCATCAGCAGCAGCCGGTGGCCGAAGTGCCGGCCGGTGAAATTGAATTGAGCGGCATTGCCGTACTGCCCACCCAGCGCTTCTTCAACCTGGCACCGCAACCGACCAGCGGCTGGGCGCCGGTCTGGCAGAACCTCGATATCGAACGCTTCCGCTCGGCCGTGCCCTATCCCCTGCAAGGCCTGGTCATTCAGCTCGACCCGACGGCACCGGGCGGCTATGTGCGCGACTGGCCGCGCCCGGACGAACGGGCCGACCGCCACCGCAGCTACGCCCTGCAATGGTTCGGTTTCGCCATCGCCAGCCTCGGCATCTGGGCCTATTTCCTGATCCGTCGGCCATGAACAGCCTCGCCATCCAGCCACTTCCCAACCAGCGCCAGGGCCGGCTGATGCTGGCCTTGATCGTCGGCCTGCTGGCCTTACCCTTCATCATCGGCGCCGGCCTTTACTTCAGTGGCTGGCATCCGTCCCGAATCGGGCATCACGGCCACCTGCTCAACCCGCCCCGGCCACTGCCGGAGCAAATGCTACGGTCAACCGGAAAAAATGCCGAAAAATGGAAACTGGTACTCCGTGTCAGCGGCCCGTGCGCCGCCGAATGCTCGAACCGTCTCGACGAAATGCGCCGAATCCACGTCGCCCTCTACAAAAACATGGGCCGCCTGAGCCGCGCCGTTCTGACTGACCAGCCGGACGATCCAGCCCTGCTCGCCCTGCACGCCAGCCAACCCGACCTGATGGTGCTGACCGCACCGCCCGGCGCACTGGCTGAAATCACCGACCCCGTGCTGCTGGTCGATCCACAGGGCCTCGTGATCATGACCTACCCCTCCGACGCCAGCCCCCAAGGGATGCGCGCCGACCTCGACCGCCTGCTCAAATACGCCTGGACCGGCTAGGAGAATCTCCATGCACACCGCGACAGCCCCCACCCTGAGCCTCGGCCAACGCCTGGCCGCCTTCAGCCACCTGTGCAAGCCACGGGTCAACAGCCTGATCGTATTCACAGCAATGATCGGCATGTGCCTGGCGACGCCGGATTTCCCGCCGCTGTTGCGCTTCACCGTCGCCTCGCTCGGCATCGCGCTGGTCTCCTTCGCCGCCGCCGCGCTGAACTGCCTGGTCGAGCGTACCGTCGACGCCAAGATGGCCCGCACCAGCTGGCGCGCCACAGCCCGCGGCGACATCTCGCCACTCGAAACGATCACGCTGGCCACCGCCCTCGGCGCCACCGGCCTGTGGCTGCTCCACACCTACATCAACGACCTGACCATGTGGCTGACGCTGGCCACCTTCGTCGGCTACACCGTCATCTACACACTGATCCTCAAACCGGCGACGCCGATGAATATCGTCATCGGCGGTGCTTCCGGCGCCATGCCGCCGCTGCTCGGATGGACGGCGATGACGGGCCATGTTTCGGCCGAACCGCTGGTCCTCTTCCTCATCATCTTCCTGTGGACCCCGCCGCACTTCTGGGCGCTGGCCTGCTACCGCCGCGACGACTACGCCCGCTCGGGCCTGCCCATGCTGCCGGTCACCCACGGCATCGCCTTCACCTGCCAGCACATCCTCTGGTACACCGTGATGCTCGCCGCGGCCAGCCTGATTCCGGTCTCGCTCGGCATGAGCGGCACGTTCTACCTGATTGCCATCAGCCTGCTCGACCTCGTCTTCCTCGGCTACGCCATCGCCCTCTGCCGCAACTACAGCGACGCCCTGGCCCGGCGCGCATTCCGCTATTCCATCCTCTACCTGACCCTGCTCTTCGCCGCCCTGTTCATCGACCGCCTGTTCTGATCCGCCGATGCGCCTCTACCGTCGCCTGCTGCTCATCGCCACCCTGCTCGCTTTCGCCGTCATCGCCCTCGGCGCCTACGTCCGCCTGTCCGACGCCGGCCTCGGCTGCCCCGACTGGCCGGGCTGCTACGGCCACTGGCTAGGCGTCCCCGAAGCACACCACGAACAGCTGGCGGCCGCGCAAACTTACCCGGACCGCCCACTCGACACCGGCAAGGCCTGGAAGGAAATGCTCCACCGCTATCTCGCCGGCTCCTTGGGACTACTCATCCTGGCGCTATGCATCCTCGCCTGGCGAAAGGAATACCGCAGTCTCCAGTCGCCAGCCCTGCCGACTGCACTGCTCGGCATTGTCGGCCTGCAGGCGGCACTCGGCATGTGGACCGTCACGCTATTGCTCAAACCGGTCATCGTCACCTTGCACCTCATTGGGGGCATGACCACGCTCTCCATCCTTGTCGGCATGGCCGTGGCCAGATTTGACGCAAGGCTGGATGACAGCATAAATCCCCGCATGCGCCTGTTGGGAGCCGCAGCCTTGCTGGTGATCATCATCCAGATTGCCCTCGGCGGCTGGGTCAGCAGTAACTACGCTGCCCTCGCCTGCGCGGATTTCCCGACCTGCCAAGGCCAATGGCTACCGCCGATGGATATAACCCACGCCTTCAGCCTGTATCGGGACCTGGGGCTGACCGCCGATGGCGCCTTGTTGCCCCTTGAAGCCCTGACCGCGATCCACTGGTCTCACCGCCTTGGTGCCGTTGCCGTCTCGCTGCTGGCCGGCAGTTTTGCCATCGCCTTGTTGCGGACTGGCGAACGCGTCTGGCAGACGTGGGGCGGCGTCCTGCTTGCCCTGCTCCTGGCACAGGTCGGACTGGGCATAGCCAACGTCCTGCTAGCGTTGCCGCTTGGTCTCGCCGTTGCCCATAACATCGGAGCGGCCTGCCTGCTAAGCGCTACGCTTTCGATCAACATCCTGATGTACCGCTGCGACCAACGCGGCAACTGCAACTACGCAGACAATGCCGTCACCCGCAAAGGAATGAGCCAGAGCGACCGGAACCCGGCACTGGGAAATTCCTACCATTAGCGGGTGCCCACGAAATCCGCCGCGTCGGCCTCGACGCTCCGGTGCTGAGTGGGTGCCAGCGCTTCTCAGGGTAATAACTTCCACCGCGCAATTGGCACATATTGCGTTAGATCGAGCAGGCTACGCACGAGAACAAACTCGCGCACAGTCCAAGCGACTGGCTTTATAAGCTGTTCAGCGATAGAGCGATCGCCATACAGCAGCGTGAGGTGCGGTGTGAAATGCGACTTACGGAGTTTGAACCCGGCTTTCTCCATCGCAGCACCAAGAGCCTGTTGAAACTCAGTCAATGCAGAAACACCATCACTTCCGCGCAAGACAAACGGATGGTGGCCCGGTCTGCCGACAAAACTCATCGCGCGATCGAACACGATCTCAAACGGCGGTCTCACTGCAGCGGCACGAGCAGCTTCGCCCGCCATTGCTAGCAAGCCCCGTGGCAGCCCCACGAAATCGCCAATATGGTGCAACGAAACATGAAAACGCTCAAAAGCATGAATTTTAGCTTTCAAACCATGCTCTCGGCGTAGATGCAGTGCAAGCTGCTCGATACACCTGGCGACATCCGCATCCGGAAAAATCGCGAAAAAGAACCGATCCGTCGGAATCGGTGCAGCTTCGAAGCCCGGCAACAAATACTGCTCATGCATGCAATTCACATACTCATGTTTACCTGATCATGGCCGACACCCGAACAAATCATCGAACCGGGTTTTCTACTCCCGACAACATGCCAACCCATCCCAATACTCTCCGTCGGTACCGTCACACTAAAAAACAGCCGAAACGCCTGCAAACAGACGATCCAACGCTTTCCGATACCGTCACACCCGCTTTTATCTGACGGTATCGCCAAACAACCCGCAGCCACCCAGCCGCCGATACCGTCCCCAGTACCGTCAATCTACCCCACATACAGACAAAAGTCCCCAATAGCCAATAAAGCAAAAGCCCCGCACTGGGCGGGGCTTCACGAGACATTCTGAGTGGTAGCGAATAGTCAAAAACGATAACCGAATCATTCCCACTCGATCGTTGCCGGCGGCTTGCCAGACACGTCATAAACCACGCGGTTCAGGCCACGAACTTCGTTAATAATCCGGTTGGAAACGCGGCCAAGCAACTCATACGGCAAATGTGCCCAATGCGCCGTCATGAAGTCGCTGGTCACGACAGCGCGCAAGGCAACGACGTTTTCGTAGGTACGGCCATCGCCCATGACGCCAACGCTCTTGACCGGCAGGAAGACGGCGAAGGCTTGGCTGGTCAGGTCGTACCAGCTCTTGCCGATGTCGGCTGCAGTACAGGCACCGGCAGCCACATCGCGCTCGGTAGCGTGTGTGGCACGTAGTTCATCGATGAAAATAGCATCGGCACGTTGGAGCAGATGAGCGGCCTTCAGCGTGACTTCACCAAGAATGCGGACACCCAAGCCCGGCCCAGGGAACGGATGGCGATAGACCATCTCGCGCGGCAAACCGAGCGCGACGCCGAGTTCGCGGACCTCGTCCTTGAACAGCTCACGCAGTGGTTCGAGGAGCTTGAGGTGCATGTCTTCCGGCAGACCGCCGACATTATGGTGACTCTTGATGGTATGGGCGCCCTTCTTGCCCTTGCCAGCCGATTCGATCACATCCGGGTAAATGGTCCCTTGGGCCAGCCACTTGGCCGCGGGCAGTTTTTTGGATTCAGCCTGAAAGACCTCGACGAATTCCTTGCCAATGATCTTGCGCTTCTGTTCCGGGTCGGAGACACCGGCCAGCTTGCCCATGAAGTCGTCGACGGCATCGACGCGGATGACCTTGACGCCGAGGTTCCGGGCGAACATGCCCATGACCATGTCGCCTTCGTTCAGACGCAGCAGGCCGTGATCGACGAAGACGCAGGTCAGTTGGTCGCCGATGGCCTTGTGGATCAGCGCCGCGGCAACGCTGGAATCGACGCCGCCGGACAGGCCGAGGATGACTTCTTCATCACCAACCTGGCGCTGAATGGCATCGACGGCTTCGGCGATGTAGTCGCCCATGACCCAGTCAGTACCACAGCCGCAAATCCCATGCACGAAGCGTTCGAGAATGGCGCGGCCCTGCTGGGTATGCGTCACTTCCGGATGGAACTGGACGGCGTAGAACTTGCGGCTCTCGTCGGCCATCGCGGCTATCGGGCACGAGGCAGTCGACGCCATCTTGACGAAGCCGGGCGGCAGCTCCATCACCGAATCACCATGGCTCATCCAAACCTTGAGCATGCCGTGACCTTCGGGGCTGTAGAAGTCGGCGATATCGTTGAGCAGGGCCGTGTGGCCGTGGGCGCGGACTTCCGAGTAGCCGAATTCACGGGACTTACCTGCCGCTTCGGCGGTCATCACCTGGCCGCCCAGTTGCTGGGCCATGGTCTGCATACCGTAGCAAATACCCAGCACCGGAACGCCGAGCTGGAAAACAATTTCCGGAGCACGCGGAGTGTCACCGTCGGTCACCGAACTCGGGCCACCAGACAGGATGATGCCCTGGGCACCGTAGCTACGAATGAATTCGTCCGAAACGTCGTAAGGATGGATTTCGCAGAACACCTTGGCTTCGCGCACGCGGCGGGCGATCAGCTGAGTAACCTGAGAACCGAAATCGAGGATGAGGATTTTCTGGTGAGCCATTTTCAAAACCTTGAATAAAAAGGGCGGCTCCCGGAGCCGCCCTCAGTAACACGGAAAAGATCAGTCGAGGTGGTAGTTCGGCGCTTCCTTGGTGATCTGCACGTCGTGTACGTGAGATTCACGGATGCCGGCCGACGTAATTTCGACGAAACAGGCGTTGTCATGCATGTGGGCGATGGTCGGGCTACCGAGATACCCCATCGACGAACGCAGGCCACCCATCAACTGGTGGATCACGGCGAGCACGGATCCCTTGTAGGGAACGCGACCTTCGATACCTTCCGGCACGAACTTGTCGACATTGGATGTCGTTTCCTGGAAGTAGCGATCCGAGGAGCCAGCTTGCATGGCACCCAGCGAACCCATGCCACGGTAAGACTTGTAGGAACGTCCCTGGAACAGTTCAACCTCGCCCGGCGCTTCCTCGGTACCGGCGAACAGACCACCGAGCATGACCGTATCGGCACCGGCGGCGATTGCCTTGGCGATGTCGCCAGAGTAACGGATACCACCGTCGGCAATCATCGGTACGCCAGTCCCCTTGAGTGAATCGGAGACGTTCTGGATGGCGGTGATTTGTGGTACGCCGACACCGGCAACGATTCGCGTCGTGCAAATCGAACCAGGGCCAATGCCTACCTTGACGCCATCGGCACCCATATCGACGAGTGCCCGCGCGGCATCTGCCGTAGCGATATTGCCGCCGATAACTTCGATCTGCGGATAGTTTTTCTTGACCCACCGGACGCGGTCAAGCACGCCTTGCGAGTGACCGTGGGCGGTATCGACCACGATCACGTCAACACCGGCTTCGGCCAGCAGTTCGACGCGCTCTTCGGTACCAGCACCAACGCCGACCGCCGCACCGGCGCGCAGGCGTCCGGAAGAATCCTTGTTGGCCAGCGGATGTTCGGTCGACTTCAGGATGTCCTTGACGGTGATCAAGCCACGCATATGCCACTCATCGTCGATAACCAGCACGCGCTCCAGACGATGCTTGCGGATCAGTTCCTTGGCATCCTCGACGCTGGCGCCTTCACGGACGGTAACCAGACGCTTGCGCGGCGTCATGATGGCCTTGACCGGCTGATCGAGATTGGTCTCGAAGCGCAGGTCGCGATTGGTGACGATGCCAACAACCTTGCCTGCACGATCAATCACCGGCAGACCGGAAATCTTGTACTGGCGGGTGATTTCGATCACATCACGCACGGTCATGGTCGGCGAAACGGTGATCGGATCCTTGAGGATGCCGGATTCAAAACGTTTCACCTTGGCCACTTCGGCCGCCTGGGCTTTAGGAGACAGGTTCTTGTGAACGATGCCAATCCCACCCTCTTGGGCCATCGCAATTGCGAGGCGGCCTTCCGTCACGGTATCCATGGCGGCAGAGAGCAAGGGCAGGTTCAGGGTAATGTTGCGGGTCAGCCGGGTAGCCAGGCTAACATCGCGGGGAAGAATCTGGGAATGTGCGGGGACGAGCAGTACGTCGTCGAAAGTCAGGGCTTTTTGCAGCAGTCGCATGGCCTTTAGCCTTTAATCCAAGGTCACAAAATCGTATTATACAGAAAAGCCAAGGAAACCCAGATGACCTCGAAATCCAGTTTCATTTTTGCCCTTTTTTTCCCGTTGACCGTAGCAACCATCTCCGCCCAGGCGGAAACCTACCAGTGGAAGGACAGCAATGGCCAAACAGTTGTTTCAGACGTCCCTCCTCCGTCAACGGCCAAGGGACGGCGATCCATCGGCGGCGTGAAGCCTGCCGTTGTTTCGGAGGCCATCCCGGAAAAAACGACTGATGCCCCCAAAGTTGCCGATGCGCCGAAGACCATCGCGGAAAAGGATCTTGATTTCAAGAAACGGCAGCAGGAATCCAGAGAGAAGGCCGACAAGCAAGCCAAGGAACAGGCTGCCGAAAAGGAAAAAAGTGAAAACTGCGACCGCGCCCGGCGCAACCTAGCTGCACTGGAAGCAAATCAGCCCATGACCACTTACGACGACAAGGGCGAACGCAAGCTGATGGATAGCACCCTGCGCGAACAGGAAATCGAACGGGCTCGCAAATTCATGGCTGACTCCTGCAAATAAGCAGAAGGTTCAGCCTCAGCCCTCGGCGTCGGAATCCCCGGCGCCTTTTTTCATGACCTTGCCTTCGGCCGCCCGCTGTTTGCGAACCTCTTTCGGATCGGCGATCAGCGGCCGGTAAATTTCGATGCGATCCAGGTTGCGCAGCACTGAGTCGAGCTTCGAAAGCTTGTTCCAGATACCGAACTTGTTCTTTTTAAGGTCGATTTCCGGATACTTCTCAAGCAGTCCTGAGGTCTCGAGCGCCTGTTGCAGTGTCGCCCCTTCATTCAATTTGACGCGAACAAGCTCCTGCTTGTTTGACTGTGCATAGCAAACCTCGACACTCAACATTTCAGCCATGGCTGACTCCATAAACCTGCGCGGCACGGCGCACGAAGGCATCGACAAACGTGTTGGCAATATGGCTGAACACCGGGCCGATCACCTTCTCGAATAATTTGCTGGAAAACTCGTAGTGCAACTGGAATTCAATCTTGCAGGCGTTTTCAGCCAGCGCCTTGAAATACCATGAACCTTCGAGGCGACGGAATGGCCCGTCGACCAGGCGAATTTTCATCAGCCGGGGAAACTCCTTGTCGTTTTCCGTCGTAAAACAGGATTTCACTGAGTGGTAGTTAATGTGCAACGTCGCTGCAGTTTTCGCCGCATCGCGAAACTTGAGCTCGGTATGGCTGCACCAAGGCAGGAATGCGGGGTAATCCTCACAACGATCCACCAGTTCGAACATGCGTTCGGCAGATTGCTCAATCAAGACGGTCTTTTCAACGAGGGCCATGCAGCGGCAGTATTCCTGTTTCCTGTAGAATCGCGATTTTAAAGGAACAGCCGGTAGCATGAGCATTACGGTCAATAAAAAAGCCTTTCACGACTACTTTGTCGAAGAAAAGTACGAAGCAGGCATTGCCCTCGAAGGTTGGGAGGTCAAGGCCATTCGTGCCGGCCGAATGAATATCAAGGAATCCTACGTCATCATCAAGAGTGGCGAAATTTACTTGATCGGGATGCATATCAGCCCGCTGGCGACCGCGTCCACGCACAACCAGCATGACCCGATACGCACCCGAAAGCTGCTCCTGCACGCCAACGAAATCGGCAAGCTGATCGGCAAGGTAGAGCGCGCCGGTTACACGCTGGTGCCCATCGACCTGCACTTCGTGCGCGGCAGGATCAAGCTTGAAATCGGCCTGGCCAAAGGCAAGAAACAGCACGACAAACGCGCCGATGCGCTGGACAAGGACTCGAAGCGGGAAGCCCAGCGCGCCATGAAGGAACGCCTTCACTGAAGCCATCCGGCTTTCGCAGTATCATTTTTGATCGTCGTATCGCCATACTCACAAATGACTATGTCGTTTAGTAACCCTGATTGTGGCTCTTTGGCATATCCTTGTGATAACCATGAAAACGATACGAATTGTTCTCGCGGACGACCAGTTACTGATACGCGCCGGCATCCGTGCCATTGTCGAAACGCTTCCCGGATATTCGATCGAAGCTGAGTGCGCTGACGGCCACGAAACGATCGCCGCCATTCGCAAGCTGCAACCCGACGTCGTCCTGCTCGACATTGCCATGCCCGGGCCATCAGGCATCGAGGTGGCACGTACCATTCGCCAGTTCGACCGGAAAACCAGAATCCTCGTGCTGTCCAGCATTGACCGCCAGGAAATCGTCGAACAGGCGCTTAACGCAGGCGTCAATGGCTATTTACTGAAGGACTTCGTTCTTGCCGAGCTACTGCAAGCGCTGACCACTGTACTCGACGGGGGACGCTTCCTGTCACCAAAACTCAGTGCGATGAGCTTGCGCTCGGAAGCCGAACGCGACTCTGGCCAGATATCTCGATTGACCACACGGCAAACCGAGATTCTCCGCCACGTGGCCTCCGGCAGAACCACCAAGGAAATTGCCCGCGAACTGGGCATCAGCCCAAAGACTGTCGAATTTCACCGCAGTCGTCTGATGGAAAAAATCGGCGTCCACGATGTAACCGGCCTGACCCGATTTGCGCTTCATACGGGCATCGTCAGTTGCCCCTGAACGGATAGCGACTCAAGTTTCCCTGTCGCCGAGGAAGTCCGCCAGTTCGGCTTCCATACACTGTATGCACATAACCAAGGGGACCGACATTGATGACCAGTCGGGTACGGAACGGCCAATCGGTGCTTCGAGAAGATGTTCGCGAACAAGTTGTTCGATGTCGCGAGCCTGATCCAGGCATCGGTTTCCGGAGAACAGGACGCAACTACTGCGAATGTCATGCAGTACGTCTCTCAGCGCCGGCAGATCGCCCAGTACTGCTGCTTTTTCCAGACGCCGACATAGCGTCGGGGCATTTTCAAGGAAAATGTGAATCAGTCGTTCTGCAGCAGCCCGGTTTCGCCCCAGATTAACCAGCAAATATTCCAGATTACAGAAGTCGCCACCCTTACGATTACTGCCGCTCTCAGACATTACCGAATACCTTGGCTTATTTGTATTATTCGGTCATAGCTTATGCCAGCGGGAAAAGACAGGGAACCCGGTGTTACCCTAGGGAAGACGCCCCTGAAACAGAAAAGCCCGAGAAGCAGAAGCTTTCGGGCTTGACGGTAGTTGGCGGAGTGGACGGGACTCGAACCCGCGACCCCCGGCGTGACAGGCCGGTATTCTAACCAACTGAACTACCACTCCGCATCATGGCGCCCGGTTTTGGCGGGCTGCAACGAGCGGCGAATAATAGCACGGGGCTATGGTTCCGGGTGCCCGGCTACGACTACAATTTGACGTTTTCAGCTGTGCAACGGAAACGATGACCGATACCGGTACGCTCAACTTTAGATGGTCGCAGGCCATGGTTGCCGGCTTTGTCGCGTCTGGCGCCAGCGATGCCGTCATTTCCCCCGGCTCGCGATCGACGCCGTTGGCGCTGGCCATGTTGCGCCAGCCCCGGCTGCGCTGCCATGTTGCGGTCGACGAGCGAAGCGCGGCTTTTTTCGCGCTCGGCATTGCCAAGGCCAGCCGGCGGCCTGCCTTGGTACTGGCCACCTCCGGCACCGCCCCGGCCAACTGGCTACCGGCCGTGATCGAGGCCAACCAGTCCGGCGTACCGCTACTCCTGATCTCGGCTGATCGGCCAACGGAGCTGCAGGGCTGTGGCGCCAATCAGACCGTCGACCAGATCGGGCTTTTCGGCCCCCATGTCCGCGCCAGCCACGCGCTTGGCACTCCTCATGACGGATTTGATCCGGCTTACCTGCACCGCCTCGCCGCCCGCGCCTACGAGCAGGCGACCTGGCCCCACCCTGGCGCGGTTCATATCAACCAGCCGTTCCGCGAGCCACTGCTTCCTTTGGCGGATACTGCCGAGGCGGAAATACCGGAAGCCATCCGCGTTGCCCACCCGGCCCTGCAGCCAGTCCAGGAGGATATACGCGACTTCGCCAACCGCATCAGCGAACGCCCCGGCATCATTGTCTGCGGCGAAATGACGGGACTTCGTGAGGACGAAAAAGCCATTGCCGCCCTGGCCGAGCGGCTCAATGCCCCAATCCTCGCCGAACCGCTGTCCGGCCTGCGCTACGGGGATCATGATCGCTCGCATCTGTGCGTTCGTTACAACCACTGGCTGACGGATCAGACCTTTGTCGAAAAGCATCAGCCGGAATGGGTGTTGCGCTTTGGTACCTTTCCGGTCACCCGCAACCTGCAAAACTACGTGGGCGGAATCCGGCAGACCCATGCCGTGGTCGAACCATGGCCACGCTGGAGTGATCCCGCCCATCGGCTGACCCATCTGTTCCGCGGCGAGCCGGCCGATGTCTGTGCCGCATTGCAGGCAGAGTCACTGATTGCCACACCCGGTGGCTGGCGACAGGACTTTGCCGACCAGGAGGCCGCGGCAGCGAAGGGGGCTGATGCGGGCCACATTGCAGTCATGCTCGAAGAAATTCCGGATGCCACGCCGTTCTTCATCGGCAACTCGCTGGCCATCCGCCAACTGGACAGCCTGTCAGGCAGCGGCGAAAAAGCCATCCACTTTTACGGCAACCGCGGCGCCAGCGGTATCGATGGCAACATATCGACAGCCATGGGGATTGCCGTGGTTCATGACAACGTCGTTGCCCTGCTCGGCGACCTGACCACCCAGCACGATCTAGGTGGTCTGGCGCTGGCCCAAAGTCGAAATGCCGTGATTGTTGTGGTCAACAACGCCGGGGGCGGTATTTTCGATCATCTGCCCCAGCGCCAACTACCCGAATTCGAGCGCGGCTGGCGTACCCCGCAACAAATCAGCTTCGAACATGCGGCGCTGACCTTCGGTCTTGGCTTTGGCCGTGCCGAGTCGATTGATGCTTTCAGAAAGGCGCTGTGTGCGGCGCTCGCCGCCGGCGGCCCGCATCTGATCGAACTGCAGATGCCTTGAGGCCTTGCGGTAAAATCAGCCCCCATGAATTCATCGATCAATCCTAACGACCCAAGCAGCAATTCGCCCTTGGGCAAGGCCACGGAATACCAGAGCCACTACGCACCCGAGTTGCTCTACCCCATTCCGCGCCAACTCAAGCGCAGCGAACTCGGCATTGCCGATGGTGCCCAGCCCTTTGTTGGCGAGGATTTGTGGAATGCCTATGAACTGTCATGGCTCAACCCGAAGGGCAAACCGGTGGTTGCCGTCGGCACCTTCCGCGTGCCGGCCGACAGTCCTAACCTGATCGAATCCAAGTCCTTCAAGCTCTACCTTAATTCCTTCAACCAAAGCACTTTCGCCGACGTTGAAACCGTCTCGCAGACGCTAGCACGCGACCTCTCGGCCGCCGCCGGCAAGCCGCTTGGCGTCACGCTCGAACCGCTCGCCGACCGCCCGCAAGCCGTGATCGGCATCCCGGAAGGAATCTGTCTCGACGATCTGGATATTGCCTGCGACAGCTACCAACCGGCCCCCGAACTGCTGACTACGCAAGCCGGCGAAGCCGTTGAAGAAACGCTGTTCTCCCACCTGCTCAAATCGAACTGTCTGGTTACCGGTCAGCCGGACTGGGCCATGGTCGTCATCCGCTACCGCGGCCAGCCCATAGACCGGGCCGGGCTGCTGCGCTACATCGTTTCGTTCCGCAACCACAACGAATTCCACGAACAGTGCGTCGAACGGATATTCACCGACATCCAGAAGCATTGCGCGCCCGAGGCGCTGGCCGTCCACGCCCGCTACACGCGGCGCGGCGGCCTCGACATCAACCCCTTCCGCAGTACTGGGGATTGCTACGGTCGACCGGAAAATACCCGCGAAATCCGCCAGTAATTTCCGCCAGCCGACAAAAACAACAAACGACAAGCTCATGACTAAAGACGCCGCGCCCGACCTTTCCAAACACACGCCGATGATGCGCCAATATCTGGCGCTCAAGGCCAGCCACCCGAACACCTTGCTGTTCTACCGGATGGGCGACTTCTACGAGCTTTTTCATGAGGATGCGGAAAAGGCGGCGCGCCTGCTCGACATCACGCTGACCACGCGCGGCCAGTCGGCCGGCGTGCCGATCAAGATGTGCGGCATCCCCTTCCATTCGCTCGAGCCTTACCTCGCCCGCTTGGTCAAACTCGGCGAATCGGCGGTAATTTGCGAGCAGATCGGCGATCCGGCGACCAGCAAGGGGCCGGTCGAACGCGCCGTGGCGCGCATCGTGACGCCCGGCACGCTGACCGATGCGGCGCTGATCGATGACAAGCAGGACATCTGGCTGCTGGCAGTGACCACGCTGCGCAACACCGCCGGTCTGGCCCGGCTCAATCTGGCCAGCGGCGAGTTCGTGTTGCTCGAAGTTCCGGCCGACCAGATTCCGGCGGCGCTGGAGCGCATCCGCCCAGCCGAAATCCTCTACCCGGAAAGCTGGACGCCCAATTTCGGCCTCGACGTCGCCCGCACCCGGCAGCCGGACTGGTATTTCGAATTCGACTCGGCCCGCCGCCTGCTCTGCGACCAGTTTGAAGTCGCTTCGCTGGCCGGCTTCGGTGCGGAAGGACTTAAGCCAGCCATCGCCGCTGCCGGTGCCCTGCTCCAGTACGCCCAGGCGACACAGGCCGGGAAATTGACCCATCTGCGCGGGTTGACTGTGGAAATCGAAGGCGCCTACCTCGGCCTCGATCTCGCCACGCGGCGCAATCTGGAATTGACAGAGACCCTGCGCGGCCAACCCTCGCCGACGCTGTTCTCGCTGCTCGACAACTGCGTGACGAGCATGGGCTCGCGCCTGCTCCGTCACACGCTGCATCACCCGCTGCGCGAACGCGATCTTCCCGCCGCTCGCCACGGCGCCGTCGAATTCCTGCTTGAGGATTACGGCCGCATCGCCGGTGAAATCCGCCGCGGCCTGCGCGGCATAGCCGATATCGAACGTATCGCCGGCCGCATCGCGCTGCGCAACGCCCGGCCGCGCGATCTGGCCAGCCTGCGCGAATCGCTGGCCCGCCTCGATGGCCTGCGTGCGCCGCTGGCCGGCGCTGTCTCGCCGCTGGTTGGGCAGCTGTTCGGCGATCTCGACACACCGTTCGCCACGCTTGATCTGCTGATCCGTTCCATCGGCAGCGAACCGGCCGCCCAGATCCGCGACGGCGGCGTCATTGCGCCGGGCTACGACGCCGACCTCGACGAATACCGCTCGCTCAACGACAACTGCGGCGCCTACCTGGTCGATATGGAAGCCCGCGAACGCGAGCGGACCGGCATCAGCAGCCTCAAGGTCGAATACAACAAGGTGCATGGCTTCTACATCGAAGTCACCCACGCCAACACCGAGAAGATCCCGGAAGACTACCGCCGCCGGCAAACGCTGAAGAACGCCGAACGCTACATCACGCCGGAACTCAAGGCTTTCGAGGACAAGGCCCTGTCAGCGCAGGAACGCGCGCTGGCCCGCGAAAAGCTGCTTTACGAAGCCATTCTCGACGAGTTGCAGCCAGTCATACCGACCCTGCAAATCATCGCCCGCGCCGTCGCCCACCTCGATCTGCTGGCCGGCTTCGCTGAAACCGCGCTCAAGCGCAACTGGTGCAAGCCCGAATTTGCCGAAGAAATCGGGTTGACCGTGGAAGGCGGCCGCCATCCGGTGGTCGAGGGCGAACTGGCCAACAATGCCGAAACCTTCATCGCCAACGACTGCCTGCTCGCCGAAAGCCGCCGCCTGCTGCTCATCACCGGCCCGAACATGGGCGGTAAATCGACTTACATGCGGCAGGTCGCGCTGATCGCCCTGCTCGCCCACATCGGCTGTTACACGCCGGCCGACCGCTGCGTGCTCGGCCCGCTCGACCGCATCTTCACCCGCATCGGCGCCTCCGACGATCTTGCCTCCGGCCGGTCGACCTTCATGGTCGAAATGACTGAAGCCGCCGCCATCCTGCACCATGCCACGGCCAACAGCCTTGTGCTGATGGACGAAATCGGCCGCGGCACCTCGACCTTCGACGGCATGGCGCTGGCCTTCGCCATCCTGCGTCACCTGATCGACAAGAACCGCTGCCTGACACTGTTCGCCACCCACTACTTCGAGATGACCCGGCTGTCGCACGAATATACCGAACTGGCCAACGTCCATCTTGGCGCCGTCGAGCACAACGACCGCATCGTCTTCATGCACGCAGTTGAAGAAGGCCCGGCCAACCAGAGCTACGGGATTCAGGTCGCCGCGCTGGCCGGCATCCCGACCGCAGTCGTTCGCGCCGCCCGCAAGCAGCTCCGCGAATTCGAGCAACGCGCCACGGTCGATCCGCTGCAACCTGACCTTTTTGCCCAGGATTTTTCGCCAGAAGCGCCCGAGCCAGCCGAACCGGAGCCGCACCCGGCCCTCGACCACTTGGCCGCCATCGACCCGGACAGTCTGACGCCCCGTGAAGCCCTCGATGCGCTCTATGCCCTGAAGGGTTTGCTCCGTTGATCTGCAAAGCGGCAAGTTCCACGGTCAACCGGAAATTTTGGCCAAAATTGAAATGGGCTCTGCTGTTGATCGGCGCGATAGCGCAGGCCCACGCCGATGTCTGGCGCTTTGCCGTCATCGGCGACACACCCTATTCCGACTACGAGCGGGCCGAACTGCCGAAAATGCTTGAGGCCATCGCCGACAGTCAGGTCGAGTTCGTCGCCCATATCGGCGACATCAAGTCCGGCAAGGATCGCTGCGACGACAACCTTTTCGCTGATCGCCATGGCGTCTTCAATGCCTCACGCGTGCCCTTTGTTTTTGTACCTGGCGACAACGAGTGGTCCGACTGTGATCGCGTCTCGAATGGCAGCTATGCCCCTGTGGAGCGCCTGAACAAGTTGCGCCGCCTGTTCTGGCGCGATGGCTTTTCACTCGGCCAGAAGAAGCTGAGGCTTGAACGCCAGCCTAGCAACTATCCGGAGCATGCCCGCTTTCGGCTTGGCCCGGTTCTATTCGTTACGCTCAATCTGCCAGGCGGCAACAACAATTGGGGGATGACCGGCCAACCGAGCCTGGAATTCATGGACCGCAATCCGGTCGTCATCGACTGGCTCAAGGAAAACTTCGCCCTCGCCCGACGCGACAAGGTGGCCGGCATCGTCCTGCTCTTCCAGGCCGACCCGGGCTTCACGCATTTCAATCAGGGCTTTGCCCATCAGGGCTACCGCGACTTTCTGGAACAGTTACGCCACGAGGCATCGCAATTCACTGGTCAGGTCATCGCCGTCCATGGCGACTCACATATAAGCCGGATAGATCATCCACTCCGGGACAAGCAAGGCCGGCCAATGAGCAATTTTGTCCGCGTGGAAACCTTCGGCTATCCCATTATGGGCTGGACACGCGGCGTCATCGACACCGAATCGCCAGCACTATTCCGTTTCGAAACCCATCCCTGGCCGCCCAAACAGCCATAAAAAATGCCCGCCGAAGCGGGCATTCCTTGGTGCGAGACAAGCCGCCGATTAGTGGCAGCCTTCCTCGTCGTCATCGCCGCCATGCACGTGGCCGTGTTCGATCTCTTCTGCACTGGCCGGGCGAATCGCCGTCACGGTGCAGGTGAAGATCAGGGCCATTCCTGCCAGCGGGTGATTGCCATCGAGAACGACCTTGTCGTCGGCAATTTCGGTGACGCGATAGATCACGAAGTCATCCTCGCCGCCCTCTTCCGGGCCGCCTTCGAACTGCATGCCAACCTCGAGTTCCTTCGGAAAGTCCTTGCGCGGCTCGATCTGAACCATCTCGGCATCGTATTCACCGAAGGCTTCGTCCGGCTGCAGCTTGACCTTGACCGACTCGCCGATTTTCTTGCCCTGCAGGGATTCCTCAATCAGCGGAAAAATGTCGTCGTAACCACCATGCAGGTAGATCAGCGGCTCGCGGCCTTCATCGACCACTTCGCCATCGGGATCGGTAACGTGGTAATCGAGAGTAATGACGGAATTCTTGGCAACCTGCGTGTTCATGAATTTAGTTCCTTGACCAGGCGCAGCACTTCCAGTGCATGGCCCTTGTAATTGACGTTGTAAAGCGCGTGGCGAATGATACCGCGACGATCGATGATAAAGGTGGAGCGGCAAACGCCAAATTTCCGGTGGCCATCCACCTCCTTGGCCTGCCAGACACCGTATTGCTTGCAGACGGCGCCTTCCTCATCCGACAGCAGTTCGATGCCGATACCTTCCTTGTCGCGAAACTCGGCATGCCTCATGCAGTCGTCGCGACTGACGCCGAATAGCACGCAATCCTGACGGAGAAATTCGTCCTCGTGATCCGAAAAATCCGTAACTTCCTTGGTGCAACAGGGTGTTCCATCCTTCGGGTAGAAGAATATAACGATGTGTTTCTGCCCCTGAAACTTCGCCAGATCGATAGTCTCCATATCGGCATCCGGCAACGAGAATGATGGAGCCTTTTCGCCAACCTTGAGCAGCATGTTGTTCTCCTTGAGCGCTCTGCGTGGGGCAATGCTGAGAACGATTCTAACGGAGGCAAATGCTGATGACTACTGCGGTCGACGCCTTTATTTCGCTTATTTTCCCGGAACCTTTTCCGGAATCTGCACGAAGGTTTCATCCTGCCGGACCATGCCCAGCTCAAAGCGGGCGCGTTCCTCGATGGCATCGTAGCCCTGCTTAAGATCGCGGACCTCGGCGTCGAGGCCGGCGTTCCTGATTTCCAGCTTCTTGGTCACTTCCTTCTGCTGCTGCAATTGACGGTCGTATTCCCACACCTTCAGCCAGCCCCCCTTGCCCACCCACAGAGGGAACTGGAGCAGGCCGATGGCTGCGAGAAGGCCGACCGTCAGCCAGCGCATGCGTGATTAGCGCAGGTTGTAGAAAGTTTCGCGGCCCGGGTAGGAAGCGGTATCGCCCAGATCTTCCTCGATGCGGATGAGCTGGTTGTACTTGGCGATACGGTCGGAACGGGACAGCGAGCCGGTCTTGATCTGGCCGGCATTGAGGCCGACAGCGATATCGGCGATGGTGCTGTCTTCGGTCTCACCGGAGCGATGCGAGATCACTGCGGTGTAACCAGCGCGCTTGGCCATTTCGACAGCGGCGAAGGTTTCAGACAGCGTACCGATCTGGTTGATCTTGACCAGAATGGAGTTGCAAATACCCTTCTTGATGCCTTCCTTGAAGATCTTGGTGTTGGTGACAAAGATGTCGTCGCCAACGATCTGCACGGTTTTGCCGAGACGGTCGGTGAGCAGCTTCCAGCCATCCCAGTCGGCTTCGGACATGCCGTCTTCAATCGAAACGATCGGGAACTGGTCGGCCAGATTGGCCAGGTAATCGACAAACTGGGCCGAGGTCAGTTGCAGGCCTTCGCCAGCCAGATGGTACTTGCCATCCTTGTAGAACTCGGAAGCCGCGCAGTCGAGCGCCAGCAGGACGTCCTTGCCCGGCACGTAACCGGCAGCTTCGATAGCCTGCATGATGATTTGCAGCGCTTCGGCATGGCTACCCAGATTCGGGGCAAAACCGCCTTCGTCGCCGACGGCGGTCGAGTGGCCCTTCTTGTCGAGCAACTTCTTCAACGAATGGAAGATTTCAGCGCCGCAGCGCAAGGCTTCACGGAAGTTGGGCGCGCCGACCGGCATGATCATGAATTCCTGGATGTCCAGGCTGTTGTTGGCGTGTTCGCCACCGTTGATGATGTTCATCATCGGTACCGGCATCTGCATCGGGCCCATGCCGCCGAAATAGCGGTAGAGCGGCAGGCCGGACTCTTCAGCAGCCGCCTTGGCAACGGCCATCGAAACGGCCAGGATGGCATTGGCGCCAAGACGCGACTTGTTGTCGGTACCGTCGAGGTCGATCATGGTCTGATCGATGAAAGCCTGTTCCTGGGCATCAAGGCCGATGATGGCCTCGGAAATCTCGGTATTGACGTTCTCGACAGCCTGCAGCACGCCCTTGCCGAGGTAGCGACCCTTGTCGCCATCGCGCAGCTCGATGGCTTCGCGTGAACCAGTAGAGGCGCCAGACGGAACAGCGGCGCGACCCATGACGCCGGACTCGAGCAGAACATCAGCTTCGACCGTGGGGTTACCACGGGAATCGAGAATTTCACGGGCTACAACATCAACGATTGAACTCATATTTCTTCCTTATTATCAGAAGGTTAAATTAAAAACTTAAACTAAATAATTAACTTGTGGATTACTTCATTTCCTCGAAGCCAGCCGCCTTGACGGCCTTGTCGAGCGCCACCAGCGTAGCCAGCAAACTCTCCATGCGGGCCAGCGGCCAGCTATTCGGGCCATCCGACCAAGCCTTTTCCGGACAGGGATGGGTTTCCATGAATAGCCCAGAGATACCGACGGCAACCGCCGCCCGGGCCAGCACCGGGACGAATTCGCGCTGACCGCCGGAGGTCGTACCCTGCCCGCCTGGCAACTGCACAGAATGGGTGGCATCAAAGACAACCGGACAACCGGTTTCGCGCATGATGGCGAGGCTGCGCATGTCAGAAACGAGATTGTTGTAGCCAAACGAAGCGCCACGCTCGCAGACCATGATGTTGTCGGCGCCGTTATTGACTTCCCGCGCCTTGTCGACGACGTTCTTCATGTCGCCCGGCGCCAGGAACTGGCCCTTCTTGATATTCACCGGCTTGCCGCAGGTTGCGACGGCATGGATGAAATCGGTCTGGCGACAGAGGAAAGCCGGCGTTTGCAGGACATCGACAACACTGGCCACGGCGGCAATATCTTCGATCGCATGCACATCGGTCAGGACCGGTACGCCGATCTGGCGTTGCACTTCGGAGAAGATGCGCAGACCCTCGTCAAGCCCAAGACCGCGCACCGACTTGCCGGAACTGCGGTTGGCCTTGTCGTAGGAGGCTTTGAAAATGTACGGAATTCCCAGTCGACCGCAGACTTCCTTCATGTGGCCGGCAACATCCAGACAGAGCTGCTCCGACTCAGCTGTGCACGGGCCGGCTATCAGGAAAAAAGGCTGGTCAAGACCAGCCTCGAAACCACAGAGTTTCATTTACCTTTGACCTTTTGATTGGCCAGCGCTGCCTTCACAAAAGAGGTGAACAGCGGGTGACCCTGACGCGGGTTGGAGGTGAATTCCGGGTGGAACTGGCAACCGACGAACCACGGATGGACGTCAGCCGGCAATTCGATCATTTCGCACAGATCAGTACCCGGCGCACGACCGGCAACGACCAGACCCTTGGCTTCCAGTTGCGCCAGCAAGGTGTTGTTGACTTCGTAGCGATGGCGGTGACGCTCGGTAATCTCCGGGGCGCCGTAAATATTGCGCGCCAGCGAGCCTTCGGCCAGTTTGCAGACTTGACCGCCAAGTCGCATCGTGCCGCCAATGTCGGAGTCTTCACTACGCTTTTCAACCTTGCCGGAGGCATCGAGCCATTCGGTAATCAGGCCGATGACCGGATAAGGCGTGTCCTGAACGAACTCGGTGGAATGTGCTTCGGCCATGCCGGCCACATCGCGAGCAAATTCAACGACAGCGAGCTGCATGCCAAGACAGATGCCGAGGTAAGGCACCTTGTTTTCGCGGGCGTAACGGATGGCGGCAATCTTGCCTTCGGTACCACGACGACCAAAGCCGCCCGGCACCAGGATGGCGTCAATGCCTTTGAGGACGCCGACACCGTTCTTTTCAAGATCTTCGGAATCGAGATAGACGATATTGACCTGGCTACGCGTATGGATGCCGGCGTGCTTGATCGCCTCGATCAGCGACTTGTACGACTCGGTCAGGTCGACATACTTGCCGACGAAAGCCACCGTCACTTCGTGCTGCGGATGCTCCAGCGCGACGATCAGGTTGCGCCAGACCGTCAGATCGGCGGCCTTGGCCAGGATGTTGAGCTTGTGGCAAACGATTTCGTCAAGCATCTGTTCGTGCAGCATGCCCGGAATTTTGTAGATCGAATCGGCATCGAGACACTCGATGACGGCTTCCGGCATCACATTGCAGAACAAGGCAATCTTGCGGCGCTCTTCGACCGGAATGGAACGGTCGGCACGGCACAACAGGATGTCCGGCTGGATACCGATTTCGCGCAGCTCCTTGACGGAGTGCTGGGTCGGTTTGGTCTTCAGTTCGCCGGCGGTCGGAATATAGGGTAGCAGCGTCAGATGCATGTAGCAGACGTTGTTGCGGCCTTCTTCGAAACCGATCTGCCGAATGGCTTCCAGGAAAGGCAGCGACTCGATGTCGCCGACCGTACCGCCGACTTCGACGATGGCTACTTCAGCACCTTCGGCACCGGCCTTGATCTTGTTCTTGATCTCGTCGGTGATGTGCGGAATGACTTGGACGGTCTTGCCGAGATACTCGCCGCGACGCTCTTTCTTGAGCACCGTGTCGTAGATCTGGCCGGTCGTGAAGTTGTTGCGCTTGCCCATTTTGGCGCTCGTGAAGCGCTCGTAATGCCCGAGATCGAGATCGGTCTCGGCGCCGTCCTCGGTGACGAAAACCTCTCCGTGCTGGAAAGGACTCATCGTGCCGGGGTCGACGTTGATGTAGGGGTCAAGCTTGAGGTGGGTAACTTTGATGCCGCGGGATTCCAGAATGGCCCCGAGCGACGCGGCGGCGATGCCTTTGCCCAATGAGGACACGACACCACCCGTAACGAAAACAAATTTGGTCATGGAAAGACAGGCTGCGGGAAAGCAGAATCATAGCCGATAAGGGCGAAAAACCCCAAGCGTGTCGATCAATATTGCACTTGCGGATGGAATATGCACCGATCTCCGTGCGACTACGGCGATTTGCTAGAATTGCGGGTTAGCCAGCTCAGCGGATACCCCTTGAAACGCGTTCTCGTCGTCAATTACTCCCAAACCGGACAGCTTTTGGACATTACCGAGCGGGTCATCGCCCCCTTGCGGGCAGCCGGTCACGACGTGCATCTCGAAACACTGGTGCCGGCAATGGCGTTTCCGTTTCCCTGGCCGATCGTCGATTTTTTCGACGCTTTCCCCGAATGTGTCCAGCTCGATGCGCCGCCGCTTCGCCCGCTGGGAATCGCCGCTGATACCCCCTTCGATCTGGTAATCCTGACCTACCAGGTCTGGTATCTCTCCCCGGCCCTGCCGATGACGGCTTTCCTGCAAAGCGCCGAAGGTCGGCAGCTGATCTGCGGCAAACCGGTCATCACGCTGGTCGCCTGCCGCAACATGTGGCTGTCGGCACAGGAAACGATGAAACAGCTAATCGACGATGCCGGCGGCCGCCTGATCGACCACATGGCATTTACCGATCAGGGCCACCCGTTGGCTACCTTCATCACCACGCCGCGCTGGGTGTGGACCGGCAAAAAAGGCAGTTTTCTTGGCTTGCCGCCGGCCGGCGTATCGCCAGATGAAATCCGTCAGGCGCGCCGTTTCGGGCTAGCCCTGGCCGATGGACTCAACCACGACCAGGAAAAACTGAATCAGCCGATGCTAAGCGGGCTGCGAGCCGTCACCGTCAATCCGCGCCTGGCCATCAGCGAACGTGCCGGCCGGCGGGCTTTCGGCGTCTGGTCGAAACTGGTCCGGCTCTTCGGGAAACGTGGCCAATGGCGGCGACGGCCGGTACTTTTGTTGTTTGTTCTTTATCTGATTACGCTCATCGTGACCGTCGTTCCAATAAGCCTGTTGTTACAATGGCTATTTTCCCCGCTGCTCAAACCGCGGCTTGAGCGGCTCAAGGCCGAACTCGAGCAGCCTTCCGGCTCGCAGGAATTCAACTTAGAAAAATATGCACCCTAGCGGCAAGGTTTATATCAACGGCACGTCGGCCTTCCTGCCCAATGCGCCGGTCGGCAACGACGACATCGAAAAGGTGCTCGGCATGATCGCCGGCAAGCCGTCGCGTGCCCGGCGCATCGTGCTGCGTAACAATGGCATTCGCCAGCGTCACTACGCCATCGACCCGACGACCGGCGCCCCGACCCACACCAATGCCCAATTGACGGCCGAAGCCGTGCGCGGCCTGGCCTGCGAACGCTTTTCCCCCGACGATATCGATTGCCTGGTCAGCGGCACGACCATTCCGGATCAGATCATGCCTAACCATGGCGTCATGGTACATGGCGAACTGGGCATTCCGGCCTGCGAAGTGGTGTCGACCGCAGCTATCTGCGTGGCCGGCATCACGGCGCTCAAGTATGCCTACATGAGCGTCCTTTCCGGTCTGGCACGCAACGCCGTAGCGACCGCCTCCGAACTCTCCTCCAGCATGCTGCACGCCCGCAATTTCGCAGCCGAATCGGAACATCGGGTGGCTGAGCTGGAAACCAATCCGGAAATCGCTTTCGAAAAGGATTTCCTGCGCTGGATGCTGTCCGACGGAGCCGGCGCCTTTCTGCTCCAGGATCAGCCGCGCACCGATGGCCTGTCGTTGCGCATCGACTGGATCGACATCCTGTCGCAGGCAAATACGATGGAAGTCTGCATGTATGCCGGCGGCGAAAAGCGGGGCGATGGGTCGCTGCAGGGCTGGCAACAGTACTCGCCGGAACAGCGCGCTGCGCAGTCGATTTTTTCGATCAAGCAGGATGTCCGTTTGCTCAATGCCGAAGTGACCTACCAGACCATCGGCAAGTCGCTGGAAAAAATGCAGCGCACCCGTGATGTCAAACCGGCCGATATCAACTGGTTCCTGCCGCACATGTCCTCCGAGTACTTCCGCCAGCCGATGGCTGACTGCATGGCCGCCGTCGGCTTCCCGATCGCTCAGGACAAATGGTTTACCAACCTGCAGACCAAGGGCAATACCGGATCAGCGTCGATCTACATCATGATTGATGAGCTGCTCAAGAGTGGTCGCCTCAACGATGGTGATCGCGTCCTCTGTTTCATCCCGGAAAGCGGTCGTTTCACCGGCTCGCTCATGCACCTGACGGCGGTCGGCCATGCTCGATAACGAGGTCCCACAGGAAGGCAACAGCACGCTGGGCGGCCAGCGCAAGGCAATGTACGCGCGCGGCGCCGACGGCAAGCTGCACATCGTGCAATCGGCCGGCTGGGAGGTCGAGGAAATCGTCACCCGGCAGGCTGTCGAAGACCTCAACCGGCTGGCCGAAGATGCCCGCCAGCGCGTCATCGCCGGCCAGACTTCGGTGCTCGAATACCATATGCACAAGGCGCGCATGGACGTGCCGCTGCTGTCGCAGGTCACCGGCCTCTGGCAGTGGCGCATCCGCCGTCACTTTCGGCCGGATATTTTTCAGGGCCTATCGGCCGGGCTGCTCCAGCGCTATGGCGAAGCCATGGGCCTGACGGTCGAGCAACTCAAAAAGGCCGAATGATGGAATTCCAGCACAGCCATGCTTCCCATTGCGAAAGCGGCGTCATGTCGTCCATGCTGCGCCATCTTGGCCTACCGATCTCGGAGGCGATGGCTTTCGGCCTGTCGTCGGCACTTTCCTTCGCCTATCTGCCGATCATCAAGATCAACGGCCTGCCGCTGGTCGCCTACCGCATGCCGCCGAAATTCATCATCAAGGGCCTGCAGAAGCCGCTCGGCCTCAAGATGCGTTTCGAAACCTTCCGCAGCCCGGAAGCCGGCGAACAGCGCCTGAACGAACTTCTCGATGCCGGCCAACTGGTCGGCATGCAGACTTCGGTATTCTGGCTGCCCTATATGCCCGAAGACCTGCGCTTTCATTTTAACGCCCACAATGTCCTGGCCTATGGCCGCGATGCGGCGAGCGGCGACTACCAGTTGTCCGATCCGGTGGTTGAAACGACGGTGACCTGCGCCCCGGCCGATCTGAGCCGCGCCCGTTTTGCCAAGGGCGTGCTCGCCCCGAAAGGGCTGCTCTACTACCCGGAAGGCAAGCCGGTCGAACCTGACTGGGCGAAAGTTCTGCCCAAGGCCATCAAGAAAACGACGCGCATCCTGCTCGATTCGCCCATCCCGATCATCGGCGTACGCGGTATTCGCCGCCTGGCCAACGCCATCGGGCGCCTCGACGCTACCGGCAACCCGGCCGCGGCCAAGATGTTCATCGGCCAGGTCGTCCGCATGCAGGAAGAAATCGGCACCGGCGGTGGCGGTTTCCGCTTCATTTACGCTGCCTTCCTGCAGGAAGCGGCCGAACGGCTGACCCGCCCGGCACTCAACGAACTCTCGGACACTTTGATCGACATCGGCGACGAGTGGCGCGAATTTGCGCTATCCACGGCCCGCATGATCCGCGACCGTGAGCCGCTCAATCCGGCCAAGCTGGCCGACAAACTGCGCGCCATCGCCGACCGCGAGCAGGTTTTTTTCCGCGACCTGCGCCGCGCCGCCTGATGCTCAAGGTCGATGGCGTTACCTACCGCTATCGCGATGCTGTCGCCCCGGCGTTGCAGGATGTCTCGCTAACGATTCCGGCCGCCAGCGTTTACGGTCTGCTCGGCCCGAACGGCGCCGGCAAAACCACGCTTATTTCGCTGCTCGCCGGCCTGTTGAGTGCCGCCCACGGCCAGATTTCCCTGAACGGCCAAGCGCTGGCCGAAGCCCGTGCCGCCAACCCGCGCGCCATCGCGCTGGTACCGCAGGATTACGCCTTTTACCCGATGCTGACCGTGGCCGAAAACCTGCGCTTCTTCGCCGGGGTTCTTGGCCTGAACAGCCGTGAAATCAAGACGCAATGCTCAGCTGCCATCAGCTTCGCCCGCCTTGAACAGGTTG
This sequence comes from Ferribacterium limneticum, assembly GCF_020510585.1. Taxonomy (GTDB): domain Bacteria; phylum Pseudomonadota; class Gammaproteobacteria; order Burkholderiales; family Rhodocyclaceae; genus Azonexus. Next base: position 2,025,146 of record NZ_CP075190.1, on the reverse strand, counting down.
TCGGCAAGCGCGCCGACCAGCTCTCCGGCGGCCTGCGCCGGCGGCTCAACCTGGCCATCGGCCTGCTCGGCCAGCCACAACTGCTGCTGCTCGACGAGCCCACCGTTGGCGTCGACCCGCAATCCCGCCACTTCCTGCTCGATGCCATCGCTGCCCTGCCCGCCGCTGGTACAACGGTGATCTACACCAGCCATTACATGGAAGAAGTCGAAGCCATCTGCCAGCGTATCGCCATCGTCGACCAGGGCCGCGTGCTGACCGAAGGCTCGCTGGCCGACATCCTGCACAACCCGGAACCGCAGGTCGAACTTGAGCTGGATCGTGCGCTACCAGCCGACATCGCCGAACGCTATGCCGCGATGCCACTCGGGGATTTCAAATTTCGGCTTTTTTTCCGGTTGACCGTGGAATTACCACGCTTACTCGATGAACTGGCTGCCGCTGGCTGCACGGTCATTCGCCTGAACCTCGGCCAGCAGAACCTCGAACAGGTCTTCATGAACCTGACCCAACGCTCACTGCGGGACTGAACGATGATGCCCCGCCTCTTCGCTCTCTGGCTCAAGGAAAGCATTGCGCTGCTCCGCGACAAGCATGGCTTGATCGCCCTGTTCATCATGCCGACCATGTTCATTCTGGTCATGACCATGGCGCTGCGCGACGCCTTCTCGCCCGGCATTACCGTCGATGTCGGCTACGTCATTATCGACCTCGATCACAGCGAGCATTCGAAAGCATTCAGCAAGCGCCTCGCCAAAGGCGCCACTTTCAAATTGCAGGCACTGGCCGCCGACGCCCAAACGCCGGAAGCTGCCCGCGACGGCATCCGCACCGGCCAGCATGCACTGGCACTGGTTCTGCCCAAAGGTTTCGGCAGCCGCCTGCTCACCCCCGCCGGCGCCGACGGCCAGGCTACCGAAGCGCTGACCCTGCTCCTCGACCCGACGCTCAACCCGGCCCTGCAACTGGCCTTCCGCAATCAGGTCATGGCCGCGCTCGGCGCCCTCCGGGCCGATGAACTGACCCGCCGGGCCGGCAAGCTGTTCGGCCTGCCGACCGCGCCCGGCGCCACCGAACGCGACTGGCCGGACGAAATCACCAGCGTCGCCGTGCGCAACGACCAGAGCATCAAGCCGCCGTCCTCTGTGCAGCAAAACGTCCCGGCCTGGCTCATTTTCGCCATGTTCTTCGTCGTCATCCCGATTTCGTCGATCTTCATCATCGAGCGCCAGCAAGGCACGCTGCAGCGCCTGCGCGCCATGGGCGTGCCTTTCCGCCTGCTGCTCGCCGGCAAGCTGCTGCCTTTCTTTGTCGTCAACCAGTTGCAGGCGCTGTTCATGGTGCTGGTCGGCATCTTCGTCGTGCCAATGTTCGGCAGCGAGGCGCTGGAAATGCCCAGCGGGCCGGGCCTGCTCAACTGGTGGGCGGTTTCGGTCGCGGTCAGCCTGGCGGCCGTCGCCTGGGCACTGCTCGTCGCCAGCCTGGCCCAAACCTCCGAACAAGCCACCATCGTCGGTGGCGTCAGCAATATCCTGATGGGCGCCATCGGCGGCGTCATGGTCCCCAAATTTGTCATGCCGGCCTTCATGCAAAAGCTTGCTGCGCTGTCGCCGATGGCCTGGGGGCTGGACGGTTTCCACACCGTCATGCTCCGTCACGGCAGCTTCGCCGACCTGCTGCCCAGCCTGCTGCCGCTGCTTGCCTTCGCCGCCCTGTCGCTGGCCCTGGCCGCCTGGCTCAATCACCGCTCACTCGCTGCCCAATCATGAATGCTGCTCTCTGCCTCGAACTCAAGGCCTTGATCGTCGAATCCTGCGACAAGGATTGCCCCCCGGAAAGCATCACCGACGACGAAATCCTGTTCGGGCCGGAAGCACCGCTGCAGCTCGACTCGCTTGACGCCCTGCAAATCTCGATGGCAATCAAGAAAAAATACGGCCTGCGCCTGCCCGACAGCAAGGAAACCCGCCGCGTCCTGTCCAGCGTCGCCAACATGGCCGAACACCTCGACGCCTGGCTGGCCAGCCGCGCATGACGCGTCCGGTATTCATCAATAAAACCGCCCTGCTTTGCGCCCGCGGCAATGCGCCGGCCGCTGTTGCCAGCGCACTGTGGAACGGCGAATGCAGCGCCGGCCAACGAAAACTGGGCGAGCGCGCCTTTCCCTATTTTGCACTGCCGCTCGACGAAACCAATTGGATGCTCCGCGCCGAGCAAGCCATCCGTCAGGTCGTCGGCCAGCTCGGTCAGCTACCATCCGAAACACCGCTGTTCGTTGCCTCTTCATCCTTCCAGATCGGCCATTTCGAACAACTCGGCGTGCCGTTTGAGCTACCGGTCGCCGCCGCCTCGTTCAGCCGACAGATCGCCGAATGGATGGGCCTGAACGGTGCCATCAGCAGTTTCTCGAACGCTTGTACCTCCGGCTTTTCGGCCCTTGATGCGGCGCGCAGTCTGATCGCCGCCGGCCTCATCGACGACGCCATCATCCTCGGCGTCGAGCTCGCCAACGACAGCACGCTGGCCGGCTTTGCTGCCATGGAATTGCTCTCGCGCACCGCAGGACGCCCCTTTGACGCCCGGCGCGACGGCCTGGTCCTCGGCGAGGCGGTCGCCGCCGTTTACCTCAGCGCCAAGCCTGCCACCTGGCGCATCGCCGGGCTACGCACCGGCCTCGACGGCTTTTCGACCACCGGCCCAAATCCGGATGGCTCCCGGATTGCCGATGTTGCGGTCGACTGCCTGAATGAAGCAAATTTGCGAGCCGCCGACATCGAGCTGATCAAGCTGCAGGCCGCCGGCTCGCCGGGCACCGACCTGGCTGAAGCCAACGCCCTGCGCACAGTCTTCGGCCAGCACATGCCGCTGCTCCTCTCGCTGAAGCCGGGCCTCGGCCACACACTGGGCGCCAGCGGCATGGCCGAACTCGCTGCCCTGCTCGCCTGCCTGGATGCCGACAAGATCCCCGCCACGGCAGGTTTCTCCAAGGTCGATCCGGAAATTGCCCTGTTCCCGATGGTCGAGCGCAGCACCGAACACATCGAGCGCGCCCTGCTCAACCTGATCGGCTTTGGTGGCGGGCTGGCCAGCCTGATCGTGGAGCGCCACGGATGATCAGCCTAAGCGCCGTCCTCAGCCAAAGCTTCGCCCCCGCCGACCTGCCGGCCGCCGTGCGCGCCGCGCTCGGCAAACCACTGCGCCGTGCCGCGCCGCTCACCCAGCTGGCGCTGGTCGGCGCCCTGGCCTGCCTGCCCGCCGAACGCCGCTCCTTGCCAACCGCCCTGCTCTGGCAGTCGACCAGCGGTCCGCGCCTCGAAACGCTGACCTTGCTCGACGAAGTCTGCTCGGGCAGCGCCGAGCCGATGCCTTACGACTTCCTCGCCACCCAGCCGGCCATCGCCGCTGCCCAGATCCAGAGCTTTCTGCCCGGCCTGCAAACGGCCATGCATCTGCCGCTCGACAGCGAAGGGATGGCCAACTGGTCGCTGTTGCTCAGCCTGGCCATAATCTGGCTCAACGAAGGCCGTTGCGCCCAGGTGCTGTGCGCCCAGCTCGACCACGCCGCCGATGTCGCCAGCGGCCACTGGCTGGCCTTGAGCCGCGCGCCTCTTGAAAAGTCGCCGGCCAGCCTCCACTTAGTGGAAGACTCAACAAACGACTCTTTGCCCGACACCCCCGACTTCCCGGCCCGCCTCGCCGAATGGCTGGTGCGTAACGACGGCCCGACGCTTTCCCTGCATTCTCCCGTCGCCATGAAGCTGACGGTAGAATTCACCCGACTCTAATTTAAACAGGCCACGCCATGTCCGAATTTGCTTTTGACGTTTCCATCCAAGATTTCGAAACCAAGGTTCTCCAGCCGGCCGAAAGCGTGCCGGTGGTCGTCGATTTCTGGGCGCCGTGGTGCGAGCCGTGCAAGGTGCTCAAGCCCCTGCTCGAAAAGCTGGCCGAGGAATACAAGGGCCGCTTCCTGCTCGCCATGGTCAATGCCGACGAAAACCCCGAGCTATCCCAACACTTCGGTGTGCGCAGCATTCCATCGGTCAAGGTCCTGTTCCAGGGCCAGTTGGTCGATCAATTCGACGGCGCCCTGCCTGAAGGCCAGATCCGCGAATTCCTCGACCGCTTCGCCCTGCCCCCCGCGCCGGGCGGCGACCTGCGCGCCGAAGCCGCTGCGCTGGTCATCGAAGGCAAGCTCGAAGAAGCCCTCGCCAAGCTGGTCGAAGCCAGCAAGATCAAGCCGGAAGACCAGGCCATCCAGCTCGACGCCGTCGACGTCATGATGCAGCTCGGCCGCAACGACGAAGCCGGCCAACTGCTCTCCGGCGATTACACCCAGGAAGCCGACCGCGCCAACGCCCTGCGCGCCCGCCTCGCACTCTCTGCTGGCGCCGCCGATACGGCCGAACTCGAAGCCAAACTGGCCGCCAACCCGGCCGACCACGCGGTTCGCCTCGACCTCTCGCGCGCCTACGCCGCCCAGGCCCGTTTCCGCGAAGCCATGGAAGCGGCGCTCGAAGTCGTCGTTCGTGACCGCTCCTTCGACGAAGGAGCCGGCCGCAAAGCCTTGCTGACCCTGTTCGAGGCCCTCGCCGGCAGCGACCAGTACGACGACCTGATCCGCGAATTCCGTCGCAAGATGTCGGCCGCCTTGAACTAATACATCCGCGAAGACATCGGCTGTGCGGCTGTTCTACACCGATGTCTTCGTTTTGCCTTTGCCGGCCGGGCATCGTTTTCCCATGGAAAAGTATTCCCGACTTCGCGAGGCGCTACTCGCCAGCGGCGAGTTCGGTCCGGCCGATTTTCATCTGCCACACGCTGCCACCGACCAAGAACTGGCCCGCGCCCACGACCAGAAGTACATCGATGCCGTTTCCCACGGTCAACTGGAAAAAACGGCCGAAAAGCAAATCGGCTTTCCGTGGAGCGCAGGTATGGTCGAACGCTCCCGCCGCTCGGCCGGCGCCACCATCTGCGCCTGCCGGGCAGCGCTCGAGGACGGCGTTGCCGCCAATCTGGCCGGCGGCACCCACCACGCTTTCCGCGATCACGGCGAGGGCTTCTGCGTCTTCAACGACGCCGCCATTGCCGCCCGCGCCATGCAGGCCGAAGGCCGGGCCGACCGCGTCCTGATTGTCGATTGCGACGTGCATCAGGGCAACGGCACGGCCAGCATCCTGCGCGGCGACGACAGCATCTTCACCTTCTCCATCCACGGCGCCCGCAACTTTCCCTTCGACAAGGAACAGAGCGACCTCGACATCGAACTGCCCGATGGCTGCTCCGACGCCGCCTACCTGCGGCAACTCGCCCACGGCCTCGATACCGCCTTCGATCTTTCCCGCCCCGATCTGGTCATCTACCTGGCCGGCGCCGACCCCTATCACGACGACCGCCTCGGGCGCCTCGGACTGAGCTTTGAAGGCCTGGCCGAGCGCGACCGGATGGTTTTCAACAAAGCCCTGGTCCACCGCGCACCGGTCGCCATTGCCATGGCCGGCGGCTATGCCCGCCAGATAAACGATACCGTCAGCATTCACCGCCAAACCATCCTTCTGGCGAAATCGATCCGAACGCCGTAAGCTGTCGAAAAACGACAGAAACTCCAAAAACACGATGAAGAAACTGCTCGCGCTGTTCGATTTGCGATCACTGCAGACGCGCATCACCATCGGCGTTCTGCTGCTTGGCCTGTTTGTGCTATGGAGCGCTGTTTTTGCACTTGGCCACACCATGCGCCGGGACATGGAGACGACCATCTCCCGGCAGCAGTTCTCGACAGTCTCCCTGATCGCCAACGAACTCGACCGCTCGATTCGCGAACGGCAGGAAATCGTCCGGACCATCGCCGATGGCTATCGCATCAGCCGACTGGCCGATTCGCCGGAAGCCCAGGCTTCGCTTGAACGCCATCCGCTCCCCGAGAGCATTTTCAACTGGGGCTTACTCGTCATTGATCGCCAGGGGATAGCGGTAGCCAGCATTCCGCGCCAACTCAAACGCACCGGCGTCAATTTTCTCGACTATCCCGGGATCAAGCACGTGCTGAGCGGCGCCGGCGCAACCATCACTGACCCGTTGTTCAGCGAACACAGCCAGCAACCGATCTTTGCCATCATGGCGCCGATCCACGATGAGCAAAAACAGGTGGTGGGCGTCGTCGTCGGCGTCACCAACCTGAACCAGTCCAATTTTCTCGATCAGATCGGCACCACGAAATACGGTCTGACTGGCGATTTCCTGATTACCGCGCCCAAAACGCGCAGCTACGTCACCGCCTCGGACAAACACCGCTTGCTCAAGAGCGGCCCGCCACGCGGCGTCAATGCTGTGTATGACCGTTACATCGACGGCTACGAAGGCTCTGGGCTGGCCCTCAGCTCCCGCGGTGTTCTCGAACTGTCATCGAGCAAGGAGATACCCTCTACCGGCTGGCTCATGCAATCGGTTCTGCCCGCCGCCGAAGCCTTCGCACCGATCGACAGTGTCGAGCGACACCTGGTCATGGTTTCATCCGGCCTCACCCTGGTCCTCGCCATCCTGTGCTGGTGGTGGCTGCGTCGGCAGTTCCAGCCTCTGGCCGAAGCCTCGCAGTTGCTGAGCCAGATGAGTAGCGGCGACGTGCCGCGCCAGGCGCTGCCGGTGCACCGGAATGACGAAATCGGGCAATTGACCACCGCCTTCAACGGGCTGCAGGAAGTCATCATCGCCGAAGAGGCCAAGGCCGCCGAACATTCTGCCAACAAACGCCTGCGCCAGATTGTCTCGGAAGTGCCGGGCGTCGTCTTCCAGTACCGTCTGAACGCCGATGGCCACGGCAGCTTTCCGTTTGCCAGCGATGCGATCAAGGAGCTCTATGGCGTCACGCCGGAAGAGGTTCGCGAAAGTACCGACAGCTTGCGCCGGATGGTCCATCCGGACGACTATCACCTCTTTATCGACTCACTGAACGCTGCAGCAAAAAACCTGACGCCCTGGCGGCACGAATACCGCCTGTGCATGCCCGACGGGCAGATCAAATGGCTGCTCATTCGCGCCATCCCCGAACCGAGCACAGACAACAGCATCATTTTCTGCGGCTTCGTCGCCGACATCACCGACATCAAGGCGATGGAGAGCGAACTGCGCAACGCCATCGCCGAACACACGCGCAAGGACGCCGAAATCGAACGTTACCGCGACCATCTCGAACAACTGGTCGAGGAACGCACCGCCGATCTCGAACTGGCGCGGGCCGATGCCATCCGCCTGGCCATGGCCAAGAGCGAATTTCTGGCCAAGATGAGCCATGAAATCCGCACCCCGCTGCATGGTGTCCTCGGCATGACCCATATCGCCCTGCGCGCGACCGAAGAAGGCAGCAAGGCCAACGACGCGCTGATCAAGATCCAGCATTCCGGCAAGCTGCTGCTCGGCATCATCAACGACATCCTCGATTTCTCGAAAATGGAGGCCGGCATGCTCAAGATCGAGGACACGCCGGTCGACCTGTCCATCGTTCTCGATGAAACCGTCGAGATGATGCAGGAGCGCGCCACAAGCAAAGGACTCGAATTCCTCCTGGTACGTGCCGACAGCCTGCCCGCAGAGTGTCGCGGCGACGCCCTGCGCCTGCGTCAGATACTGCTCAACTTGCTCTCCAACGCTGTCAAGTTCACCAGCAGCGGCACCGTCAGCCTCGAAGCCGACCTCGACGGCGCCCATCTGCGTTTCCGCATTACTGACACCGGCATCGGTATCTCACCGGAGCAGATGGCCAATATTTTCAACCCCTTCGAGCAGGGCGACAATTCAACGACCCGGCGCTTCGGCGGCTCCGGCCTCGGGCTGGCCATCACCGATCACCTCGTTCGCCTGATGGGCGGCACGATCAGCGTCGACAGCACACCCGATGTTGGCAGCTGTTTTACGGTGCTTCTGCCCTACACCGCCGTCCGCCACCATAACGAGGTGACACCCGAAACCGTTGCAGCCAGTGCGACTACGCAAAAAATCCTCAGCGGTTTGCGGATTCTGGTCGCCGAAGACGTCGATATCAGTCGCCTGATCATGAGCGAAATTCTTGCCGAAGTCGGCGCCGAAGCCAGCTTTGCGGAAGATGGCCAGCAGGCGGTCGACGCCGTTCGCACACACGGCGCGGCGGCCTACGATGTTGTGCTGATGGATATCCAGATGCCGGTGATGAACGGTTTCGAAGCCACCCGCGCCATCCACCAACTGGCCCCCGAGCTGCCGATCATCGGCCAGACAGCCCATGCCCTGGCCGAAGAACGGGACGCCTGCTTCGCTGCCGGCATGGTCGACCACATCTCGAAGCCAATCGATCCGGACGCGCTGTTCGCGATGATTCTCATGCATGCGAGACAAGCATCCGGCGCTAGAATCCTGTCATGAACCCGAACACGCTTTACCAGTCGCCAAGCCTGCGCCAGATCGAAAGCCGTCACGCCAATGAGGGGCTCATGCAGCGCGCCGGGATTGCTGCCGCCGACTGGGCAGCGCTACTCGCCGGCGAGCGGAACCACGCCATCCTCATCCTTGCCGGGCCTGGCAATAACGGCGGCGATGCTTTTGAGGCGGCGTGGAGGCTGCGCCAACGCTTCTTTGACGTGCGCGTCGTTTTTGCCGGCGAAGCAGAGAAACTCCCGGCCGATGCGGCCGCCGCCCGACAAGCCTTCATCACAGCCGGTGGCGAGATGAGCACGGCGATTCCCGACGATGCCCGCTGGTCGCTGATCATCGACGGCCTGTTCGGCATCGGACTGACCCGCGCGCCGGAAGGCTGCTACGCCCAGTGGATCAGCACGGTCAATCGGCTGGCCGAACGCGACAATTGCCCGCTGCTGGCGCTCGACTGCCCATCCGGATTGAATGCCGACACCGGCGCCAGCTTTACCCCGTGCATTCAGGCCAGCCACACGATCACCTTCATCGCCGGCAAGCCCGGGCTGCTCACCGCCGACGGCCCCGACTGCTGCGGCGAGATTCGCGTCGCCGACCTCGCCCTGAACCCGGCCGACGAAATCGAGCCGGATGGCCACATCGTCACCCTGGCCGACTTCAGCGCCCGCCTGAAACCGCGCCGCAATAACACGCACAAGGGTAGCTTCGGCAGCGCCGGCATCCTCGGTGGCGGCAAGACCATGGTCGGCGCCGCCTTCCTGGCTGGCCGTGCTGCGCTCAAGCTGGGCGCCGGCCGCGTCTATCTCGGGCTGCTCGATGCCGACGCGCCGACCGTCGACCTGCTCCAGCCGGAACTGATGATGCGCCGGGCCGACACCTTGCTCCAGGCCGACCTCCAGGCACTGGCCTGCGGCCCCGGCTTGGGTCGCTCCTCGGAAGCCCTGCGCCTGCTCGAACAATCGCTCAAAGCCCCGGTCCAGCTTGTTCTCGACGCCGATGCTCTCAACCTGCTGGCCGAAGACGGCCGTCTCGAAGGCAACCTCTACAACCGCGTCGGCCCGGCCATCATGACCCCGCACCCGGCCGAAGCGGCCCGCCTGCTCGGCTGCTCGGTGCGCGACGTGCAAACCGACCGGATCAAGGCCGCTGGCGAGCTGGCCAGCCGCTATCGCTGCCATGTCGCCCTCAAGGGCTGCGGAACGGTGATTGCCACGGTCAACCGGAAAATTTGGCTAAATTCAACAGGCAATCCCGGTATGGCCACGGCCGGCATGGGTGATGTGCTGAGCGGCCTGATCGTCGCGCTGCTCGCCCAGAACTGGCCGCCCGAAATGGCGCTGCTAGCCGGCGTTCATCTGCACGGCGCAGCGGCCGATCGCCTGGTCGCCAACGGCGTTGGGCCGGTCGGCCTGACCGCTGGCGAAGTCATCGACGCCGCGCGCAATCTCTTCAACGAATGGGTTGCCGACAACGGCAAGCTGTAAAATCGCGCCCTCCACCGCATTCAGAATCCCGCAATGACCATCGCCTTCGACTATCCGCTCGCCGCCGAAATTTCCCGCAACGTCGCCGCCGCCCTCGCCGAGGATGTCGGCGCCGGCGACCTGACCGCCAGCCTCGTCCCCGGCGAACGCCAGGTCAAGGCCACGGTAATCTGCCGCGAACCCGGCGTACTATGCGGCCAGGCCTGGTTCGACGAATGCGTCGCCCGCCTTGATCCGACAGCCCGCGTTACCTGGCATATCGCCGATGGCGAGCGCATTGCGGCCAATCAACTGCTTTGCGAAATCGACGGCAACGGCCGCGCCCTGCTCACCGCCGAGCGCAGTGCCCTCAATTTCCTGCAACTGCTCTCTGCGGTAGCCAGCAAGGCGCGCATCTACGCCGACGCCATTGCCGGCACCAAGGCACAGGTTGTCGATACCCGCAAGACCCTGCCCGGCCTGCGTATCGCCCAGAAATACGCGGTTCGCGCCGGCGGCGGCGGCAATCATCGCCTCGCCCTGTGGGACGCCATTCTGATCAAGGAAAACCATATCCACGCGGCTGGTGGGATTGCCCAGGCCATGGACGCCGCCCGCAAAGTGGCGGCCAGCGCAGCCGATCGCTGCAAGTTCATTCAGGTCGAAGTCGAGAACCTCGACGAACTGAATCAGGCGCTAAGCGCCGGTGCCACGATGATCCTGCTCGATAATTTCGCCAACGACCTGCTCCGCCAGGCCGTCGCCATCAACGCCGGCCGTGCCGTTCTCGAAGCCTCAGGCAACGTCACGCTGGAGACCATTCGCGCCATCGCCGAAACCGGCGTCGACCGGATTTCGGTCGGCGCGCTGACCAAGGACGTCAAGGCACTCGATCTCTCAATGCGCTTCGTCGGCTAGAATTCCGGACAGATTGTCGTCATAATCAGACGTCCGACGATCCAAAAAATAATCAGGGGAAATTCAGATGCTGTTTGCGCTGTTCTACGTCGTCGCCATTTTGATCCTGGTACTGCACTTCACGGGCTTCCTGGCCCGGCGCAACCTCGAGTGGCTGGTGCTGCTTCTGGCCGTAGCCGTCTTTCCGGCCGTCATCTACCTATAGCGGTTTGCGCGCAACAAGGTCGATCAGCGCCGAGCGGCCGATGTGGGCCGAACCTTCTTCAATCGTGTCCTCATGTTCATGGAGCAACACGATTTCCCAGTCGGCGAAAATCTCACGCAACATCTCCGCGGTGTAGAGATTTTCCACCGCTGACGGCCCGCCCGTCTTGTATTCGAGCTGTTTCGGGGTATAGCCCTGTAAAAACAGCAAGCCTCCCGATTTGACCGCCTGCTTCATGCCCACCAACTGCCTTGGCCGCTCGGCCGGCGTGGCAAACTGGATGAAAATGCCGACCACAGCGTCGAAATCTTCCTGCGGCCAGTCCCAGTTCAAAATATCAGCTTCGATGAAGTCGACCGTGACACTCCGGCCACGGGCCAGCTTGGCCGCCTTCTCCAGAGCAACCGGCGAAATCTCGGTCGCCGTTACCTGACAGCCCTGCTCGGCCAGCCAGACGGCGTTGCGGCCCTCGCCATCAGCGACGGAAAGAACGCGCATGCCGTCGCCAAAACTGCCCGCCTGCGACGCGAGAAATTTGTTGGGCGCTGTGCCGAATAGATACTCCTCGCCCGCATCGCGATAGCGGGCCGACCAGAAGGCTTCGTGATCAAAAGTCGTCATTGCGCTTCATCCTTGACTCCGGTTTGGAAATTGCTTGGAATACGTCGGGCAACGCTGCCCGAGGCCACAGCCAATAGCTCGACATTGTGCAACAGCCTTCCTTCCAGGGGTCAACGGCGACACCGGACAAAACGTCTGCATACCAACATTGTCAGGACCGCGACAACATGAAAACACTGATCCGGGTTACCGAAATCTGGGTGCCCAACAAACAACGCACTCACCTTGAATTTTTTGATGGTCTCTATGGCGAACTGGGCGAGTTCAAGGGAGCCAGCCAAACGATGGCCTTCGCCTATGGCGAGGGAATGCCCGGCAAGGCTTGGGCGACCAGGCGACCGGTCATTCTGCACAGTTTCGAAAACTCCTACTTTCTGCGCACCGAAGCCGCCAGCAAAGCCGGCCTGACGGCGGGAATCGCCCTGCCCATCTTCGCTGGCGACTATCTGCAGGCGGTCATCGTCTTCTTCATCGGCGACGACCTCGACAACGTCGGTGGTATCGAAATCTGGAGCAACACGCCGGCCGAATCCTTCGACATGGGCATGGACGACGGCTATTACGGCACGGCCGAGACCTTCGAATGGACCGCCCGCCACACCAAGTTCCGGCCCGGCTTCGGCCTGCCCGGCACCGTCTGGCAAAGCGGCATGCCGTGCATCATGCAGGATCTGCTCAGTTCGAAACGGACCTTGCGTCACGACAGCAACGTCCGGATCGGCATCAGCAAGGGCGTTGGCATTCCCTGCTCCTTCGACAACAAGCAGGCGCTGGTCATGACCTTTCTCTCGGCGCTGGGGACGCCCATCGCCCGGCGCTTTGAAATCTGGGTGCCCAACGAGGACGGCAGTGGCCTACGTTTCGGGGCCGGCGATTGCGACCAGATGCCGCATCTTTCCGAGTGTCATGGCGATGCGACCATTGCCCCATGGGAGGGCGCAATTGGCGAATCGTGGATGAAAGGCATCCCGACAGTGCGCGACAACCTGGTATTCGAACCCGGCCCGGCAGCGCGTGCCGCCACCGCAGCCGGACTGACCTCGATGGTGGTCATACCGGTGATTCAGGATGGCCGTTTCAAGGCAGCCGTTACCTGGTATTTCTGAGCAAGAAAAAGGGCAGCCTCGGCTGCCCTCGTCAGGTCAATGCAGCGCGATCAGACGCGTTCGACGAGATAGCGTTTGACCGCCTCGACATCCGGCGCCATGACCACGACGCGCTGCGGCAGGTTTTCGATGCCAGCCAGATCGGCCGGGCGGACCGGCTCGGTGCCCAGCGCTTCGCGGATTGTTTCCTCGAACTTGGCTGGTTGCGCCGTTTCGAGGACGATCATCGGGATGTTGGGCAAACGATGTTCGAGCGCCACCTTGAGGCCGTCGGCGGTGTGCGTATCGAGCATGACGTTGTAGCGGCCTTGCGCGAAACGGATGGTGTTGATGCGGTCGATGTGTGAGCTCTTGCCGGAAACGAATTTGAAATTTGGCAGATTTTTCCAGTAGACCGTGGAAGACAGGTCGAAGGCTTCACCCTTATCGACTTTTGCCCACAATTCCTTGACGACAGCCGGGTCGCGGCCAACGAGATCGAAAACAAAGCGTTCGAAGTTGGAAGCCTTGGAAATATCCATCGACGGGCTGGAGGTGATGCTGGTCTGGGCGGCGGTGCGCGGACGATAGACGCCGGTGCGGAAGAACTCGTCGAGCACATCGTTTTCGTTGGTCGCCAGCACCAGGCGGGCAATCGGCAAGCCCATCTGGTGGGCGATGTGGCCGGCGCAGATGTTGCCGAAGTTGCCCGACGGCACGGCGAAGGCGACCTGCTCGTCGTTACTCTTGGTCGCCAGGAAATAGCCCTGGAAGTAATAGACGATCTGCGCCGCAACGCGGGCCCAGTTGATCGAATTGACGGCGCCGATCTTGTACTTGGCCTTGAATTCCGCGTCGTTGGAAACTGCCTTGACGATATCCTGCGCGTCGTCGAACAGTCCGGTGACGGCGATGTTGAAAATGTTGGCATCCTGCAGCGAATACATCTGGGCGCGCTGGAAGGCGCTCATCTTGCCATCCGGCGAAAGCATGAAGACCTTGACGTTGTGCTTGCCGCGCATGGCGTATTCGGCCGCCGAACCGGTGTCGCCGGAGGTGGCGCCGAGGATGTTAATCGACTCGTTGCGTTTGTCGAGCACGTACTCGAACAGGTTGCCAAGCAACTGCATGGCCATGTCCTTGAAGGCCAGCGTCGGGCCGTTCGATAGTTCCTGCGTGTAGAGGCCGTCTTCGAGCTTGGTCAGCGGTGTGATCTGCGCCGCATTGCCGCCGTTGCGCGTGTGGCAATAAACCTGAGCAGTGTAGGTCCTGGCGACCAGTACCTTGAGGTCGGCCGCCGGGATATCGGTGATGAATTTGGCGAGGATTTCGTAGGCCAGATCGGCGTATGAGAGTTTGCGCCAGGCATCAAGTTCTTGACGACCGATCTGCGGATAGCTTTCCGGCAGATAAAGGCCGCCATCGGGCGCCAGGCCACCGAGCAGAATGTCGCAAAAGGACTGGGGCGCGGCGTGGCCGCGGGTCGAAATGTAGCGCATGGCGAAAACCCGAAAGGCGAAAAGCCGTGATTTTACCGCGTCGACCGGGTGACGCGCACGGCTTGCAGCACGGCGATGACGAAGAGGGCCAGAGCGCAGGCAGCCAAGGCGGCGCCCAGCACATCGAGTCCCGCCAGCAAGGCCAGCGCCGATGAGGTAAACAGCGCAGCCCGCACCGAGCCGGAGGCCGCCAGTTTCCGCCGCATGAGCAGGCGCTCTGGCGTCTGCGGGCCGGGCCAGCGCCAGACTGGCAGCAACTGGCTCAGCGCGCCGCTCACCAAAGGCAGCAGGAAACCGCTCGCCCAGGCCAGCAAGGACGGTCGGGTCGAAAGAATCCCGGCACCGTGCAGCAATCCCGCCGCCAGCGTCAGTAGCAAACCGATGACCGCCGCCAGCAGCGAAGCGCTGACGCCATCGCGAATCAGCGGCCAGGTGCCAAAACGTCGCACCCATTGCCCGACCAGGCCAAGAGCCGCGACCAGCATGAGCGCCGTACCGGGGGCGGCGAACGGCCAGGAGATGGCGGCACCGGTCGCCACCATCAGGGCGCCAGAAGCCACCAGCCACAAACGCCGACGCAGCCAACCACCCGCCTCGGGATCTGCCAGTCCCAAGGCCGTCGGCAGCAGAACCGGCAAGGTACCCAGCGCCGCCAGGCCAACCAAACCAAGCGTATTGAGATGTAAATGAAATACCCGCAGCGCCCGCCCATAGGACGGCCAGACCGGAATCAGCACAATGGCCGAGAGCGCCAGCATCAGACAGCCAAGTGCCGTCGCATACCAGCGCCAGCCGGGGTGCGGCGTTCCGAGCGCGGCCCGGGCACGCAGGGCAATCCAGTTGAGCAAAATGGCGGCAAAAACAAGGTCGACCGCAGCAGCCAGGTAAACCACGCTGTAAGGCAACCCCCCCTGCATCGCCGCAACGGCCACCAGGCCGGTCGCCTGGGCGGCCGATGGCAGCGTTGCCAGACGCCGATCCGGCTCGCCGGTGCGGGTCAGCACCGGCACAAAATGCATCATCGCCGCAAAGATCAAGGGCACGATGCCGACGGCAAACGCCAGATGCGCCACCGCCAACGGCGAACCCGCCCCGCTCAGCGCCAGAATGGCGCTGCACACCAGTGAAAGCAGGGACAGGCTCGCGGTGTAAATCACTCAGCCGACAACGGAAAAATCGATGACGATGGCGCCCGGTTCGCGCTGCTTGTATTCGATATTGAGATGAGCGCCGTAGCGAGCCTGCAATTGGGCCAGCAAAGGCAAGGGGTCGTGGTCGTTGCAAAAGCGCATCGTTTCGCCGGCTTGGAGAGCATCGAGCGCACCGAAAATGGCGGCATGACGGAAACGCTTGGCGATACCGCGGGCATCGAACGGGTACAGGGCTTCAGAGGTAGGACGGTCGCAGGAATGGACGGGTTGAATGGTTTGCATGTGAGCTCCAGGAAAGGCATGCCGGGATGGCATCAGGCTGCGATTGTGCTCGTCGGCCTCCACCATTTCCTTGATCCTGATCGGAATAACCCTTTCCAGACCAGGCCCTCCTCCCCGCATCATTTGTCCATCCTTGATTGACGGGCCTGCTCCAGCGCTTTCTGTATCTGCACCCGATCCTTGGCCCGCAAGCCCTCAACCATGGCGCGTGAAGCATCGCGCCGCTGTTCGGCATAACGCGTCACACGCTCGGCAGCCAAGGCCGATGGCAAGTTGGCATCTCGCGGCAAGGCAGAAAGCTCTTCAAAACTATGCTCGTAGCGATCAACCACCACCGACTCGATCACATCAGCCAGTTCTTCAAAAGAAGCACCTTTTCTCTGCCCCTGCCGCATGATGCTCTCCCAGGCTCGGGAAATCGCCGCATCCTCCTGCAAAAACTCACCGATCTCCCGCTGGACCTGTTTTTCATCGCTCCAGCGGTAGGCTTGCTGCGGAATGTTGGCGACCATGACACCAACGAATGCGATGAACACGAGGCCCGCCGTGATTTTCGTCCACTGCGGCATGACCACGGCCCCGGCGTCTGGCTTGATCAAAACCCCCATCAGCAGGCCGCCAGTCAAGCCTCCGATATGCGCGGCGTTGTCGATCCCCGGAACCATCAGTCCAAAAACAATGCTGGCCACCGAGAAACCAATGGCGGCCCAGAACAGCCAGCGAAATTCGCCGCGCTGGATTCGCGAACGCTCCAGCCAGAGATAGCTCAGCAAGGCCCCATAGAGTCCGAAGATAGCCCCTGATGCCCCGCCTGACACGGCATGCCCCTGATGAATCACCAGCGACAGCAGGTTGCCAGCCAGACCTGCAACAAAATAGATCACCGCAAACCGGAAATGCCCGTACATGCGCTCGACCCATTGGCCGCCGTCCCACAAGGCCCACATGTTCAAGGCGAGATGAAGCAGGCCAAAATGCAGGAACATCGCGCTGCCCAGGCGCCACCACTGACCATCCTGGGTCGCTGGACCGAAATTGGCGCCCCACGCCAACTGGACTCCGTTCTGCGAATGCCACAAGCCAGCCCCGCTGAGCAGCATCGCGCCGAAAACCAGCACGTTGGCAGCCAGCAACAGCGGAGTTATCCGCAATTGAGGCATGCGCAGGCAAAGCTGATCGTTGAGAGACGACATAGTCCGGGAAGAATGATGATCAATGGATTTCAAGACCGTGATTATGCGCGACAATCAGGTCACTGTTGAACAAGCGAATCGCCATGCCCGCCAAGCATCTACCCGTTTTCCTGCGCGCACTGACCTTGAGCATCCTGCTCGGGGCTACGAATGCCGTCGCGGGCCCCAACATACTGTTGCCGAGAACCGGTATTTCTGCCAATGAACTGGCGCTGCTGGTCAATGACGATGACCCTCTCTCCCGTGAGACCGGTGCCTATTACCAGCGGATGCGCCAGCTCCCCGAACAAAACGTTATTCATCTACGCTTTCCCGCTGGAAAAACAACGCTCAGCCCACAGGAATTCGAGCCACTCAAGGCCGAAATCGACCGCCTTGCCCCGAAGCACGTTCAAGCCTATGCGGCAGCCTGGACTCAGCCCTATCAGGTCGGCTGCATGTCGATGACCTCGGCCCTGGCCTTCGGATATGACGAAAAATACTGCTCGACAAAATGCGGCCCAAGTAGCGCCAGCCGATATTTCGACACAGCCAGCACCTACCCCTTCGACGATTTCCAGATACGCCCGGCCATGATGCTGGCCGGACAAAATTTCGCTGACGTCAAGGCACTGATCGATCGCGGCGTCGAGGCGGATCAGAGCTTCCCTGACGGCACTGCTTATCTGCTGAGTACGTCCGACAAGGCGCGCAGTGTTAGAACCAAGCTATTCGGTATCACCAAAACTGTAATCGGCGTAATGGTTCCCATCGAAGAAATAGAAGCGGACTCGATCATGGGCCGCCAGGATGTGTTGTTCTATTTCACCGGTCTGGCTCAGGTGCCGAACCTAGGTACACTCAAATTCATGCCGGGTGCGTTGGCCGACCATCTGACTTCATTTGGCGGCCAGTTGACCGACTCCAAGCAAATGAGCAGCCTGCGCTGGCTGGAGGCCGGTGCCACTGCGAGCTACGGCACTGTCACCGAACCATGCAATCACCTGCAGAAATTTCCAATGCCTGCCGTTGCCATGTTTCACTATCTGTCAGGCGCAACTGCCATCGAAGCCTACTGGAAAAGCGTGGCCTGGCCGGGTGAAGGTCTTTTCATCGGCGAGCCGCTGGCCCGCCCATTTGCACCGACCTTGACCAGGACCGGCGAAGATATCTATCAATTGCAGCTGATCTCGCCCAAAAAAGCCGTCTGGCGGGTCGAACAAGCCGATTCGATCATGGGTCCGTTTCAGCCCATTTCCCGGGGCCTGCCTGTCGTGGCCGGGAGAAACTCAGTGCGCATAGCAGTCCCGTCAACCACCAAGGCATATCTACGCTTCATTCGTTAACAAAAAACGGGAGCTCGAAGCTCCCGTTCAAATTCAGTTGTGGAGTAGCGCTTACTGCAATTCTTCGAGACGAATACGCTTGACCTTGCCCTTCTGGGCGGACAGCGCTTCGATCTTGGCAATTGCCGCATCGGCAGCACTTTCCTTGCAAACGTGGGTCAGGATGATGATGTCGGTCTCGCCTTCACCCTCTTCCGGTTCGCGCTGCAGCATGGCATCGATGGAGATGCCCTGATCAGCCAGGATGCGTGTGACGTCAGCCAGCACGCCCGGCTTGTCTTCGACACGCAGACGCAGGTAATAACCGGTTTCGATCTCGCTCATCGGCAGAATCGGCAGGTTGGACATGGCATCCGGCTGTGAAGGCCAGGTGCGGCACGCGATGGGCGGCATCGGCAGTCGCCAGGCGTGTAACATCGACCAAATCAGCGATGACTGCCGAAGCGGTTGGCTCGGCGCCAGCACCCTTACCGTAGTACATCGTCGCACCCACGGCATCGCCCTTGACGAGCACGGCATTCATGGCACCTTCGACATTGGCAATCAGACGCTTGGCCGGAATCAAGGTCGGATGGACGCGCAGCTCGATACCATTTTCGCGACGCTTGGCAATGCCGAGCAATTTGATGCGGTAGCCGAGTTGCTCGGCGTATTTGATGTCTGAGGCTTCGAGCTTGGTTATACCTTCAACATAGGCCTTGTCGAACTGCACCGGGATGCCGAAAGCGATTGAGGCAATCAGCGTGGCCTTGTGAGCGGCATCGACACCTTCGATATCGAACGTCGGGTCGGCTTCGGCATAACCAAGACGCTGGGCTTCCTTGAGCACGTCGTCAAAGGACAGGCCCTTGTCGCGCATTTCGGAGAGGATGAAGTTGGTCGTGCCGTTGATGATGCCGGCCGCCCATTCGATGCGGTTGGCACTGAGGCCTTCGCGCAGCGCCTTGATGACTGGGATACCGCCGGCAACTGCTGCTTCGAAAGCAACCATGACGCCTTTGTCCTGAGCTGCGCTGAAAATTTCAGTGCCGTGCACAGCTAGCAGCGCCTTGTTGGCGGTAACGACATGCTTGCCATTGGCGATGGCCTGCATGACCACCTCCTTGGCCACGCCATAGCCGCCAATCAGTTCGACAATGATGTCGATTTCCGGATCATTGACTAGCGAAAATGCATCGTCAGTCACGCGCGCTTCGCCACCGGTAACTTGCTTGGCCAGTTCAACATTCTTGTCGGCCACGGCAGTAATGCGAATCGGCCGGCCGGCGCGACGAGCAATTTCGTCCGCGTTGCGCTTCAGAACGGTCCAGGTACCACCGCCGACGGTGCCGATGCCGATAAGGCCAACATTGATTGGTTTCATTTTCAGTCTTTACTTGGTTTGGTTGGTGTTGTGACGCTTGCGATAGTTTTCCAGGAAGCGAGCAATACGAGCGATGGCCTCCCGCAAATCATCTTCATGTGGCAGAAACACAAGGCGGAAGTGATCCGGATGAGGCCAGTTGAAGCCCGTACCCTGGACGAGCAGCACTTTTTCTTCCTGGAGCAGTTCAGAGATGAATTGCTGGTCGTTCTTGATCGGATAAACCGCAGGATCAAGCTTCGGGAACATGTACAGCGCTGCCTTTGGCTTGACGCAGCTAACGCCGGGAATTGCTGTTATCAGTTCATGTGCAATGTCGCGCTGGCGACGCAGGCGACCGCCATCCCTGACCAGGTCGTCAATGCTCTGATAGCCACCCAGCGCCGTCTGGATGCCATGTTGGCCCGGCGCGTTGGCGCACAAGCGCATCGAGGCCAACATGTCGAGCCCTTCGATGTAATCCTTGGCGTGGCGCTTGTCGCCTGAAACCACCATCCAGCCGGCACGGTATCCGCATGAACGATAGTTTTTCGACAAGCCATTGAACGTGATCATCAGGACATCTTCAGCCAGCGAAGCGATCGAGGTGTGCTTTTCAGCGTCGTACAGCACCTTGTCATAGACCTCATCAGCATAGATCGTCAGGTGATGCTGGCGGGCAATATCGATGATTTCGTGCAGCAGATCGTCCGGATAAAGCGCGCCGGTCGGGTTATTCGGGTTGATGATGACAATCGCCTTGGTATGGGCGTTGATCTTGCTGCGAATGTCATCAAGGTCCGGCAACCAGCCCTTGCTCTCGTCGCACAGGTAGTGCTTCGGCGTACCGCCTGAAAGGCTGATCGCCGCCGTCCACAACGGATAGTCCGGAGCTGGCACCAGCACCTCATCACCCGCATCGAGCAAGGCATTCATCGCCATCACGATCAGTTCGGACACGCCATTGCCGACGTAGATATCGTCTAGCGTCACGCCCTTGATGCCCTTCTGCTGGGTGTAGTGCATGATCGCCTTACGTGCCGCGAAGATGCCCTTCGAATCCGTATAGCCCGCCGCATTGGGCAGATTGCGGATCATGTCCTGCTGAATTTCTTCTGGCGAATCAAAACCGAACGCGGCCAGGTTGCCGATGTTCAGCTTGATGATCTTGTGGCCTTCCTCCTCCATCTGCTTGGCTTTTTGCAGCACGGGGCCGCGGATGTCATAGCAGACGTTGGCGAGTTTGGCGGACTTCTTGACGTGTTTCATTGGAATCTTCCGGCTTGGCGGCGTATGGCCCGCGAGGGCCAAAGGTATAATCCTACTTTATCGTATGGTGCACCGCAATTTTGGCGGGCTTTTCGGAATGATCGCGCAGTGAAACTACACATCTCGAATACCGCAGGACTTAATTTATTCACCGCCTATGGCGACGACTATGCTGCGGTCAACCACGAAAAACACGAGAAAAACCTGATTCTGCTACCCGAGTCGGTCATTCCCGCCTGGACCACCGCGACCGTCAACTCTTTGAGTGAAGCGGACATGCAAATTCTGCTTGGTTTAGGTACCGAAATCATCCTGCTCGGCACCGGCAGAAGCCTGCGCTTCCCACCCGGTGCCCTGCTCCGCCCCTTTGCCCCGGCCGGAATTGGCTTGGAAATCATGGACCTGAAAGCTGCCTGCCGCACCTATAATATACTTGCTGCCGAAGGTCGCAAGGTCGCAGCCGCATTGCTTTTCGACTAAGCAGCCGCAGGGGTCTTCGAAACAGACGATCAGCCTGCTGGAAAATCCATAAATTAATCCAGCTTCTTCAGGTATTCCTTGGTAAATATCTTGTCCGGCAAATCCCGCAGCTTCATGTTCGAATAGTCCAGAACGGATTTCTCGCCATCGCGCAATGCGTCCTCCATTACCAGCCTGGTTGGGCGAATCCGCCCGGCCAATGTCTGGAAATTCTCGTAGCTGCATTTCTTCATCAGGCGATTGGACAGAGAATAGAACTCGGCCTTCAGGGGCCAACCCGATTTCTCGTTGACCCAATAAACAACGCGTTGATAGGTCACGCTACGATCAACTGCCGTCAACTCGAGAATGTGATATGCGTCTTTCCCGACCCTCTCATTTCCGATAACTTTCGGATTGTAGTCGCCAGAAAAGTTGGCTCGCGCCAAGTCACCATTTGCGACCTGTCCAGTTAGGCGCTGTGCCAGTGATATCCGCACAGGTTGCGACACCTCCGGCATGAAAACCCACAAATCACGCCCCTTCATCAGAATAATCTGACCACGCTCAGAAGCCGGCTCAGTTACCATGACAACGGTGTTTTCATTTCCCTTTGAAAGAACACGATATGTTCGAGTGTCAGCCTCTTTATCCGGCCGAACGGAATTTATTACAATGTCAACTTGAAAGCCATCGCTCGGAAAGCGAACCCTGTCCGCCTTTTCAACTATACTGCGGGCAATAGCATCATCGGTCGGCGCATCAGTTGATCCTTGCGCTGCAACAGTCAGCGACTGGAACAAGAGAAAAATGCAGGACGTCAGAGCAATGCACAATCTGCCATTCCGAATGCAGTCATTACCTATCATGAATACTCTCCCGCACGACCCTGATGATCTAAATACTGACGGTAGCAACCTACCATGAGCGTTGTCCGAATCGAACATGTTTTCAAGGACTACCAGCTCGGTGAACAGACCGTCCACGCCTTGAATGATATTACATGGTCCATTGATGCAGGCGTCTTTCTCGCCATCTCCGGCCCATCCGGCAGCGGCAAGACTACCCTGCTCAACCTGATTGGCTGCATCGACCAACCAACTCGCGGCAAGATATTCATCAACGAAGAAGACGTCTCGGAAAAGTCTGCGAACGAACTGGCTGACCTCCGCTCACGGTCGATCGGCTTCATCTTCCAGACTTTCAATCTGCTCCCGGTACTTTCGGCCGCTGAAAACGTGGAATACCCCTTGCTGCGCCGCACCGATGTTTCTGCAGAAGAACGCAAGATGCGGGTCGACTACTTTCTGGACATTGTCGGACTCAGCCAATTCGCCAAACACCGCCCCAACCAGTTGAGCGGCGGCCAACGCCAACGTGTCGCCATTGCCCGCGCCTTAGCCATAAAGCCCAGCATTGTCTTGGCCGATGAGCCAACCGCCAACCTCGACAAGGCAACCGGCCGTGAAATCCTCAGCCTGATGAAGAAGATCAACCGCCACCTGAAAACCACCTTCATATTCTCCACGCACGACCAGAAGGTCATTGATCGCGCCGACCGACTGGTCCAGATGGAAGATGGCTGCATCACCGCTTTTGGTGTGCGCAATGAAAGCGACAAGACTTGGAGCTTGGCCCGCGTGCGTGCACTTCCCGAATCCGAAGATGAATAAATAGCCCTCCGAAAAACAGGAACTACCCGTGATCATCCTGAAAACTGCCCACCGCCTGACCATCGTTGCCGCCAGCTGTCTGGCAATAGGCGCGAACGCCTCCGACGACATGTTAAGCCGCGATGCGCTATTTGGTGACGACTTGCCCATGGCATCCGCTCCACCACGCGACACAACGCCAAGTATCAAAGGTTTTCTCCAGTTTGAAGCTGCGCGCACGACCGGAAATCCGGATCACTGGTCTAAACTTCGCACCCGCGCTGAACTAGGTAGCGCCGGCAAATTAGGCGATGGACTGAAATGGAAACTGGGCGCCCGCGTCGACTACGACTTTGCCTACAGCATTAACGATTTCTATCCCAGCGATGTCGAGAAGAATCAGCGGTACAACCTCGAACTGCGTGAGAACTATCTCGACTACAGCAACGGCAACTGGGACTTCCGCTTTGGCAAGCAACACGTAGTCTGGGGGGAAATGATCGGTCTCTTCTTTGCCGACGTAGTTTCTGCCCGCGACCTCCGGGAGTTCATCCTCCCGGAATTCGACCAGATGCGAATTCCACAATGGGCGGCACGTGCAGAATACTTTGCCAATGACTTCCATGCTGAATTGTTGTGGGTTCCGATAGCCAGCTACGACAATATCGGAAAACCGGGCGCCGAATTCTATCCCTACCAACCTGTACCAAGCGGCTACAACGTTCACTATCTGCCTGAGAAAAGGCCTGAACGAGATGCCGACAACATGAATTATGGCCTACGCCTTTCGACTCTGAAAAACGGTTGGGATATTTCGGGTTTCTATTACCGTAGCACTGATATCAACCCAACTTTCTACCGTCAATTTGATGGCCCAACAGTCGTATATCAAGCACGTCACGACCGAATCCATCAGTATGGCAGCACCGTTTCCAAGGATTTAGGCGAAGTCGTTCTCAAAGCAGAGGGGGTCTATACGCAAGGTCGCAGCTTCACCAGTTATAACTTTTCAGATGCCAATGGTGTTGTTCGCCAAAATACACTGGATTGGGCGGTCGGTCTCGACTTTACACTTCCAGCTGAAACTCGATTTAACGTCCAGTATTTTCAGCGGCAATACTTCAACTACCAACCAGAGATTAACTTCGACAAAAGCGAGAACGGCTACAGCCTTCTACTCAACACCAAGCTCTTCAATAACTGGGAAGCCCAAGCGATCTTCATTTCCAGCCTGAACCGCACCGACTGGCTGTTCCGTCCCAAACTATCCTGGAACTTCGAACGCAACTGGCGCCTGATAGTGGGAGCCGATGTATTCAAAGGGCCGCCAACAGGTTTGTTCGGTCAATACAACAACAAAGATCGGGCTTATTCAGAACTACGCTACAGTTTCTGAGAAAAAGCCATTCAGAATGAAGATGGTAATTACGGGAGGCTCTTTTTGTGGACCGGGTTCGCTTCCCCCGTTCGGTGTAAAAAAAATGTGCCAACCACGATGAACCCAATCCCGCTCAACCGTAATGCCGATATAGTCTCAAGAAAAACAAGTGCCCCAGCGACGACTGCCAGAGCGTTGACCACTGATAATTGCACAGGAATGATCACAGCAGCCCGGCCACGTTGGAATGCAACCTGAAGCAGTGCAAGGCCGGCAACATTGGCTGCGACCATGAATGGAAGTATTGGATTAAATAGAAGCGCCATTGACTCCAGTTCTTGTCCATTCAACGCAATGTAAGCAGTCATCAGTTTTGTTAGGACTGCGCCAGCACCGAAGCCAATTCCAACGGAGATTGCTAACAGAATTTCCGGGCGACGAGCATGTTTTGTTCGAAGCAGAAGGCCAAACAAGCAGACTGTGATTAGCACAAGGAATAAAGCAAGCCGAAACCAGTCGATGCTCACCGGCTCAATCAGTTCAGCCTCAGATGCAATACACATAGCGCCTACAACTGTGAGAGCAAGGCCAATCCACTCAACCTTCGTCAGGCGTTCATGGAGGAAAACGACAACTAGGAGAACCAAAAACAGGTCTCCGATCGACATGAGCGGCTGGACAAGACTGACGTCGCCAAGATCGGTTGCCTTGATAAAAAAAAGCCATCCGACGATGGTGGCTACCAAGCCGAGCATCCACTGCCAACTAAAGAGAAATCCCCGAATAATCTTTCCGATTCCGGCTTCACCAATTCGAGGCAACGAATCGGCCGCAATTTTCCACAGAAAATACCCCAACTGAATGGCGAAGGTGGCAGTTAAGGTAATCAAAACCACCTTCATGATGAACCTCGTTCAAAAAATAGAACTGAAAAACGGGGAAGCAATGATCGATGCTCGCCAAGATCGATCGGTTCGCTCTAGAGGAGAACACAACGAAAGAGAGAGTTGTGAGTTTCTGAGATGAAGTTTGCAGATCGAGAAAAGTTAGATATTACAAGCAAAAAAAGCCCGGCGGATTGCGCCGGGCTTTTTTTGAACAACAGAGCGTATTAGTAAACCCGGCGACGGCGCAGAGCACCAAGACCAGCCAAGGAAAGACCAACAAGAGCCAGCGTACCAGGTTCCGGAATTCTGTTCAGATCAAGTGGGTCATTACTGGCAAACATCCACGGTGAATTAGCGCCAAATGCACTGTTACCTTCAATCTCGCTTGTTCCGACAAAGTCGGTACAAGAAAGAGCCGGGTTCACCAAATCGGCTGCGCTACAGACTTGGTTTAGTGGCGAACTCTTCAACCCGCCGACTTCGTCCTCATTAAAGTCGTTGAGCTTGTTCAATGCCCCCCCCGTGTACCCTGCTCCGGCAAGGATTAGGTCCAGTGCAAAAAACGCCTCAGTATTCGAGGACCCAACGGTCTGCGTCAGATCGGTATGCGTATAGGCGTAGCCCTCTGTTCCCAAGCCCAAGCTGCCCCAGAAAGTACCACCAGTCGTTGCTGAAGCGATGCTACTTGCAAGCGTGCCACCAGAGCTAAAACCTGCCATATTTGAATAGAGGCGGAACATTTCGCCGGCACCCAGAATGCCAAACGGGTCTGCCGCCACTGTTCCAAGCGTTAGGTGTGCAGTGGCATGTCCCAAACTAGGCAAATCGATCGCCATAATCTGTTGCGCAAAATAACCCGTAAAACGATCACCGGGCACGCTGTTGTACGTATCGCTACCGGAAACTACAGAGGTAATATTTTGAATATTCAAGACACCTGCAAAAATATCACCAACCGCCACGTTGTTCGCAATGGTGGGATCAATTCGTTGGTACCCAGTCGGATCTCCAGCATCGGCTGCCAAGCAACCACCAGCTGCACATGCGGCGGTTGAACGATAGAGATTCTCAAAATTGTTGAAGAAAATGGTGCTATCGCCTGCAGCAATAGCAGGGGCAGCTTGCGCCGTCCCAACGACCGATAGCGCCAATGCAACGGCCGTCAGACTCGTTTGAAGTTTGTTCATAATTAATCTCCTAGTTAAGACGACCTGTCAATCGCCACGCACCACTAAAAGCACGAGTCGTGCCAAATACAAATTTAATTACATTACGCATTGATTTTAATCGCTTTTATTTTCCATCAGCCCTTTTGTCAATTAGCCACCAAAGGGGGTCTGTAAAGTTTTTCGACACGCACCAAAAAACCCGAATTGGCTACGCAAAAGTCATGCCTTAACAGCCATAACGGGATACACTGAATTGAAACCGACTCAAAGTATCAGAGTAGGCAGCCAGCAAAGCGGCAAGAATCACCGGCGGGCGATAAGACTGAGCCTTTTCTCTACCAGCCAAGCCCATCTTTACTCTCAGGCTCGGCGCCGAGGCGAGTTCGAGCAGCCGTTGCGTCAGAGATGCGTCCGATTCGTGATCTACGATAAAACCGTTGCAACCTTCATCAACAAGTTCTAGTGCTGAGACAACACTGTTCGCAACAATTACTGGTTTGCCAAACCACATCGCCTCCATCGCAACCAAGCCCTGAGTTTCGACGAGAGAAGGGAGGACGAAAACGTCGCAACTGGCGTAGTGGCGTGACAGCGTATCGTGGTCGAGGAAACCGAGAAAATGCACCTGTTTCTCAATCTCCAGTTCCCCTGCTAGGCTTTGCAGTTGCTCTTTCTGTGAGCCGTGACCGGCTATCCACAATACGGCATCGGGAATTTTAGCGACTACACCGCTGAACGCCCGCAACAGATAAGGAATGTTCTTTTCCGGATTTAGCCGGCCTGCAAATAGGACAACAAACTGGCTATCGCGCGGCATAGGTTCCACCTCGGCATTTTCAGGAAAACCAACGGGGTTGCTGATGTAGCGGACGGGGGTGCAGATACCTTTGCTAGGCAATTGCGCCGCAACGCCCTGAGATACGGAGATTATCAAGTCGACACGGTTGCAGATACTAACTATCTGTTCAGCGATCAACTTGCGCAAAGGGCGCATGGGCAACGGTTGAGTAAGGTGATCTTCGGTCATATGGTAGGTGTACACTTGTGGAATCCCAAGCCCCTTGACCTCTTTCATAGCTCTTAACAACATCAACCCAAGATAATGATAGTGCACAATATCCGGCTTGGCATCCTCCAGAATCCGTCTCAACGTAGCGCATGAGGGAATCGCCTGATAGAAACCAAAGACTTTCACAGTATTGGTCCGAAAAACGCGAGCGCCCTCCCAGGTTTCCGTTTCAGGTTCGCCTGGACGCCGGGTAGTTATGATGGTGACCCGGCACCCTGAGCTCGTGAGCAGTTTGCTTATTTCCTGCAGATGAGTGCCGACCCCGGTGGCTGCAGGCAGGAAATCGTCGGATAACATGCAGATAGACAAGCTATTTTCGAGGCACATGTTGCTCTGCTCCGTTCAAAATTAAATATCAGTGCTCCCGGTTGGCACGAGCCCCTCAAAGCTTCTCTTCTCGAGGGAACTCATCTGAGATCAACAAATCGCCAATATCTTTGCGCAATGAACGGGACGCAGGTGTTTTCGAGTGGCCGACACGGCAAAAAAAAGCAATTGGGTCGTCGGATTGTGTTTGTACCAGGGAGTCGAAACGCGTTGTTAAGACTTTTGCCTGCTGATCAACGCCAGCCAGTGCCGAGAATTTTTTTCCCGCTTGGGTATACCAGCGAAAGATTACTGGTGTCATCTGCGGTTGAAGGTGGAGCCCAAGGGCAGTTGCAGTAAGCCAGACCCGTTGCATGACAATGCCTGCATTGACATAATCAATCAAACCCTCAAGACTTGACTTGGGCCGCAGAAGGATATGCGAACTACATTGCAGAGCAGGCAAGAAATCAAGCTGGATGCGTGGAAGAATCGTCCCAAAAAGATAACGATTGAAAAAATCAACGCGTTTCCAGTCCTGCATCACCCATTGCATTAGCCTTGCTGTCATCGGATCGACACCGACAGCCTGTTCCGGTATGAGATCTTTGCTGTAACGAACCCCCCATTCGATTATCTGGCGGTGCACTTCGAAGGCCTCTGGGCAAGTTAGGCGAATACGAGCATTTGCCCAGAGCAACTTGGCAACACGAAATCGATCACCTAGAGAATCGAAAAACCTTAGTTCGTAGTCTTTTCCTGCTGCGGCAGTAAGCGCGTTACGCTGAATGGCTGTCAGCGGTTTTGTGCCCATGACGCGACGCTGAACGGTCCGTTGCTCAATAAATGAGAATAGCGGATCGGCTGATTTTTCAATCGGATAAACCAGTTGAACCTTATAAATAGGCTCTTTATCCGTGGAATTGGGATTCAGTGTCCAGCTAGTTTGAGCGCCAAACCCGGAGGCAGCAATACGCAAAGTTTCAAGTAAGGCACCATGAGCGATATGGCTAGCATGCCCGTCGAAGTCATATAGACACCAAGAACGTGTATCGCAACCGTGAATCATGATTTCATTATCTGAAATTATCTCGAATCGCCAAGGTTGCGTATTATCTCCGCTCGGTGCCCAGCGAGCCAAATCAAGAATACGTAGAGTAATGTCTCGAGTCACTGAACAGACCTCATTCCCTAACACCTGCCGCCAGTTGCTGGCGAACCAATAGGCGAGTAAGTCGCTGTAGCGGATTTCGGTAGCCCCCTGGTCGCCAGGTTCGACTTAACCGCATCCGATAGGCGTCAAACTGACTTCCCCATGGCGCTAGTTTGACGCCTTCTCTTCCAAGGAGGAGTTTGAGCGTTGCTACTGCAGCTACCCCGGCGCAGAGTTGACAAGCAGCAATGCTTGAAGGTCCCCGCCGCTCAGCCAAGTTAATCCTGCTCATATCAGCCACATATCCACGCTGAAGCATCGCTGGCGATAGCCCAACAAGAAAACGGATGGACATTTCTAATTCATCGCACCCCTCAAACCCGAAATAGTCCTCATACGGCATGCCCCCTGGGCCAAATACGAGTAAGGCAGCCCCCATTCCCAATGGAGCCGCAGTTACAACAGGGATTTTTTTTCGCTCGCATGCCGCAAACGTCAACCGGCGAGCCGAAAAAGCAAAAAAATCCAATCCATCGACGTAAACATCAACCCCCTCAAGAAATTCCTCTAGAGAATTCTGCTGCACTCCTAACGGAAAAGATCTGAGATTAATTTCCGGATTAATATCCAACGCCATTTCGGCCAAGACATCTATCTTCTGTCGCTGCAAACTACTGACTGTGGCACCTACCTGACGATTAAAATTAACCACGTCAAAAACATCGAAATCAGCAATCGAAAACCGACCAATCCCCAAGCGAGCCAGCGTTAGGAGATGCACGCCACCGACCCCTCCAAGACCACCTATTGCAATGTGAGAACGACGTAGTTTTTGTTGCTCATCATCAGTAACCCATCCAATATTTCTGGAAAACGCTTCGTCATAATTGAAGACTTGCATGACACCTCCAGATCGAGCTGGTTTGGTATTAGAATCGAACGACCACATTACCCGAAGCTTGCTGCAACGCCAATGATCAATTTTGTTACAGAGGTGCGAATTGCTGCTCGCAATCTCAAGCGCAACAGAAATCGGACCCTGATCGGGGTACTTACGATCGCATGTGGCCTCATTGCGTATCTGCTTGCCGGTGGATTTATTGAGTGGATATTTGAAAGCATGCGCGAATCAACAATACGATCGCAATTAGGCCATGTTCAAATTGTACGGCCAGGATATATGGAGAAAGGAATTGCAGACCCCTACAACTTCTTGCTCCCTGCAAAATCAATCGAATTTGAAAAAATCAAGGACTTTCCAGAGGTTGTTAGCGTTGCTCAACGCCTTGCGTTTAGTGGGCTGATTAGCCATGGAGAAACTACAATTAGTTTCATTGGCGAAGGCATTGAACCAGACAAGGAAGAGGTGATTAGTAGCCACATCCACATCCGCTCAGGAAGCAATGTCAGCATAGCAGATCAGCGTGAAGTCCTTCTGGGGAGCGGGTTAGCAAAAAAACTGGGGGTAAATCCGGGGGACACTGTCGTTTTGCTCGTCACAGCTGCAAACGGCACCCCAAATGCCATTGAAGCCAAGGTTTCCGGAGCATTCGTCACCGCAGTGAAAGAGTTTGATGACAATGCACTTCGCCTTCCAATTGAGATATCCCGGAAACTAATGCGAGTGCAGGGCTCGACGTCATGGGTACTCCTCCTCAACGATACGACGCAAACCCTACAGACTGTGACGCGACTACGGTCAACCCTTCCAATAACAAATTTTGAAGCAATCCCCTGGAGCGATCTCGCAGATTTTTACAATAAAACAGTTGTTCTGTTTGGGAAACAGATCAATTTGATGCGTGCCATCATTGCCATCATCATCGTTCTGACAATATCAAATACTCAAACCATGAGTGTACTTGAGAGAACTACGGAAATTGGAACAATATTAGCCACCGGACTACACCGGTCAGGGATACTTCGCATGTTTATCCTTGAAGGCGCTCTCATCGGGTCAATCGGCGGAGTTTTTGGAATTTTTCTTGGATTCGGAATCGCCGAAATTTTGTCCCTGATTGGAATCCCGATGCCTCCCGCGCCGGGCATGGATACTGGCTTCACAGCCCAGATTCTCGTTACTCCTAGGCTTGCGGTGCATGCACTCGTATTGGCTATTGCCACTACGTTAATAGCCAGCGCAGTGCCTGCCTGGAAAGCTAGTCGCATGAATATTGTAAACGCTTTACGGTGCAACCAATGAGACGCTTGGTATCGGGCCGATTTTCGTTGGCGCTACGGAATGTTTTTCGTCACCGCTCCCGTACTGCGGCCACCTTGCTCGCAATCGCTCTAGGCGTTTCAAGCATGATATTGGCAGGAGGATTCGTTCATGACATCCTCGCCCAGCTAGGAGAGGCAACCATTCACTCTCAGACTGGACATATCCAGTTGGCGCATCAAGCCTATTGGGAAAGCCGATCACGTGCCTCACAGGAACACATGATTGATAACCCGACCGCCATTGCAAAAATACTCGCCACAGAAGCCGGTGTAGAACAGGTAGTGAAAAGAATCAATTTTGTGGGCGTGCTCAACAACGGAAAACGAGACATCGGCATAATTGGGGATGGCATAGAACCAGACAACGAGCGCAAAGTTGGCAGTTTCATGCGTTACATAGAAGGGCGCCCGCTCGAAAACGTCGACGAAGATGGGATGGTGATCGGCCAAGGCTTAGCTCGAGCTCTGAATTTGAATATTGGGGACCGAGTTACCCTAGTCATCAGTTTGGCCGAGGGGGCCGTGAACACACAGGACTTTCAGATCATCGGGATCTTTCAAAGTTTTTCGAAGGAATTTGATGCCAGGGCGATAAGAATTCCTCTTGTAGCCACACAAACATTGCTCGACACTCAAGCAGTTCACGTCTTGGTAATGACGCTAGATCAAACGAAGGAAACTGATCGCATTGCCAAAGCCGTTAGCGCTTTGGTGGCACAACAAGGACTACAGGTTTTCACGTGGCGAGAGCTTTCGGATTTTTACGAAAAAACCGTTCAACTCTACGATGCACAGTTTGGTGTACTCCGCTTAATTATCTTTTTAATGGTTCTACTCAGTGTCGCCAACAGCATCAACATGTCCCTGTACGAGCGCACGAGAGAATTTGGAACAGTACAAGCTATTGGCGATAGGCCACAATCCGTGCTCGAATTGATTATGATGGAGTCAGTTGTACTTGGCCTCATTGGCGCCGGATTAGGCATGGCCCTCGGTTGCGCTTTAGCGCTGATCATTTCAACCATGGGAATACCAATGCCCCCTCCTCCCAACTCAAATCTTGGCTACATGGCCCAGATCAAACTTGATCCTTTAACTGTCGCTTTTTCTGGAGTAATCGGCTCTAGTGCCACCGTTTTGGCTTCCATCTACCCTGCATACCGTGCAAGCAGAATCGTTATAGTTGATGCCCTGCGCCATGGCATATAGAGACATTTGTGAAATTTCTCTCAGACATGTGCCACCTGCACATAGTTTTTCACCTGTTTCCGTTATGATGACGCCCTACAATTGCCATCTTAAGCAGTTTCGGTCTGCAACTTGTTTGAGGAAAACACAATGTCTATAGCCAATTCCAAGTTGGTCTTTGCCACCAAGTTATTGATTGCTTTCGTCTTCACGTGGACGTTAATCGGGTGCAGTAGCAACCCTCCCGCCCCGGCGTTGGCAGCAACAGCCGACTACAGCTATAAAATCGGTCCGGGTGATAACCTTAATATTGTGGTCTGGCGCAACCCAGAACTCTCTATGAGCGTCCCTGTACGCCCCGATGGAAAGATGTCTTCGCCACTGATTGATGATCTTAGCGCCATAGGCAAGGATCCAACCACACTGGCCCGTGATATCGAAAAGGAACTCGCCAAGTTTATTCGCGATCCTGTCGTCACTGTTATCGTGACTGGATTTGTCGGTCCCTACAGTGAACAAATTCGCGTTGTTGGCCAAGCCACCAAGCCCCAGGTTCTTGCCTACAAGCAGAAGATGACGATTCTTGACGTCATGATCGCAGTTGGTGGCATTACTGATTTCGCTGATGGCAATCGAGCCACCATCCTTCGCACGGCTGAAAACAATGCTCAATACAGGGTGCGTCTCAAGGATCTGATCAAAAATGGTGATGTTTCCGCAAATGTGGAAATGAAACCGGGTGATGTTGTAATCATCCCGCAAAGCTGGTTTTAAATAATCCCTGATTAACCTCTACCGCCACCGTATGGCTACGGTGGCGGCTAATCTCTTGAGCACATAGATGGAAGAAATTCTTCGCCAGGCCTTAACCATCTTGCGCGCGACCTGGAAACATCGTCGGCTCGGCATGTTTGCTGCATGGGTGGTCGGCGCCATTGCTGCCGGCGTAATTTTGCGCATCCCCAACCAGTTCGAGGCGTCTGCTCGCATCTATGTCGACACTCAATCGATTCTGAGGCCCTTGATGTCGGGACTTGCTGTTCAACCAAATATTGAACAGCAGATCATGATGCTGAGCCGAACTCTAATCAGCCGCCCGAATATTGAAAAATTGATCCGGATGGCCGATCTCGATTTGAATGTCAAAAACAAGGCGCAACAGGATGCGTTAATTGACTCGTTGACCGGCACACTGAAAATTCAGAGCCTGGGTCGAGACAATCTTTACACCATCTCACATCGAGATCCCGACCCGGCCAAGGCACAACGGGTTGTCCAAGCCCTTGTGTCAATTTTCATTGAATCCAGCCTCGGAGACAAACGCCAGGACACTGACTCTGCCCGAAAATTTCTTGAGGAACAGATTCGCAATTACGAGAAAAAGCTGGAGCAGGCCGAAAATCGTCTAAAAGAGTTCAAATTACGAAATATTGACCTAGCTACCAGCGAAGGTAGAAGTGGCATTGATCGATTAAGCGAACTGACTACCCAACTTAACACTGCTCGACTTCAACTTCGTGAGGCAGAACAGTCACGCGATGCCCTTCGTCGGCAGATTGTTGGTGAGGAACCAATCCTATTGCCGGAGGCATCCGGCGGAGAGTTGACAATTTCACTGCCAGAAATCGATGGTCGAATTGATGTCCAAAAACGAAATCTGGACATATTGCTTCAACGCTATACCGAACAGCATCCAGATATTATTGGTGCCCGGCGCTTGATTAAAGATCTTGAAGAGCAAAAGCGGCAGGAGCTTCTTGCTCGTAAAAAATTCGCAGTCGCAAATCCTGGCTCATCTGTCAGTAACAATCCCGTTTACCAGCAACTCAAGGTATCGCTTGCCGAAGCCGAGGCCAATACCGCTTCGCTGCGGGCTCGAGTCAGCGAATACGAAGAGCGCTATAAGCGTACGACTGCAGTCATGAAAACCCAGCCGCAGTTGGAAACGGAATTTTCCCAGCTAAACCGCGACTACGAACTCGACAAGAAAAACTACGAGCAACTGGTTGCTCGGCGAGACTCTGCCGAACTGACGGGTGACCTCGATTCAGCCGGTTCGATGGCTGACTTCCGCTTGATCGACCCTCCACGAGCATCCTCAACTCCCGTTGCTCCCAATCGATTGCTTCTTTTCCCACTCGGTCTAGTATTCGCGATTGCGGGTGGTCTTTTTGTGGCATTTGCAGCCAGCCAGATTCGCCCCGTTTTCTTCGACAGCAAGACACTGCGTGAGGCAACTGATTTACCAGTCCTAGGGGTAGTCTCGCTGATTCAAAATGATGCCCGTCGTCTCAAGGAGCGAACCAGCCTACATCGCTTCTTGCTTGCCACGGGCGGTTTGGTGCTGTCCTATGCGATAGGTTTGGGACTTCTTACGTACTTGGCCCAACGTGCCACCTGAGGTTGATGACTGATGAGTCTGATAGAACAAGCTGCCAAGCGCCTCGAGCAACTTCGCCAAGCGGGCGTTGAACTCCCCGACGAACCTGCCAATATCCCAGTTGTTCCACCGGCGTCCGCTATTAACCAGTCAGCTCCCCTGGTCGCCACTGAACAGCTGAATTCAACGAATGCGTCAAAGCCTACAACGTATCCACCAGCTAGCGCGCAAACCATATTGAATCTTGAGGCTATTTCCGCATCTGGCCTACTGACGCCTGATGCCGCCCGCAGCCAACTTGCTGACGAGTTTCGCGTTATCAAGCGCCCGCTAATTGCCAACGCGATGAAGCGAGGTACTGCACCGGTACTCAATGGCAACCTGATTATGGTAACGAGCGCGCTACCAGGGGAGGGCAAAAGTTTTTCAGCGATTAATCTGGCAATAAGCATTGCCATGGAACTCGACAATACCGTCATGCTGGTCGATGCCGATGTGGCTCGACCTTCAGTGCTGAATATGCTCGGACTACCTCCAGCCAAAGGCTTACTCGACGTACTGGAACAGAACTCCGTCGATATCTCGAGCGTCTTGCTGCGTACAAATATCGAGAAGCTTTCCATCCTGCCTAGCGGCACGCCACATCCCCGAGCCACCGAACTGCTGGCAAGCGACACCATGATTCGCCTCCTTGACGACATGGCCAGCCGTTACAGTGATCGCATTATCGTCTTTGATTCCCCTCCCTTGCTACTGACCACTGAGGCACGTGTTCTTGCTACCCACATGGGTCAAGTCATCATAGTAGTTAATGCAGAAAACACAGCACAAGCAGCCGTCAAGCAAGCGATCGCCACTATTGAATCATGTCCGCTCAAGATGATGTTGCTTAATCAAGTTCGGACGTCCAAGACAGATGGGTACGGGTACGGGTACGGGTACGGGTACGGGTACGGGTACGGACATGAAAAATAACTCCGTTCGCCTATCAATCTCTTGCTGTTTCATCATCGGATGCCTTTCAAGCACCGTCTCAGCCGAACCCAGGGAACAAGGCGCCCGCTCCATCGCTATCACGCCACGAATAACATTGACAGAAACATGGAGCGACAACGTAGCATTGAGTAGTGGCCAAAATGGCAAGGAAAGCGGCTTAATCACAGAACTGGCACCCGGAATTCGCGTTGATGCGAAAACGACACGACTCAAGGCCTATTTCGACTACGCTGTACGCGGACAATTTTATTCAACATCGTCTGGAGATAGTCGTACCCAAAACTCTCTAAACACTTTTGGAACGCTTGAAGCGGTGACCAACTGGCTCTTTCTGGACTTCAGCGGCATGATCGCCCAGCAGGCGATCTCGGCATTTGGCCCCCAATCCCCCAGCGGCTCCAACATCAATAACAATAGTACCGAGACATCCACTTACCGCCTTTCGCCCTATATCCGAGGCCAAATTGCTAGGATCGTCGATTACTCACTGCGTTACACCTGGTCTACAACGCAAGCAAACGCTTCGGCGGGATCAAATACTGAACTATCTGACTGGGCCGGACAGTTACGTGGTAGCACTCCATTTCAGAATTTAAAATGGTCAGTCGACGCAACCCAACAGACTTCTACTTTTAGTCAGGGACGTACATCGGATGCCGAACGACTGTACGCCATGGTAACTTACACCGTTGTTCCCCAATTCCGCATTTCGTTGAGTGGGGGCACTGAGTCGAATAACTACGCATCCCT
Organism: Ferribacterium limneticum; assembly: GCF_020510585.1. GTDB lineage: Bacteria > Pseudomonadota > Gammaproteobacteria > Burkholderiales > Rhodocyclaceae > Azonexus. Next base: position 1,988,777 of record NZ_CP075190.1, on the reverse strand, counting down.
GAATATGGAGACTCACCCCACTCATGGCTATGGCTTCGATTGGACTCCAACAGAACGAACCGCGATTTCAGCCTTCAAGGAAACCCGTTTTTTCGGCGACGGGCACCGATATAGCTTTAATCACCGTTTTCCGCTGAGCAGTATTAGCTACTCTGATACCAAGAATGTATCGGTGTTGCCAAATCAATTCACAACTGTTGGCATCGGCACCGTCTATGATCTTTTTTATCCACTTTATTATCAAATTTGTGCTCAGAATCCTCAAATTTCGAGCCTATACCCTGATCTGGATACTTGTGCAAAAGCCGGGATTAGCCAACTTCCAATTTCGTCTAACGCCCTAGTGACCAGCGATTTTCTGAGATCGCAAGCCACAGTTCAACGCAACCAGCAATTGGCAATGGCCTTCCAAGGTTCTCGCAATTCGCTCACAGTGATGTTCAATCGGAACCAGAGCCAGTCCCTGCTTGCCTTCGCCGCCGTCAATGACGACTTCTCCCAGAACAACACTACTAGCATTCGGCAGCGGGGCGTCACTATCAGTCTTTCGCATCGCTTCAGCGGCCTCACAAATCTCAGCGTCATGGCCTCACGACAGGAAAGTACCGGAGCAGGCAGTAGCGACCTCAAGGCAAAAACTGCAATGTATCAGGCCAATCTCTCGTCACCGCTCGGTGCCAAGACAACAGGTAGCATCAGTGTCCGCCACACCGAGTTTGACAGCTCGACCAATCCCTATACCGAAAACGCGATTATCGGTACCGTTTCAGTTATTTTCTGACTTTATGTACCAATCTTTCTACGGCCTGGCCAGCAAGCCATTTCAGCTAAATCCTGACCCTGCCTTCTATTTTGGCAGCAAGCAGCACCGTCGTGCTCAAGCCTATCTTGAGTACGGCATGCATCAAAACGAGGGATTCATCGTCATTACGGGCGAAGTGGGTGCAGGAAAGACAACCATCGTCCGTGGTCTGCTTGATAGCCTTGATCCAGAAAAAATTGTTGCTGCCCAGTTGGTCAGCACTCAACTCGATGCTGATGACACACTGCGTCTGGTCGGGGCTGCCTTTGGCTTACGGACGAAGGATCTCGCAAAATCTGACGTTCTGATGTCTCTCGAGGCCTTTCTTATCAGCATGACAACGAAGGGCAAGCGTTGTCTTCTGGTCGTCGACGAAGCGCAGAATCTATCAGCCAGGGCCGTTGAAGAACTGCGCATGCTCTCAAATTTCCAGTATGGAAACCAGGCTCTGCTGCAAAGCTTTCTGGTTGGGCAACCGGAGTTCCGGCAAATTTTGCAGAGTCCTCACATGATGCAGTTTCGCCAGCGCGTGATTGCCACATGCCATATCGGCCCGCTGGATGTCAGCGAAACCCAAGCATATATCGAACACCGACTGCACCACGCCGGTGCCAAGGATTCTCCGAGTATTTCCAGCGCTGCCTTTGAAGCAATTTTCAAGGCCAGCAGCGGCATCCCCCGGCGCATTAACTCCGTTTGCGACCGTTTATTACTGTTCGGCTATCTCAATCAACAGAAAAATTTTGATATAGCGGATGTCGACGAAGTTGCCCGCGAGATTTTCGAGGAAACGATTGGTGGCACAACACAGGTGTCGCAGCAATACAACCTCAACGCAGGGGGTTGCAATTCGCCGTATTCGGTCACGACGACAACAGGCTGTGCGGATGCTTCACAAGCCCCGCAAGACTTGATTGCAACATTGAGCGCTGAACATATAGCCGAGCGGCTGGCCAGGCTGGAGAACAGTCTGGCGCAACTGGAACGGATCAATAGCGCAACACTAAGCCTGATGCAGCAGTTTTTTGCAAAAAACTGCACATCGGCCAATCCGCAAAAAGAAAATGAAAACGCAGATGCCTGACCACTGGCCCTCTACCCTAGGCCCCGTCATTTGTGTGGTCGGTGCCCGGCCCAACTTCATGAAAATGGCTCCGATTTTGCGCGCCTTCGCTGCGCATCAACCGGCTATTCCCACCCTGCTGCTGCACACGGGGCAGCATTATGACCGGGACATGAATGACAAGCTGTTCGAAGATTTGCGCCTCCCTCACCCGGATATCAATCTTGAAGTCGGTTCTGGCAGCCACGCTGTTCAAACGGCAGAAGTAATGCGCCGTTTCGAACCTGTTGTCGACGACAAAAAACCCTCCTGTGTTCTGGTCGTCGGTGACGTCAATTCGACACTGGCATGTACCTTGGTAGCCGTAAAGAAGGGAATTCCGGTCGTACATGTCGAAGCCGGTCTGCGTAGCTACGATCGCGCCATGCCAGAAGAAATTAACCGTGTTCTTACCGATCAGGTGGCAGATCGTCTCTACACAACAGAGCGAAGCGCCGCCGACAATTTGACGCGTGAAGGGATCGCCGCCGAGCGGATTCGTTTTGTCGGCAACGTCATGATCGACTCATTACTGAGTAACAGGTCATTTGCCCGTAGCCCGGCCGACTGCTTACAGGCGGCGGGTGTCGACCCAGCATTGATTCAGGGGGCGCAGGGTTTTGGAATCGTCACCATGCACCGCCCCTCCAATGTCGACCACGCCGACATACTTGCATCCCTGCTAGGAGTGCTGCGCGAAATTTCCGAATCGATTCCGCTGGTATTCGCCCTGCACCCGCGCACTAAAAGCAACATTGAACGCTTTGGGCTAGGCAATTTAATCGACCAGACCAAAATGATCATGCTGCCGCCGCAGGGTTATCTCGAGATGCTCGGTTTGATGGCTAACGCGCGTATCGTTCTGACCGATTCCGGCGGCCTGCAGGAAGAAACCACGGCACTGGGCGTTCCCTGCCTGACTATGCGCGAAAATACCGAACGCCCCATTACCGTCGAGCAAGGTACCAATACCATGGTTGGGCGCAACCTCGATTCTATTCGTCACCATGCGGCGGAAATTCTGGCTGGGCGCGGGAAGAGTGGCCGAGTGCCGGAGAATTGGGATGGTCAAACCTCTCAGCGTATCGCTGCTGACCTGGCCACCTGGCTGATCGAGCGTCACAATCGAAACTGATGATTCACAATGAAAACGCCGACAGCCACTCCGTCCAACGCACTGACCATCGATGTTGAGGACTACTTTCAGGTCTCGGCGTTTGCCCCGCATATTCCGCGCAGTGACTGGCCTATTCGCGAATGCCGTGTTGAGCGGAACATCGACTGCATTCTTGCCATGCTTGACGAGCATCAGACCAAGGCCACTTTCTTCACCCTGGGTTGGGTTGCCGAGCGCTACCCTGCAGTAGTTCGGAGCATCGTCAAGAATGGCCATGAACTTGCCAGCCACGGTTATGGTCACGAGCGGGTCAGTGACCAGACGCCAGATAGTTTTTTTGCCGACATCAATGTAGCCAAGCTGCTATTGGAGGATATCTCCGGCGAGGAAGTCAAGGGCTACCGGGCACCCAGTTTTTCGATTGGAGAGAAAAACCTCTGGGCTTTCGAAACCCTGGAAAAAGCTGGCTATCATTACAGTTCGAGCATCTACCCAATTCATCATGACCACTACGGCATGCCTAACGCACCGCGGCATGCCCATAGGATAGGCAATCTGCTCGAAATACCGGCGACCACGCTGCGATTTTTCAATCGTAACTGGCCTGCCAGTGGCGGTGGCTATTTTCGGTTAATGCCCTATGAACTTTCGCGTTGGATGATTCGGCGCGTTAACGAGGTTGACCAGCTCTCTGCGGTTTTCTATTTCCACCCCTGGGAAATCGATTGCGGGCAACCGCGCATCCCGGGCATCGGTGCCAAAACGCGCTTTCGCCATTACGTCAACATCAACCGCATGGAAAGTCGCCTGCACCGCTTGCTAGCCGATTTTTCCTGGGGACGGATGGACCAGTTGTTCCTGATACAGGCCTGAGCCCAATGATCATCAAGCAGATGGCCCCTTCCGATCCCGGAAGCGTGAAACACTGGAATGAATTCGTCTTCGCCTGTCCCGACGCAACTTTTTTCCACCGGGCCGAATGGCAGGAAATCATTTGCAAGGTTTTCCGACACCCCACCTTTTTCCTCTATGCTGAAAAGGAAGGCGAAATTGTCGGGGTTCTGCCTCTGGCGCACGTCAATAGCCGGCTCTTTGGCAATTCCCTTGTCTCATTGCCTTTTGCCGTTTATGCCGGCGTTGCCTCAAGCGACCGAGAAGCCATCGCAGGTCTCGAAGCCGAGGCCCAACAACTGGCAGTCAAACTCGGCGTTGATCACCTCGAGTTCCGCAATATTTCCGCTAGACACGCCGATTGGCCGACGCAGGATTTGTATGTCACCTTCCGCAAGGAAATCCAACCCGACGTCGAAGCAAACATGCTTGCCATTCCGCGCAAGCAACGGGCAATGGTTCGAAAAGGAATAAAAAATTGCCTGAAAAGTCAGGTTGACCGTAGCAGCGACCGCTTTTTCGCCCTCTTTGCCGACAATGTCCATCGCCACGGTACACCGGCCTTACCCAAGCGCTATTTCGACACACTGCTCGAAGTTTTTGGTGACGATTGCGAGATCCTGACCATCACCTCGTCCGAAGATAAGCTGCTGAGTAGCGTGCTCTCGTTCTACTTCCGGGATGAAGTCCTGCCCTACTACGCCGGTGATGACGAAGCCGCCCGTGACCTCGCCGCCAACGACTTCAAATACTGGGAACTGATGCGGCGGAGCTGTGAGCGTGGCCTACGTATCTTCGACTATGGCCGCAGCAAGATCGGAACCGGGCCCTATGCTTTCAAGAAAAACTGGGGCTTTGAACCACAGCCGCTCCACTACGAGTATTGCCTGTACAAGCGCGATAGTATTCCCCAGAACAACCCAAACAACGCCAAATACAAGCTGTTCATCGAAGCTTGGCGGCGCATGCCAATTGGCCTTGCCAACTGGCTTGGGCCGCACATCGTGCGCAATCTTGGTTAGTCATGGCGAATATTCTTTATCTCGTCCATCGCCTTCCCTACCCGCCCAACAAGGGCGACAAGGTGCGTTCGTACCACCTTCTGAAACACCTTGCCGAAAAGAATCAGATTTTTCTCGGCACCTTTGTCGATGACCCGGACGATTTTCAATACATCGAGAAGGTTCGCAGTTTTTGCAGCGACCTGCATGTCGCTCGTCTTGATCCTAGATTGGCAAAAATACGTAGCCTAAATGCCTTGCTTGCCGATGATCCGTTAACCCTGCGTTACTACCGTGACGCCGGACTGCAAGACTGGGTTGATAACATCTGCGGCCAGAAAAATATAGATGCCATTGTGGTTTTCAGTTCGGCGATGGCTCAGTACATCGAATCGATAGCCCGACTGCCCGTCATCATTGATTTTGTCGATGTCGACTCGGCCAAATGGACGCAATACGCCCCCAATCACCGCTGGCCTATGTCCTGGCTATATCGTCGGGAAGGTGCGCGGCTGCTGGCTTATGAACGGGAAATTGCTGCCCGCTCGGCACGTTCGTTCTTCGTAACCGAGGCGGAGGCGGCGCTTTTCACCCGGCTGGCACCTGAATGCGCCATTCGTGTTGAAGCCCTCTGCAACGGTGTGGACGCCGACTATTTCGCCCCGATTGACAATCGTGCATCGCCATATGCTGCTGATGAAATACCCATCGTATTCACGGGTGCCATGGACTATCTGCCGAATATCGATGCCGTGCGCTGGTTTGTCGCCGAGATGTTGCCGGCGCTATGCGAACGGTGGCCACAACTACGTTTCTACATCGTCGGACGCTGTCCGACGCCGGAAGTTCTGGCTTTGGCCGGTGAAACCGTCACTGTCACGGGTACGGTTCCCGACGTTCGTCCCTACCTGCAACATGCAGCGGTCGTCGTCGCACCGCTACGCATCGCCCGCGGCATCCAGAACAAGATCCTCGAAGCGATGGCCATGGCTCGGCCCGTCGTTGCTTCCAGCGAATGTGCTGCTGCGGTCGACGCTATTATTGGCCAGGAATTGATAACTGCAACGACCCCGACCGACTTCATCGGCGAAATCAACGCACTGATGCAGGCTCCCGAATGCTGCATTGCCATCGGCAATGCAGCCCGCCAAAGGGTGATTACACGATATAGCTGGGAAGCCCATCTCGCGAGCATCGACCAATATCTACCTGGATTGCAGGAGGTTGCAGCATGACCCATCGGCCCAACTGGAAGCCGACCCTGGCCGCAATTGCGCTGACCCTCCTCTGGATCGGCTATTGGTACTGGGGAACACTGGAGGCTATGGCGCAGATCTGGTGGCGATCAGAAACCTACGCCCATGGGCTCATCGTGCCGCCTATCGCGCTTTGGCTCATCTGGCGCGACCGGCAGCGGCCAGTAGCGCTTGCCCCGCATGCCACCCTGTGGTTTGCCATGCCTCTCGCCGGCTTCGTTTTTCTGTGGTTGCTCGGTGATCTAACCGCTGTCAACGCCCTGACCCAGTTTGCCGTCATCGGCTTGATCGTCGTAGCGATCATGGCCCTAGTTGGCTGGCCAATCAGCAAGGTCCTGGCCTTCCCGCTACTCTTTCTCTTCTTTGCAGTCCCTGTCGGCGACTTCCTGCTGCCGCGCCTGATGGAATGGACCGCCGACTTTACGGTACTGGCCTTGCGCCTGACCGGCATTCCCGTTTTCCGCGAAGGGCAGAACTTCGTCATCCCCAGCGGTAACTGGTCTGTCGTCGAAGCCTGCAGCGGCGTTCGCTATTTGATCGCGTCGCTGACGGTCGGCACGCTATACGCTTATCTGACCTATACCTCGCTCAAGCGCCGGCTGATTTTCATCCTCGTTTCGCTGCTCGTCCCCATCCTTGCTAATTGGCTACGCGCCTATATGATCGTAATGCTTGGCCACTTTTCGGGTAACAAGCTCGCGGTCGGAGCGGACCACCTGATCTACGGTTGGGTCTTTTTCGGAATAGTCATCGTTATCATGTTTGCGATTGGTGCCCGCTGGGCTGAACCAATCCAGACAGCCCAGCGCGTCACTTCGGCGCCAGGCAGCAAATTCCAGAAGCCGCTGCATACCTGGACGATCATGCTCATTCTCGCAGTCGTCATCGCAGCCGGCTCGCTCTACGAAATGCGTCTGCGGCAGGCCAACACCGACGCCGTCATCAATCTTGCACTACCAGCCACTGCCGGATCCTGGCATACCGAGGCCCCTGCCATTGAGTGGCAACCGCGATTCACCAATCCCTCGGCGGAACTGCACTCGGCTTACCGCAACCAGGATGGCTGGGTCGGTCTTTACATCGCCTACTACCAAAACCAGAACTACGAGCGCAAGTTGGTGACCTCCACCAACGTGCTTGTGACGTCGAGCGACCCGCTCTGGCAAATCGTCGCAAATCGTCAGGCAAATACGAGCTTCGGTGGCAGCCAAGTAGCTATTCGCGAGGCTGAACTACTGAAGAAACAGGATATTGCGAATGAGCGCTACATCATCTGGCAGGGATACTGGATCAACGGGCGCCTGACCTCAAGCGATATCGAAGCCAAATGGCTGACCGCATGGGCCATGCTCACCGGGCACGGCGACGATAGCGCCGCTATCATTATCTACGCTCCGAAAGACTCGGCCGCCAAGGATTTGCCAGCCTTCGCAAACGAGGCTGGCGGCGAAATACTGCGTAGCCTGACCGAGGCACGGCTGAAATGAGCGATGGCCGCCCCCTCGTGGCCCACGTCCTGCACCGCTTCGATACGGGTGGACTTGAAAACGGCGTGGTGAACCTGATCAACCATATGCCGGTCAATGCCTACCGCCACGCTGTCATCGCACTTACCGACATCACCGACTTCAAAAACCGCATCCAGCGTCCTGATGTCCAGTTTTTTGCCCTGAACAAGCAACCCGGTCATGTGCTCTGGATATATCCGCAGCTTTATCGCCTGTTCCGCCAACTCAAGCCGGCGATCGTGCACACCCGTAACCTTGCCGCGCTGGAAGCCGCCGTGCCGGCGTGGGCTGCCCGAGTGCCGGCACGTATCCATGGCGAACATGGCCGCGACGTTGGCGACTTTGACGGCACAAACAAGAAATGCCAATGGATTCGACGAATTTACAGTCCGTTCGTGAAACACTACATAGCCCTGTCCCAGGATCTCGCGCACTATCTCACCCATCCCGTTGGCATTAGTGCAAAGCGCGTGACGCAAATCTATAACGGAGTGGATGCCGCCCGTTTCCATCCCGCCCCTGAGCGACAAGACATTTCCGGTTCCCCGTTTAACCAAGCCGGGCTCTGGCTCGTCGGTACCGCTGGCCGCATGCAGACCGTCAAGGATCAAACCAACCTGGCCCGTGCCTTCGTTTTGGCCATCAATATCGAACCATCCCTGCGCGAGCTCCTGCGTCTGGTCATGGTCGGCGACGGCCCCTTGCGCCACGAATCGCTCGCCATCCTCGAAACAGCCGGCCTTGCCGAACTCGCGTGGCTGCCCGGGGAACGTAATGACATCCCCGACATCATGCGCGGGCTTGACTGTTTCATCCTGCCCTCGCTCGGCGAAGGCATCTCCAATACCATCCTCGAAGCCATGGCCAGCGGATTACCAGTGATCGCCACCGACGTCGGTGGAAATCCGGAACTGGTCCAGGAAGGGCGCACCGGCCATCTGGTCCCGGCGGCTGATCCCGGCGCCCTCGCCCGAGCCATCATCAACCTCGCCCATTCCCCGGAAAAATCCCGTGCCATGGGTTATGCCGGACGGAAGCGCATTGAGGCACAATTCAGCATGACGGCCATGATCGACAGCTACCAGCAGATTTACGACCGACTGCTTGGCAGAATGCTACGGTCAACCGGAAATTAACCCCAAAAATCAAATCACGAGAACCCCATGTGCGGCATCACAGGCATCTTTGACACCCGAGGCAAAAGCGACATCGATCGTGCGCTACTGAATCGCATGAACGAAGCGCAGTTCCATCGCGGCCCTGATGAAGGCGGCCTGCATGTCGAACCCGGCGTCGGGCTCGGCCACCGTCGCCTGTCGATCATCGACCTGTCCACGGGCCAGCAACCGCTCTACAACGAAGACCAGAGCGTCTGCGTCGTCTTCAACGGTGAAATTTACAACTACCAGGCGCTGATCCCGGAGTTGCAAGCGCTCGGCCATATTTTTCACACCCGCAGCGACACCGAAGTCATCGTGCACGCCTGGGAAGCCTGGGGCGAAAGCTGTGTCGACCGCTTCCGCGGCATGTTCGCCTTCGCCCTCTGGGACCGCAATCGCGAAACGCTCTTTCTGGCTCGCGACCGCCTTGGCGTCAAGCCGCTCTACTACGCCCTGCTTGACGACGGCACCTTCCTCTTCGGTTCTGAACTCAAATCCATCCTCGCCCACGGCGCCCTCAAACGCGACATCGACCCGTGCGCCGTCGAGGAATACTTTGCCCTCGGTTACGTCGCCGAGCCGCGCACCATCTTCAAGCAAGCCCAAAAGCTCCCGCCCGCCTGCACCCTGCTCCTGCGCCGTGGCCAGCCGGTCGGCGAACCCCGCGAATACTGGGATGTCCGCTTTACGCTCGATAACCCGATCAACGATGTCGACGCCCGCGCCGAGCTGACCCACCGACTCGAAGAGTCGATCAAACTGCGCATGATTTCGGAAGTGCCACTCGGCGCCTTCCTCTCCGGTGGCGTCGACTCAAGCGCCGTCGTCGCCATCATGGCCGGCCTCTCGCCAAACCCGGTCAACACCTGCTCGATCGGCTTTTCCGACCCCGCTTTCAACGAATCCGAATTCGCCAAAATGGTGGCCGACCGCTACCACACCAACCACCACCTCGACATCGTCGAAAGCGACGACTTCGACCTCATAGACACCCTGGCCAAACTCTACGACGAGCCCTACGCCGACAGTTCCGCCATCCCCACCTACCGCGTTTGCCAACTGGCCCGCAAACACGTCACCGTTGCCCTTTCCGGCGATGGCGGCGATGAAAGCTTCGGCGGCTACCGCCGCTACAAGTTGCACCTGATGGAAGAAAAAATGCGCTCGGCCCTGCCGCTGAGCCTGCGTCGCCCCGTCTTCGGCGCTCTGGGCAAGCTCTACCCGAAAGCCGACTGGGCGCCACGCGTCTTCCGCGCCAAAACAACCTTTGAAGGCATCGCCCGCAGCTCGGTGGAAGCTTACTTCCACTCAGTATCGATTCTGCGCGCCCCGATGCGCAACCAGCTATTCAGCCAGAAATTCAAATCAGCCCTCGGTGGCTACAACGCCATCGATGCATTCAAACAGCATGCAGAAAAAGCCAACACCGACGACCCGCTGGCCCAGATTCAGTATCTCGACCTCAAAACCTACCTCGTCGGCGACATCAACACCAAGGTCGACCGCGCCAGCATGGCCCATTCGCTGGAAGTCCGCGAACCGCTGATGGACCACGAACTGATCGAATGGCTGGCCACGCTGAACTCCTCCCAGAAAATTCGCGGTCAGGAAACCAAATACCTGCTCAAAAAGTCGATGGAGCCCTTACTCCCCAACGACGTCCTCTATCGTCCGAAAATGGGGTTCTCGGTACCTCTCGCCCGCTGGTTCCGCGGCCCGCTCAAACAGCGCGTCCAGGATGCGCTGCTCGGCCCGCGCCTGGCCGGCACCGGCTGGTTCAATCGCGACTACCTGAAACACCTCGTCGACGCCCACAACAACGGCAGCCGCGACTACAGCGCCTCGATCTGGACCTTGCTGATGTTTGAAGCCTTCCTGCGCAACGTCATGGAACAAGGCCAACCGGCATGATTCGCGTTCTCCATGTCCTCGACCATTCCATCCCCCTGCACAGCGGCTACACCTTCCGCACCGCTGCGCTGCTGCGTGAACAGCGCGCCCTCGGCTGGCAAACATTTCACCTCACCTCGCCCAAGCAAGGCGAAACGGACGCGCCTTTTGAAGATGTCGACGGCCTGCGCTTCTTCCGCACCCCGCTCGCCACCGGCACCCTGGCCAGCCTGCCCATCGGCAAGGAGTTGGCCCTGATGAAGCAACTGGAAACCCGGCTGGAAGAAGTCGCCCGCGAGGTTCGCCCCGACATCATTCACGCCCACTCACCGGTGCTCAATGTCCTTCCCGCCATCAAGGTGGCGCGCCGTCTCGGCATCCCGGTAGTCTATGAAATCCGTGCCTTCTGGGAAGATGCGGCAGTCGACCACGGCACCACCAGCGAAGGCAGCCTGCGCTACCGCGCCACGCGCAAACTCGAAACCCGTGCCATTGAGCAAGTCGACCACGTCTTCACCATCTGCGAAGGCCTTCGCGCCGACATCGTCAGGCGCGGCATTTCCGCCGATAAAGTCACTGTCATCCCCAACGCCGTCGACATAGACTCCTTCAACCTGGCCAGCCCGCCCGACCCCGAACTCCTCAAAAAATGGGGATTGACCGGTAAAACCGTCATCGGCTTTATCGGCTCCTTCTACGCTTACGAAGGCCTTGACCTGCTGCTGGATGCACTACCCGCCCTCATCGCATCTCAACCTGACATTCGCGTCCTGCTTGTCGGCGGCGGCCCGCAGGAAGCCAACCTTCGCCAGCAAGCAGACAAACTCGGTCTCAATGATGTCGTGATCTTTACCGGCCGCGTACCGCACAAAGACGTCAGCCGCTATTACGACCTGATCAACGTCCTCGCCTACCCGCGCCACCCGATGCGCCTGACCGAGCTTGTCACGCCGCTCAAACCCCTGGAAGCCATGGCCCAAGGCCAGCTATTCGTCGCCTCCGATGTCGGTGGCCACAAAGAACTGGTCGAGCACAACAAGACCGGCATCCTTTTCAGAGCAGGAGATCGTGATTCGCTAACCCAAGCGCTGCTAAATCTGCTCAACGACCGTCATCGCTGGCCTGAGCTCAAAGCCAATGGCCGTCAGTTTGTCGAAAACATCCGGAACTGGCAGAGCAGCGTTGCTAACTATCGCGCCCCCTATCAACAGCTAACCGGCTTGCAGGTTTAGCATGGCAGGTAGCGCGCATCCTCACATCGTTGTCTTGTCGAGCCTGTTTCCGAGCCAGATACAGCCAGGAGCCGGGCTTTTCATCCGTGAGCGAATGTTTCGGGTTGGCAAGCACCTGCCCCTGTCGGTAGTGTCGCCAACCCCCTGGTTTCCACTGCAATCCCTGATCCAGAAACTGAAACCCTATTTCCGCCCAGGAGCCCCCAAGCACGAGCGACAATCAGGCATAGACGTCTGGTTCCCTCATTTCTTGTCGGTTCCCGGATTGCTCAAGGGTTGGGATGGCATGATGATGGCCATCGGCGCCCTCCCACGAATGAGGCATTTGAAACGATGTGGAAAACTCGACATCATCGACACCCATTTTGCCTACCCTGACGGATACGCAGCGTGTTTGCTCAGTCGCTGGCTTGGCGTGCCTTACACGCTCACGTTGCGAGGAACAGAATCGCGGCATCTACAGACACCCAGTCTTCGCACTAAAGCACTGCAAGCCATAAAATGCGCAAGTCAGGTGTTCTCGGTCTCCGATTCCCTGAAAAAACTGGCAGTCGAACACGGTGCGGATGCCTCGAAAATTGAAGTCGTCGGCAACGGTGTCGACATAGAACGATTTTCTCGAATTGAACGCCGGGCCGCGAGAACTGCAATCGGCATACCGTCCGGAGTACCAATCCTTATCTCTGTCGGCGGACTTGTTCGCCGCAAAGGCTTTCACCGCGTCATCGAAATACTGCCAAAGCTACGAATTCAATTTCCAGAACTTATGTACCTTATTGTTGGGGGTCCGAGTCCCGAAGGTAACAATCGCAAGCAACTGGAGCAACAAATCGAAACACTGGGACTTCGCGAGTGTGTCAGATTCATGGGGGCCGTCAAACCCGACGATCTCCCTCCCCTCCTTTCTGCTGCGGATGTGTTCGTCCTGGCAACAAGCAATGAAGGTTGGGCCAATGTACTCCTCGAAGCAATGGCCTGTGGGCTTCCTGTGGTGACCACCGATGTCGGAGGCAATCGAGAGGTTGTCAGTGATGAGACACTGGGCATCATCACGCCATTTGGCGATCAGAACGCATTGGAAGAAGCCATTTGTCAGGCGCTGAACATGATTTGGGATGGCGACCACATTCGACAATACGCCCAGAAAAACTCCTGGGATGAACGCGTAGAGCGACTCTGTGCGCACTTTTCAAGCATCGCGCCAGTTCGGGAGAATAAGCAATGAGCGCCCTGTACACAAAACTCGTAGCAAATTTCATCTTTCCCATTCAGGAACGCCTGAAGCATCACGACACCGTTGCCGTTCGCAAGAAAATGGACGAATCCCAGTGGTGGCCCCGGGAGAGAATCGAAGCACTCCAGTTGGACAGGCTCCGCAATCTGGTCAGTCATGCCGAGCAACACGTTCCTTACTACCGCGAATTATTCGAAAAAATCGGGTTGACTGCAGCAAGCATTCAGTCGCTTGCCGACCTGCAGCGCATCCCGTTCCTGACCAAGCCAATCATCCGCAACAATCAGGAACGCTTCAAGTCAGACAAGGCGCAACACCTTTCGCGATTCAATACCGGTGGTTCCTCCGGCGAACCACTAATTTTCTTTATTGGCAGCGAACGGGTCAGCCACGACGTTGCCGCCAAATGGCGAGCTACCCGCTGGTGGGGTGTCGATATCGGCGATCCCGAAATTGTGGTTTGGGGAAGCCCGATCGAACTTACCTCTCAAGACCGGGTGCGCCAGTTCCGTGACCGCGCGATGCGTACACAATTGCTACCCGCATTCGAGATGAGCGAAGCGAAGCTTGACGGCTTCGTCGAGACCATTCAACGCGCCCGCCCCGCCATGCTGTTCGGTTACCCATCTTCTATTTCGCTGATTGCCCGCCACGCTGAAAAACGCGGGCAGCGCATGAGCGATCTTGGCATCAAAGTCGCCTTCGTGACCTCGGAACGCCTCTACGACCACCAACGTGATGAGATCAGCCGCATTTTCGGCTGCCCGGTTGCCAACGGCTATGGCGGACGCGATGCCGGCTTCATTGCCCACCAGTGCCCCAACGAGGGCATGCATATTACTGCCGAAGACATCATCGTTGAAATTATAGACAAGGATGGCAAGGTTTTGCCCAAAGGCGCTGCCGGTGAAGTGGTAGTTACGCACCTTGCAACTAGCGATTTTCCGTTCATTCGTTATCGCACCGGTGACGTTGCCGTACTGTCTGAAAAATCCTGCGCTTGTGGCCGCGGCTTACCACTACTTGATGAAATTCAGGGCAGGACTACCGATTTTGTATTGGCCGCCGACGGCACTATCATGCATGGCCTGGCCGTTGTGTACCCGATTCGGGACATTCCGGGTATTGCTGCATTCAAAGTGGTACAAGAAACACTGGCGCGGGTGGTCGTTCAGATTGTCCCCGAGGATGGTTGTGATTCTCAGGTCGAAGCAATTATCGCTGCCGGTATCAAAGCCAGGTTGGGCCAATCTGTCGACGTGCAGGTACGACGAGTTGACCATATTCCTCTCGAAAATTCCGGCAAGTTTCGGTACGTCCAAAGCCTTGTGGTTGGGAGCTGACGAATGTCGGAAATCGAATTGCGAACGGCGGCTAATACTGGCGAAAGCGACGCCTGGCCCTCGGAATTACAAAATCGAAAAGGACGGATGATCGCCCTTATCAATGGCAGCTTTGGAACCCATCGGGGCTTGGTGCGCCTTGCCTTGGGGGAGTTTGAGTACCTTTCCGGCCGTCTAAATAATTTTCTGCATCCAGATCTTCGCAATACTCGGCGCTTGGTGTTCGTCTGCCTAGGCAATATCAACCGCAGCCCGTTTGCCGAGAACGTCGCCGCCTCAATAGGCATGAATACAACATCCATAGGGCTATCCACTTCAACGGGGGCTCCGGCCTTTGAAACGGCAGTGGTCACCGCAAAACGCTTCGGAATAGACCTCACGGCGCATCTCGCGACCAATTTTGTCGATTTTAGCTATATCGAAGGTGATCTGCTTCTGGCTATGGAGGTCAGGCATGCCCAACAACTGCTGGCTCTTGGTGTGCCTGAATCTGCCGTTGCCCTCCTTGGGCATTGGGCGACGCCCCACCGTGTCCATATTCATGATCCGCACACCTTGTCGGATGCATACTTCCGAACATGCTTCAGCGTAATTCAGTCGGCGGTCCGGGAATTGGCGCTTGAATGCCGACGACTCGAAAGCCCCTGTGTCCTGCGATGAACGTCCACCTCACCTTCGATATTGAAGTCTGGTGCAATGGCTGGGCAAATCTGGATGAACAGTTTCCGACATGTTACTCACGCTATGTTTATGGTCACTCCAGACGTGGTAACTATGCGCTACCGAAGACCCTTGAGATACTTTCCCGTTACAACCTCCGGGGTATCTTTTTCGTCGAACCCCTCTTTTCCGCTCGTTTTGGCGCCGAATACCTCAAACGCATCGTCCGGCTAATTGACGATGCCGGTCAGGAAGTGCAATTGCACCTGCATCCGGAGTGGACCGACGAGATCCGACCACCGATACTTGCCGATGTCTCGAAAAAGCGGCAGCACTTAACGTATTACTCGTTTGACGAACAAGTAGAATTGATTCGCTTTGGCAAAACGTTGTTGGAAGATGCTCTTGGCAAGAAAATTACAGCTTTCAGGGCCGGTAGCTACGCAGCCAATACCAACACTTTTCAGGCACTAGCCAGTAACGGTATCACCATCGATTCCAGCATCAACGGCTGCTACCCCATCAGCGCCCCTGAACTAGTTCAGGAATACGGCTCGGCAAGGCCCTTTGCCGCTCATGGCATAACCACTTTTCCGATCTCGGTATTTCGCGACGGGTTTGGCCAGATGCGTCCTGCACAAGTTGGCGCCTGCGGTTACCGAGAAATGCGCCAAGCCCTAATCTCCGCCCAGCAATCTGAATGGACCGATTTCGTAATCGTGTCACACAACTTTGAAATGCTTAAGCAAGGCGTAACTTCGCCAGACTTTATCGTCGCAAAGCGTTTTGAAGCTCTTTGCAGCTTTCTTGGTGAGAATCAGCGAGAACTCCCAGTTACTGGATTTACAACCAGCGGCTTACATTTTCTTCAGCCACTTCAAGTCAAGCATCCTCGGGCGCACTTGGGGGGAACGGCTTTGCGTCACTTGGAACAGATTGCCCGGAGAGTTATTTGAACTCGACTTCAATGCCAGAAACTCCATGTATCGTTCTTGGACTAGAGACCCAGATTGGCTTGGGTATCGTCAGGGAACTTGGGCGTGCCGGTGTAAAGGTTCTCGGAATCACGCACTCAGCCAACGCCATTGGTTTGCGATCACGCTACCTGACCCGTGCGATAGTTGTTGAACAACCCAGAAGCAAGGAGCTTATCGATTGTCTGGTAAGACTAGGGGAAGAATTTGGGGAAATCTGTTTACTAACCGTTTCAGAGGTTAACTTGAACTGGTTGCTTGAGAATCGAACTCGACTTGGGAAAGTTCGCCCGATACTGCCACGACAGGAAGCAATTGGCGTCGTATTGGATAAGCAGAAAACCTTAGCGATTGCACAATCAGTCGGAATCAATGTTCCACGCACGATCGATCCAGAATCCTTCGAGTCAGTGAAGGCGGTTGCCAGCCAATTGGCATATCCATTGGTTCTGAAATGGAAAGATCCAAATTTGGTTGGCCCGCTGCTATCGAAGCATGGAATTAGCTTTGAAAAGGCTGAATACGCCCTGTCAGCCGGCAGTCTCCTAAATATTTGCCGCCGCTACGAACCGATTGGAATGTGGCCTCTAATTCAGGAGTACTGCCCGGGTGTAGGCTTGGGACAGTTTTTCTACATGCACGAAGGTCAGGCACTGCGTCGGTTTCAGCACGTTCGAGTCGCCGAATGGCCTCCCGAAGGTGGATTTTCAAGCGTTTGCGACAGTGTTCCGCTTAATCAGCATACCGCGTTGCAAGAACAGTCAATCAATTTGCTGCGCGCTATTCGTTGGGAAGGAGTTGCAATGGTTGAGTATCGCTTCGACCCAGTTACGAAACGCGCAGTACTGATGGAAATAAATGGTCGCTTCTGGGGTAGTTTCCCCTTGGCCGTACATTGCAACGCTGGATTTGCGGTGTTTGCATACATGGTTCAAGGTCTTGGCAAGCACCCACAATTGGACGATCCGCTGGGTAACATTCGCTGCCGAATGGTAGGTACAGAACTCAAAAGGCTTGTTCGGATAGTATTCCAAAGAAGTAAAATTAGAGATCCACTTTTCAAGCTGGCGCCTGCCCGGGAAGTCCTTCGGTTTGTGGCGGATTTCTTCCGCCCTCGTGTGAGGTATTACCTTTGGGCCGCTGATGATCCTGCACCATTCTTCGCAGACTTGGCAAATGCACTTCAACACAAAAATTAGTGATAGCAATGCGCATTTTTGTCGGCTGTCGGCGATTCTTCTAGACGGCCGTGTTAAACAAGTTTATTCCCAATATTCTGGATAATTTGCAGCGATATGACTAGATCAAGGAACCTTATGCTGCTGGCCTTGATCGCGGCCATGGCAATTTTCACCCATTACATCGCGCTTGCCGGGTTGCAAGTCATCAATGGCCCAGACATCAAGATTCATTT
Organism: Ferribacterium limneticum; assembly: GCF_020510585.1. Taxonomy (GTDB): domain Bacteria; phylum Pseudomonadota; class Gammaproteobacteria; order Burkholderiales; family Rhodocyclaceae; genus Azonexus. Next base: position 1,971,193 of record NZ_CP075190.1, on the reverse strand, counting down.
TCGGTGGGCGCAGCAGTTTGCAGTCGCGCTTTCAGAAGGGGTTATCTATCCGCGTTGGGCTGCATACAGCTATTTTGGCCTTGGCGATCCAACCTTCCTCTATATCCATCCACTCTTCTATTACGCCGTAGCGGCATTTGATACCTTTGCCAACAATATTTGGTTGTCAATTTTGGGGGTTGGTGCGCTTGACACGGCGGTGACTGCCCTCGCGATCTACTGGGTTGCTCGAAAAAATGCAAATGAATACTTGGCAATATTGGCAGCAGGTGCAGCAGCAATTTCACCGTATGCATTTCATCTTGCCCATTATCAGCAATTCTTGCCAATGCATTTCGCAATGCCCGCGCTCGTGATGTTTATCGGTGCCGTATGGTCATCAGACGAACGCTCTCGCATACCTGCTACAGCGATTTTCCTTGCCCTTCTGGTAGGGTCGCACATCCTTGCTGCCTTCATGGCCCTTATTTGTACTGGTGTCGTTATTGTCAGCCGGGCGCTTCTGGAGCGAGCAACTGCGCGCAAGCTTCTGATCCAGCATGCATTGGGTGTTGTCCTCGGATTAGGGCTATCGGCAATCTACCTACTTCCAGCAATGACGACACAGCACTTGGTTTCGCCGGCTGGATGGTATGCCCCGATTCATCTCGATTGGCGAAACGCATTCTTGCTCCAATATTTCACGCTGCCAGAATTTGGATTCAGATGGTTTCATCTGCAGTGGACAGTTCCTATTCTGACTGTTTTGGCGTGCGGCAGTTCGGGGTACTTTCTCTGGCTGGCGAGGGCGACCCAGAATGTAGCTTGGCGTAGAGCAAGCGAGATGCTCGCCTTAGCTGTTCTGGCGTTGCTGCTGGGCTCTGAATTGTCCTATCCGGTTTGGGAACACATTGGATTTTTTCGCCGAATCCAATTTCCGCTCCGATTCCTGCAAATAGCCTCCATAGCCTCAGTCTTGGCTATCGTCTGGTCAGCCTCGCTACACACAGAGGGCAGAAAAAAATCTGTTTGGTTATTGGTCGGGGGGTTCTTACTGACTAGCATCGCCATGCTTATTGCACTAGAACGTCAATATGCTATTGAAGCAAAACCAGCACTATCCGTTGCTGCTCCAAGCCAGGCCTACAGCGGACAACCGGAAATGAAACCGGCGGGAGTAGGCGAAGAATGGCGCCGGTACCGCAATCATGATGCTTGGCAAGCCGACTGTAAAGCCATCGGCATCACGTGCTCCCAACCAGTCAGCAAAACACATTACAAGATCTGGGTTATTGGTAATGAAGGGGTTGAGGCAAAATCGTTGAAATTGCCTGTTTTCTCGTTTCCCGGTTGGCGTTTTCAATTGAATGGGACTGCAGTCGTCCCAACAGTTGATACCGGAACAGGATTGCCAGAATTTCTCATTCCACCCGGACAAACCACGATTTCTGCTATTTGGAATGGCCTACCGCAGGAAAGCATTGGGTTGGTAATCTCTATTGGGTCGCTAATCGTCATTGGGTATTTACTAATCGGTAAAAACCGATTTTTTCTCAGAAAAGGCGCCGACAATGTGGCGTGAGTTTCTGAAGTTTGCCAATTGCGGAGCTCTGGGTACAACTGCCCACTACATTGTACTTTGGCTATTGGTCAATGGGGGAGCACTTGATCCCGTTCTTGGATCGGCTGCTGGTGCAGTTGTTGGTGCCGGAACCAATTATTTCCTGAACTACCATTGGACTTTCGGTAGCCGGTTACCTCATTCGCGAACCATGCCGCGCTTCATCGTAATCGCCGTCCTAAGCCTAGCCGTGAACACTTGGCTAATGGCGCTTCTATTATCATATGGCACCTTGCACTACCTCCTCGCTCAAATAATTGCTACCTTGGTGTGCCTTGCCTTCAACTATTTCGCTAGTCGATTCTGGGCCTTTCAGGAAAGTTCACGATGAAACAACATGAAGGATTCGTCTTGCCAGACCAGAGCCTCTATTGCCTTTCTGTGGTCGTACCAGCTTACAACGAAGAGGAGGTGCTACCTGAGCTCTATAGACGACTATCGGCAGTCTTGTCGGGCTTCTGTCCTAATTACGAGATTCTCTTTGTAAATGATGGAAGTCGGGACGGCACGCTGGAGGTCATGCGCAACTTAAAAGCCGCTGACGCCCATGTTGGATATGTCAATCTGAGCCGAAATTTTGGTAAAGAGATCGCCATGACGGCTGGGCTGGATGCAGCTCGCGGAGACGCTGTGGTCGTTATTGATGCAGATTTGCAGGATCCTCCCGAGCTTATTCCGCAACTTATTGATGGATGGCGAGAAGGTTTCGATGTCGTCTATGCGCGCCGCGTTAGTAGGTCTGGAGAGACATGGCTAAAGAAAGCGACAGCTAGCGCTTTCTACAAAATTATCCAGCGGATCGGGCCAGTTAGCATTCCTGAGGATGTTGGCGACTTCCGACTAATGAGTCGCCGAGCAGTAAATGCTTTGAAACAGATTCGCGAACGGCACCGCTTCATGAAGGGGCTATTCGCATGGATAGGATTCTCTCAAAAAGCCATTGACTACCAGCGCGATGCCCGTTTTGCTGGTGAAACGAAGTGGAATTACTGGAAACTCTGGAACTTTGCCATCGAGGGCATTACTTCATTCAGTATCGCGCCACTCAAAGTATCAACGTACCTTGGATTATTTGTTGCCTTGCTCGCTTTTCTCTATGCGATCTTCGTTATTTACAAAACCATAATGTTTGGCGACCCCGTCAAGGGGTACCCCTCGCTAATGGCGGTTGTACTTTTCCTGGGCGGAATTCAGTTGGTGGGCATCGGATTACTCGGCGAATATGTTGGCCGTATGTTTGTCGAGACCAAGTACCGCCCTTTGTATCTGCTTGATGAAGTGATTCCGGCAGAAGCCATCAAGCTGACTGGCACACATGGTAACGAGCAACCTGGCGTACTGACTGACCTTCCAATATCTCAACAATCCTGATTCTGATGCCTCAATCCATGAGCCGCTGGTTCTCTTTGTATCTCGACGTGATTCGGCTCATGGCGGCGTCTTTCGTAGTGTACGCCCATACCAACGTCCGGTTTTTGACACCAGACCCATTACCCTTAGCCCAGTTTGCACATTCTGCGGTAACGGTATTCTTTGTGTTATCTGGATACGTTGTTGCCTTCGTCGTGGATAAACGTGAAAACACACCTTCAGCTTATATTGCAAGCCGTTCGGCAAGGATTCTGTCTCTTTCCATATTGGCCGTGTTGCTTACCCCGCTTCTCGATGTGGTTGGTAGGTCGGCTACTCCAGACCTCTACCTCAAAACCATCCCTTCGGATTACGTCTTGCTTCGGATTGTTGCGAGCCTTGCATTCGTTGCGGAAATATGGATCGTCTCGATTACGACATTTTCAAATGTACCCTATTGGTCTTTGAATTATGAGGTTTGGTACTACGTAATCTTTGGCGTTTACTGCTTTTGTACCCCGTCTCGTAGATGGGTCATCATAGGAACAATCTGTCTTATTTTGGGGCCAAAGGTAGTCCTTATGGCGCCATGCTGGTTAGCTGGTGTATTTGCCTACCGTTGGCAGGTTTCTGACGAGAAAGACCGTCCAATAGGCACCATGCTGATTTGGACTGGAAGCCTGATTACGTTCTGGGGTTATCACCATTTCGATCTGATGCGTGTATTTAGCGAACAGTTTGTCTTGTCGTACCTGGGCGAATGGACTCACACCCAGTTGCATTTTTCTCGCTACTTCGCAGCAGACTGGCTGCTATCTGCAATCATTGCCGCGAATTTTGTAGCTGCGAGAAAAATCGGGGCCCTCTTGCCTGAACTCAAGGCAGGAACCTTAACTTGGGTTGGGTTCGTGGGTGGTCTCACCTATGCCTTGTATATCATCCACTTTCCGTTTGTCTATATGTGGGGTGCTCTACTAAATGGGTGGTCGCCTGGGTTAGGGAAATATTGGGCAGTTTTGGGGTTGACCTTACTCTCGGTCGGTCTTGTGGCATTGATTGGCGAGTGGCTCAGACCCAAAATGCGAACCGTGTTCGACCGCGTGTTGAGTAAACAAGCTGTTGGCAAGTGGTCTTCACATTCGGGGGTTGAGCGTGCGTGACTTACTGGTGGTCGGAATCGTGCTGTTCGGCAGCCTTTACGCGCTGCGGCAGCCTTGGGTTGGCGCAATCCTGTGGGCATGGGTAAGTTTGATGAATCCCCACAATCTAGCATTCGGTTTTGCTCATAGCTTCCCGGTTGCAGCCATTGTCGCCGTTGCCACGATGATCGGGGTAGCGACAACCAAGGATAGGCAAAATCCATTTGATCAACCACCCGTTATCTGGTTGGCCTTGTTTCTTGGCTGGATGTGCTTTACCTATCCGTTTTCATACAACGTCGAGGGCAGCACGGATATGCTGACAAAGATCGTCAAGATCGACCTCATGACGCTTGTGACCCTAATGGTTCTGAAAACCCGCCGCCATATCGAGATATTTGTCTGGGTGGTAGCTGGCTCACTGGCTTTCTATGGCGTCAAGGGCGGGATATTCACGATAATTAATGGAGGAAACTACAGAGTATGGGGTCCAGGCGGATTCATTGGTGGAAACAACGAATTAGCCTTGGCATTGATCATGATTATCCCGCTAATCCGCTTTATCCAATTACAGGTGACAAAAACCTGGATGCGCCGTGCTTGCTCAGCAGCGATGCTCTTGACAGCAGCTGCCGCACTGGGTAGTCACTCACGCGGCGCCCTGCTGGGCATTGCTGCTATGGCGATCTATCTCTGGCTCAAAAGCCCGAAAAAACTTGGTTTTGGGATTGGAATGGTGATTGCGGGTATGGGGCTTGTCTTGTTTATGCCAGAAGAATGGTCCGCTCGAATGAACAGTATTCAAGACTATGAACAGGATGCCTCATCGATGGGCCGGATAAATGCCTGGTGGGCTGCATTCAACGTAGCAAAGGCACACATTACCGGGGCGGGGTTTGATATGTATACATATGAGATTTTTGCCAGGTTTGCACCGAATCCTCTGGATTTGCACGCAGCGCATAGTATTTATTTCCAGGTACTGGGCGAACAAGGGTTTATCGGATTATTTTTATTCATTGGCATGTGGTATTCGGCCTGGCGGATGGCCGGATCGATAATCCGGTACAAAACAAATGACCCGGATCGTGCCTGGTGCAAGGTTCTCGCTGCCATGTGCCAGGTCAGCCTGATCGGATATGCCGTTGGTGGCGCCTTCCTGAGTCTTGCCTACTTCGACCTGCCGTACGATATCCTCGTCATTATAGTGCTGGTCAAGAAATGGATGTTTGCAGGCACCAGCGCCGATCCAGCAGTGGAGAAAGACGTCTCAATTACGCAATTCTCCAGAAAGGCAAGCACATGACTTTATTTAGATTTATTGCATTTATTTGGATACTGGCCGTTCATTTTTCGTGCTACGCGCAACTTGGGCAAACACCCATTCCGAAATTCGATCACAGCGTTGATCCAGAATGCGGAGGGCTAGCCAATTTTCTCGGCCATGGCCCATTTGATTATCGCAAGGTGACTCAAGATGAGAAAGACCTGGTTGAAAACTTTCACTTTCTCCCCCAGGAACGCATGATTAATACATCGAAAGCGCTAACCGACAACCGAATTTGGGGCGAGTTTGATTACACCTTGCGTGCCTTTCCAAATAACCCGAGAGCGCTGGCAGCTGTAGACAAACTTTCGCTGATTTTAAAAACCGATAAACCGCCAGAGGCCAGGTATTCAGCAAAGTGCTATTTTCTTCGTGCCATCAAATTTATGCCTGATGATGTTAACGTTCGCCTGTTATATGCTTTTTATCTGATTCGACGAAACAAGGTGTTAGATGCCATATCACAACTGGCAGAGATCGAGAAAATGGCACCAGATGATCGTAATACACTCTACAACATGGGGTTAGCCTACTTTAGGGTTAAAGACTATGCAAAATCCAAAGAGTATGCGGAGCGGGCTTATGCTCTTGGATTCCAGTTACCAGGACTACGTAATCTGCTTCAAGGGGCAGGAAAGTGGTGACCTTACTAAATACCAGAACCACTAGCTGGGCAGGAGATGCAATATGAGTTTTGCAACATCTTGGAACAAATTTCGATTTGGCATGGCGGTCAAAGGGATTATTCGAACAAATCCAGTTCACCTTGAAGGCCAAGAGTTGCTGGTATTGTCTATGGTCCAACATCGGGATGTCCTTCCCTATCTGCTGGCCATAAAGTCTTTTTGCCGATACTTGAACCCTGCTCGAATCGTAGTTGTCGCAGACCCAACTCTCACCGTGCAGGATCGTATGCTGATGGCCAAGCATGTTCCAGCTATCGAATTTCGTGAGCAGGCCGATTTCAGAACACCTGGAATTCCTCAGGGCGGCTGCTGGGAGCGGCTATGTGCAGTAGCAGAATACGTTCACGACCACTACGTTATTCAACTAGATTCTGACACGGTGGCCATAGCACCAATGCCCGAAGTAGTTAAATCTGTGCAAGAACAAACAGCTTTCACGCTAGGTACCGAAGACAATCAAATCGTTCAAACCTGTGGCGAAATTGCTGCTTGGGCTAGAGGTAGACTGAGCGATTACGACCATGTTCAATTGGTAGCCGAGTCCCGCCTGGACGGGATCGATGGCAACAGTGAATATCGATACATCCGCGGCTGTGCCGGATTTGCCGGCTATCCACGTGGTTCATTCAGTTTTGCAACGATGGCCCTGTTTTCCGAACGAATGGCTCGCGTTCTCCCTGACCGCTGGCAGGAATGGGGTACTGAGCAATTTACCTCGAATGTAATCGTGGCCAGTATGCCCGGATCAAGAATCCTGCCTCATCCAAAATATTGCGCTCCTCACCGCCGCATCGCCGATTCGGCATTCTTTCATTTCATTGGCTACGTTCGGTACGCCACTCCTTTCTATGCTCAACTTGCGCGAAAGATTGCAATGGAACTCCGCGCGGCATAGATTGCCAAGGGCTGACCATGCACTTTACTAGAAAGATTTTTGGTTTGGCCTCCCCTAGTGGGACACAGGGTAAGCTCTCAATATTTATTTTCCATCGTGTCCTTCCAGAGTTGGACCCCTTATTGCCTTGGGAACCTGATCGTAGGCAATTTGATGCTTTAGTCGGTTTTATCAGCAATGCCTACAATGTTCTTGCTCTGGCAGATGCGGCCAAGAAATTGCTTGCAGGAACCTTGCCCTCGTGTGCAGCCGTCATTACCTTTGACGATGGTTACGCTGACAACTTCACGGAAGCGAGAGAGATATTGCTGAAGCACGGCGTTTCTGCCACATTCTTCATAGCGACATCCTTCCTAAATGGAGGACGAATGTGGAATGACGATGTAATTGAAGGCGTACGCCACATCAACAACGGCGAGCTCGATCTGAGTGATATTCATCTCGGACACCACCAATTGCACAATGTCGAGTCGCGAATGCAGTGTTATGAGAATATTCTTTCGGAATTAAAATATCGCCCACATAACACCCGCCACGAAGTAGCTAGAAGTATCGCCCGAAGATGTGGATTAAGCGACAATTCAGACCTAATGATGACTAGCGGACAATTGATTGCGCTAAGCCAATCTGGCATGGAGATCGGCGCCCACACTGAAACGCATCCCATTTTGAATAGCTTGTCAGATCAGGATGCCGAAGATGAAATACTTCGCGGCCGTTCAACCCTCGAATTTCTGTTGGGTCACAAGATCGAAGTGTTCGCCTATCCAAACGGCTCACCCGGACGCGATTATGGGAATCAACATGTGGAGATGGTTCGACGCGCTGGCTTTGTCGCGGCTGTGAGTACCCAAGTTGGGGTCGGCCTACGCAATGCCGATATACATCAACTTCCTCGCTTCACGCCTTGGGACAGAACGGTCGGGCGCTTTGCACTACGCTCTCTTGCCCATCTGTGGCGTAATTAATTTGAACGTTCTGCTCCTATGAAACTCGTTACGATATCAAGAATTACTCACGGCATTGCCTTCCTTTAATCATTTGCCACCACTTGGAAAATAATGAACCGACCTCTTGTGACCGCCATTGTTTCCACCTACAGCGCCGAGCGCTTTATGCAGGGCTGTTTGGAAGATTTGGTGGCGCAAACACTATTCAGCGAAATCGAGGTACTGGTAATCGACAGTGGTTCGCCGCAAGGCGAGAGTGCCATCAGCTTGGAATTTGCCCGCCAATATCCGCAGATCACGCTAATACGTACAGAGCGCGAGCCTCTCTACGTTGCATGGAACCGGGCTATCCCACTTGCACGAGGGAAGTACATCACCAACGCAAATACTGACGACCGACACCGAGTCGATTTCATGGAAGTGATGGTCGCAACTCTGGAACGCCACCCCGAAGTAGCCTTGGTTTATGCAGATCAGTTAATTAGCCACACCGAAAACGAAACTTTCGAGCAGTGTGAATGCCGAGGAGCGAAACGGCGGCATTGGCCTGACTACACGCCGGAAGACTTGATGTTGCGCTGCATTACAGGTTCACAACCGATGTGGCGAAAGTCGTTGCACAATGAACTTGGATTTTTCGATACGCGTTACCGTATTGGGGCTGACTACGACATGTGGTTGCGATTTGCAGCCAACTATCCTTTGATGCATCTACCAGAACCACTTGGTGTGCTATTCGATTCTCCAAATACGATCTCGGGATCCGACAACAGACTTCTGTTGAATCAGGAAGTATTGGCTATTCAGCAGGAGCGTATGAGTCAAACCCAGTGGCGAGAACTTTCAGGGATTCGTAAGCGTCTGGCGGCAGAGTTATTTGGTAGGGGCTATCAACATATCGAACATAATCAAGACTTGCTTGCTGCGAAACCATTTATTCGCGAAGCCATTAAACTTGACCCAACGAATCTAAGTTATATAAAAACTTACTTCATTCGTTGTATCGCAGGTATTAAGTAGCCATCCGTTTGCAAACTGCCAGCAATATTCCGGAAATTTTCTCCTTTTCCCACGCCAACGTCGACATCAATTAGTAGGCGAATTAGCGAGTCCCTTAAAGGCATTCGCGATAAGGCCGCAAACTACTGTCGTGCTATACCGCTTCAAGATTAAACTCCTGCCAACCGCCCCCATCGTCTGAGCATCCCCTCTATTTCGATGGAGCCATGCCAAAGCTTCAAACCAGTCGCTTTTGGAAGTTGCGCCGAAGCCAATTTTTCCCTGATCAAGTACTTCGGCGTTCATGCCAACGGGCGAGACGACCACAGGCAAGCCGGTACTTAGGTACTGCAACATTTTGAAACTGCATTTTCCTCGCGTCCATTCGGTATCTGGTAATGGCATGAGGCCAACATCCATCATCTGAAGTGCCGAAGCCTCAATTTCGGGACTCCAACGCTTGAAGTCAACCTTGCTGGGATCAAGACGACTAAAGCTTGGTGGAGACTCTGCGATAATCAACAAGCGAGCATCAAACAGCTTCATGAATTCTCTAAGTGAATCTTCGATATCGTAGAGATACCCAAAATTTCCACTGGTACCGGTCCATCCAATAATAAATGGCCGCTGAGAATTCAATGCTTGGTCCGCCGGCCTGAACCGATCAGTATCGATCGCGGTAGGTACGATGTGAATGTTTCGTGAAAAGGGCGAAAACCAGTCTGCAATGTATTGGTTGCCTGCGAAAATCGCGTCGGCATCCAGACCGAGCCGCTTCATTGTCTTGGTTCCGTCCGGACGCCCTCTCCAAACTGCATCATCAATATCGAGAACAAATGGCTTTCGCAGAAAACGTTCAAACGAATACCGCCCCGGTAACAACTCGCGATTGAGCCATACATAGTCAGCCGAAGAACTGCCAATCAATCCAGGAACACGCGCCACAAGCTTTCCCCAGCGCCAGGTAGTCTGAACAGTCGGTAACATAAAACTTGGCGTCCGGTCTCCGATGACTGAAGGTAGACCCGCATGTTTGTCGATGACAGGTATGTATTCTTGCACCTCAATACCGGCATTTTTTAACGGGGAAATATGTTGACGTATCCGAAAGCGAGCCGATGGATCGTTGCGACCGGTGGTAAGCGCTGCCACTTTAATCAAGGTCTGCCTCTCCAATGACTAAAAGGTGAATCATTTTGCGAAGCGATTTCCGAGCACGCTTTGCAACTTTGTCCAAGCCATGGCTTCAGGGCCATCGGGTGAACCTGAAAGACGCCAGAGTGAGATTAGTCCGCAGAAATAGATAACTACCCCCATGGCGATAAGCGAGATCAAAGGAAGAATGCCGGCGGCGCTTCCCTGCACAGGCCCTATCCAGTGCGCGACGAATTTCAAAACTGTCAGCATCAAACCGGCTGAGGCAAGCGGCCTCCAGAATACGGCAACCCAGTCACTTGCTCGAAACTCTGGCAGCATTTGGCGAAGCATCACAAAATGACCAAATGTGACGGTAGCCGCCATCGCAGGATAGGCAATGTTGACACCCTTCAGGCCCATGGTCGGAATAGCCACAATCGATGTTCCGACCAAGGCGACTACGGAAAGTGCAGATACCGCCGCCGCTACACGTGGTTTGCCAAGTGCCATATATACGTATGACACTTGGCTCATGATGCCAAGTACGGCACAGGATATGGCGAGTGATTCCACGATATCAGCTGCAGGCATCCAGCGTTCGCCGAGCAGCACCTGGACGAGGAGCTCTGCGACTGCCGCTATACCAAATCCTGCCGGCAAGGCAAGGATGGCGACCCCGGAAAGAATATTTCGCAGTCCCATGCGTAGTCGTTGCATATCACCGCTAAGTTTTGCAAATGTAGGAAATGCGGCTCGTGATATGGCCACCATGGCCTCGCCAGGAGCGCTGGCAGCCAAATCGATAGAAATGATGAAATATGCGAGTTGAGAGGCTCCGAGCAGCCGCCCAATGATCAAGTCGTTGGCTCTAAGTTGCAGATAATAGAGTAGCTGGACGACAAGCATCCACGTCGAAAACCCCAAGACTTCCCGTCTTTCGGAAAGCGAGAGACGGGGCCGGAATGGTGTCATGGCATAACTCAGGCCAACGCCCACCATTCGGCTCAATAGCATCCCCCAGACAAGCGCCCAATAATTGCCAATCAAAATTGCAGCACCAGTGGCAACAACCAAGGAGGTAAGTTTTTTGGCAACTAATAAAATCACCTCGGGCGCCATGTTGATTTCCTTACGAAACAACACAAAACCTGGATTGCCAAAGCCTTGAACCAGATTTCCAAGCGCTAGCCACGAAATGATCGCCTCAAGGCGCGGTTCCCTAAAGTACTCTGCCGCAAAGGGGGCTATTAGCCAAAGGCATAGCGCTATAGCTGTGGCAACGATCAACCCTATTGTAAATGCTGTATCCAAATGACTACGCTTCAGGTCGGGGCGCTGGATCAACGCAGAATCCATGCCTAAAGCTCCAAGGAGTTCAACGAGTGCAACAATGGGTGCCGCCATCGCCACCAATCCAAAATCGGCAGGTAGCAACAGTCTGGCGAGGATCAGCGTACTGATCAGGCCAAGCCCACGTTCGGCCAACTTAGAGGTGAGCATCAACCCCGCTCCTCGTATAAAGCGGGCTTTAATATTTTGATCGGTATTCACTGCTTGCTAACTGTAAAACCGTCTGACGCTAGTTGGTCGCTGCCCTTGGAGCGATAAACATCCCTTGCTCGGAGCACACGCATCATTTAACTGCATGTTGGATTTCTGCAAGAGCAGGACTGCACTTGGAGTTCAGCATATTTGAAGCTACTGGACGCAGAAAAAAACAAGCTTGATCCCCACGATTGGATTTATTTAGTAACGTAGCTCTTTTTCCAAATGTGCGAATCTCCGCTTTAGAAAAAATTGATGACTTAGCGTCAGTCATGACTGATCTTGGATCTCGCAAGCTAATTCCCTTTCGGTATTGCTCGCTTGCCCAGAACTGCATCGCATGAGAATCATAGATCACATTTTCTACGACAAACCCGCAGCGCTTAGCCAGCGCTTCAATGGACTTGCGAGAAAATAGATGCAAATGCCTCGGAGCATCGAGTTGCACCCAGTTTTCTTGATAAATGTCCCAAGCCTCGCAATCTACAACTGGAACCCTGATTAGTACGCAGCCTTGAGGGTTCGTGATTTTTGCAATTGCCGTAAGCGTTGAAACAGGATCTGGTACATGTTCCAGTGAGTGATGCATCATGACCAAATCATAGCCACCCGCCACTGAATCGATTTCACCCTTCCGTACTGATACGCCATTTGCGTAATCAATATCGCTTGCCACGTAGGGATCGACTCCTTCCAGATAACTAAACCCCATGTTCCGCAAGCGAAGCAGAAGCCTACCGTTTCCACAACCGACATCTAAAATTCGAGAATCAAAGCCGCACCCGGAGTAACGGAACCAGGACGCTATCTCCGGCTCGCCCTTAAAGGTGTTCGCAAGAAGGCCAATGAACTCGTTGTAGCCTAAACTAGCCTGAAGCTGTCTCTTGGCTAAGGAGTTCCGTATCGTTTTCGGTGATGGAATGGTAGCAGGTGATAGTGAGTAATATCCGCCAGCGTAGTAACTGCCCAAATTATCCGGAATTTTGGTGATCTGAAGGCAACCGCATAGATTGCACTCAAGGTATTCGAACTGCTCGCGAGTCCCGAACATCAATTCATATAGGGTAAACGCCTTCGGTTCGCTTGACCCACCACAAACTCTGCAAGTAAACATAAATTTCCGTTCCAGTCATAACCATTTGCATGCCATATGATCCGAATAAGTGGTCCGTGGCTTGAAGCAATCAGCAAATAATAAATTTTTCCGAGCGTGCCAATCTCGTCCAGTCCTGAAGAAGCTGAATTCTTTTGGCCCCAAATAACATTGCGATCTTTAGCCTTCGATCAGCGCCGAATCGAACTGAGAACTTTGCCCGAAATTGCCCCGACAAACCTGAGTAGAATTCGCGGCTCCATCTCAAGCATCGCAAAAACAAGTTTCCAATCTATAACTTTTCGGTGCGCAACTCGATGCAGGCTATCGGCCACAAACGCTTCTTCCAAACGACCAATCGCGCCTTCAACTAGCTCAGCTTGCGCCCCATTGAGTTTGTAAAGTGACAACAACGCTTTGCGATACGTCAGTTCGTGGACAATTCTACGTGCATGTCCATCGGTGCCCCATCCTGCGCCGGCATATACGTTGACTCCCTTGCCGTAGAATACAGATGGCATGGCACCGAATGCGAAGCGGGCCCCACGGTGTGCAAGATCCAACCAGAACAAGTAATCCTCTCCGGCAGATGTTAGGTCCGTACGAAATCGCAATCCGTCGAATTTTCGACGATCAAAAACCACTGTTGAGGTGCCGATGATGTTGCCGGTAATGATCTGGTCGAACATGTCCCCCTCGTACGCGTGTATCTCGGGGTGTCCTCCAATCATGCGGTGTTTTGTCGGGTCAATACGTCCAGCCCGCCGAAAGGCGCTGTCCTCCGCCCCCAGTTGTACATGATCACAAAAATAGACATCAAAACCGGCCTCCAAAGCAAATATTGCGCTCCGGAGATGCTGCGGCCCCCAAGTATCATCAGAGTCCAGGAAGGCAATGTAGTCGACTTCATCCGGCAAATTGTCCAGCCCTGTGTTCCTTGCCCCCCCCGGCCCAGCATTGCGTTGCTGGATAAGTTTCACAGAAAAGCGGGTATCGCCGATCTTGGCCAACTCTTCCGTGGCAGGGACAGGTGACTCGTCGTCCACCAAAATCACGCATACATCGCCTGCGCCTTCCGAAGCAAATACAGACTCCAGTGCCTTACGTAAAATTCCCGGTTCCCGCTGGAAATAAGGAATGACGACCGCAATCATGATTTACTTCTCTGATATGAAGCCCCCCCATTTGTGGCAGTCCACTGTCCCATCATCATTAAAATCCACACCATCTCGCCGTAGTACCCAGGGTGTTGCGGCAGGTACTCTTTAATCAGGCGATCGAGGAAATCAGCCCGAATGACGCCTTGACTTCGCAACAAGCTTAGTGAATCGAGCGCCAATTGCCGTAGACCGGCGTGTTTTACTACCCAAACTCCAAATGGCAGGCCAAAGCCGTGCTTTTTCTTGGTGATGATTTCTGGGGGTAAAAAATCTTTCAGTGCTTCCTTGAAGAACCAGCGCAAGGTCAAACCCTTGAGTTTGAGTTCAGGATCAAGGCGCAGCGAGAAATCAAGCAGGCGGTCGTCCAGAAGCGGGAAACCAACGTCAATATTGGCCAATGTAGTTGCCCCGACCACTTTGGGCAAATCGTTATCAGCCAGGGTGTACTTCCAGTCATACCAGAGCATGCGGTTAACGAGTGCATGTCCGTCGCCAGAATTGTAGGTTTCCCTCTGCTGGCGGATGGTATCTTCTGGTTGAACCTGCGCAAGGAACTCAGGGGTAAGTACCTCAGCAAGACCAAGCCGAGTCAGCAGGTTATACATCTGCATGCGGTCCGGCATCCGAACGCTAGCCTGTTCTATATAACTAACGGCCTTTTTGATTCCTGGAATTTTGCCAGGTAGCGATGTACCGATTAGTAGCGGCTCTAGCAAACCGCGACGCAGAATACCGGGGATGTGATCGTAGGCACCAAAGACCCGCTGCTTTGCGTAACGTGTGTTGCCTCCGAAAAGCTCATCACCACCATCACCTGCCAGAATCCGGGTCACGCCAGCTTCGCGGGCTGCCTTGGCGCAATAGTAAGCTGGTACCACAGAGGAATTTCCAAATGGTTGGTCGTAGGATGCAGCGACATCGGGAATACTGCGAACGAGGTCATCCGGCGTAACGTAGTACTCATGATGTTCAACGCCAAAATGACGAGCCGCAAGGCGGGCATATTCCATCTCGTCGTAACCGGCAGCTTCGAAACCGATGGAGAAAGCCTTGGCGGGTTGCCCTGTGACCTCTCGGAGTAAGCCGGCCACGGTTGAGCTATCGGTACCTCCACTTAGGAAGCAGCCTGTCGTCCCACCTTGGAGTTGATCGGTCACTGCATCACGCAAGAGTTGTCGGAACTCGGTTTTCAGTTCACCGACCGGCACGCGCCGATCTTCGATGAAGTGGGGTTTCCACCAAGGCGCGACGGTCAGTTTGCCATTTTCGTATAAAGCAAAGTGGCCTGCCGGGAGGCGGTAAATCCCCTTGAAAACAGTGCGCGGAGCAGGGATCATGTGAAAATATAGGTAATCGTAAAGCGCCTGTGGATCAAGGTCAGCACCTGTGTCTGCGAGATCGTCAGCGCGTTCCGCAACGCGTAGTTGACCATCTTTAATTTGATAACAGATGCTACGAATCGCAAAGCGGTCGACGGCAATATATGCCCTACCCTGCGGTTCAAAGAGCGCTACCGCAAAATCACCTTTGACAGAGGAGGCAGCGTCAGTGCCAGAGTCTCTGAATGCTGCTGCCCATGCAGCAATTCCGCCTTGCTCTTGGGCAATTTTCTGAAGTTGGTAGTCAGAAAACCGATGACGCCCCAAACAATAGGAATTAGTCGAGGTAGCAAACATTGGCTCGGATTCGGACAGTGTGATGGTCATTTAGAGAGAATTCAGCAGGTGGTTTTTGCGACAGGTTTGGAGAAACGAACGTGGATCCAGTTGCCACGAGGCGAAACGAGCCGCGACTGCAGACGATTTAACATGAACGCGAAACGGGTGGCGATGCGTTGTGGAAGGCTGCGGGTTCTAGGCATACCAATTGGTGCACCACAATGGACACAGGGTTCATCCTGTTGCCACGTGCCGAAGGGGTTGCCCGCATAATCAAGCAGTGCGGCAGAAATAAAATTGGTACGGTCGATGTTGGTTCCTACAAATGTTGCTTTTTCCCAAACCAACGAGGGAAATAAGGAACGAAGCCTTTGCTCATCAAAACTATTTACGTGACCCCAAGGAGGATTGGCTTTACCGCAATTTGCACATAAGGTGCGCCCGCAGCGAAGATCCTGGCGATAGGGAACCCCGATTACGATCTTGTTCCGGGCGACCCTTGCAATCTCGTGGCAAGCCTGAGTTAGGAGATGCTCAGGTATATGCTCCAGAACTTCTGCACAAAGAATTGCGTCAAACTGGTTGTCGGCAAACTGCAAGCAAGTGACATTGCCCTGCACCGCCTCAATTCCAGGATGAAATATCGAAGGTTTCTCCAGATCAAGGGCTATAACCGTCTCGAACCGACCGGCAAGTTTTTTTGCAAGGTAGCCATCCCGTGCACCAATGTCGAGGATCTCAATGCCGTTGCCAGGAAGAAGCGCTAATAAGTCCGTAATACGCTGTTGTTCCGTTGGGCTAGCACGGTATGCAGAGAGATCAGTAGGCATATGCGAGACTTAAGTATCAATATGTGGAGAGTGTGAGTTTAGCGCCAAGTGCGACTGTATGAGTAAGGCATTAATTTACCGTTTCTATATCTGTGCTCCGCATACGTTGCACTTTGTGGCAATCAGCCTCGCGGACAGAAAATATGACACTCCAATCATCTTTTGTACTGGCCAGCAGGTACGTCATTCGAGGGAACGCCGAGGTGGACCACCTTGCCCCGCTGGCCAATAGAAAAAGCATATAAAACCAGTAGGTAATACATCAAAGCCAATCTCGGCACGTCCATCAGGCTATCAAACACGCCAACCATCAGGAATCCTATAAACGCAGCCGACAAATAGGGGGCCAGTTCATGTTGGCGGGCGCTACCAAAATTGACTTTCCACAAGGCTGCTACGGTCAACAGCAAAAACACAACAAACCCGGTTACCCCCTGATCAAACATTAAATTTACAAGTAGATTTTTGGCATGCCAAGGCATGTGGTCGCGGTCACTGCTGAAAAACCAGCGCTCCATTTCGTGGGCGAAATTACCATTTGTCAGTAAATTTTGGCCACCAAAGGTGGTCATCTGCACGTCGTCGATATCGGCAGTCCCGCTCTGAGTCCCGACCGCTAGCGAGAACATTTTTAACCTTGGGGCGTACCAAGGGCCACCATTTAACAATGGTCCAACCAGTGGAATATGTACTGGCCGCCAGGCACCCGCAGTTCCCTTGATTTCCACGTTTCCAATTGCACAACCGCCGGGATAAAGTAGCTGTTTTTCACAAACCTCTGCATGAATTCCTACATCAGTCTTGGCTCTAATCTTGAAGTTAAGCTCAAATGGACCTTGCGAGCTTAGCGGTAATCGCTGAGAAATCCGCAGAATGTCGCCAAAACTGATTGGGTGCTTGGGGCCGACCAGGGATAGCCAGGCATTTCCGCTTTCCTCATTGATTTGATAGGTTCCGGGGAATGCGCCGGTCGGGATGGCAAAAAAATAGTTGGCCGGAAACCTGCCTAACCCTTTGCCGAAAGCCATATCCCACGGCGTTTGGAGCATGGCGATTGTTTGTGTCCAATGCGATTTACGACCCTCAAAATCCTTACCAGACGTTGAGAAACGCTCCCCCATATAATCTCCACCAACAAACACGGCGACTACGCCACAAGCTGCAATGGCCGCTGTTACCAAGCTGCCTTGCCAACGTAGCTCATTCGGCCAGAGCGCTTGTCTGGAAAACATGCCCCAAAGCGATATCACGAGCAGCATGGCCAGTGCGCCACTCATCCCCTTAAAGGCTTCGATCCCGCCCCAATAATCTGCAACATTGCCAGCAGCAAGCAGCAAGGCAAAAAAACTGGCCGTGCAGACGAATTCACCAGTCCGCGCTTTGCGTATCTTTTGCCAATATATTGAGGAAAAACTTGCCGCCAATATGAGTGCGTAAAGGGCATAGGGCCCCTTTGGCAAAAAATTGGCGATAGCAATCAAAAGCACACCGGACAATAAACCAGCCATACCGCCGGTGAGAAACAAGGCAAAGGGCATCCCCCTCAGCACCGACGGGATTGATATGGCAACGGCGACAAGCCCCAAGAGTGCCAACAAGCCGCGGTAGCCTCCTGCTGGAAAAACCAGCCCAGCCATTGTTCCCAATAAGATGAGCGCTACAATCCACCGAAAAAAGCCCCAAGTAGGAATTTTCTGCTGCTTCTCAGCGTCCTTTAAATGCCCGCGAGTTTGCCATGCAAGTAGTGGCAAAGAGACTATTAGCGCTAGATAAACTCCGCGGGAAAAGGTTGTCAGAGATGCATATAAGGCCAACCCTACCAAGCATAGTGAAATCGCAAATTGTGCATTTCCTCGCGAGTTCCGAAGCGCCCAGATGGAAAACGGAAATGTAAGCAACAACCATCCATCCAGAGCAGCGCCACCGACGTGCATTTCCCAAAATAGTGCGGTCGACCGGTAATCACTTGAGAAATTGAGCAGGTCAGTAAAGGCCAGACGCTCCCATAAAGCCGCAAGGGAAGCGGTACCGAGTCCGATGGCGATACCCAAGGCCAATTTTTGGCTGATGTTGTTTTCCGGGTTATCTTGAAGCCGTGCCATTAGGGGAATAAGCAGCAGCGCCAGAAAAAAGCTTTTGCCAATTCGTATGCTATTCATCGGGCCGTCGTAGCCTTGAAACCACCCGAAAACGAAACCGCCTGCATCAGCAAAACCACGAAACATTGATATCAATATCGATGCTGACATCGAGCTAGCTAACACGAGAAACAGCAAGGATGTGCGCTTAGGAGAAGGCTGCTTGCCTTCAACCACGGATTTGGCATACCCCCCAGCAGCCGTGGCGAGAATCAGCAAATCGAGTTCCTCAAAACTTAGCCAGCCAGTCCAAGGCGCGAACCCAATGATCGGCATAATCACGGGAATAATGATGGGGAAGAGACTCAGCCTATAAAAGGCGAGTAGTGCGCAAAGCAGGAAACAAATTGGCGCGATGAACTGGCCTATCGGGTAGTTCAAAGCCAAAATACTGCCGATGCTGAATGCAGCAAGCGCCACCGGCAGATTTATGGAGGGGGTTAACACTTTCTAGCGCTAGCAAAACCAGGGATTTGAGCGGCCAAGACCAAAGCTGCAAACATTACCTAGCCGATACCGAATCAAGTAGTTTGGCCAATTGAGCGGTACGTCCGACTCGCGAGGCCTGTTTCACTACCTGCGTCATGGGTAAAGAGACCTTTGATTGTCTGATCGCATCAATAAATGCTGGTAAGACATGACAGATTTCAGCGGTTGAGTCGAGCCGAGCCATGTCGCTAGCACCCGCATTCCTCAGTGTCGCAGCAGTGTCCCCGAGAGAGTCTGTTAAAGCGAGAATTGGGCGCCCTGCGCGCAAATATTCGTAGATCTTGGCCGGAATTTGCTCATTGCAATTCGAAGCTTGCATGACCAAAAGACCATCCGCATTGAGCATTTCGGCGAGCGCTTCCCGATAGGGGATGGGTGGCTGGCAATCGATAAATTCGGCGATGTCATACTTTCTGGCGAGTGCGTTGAGCAAATCATCATGCACCGACGCGCGAAAGCGGATCTTTAAAGTGCTTGGCTGAATCTTCCCATTTGCTTTTAATTGACCCAGGGCTTCAAATAATTGTGTCGGGTCTCGCTCGTCCGGGTAAACGATCCCGCTGTGCAGCAATGTGACTGCTTCAGGATGAATTTTTTGTTTCTGCCCGCCTGTATTTTCTACTGCTGCAAACGTTTCTTCGTCATAACCATTTTCAAGCACGACCACGCGCTCTGCTGTTTTTGGGTATCTCGACTGATAGGTTTGAGCTGCACTAGGAGTGGTAAAAGTGCTGTAACTGGCGGTCGACAAAGCCTTCTCTTCTATCGATTTATAGCTTTGCCAAACAAGCGGGTCAGCAGGATAGCCATCCTGTGCCATCGGGTCACGAAAATCGGCAACCCATGGTAGACCACTTCGCCGTTGGAGTTCGGCGCCGATTAAGTGTGCTGTTGCAATCGGATAGGTTGACCAGATTGCCTGCGGCTTGAACTCCTTGATCATCCGCATCCCGTCTCGAACAGCGCCAATTTTCCAGCTTGCCCAGCGATCAGGGCGGGCCATTGCGCCGATATAACGGCCACCAATGGAAAGATGGCGTGCAGTATCCAAAGCAAAGGATCTTCGAACGACGACACTCTCCGGTATGTCTGTCATAAGATCCTCGCTAGTCCGCTCATAGGCGCGCGGATCAGCCGTGAGAACAATGGGTTCCCAGCCAAATTTCGGCAAATGCTGCACAAAACGCAATGTGCGCTGAATCCCGCTGCTACCCGCCAAGGGTGGGAAGTGGTAGGCAATCATTAATAGACGTTTCATGTTTTTTCTAGTGAGTGGCTGACAGCAATAATCGGTTATCTATTCAGGTATCAGGTTTGCGCTGGAGATGACGTTTCCTGAGATGGCCCTTCGGCTGGTGCTGACATTCGCGCATGCAGTTTTTTTAGCCACGCCCAGCGGTATTCGGTTACGTGGTAAAGGGTACGGTTCTGCGTTGTCCAGCGCGTGTGCCACTCCATGACCTTGCCATAGAACTCGATCCTGGGGAACTTCTGTTCCTGAAAAAGCTGTTGGAATTCATCCTGACGCATTAACGTCGATGGCGAGACAGCCTTATAGGATTCGTCGTAAGCCGTTTTCAGAATAACGATAGCTGCGTCATCATGGATACACAGGTCCATCGCAACAACTTTGTCATCAAACCAGTAGCGATAGATACGCCCTCGCCCCATGCTGCAAAAATTTTCCAGCATTTTCCGATAGAAGTGGCCTTGGGCGTTGTCAGGAAGGATTGCCGTTCCATCAGCAGCTTTCCAGCCAGCGCTTTCAAGTGATCCATAGTCTTCGATAGCTTTATAAACGTCCTCCGGAGCCGTAATACACTCAATTCTGATTTCAATGCCTTCAGCCTGCAGCTTGTTTCGCTGCTTACGTGAGTTTTGCTTTAGATTTTTGCCTCGCGCCTCCCAATACGTTTCAAAACTGCCTTCGATATCGACCCAGGCAGTCTGAATGTAGTCCTGGGTTCGTACCTTAGCGCTGTCGTCGGGACGACTTTGAATTTGCGGATCGATCTGGCTGGCTCCGATGCCCAGCGTCAAGCCAGGAAGCCGACGCATAAGTTCACTGCAAGCTGATACCAGATCGATATTGCCATTTGTCACCCAGGCACCAAGCGGAAGCTGAGAGGGTTGAAAAGTCTGCCAAATGCTTTTCTGACGTCTTTGCATAATGGCGGCAGCGCAAAGCTGACCGTCGGAATGGAGCAGACACAACTGCTCTTCCCCAGTACCAAAAATATCCAGTAGGGGTAGCAGGAATGCAGACCCCAGAAATGGGGTTCCCGGGCGGGACTGTACAAGCACATCCCACTCGTTTTTAAAATCAGAGAATTGTGCGATGGGGTGTATGGTCCAGGACATTTCTTGGTCTCGTGGAGATTGCGGGGTGGGTGCGACGACTTTCAATCGGAATATCCAGCTAGCGCGGCTTCCAAGCTGTTGCGATTTCAAAAAGATTTCTATGATCTTTTTTCTAAGTATTTTGGCAGTTCGCCCGGCAACTTCTTTAACCAATAGTGCGAAACCAATAATGGTGCGCGGGTTGTAAGCTACGATTCCCCAACGTTCTCGACGATCATTCATCCATATCTTCTTGTATTCGTCGTCACCAATCAGGAAGTCGACCTCTTTGACCTGATCCCGCTCAATAACGTGTTTCAGAAGGAAACCAGTCAACACCGTGCCAGGGGAAAGTGATGCAAACTCCTTGCTGTAGGCAACTTTATAAATACTGGCCTTGCCTTCACCAACAATCCATAATTGCGCAGCAATTGGTCTCCCCTGCAAACGGGCAATTCCGAGCCGAAGCATACCGATCGTAGAAAGTCGGCGGATCAGTGAAGGAACGAAGTCGGGGTAGGGCTCGGGTATTTTCCAGCTTGCTGTATAGACCTCCTGAAAAGCTGCGATTTCTTGCTCAATACCATCAGTGTTGGTCACTACTTCAAGCGTTCCGCCTTCTGCAGCGAAATCCTTGTTCCTTCGCTTGATACTGCTTCGCAGGTTGGCGCTTCTTTTCTTGAGATATCCATCCCAATTAAAGTCGACCGTAAGAAACCAGTTGCCGAAACAGAAAAATTTGAAGGGTATCCAGCCAATTGCCCGCAGTTCGCTCAAGAGTCCCTTATAGACGGGTGATTCTGGATCCATCGGGGCAAAACGCATGACATGCGCACCACCATGGTCACACGAAGCGGAAGCGAGCATGTGCCTAAGGGTGAGTAGATCGCTGTCGTTGGTTAGCAGCGGGGTGTAAAGCGAAGTGTAGTAGTTACCAAGCGACTCAATGGCTCTGACCCCCCCTTTGTTGGTCAGCCTGAGCGGCAATATTATCGAGGGAGTATTTTTCTCAACAACGAAGTAATAACGAACTCCCGGATCATCTGGGTAAACCTGTTTTTGCAGAAGCTCAAACCAGTCAATTGAGACTTCAATATTATCTTTGGCAGCAAACTCACGAAGATCATATTCCGCTGAGACCAATGCGTTTGTAGCCTTACAAGCTCTAACGTCAATTTCGTTTGACATCACTGAACACCAGCCTCGGGAATAGCGAGTGTTTTTCTGACTGCAGCGAACATCCATGCCATTTCTACTTCGCTCAATGACTGGTGACACGGCAAATGTAGTAAATGAAGGCGGTAGTCGGCAGCGACCGGGCAATTCGAGATTGCCATTTCATCCCAGCGCCATACTGGAACCCCCAACTGTTTCAACCAGAAAAAGTGAGGCATTGGAGTATCCAGATAGAGCGGGAACATGTAGGGAACCACGTTCGGTGGAATATCGGGATAAAGCCCGTGGCAATTGGGCACATCCGAAAGCGCCTGAACCCAACGTCGGTAGTTTTCTTGCCTGCGAGTAATGTTATTTTTTACCGATGAATGGCTTACCACCCACCGGGAACTTCGGAGGGGTGCCGTTCTGGCTAAAGCAAGCGAATACTGCATCGATTGTGCTGAACGCTCGGTACGTTGATCACTCCAGGGCCTCGGTGCAGTAGTAGTGATGGATTCAAGCTGCCAATCAATCAGGTCAATGTCATCTGTTGAAATTTTTGGCAACCTGGATTTTTCGATAATGCTTTTAATTCCGCGAAGCTCGGCAAGAAAACCGGCCGACTCAGTCGGTAAACCATCAAGAAAACTGGCCTCTGGCATATAGAGCAAACCGCCGTCAGCGCATGAGAAAAATTTGTAGGGGCTGGACGCAATGAATTTTCCATAAAGCCCTGCTCCACTTGCCTGATATTGCTCGACAAAAAGAACGTGCGAGCAATCTTCGATCAAGACTATCCCCTTTTCATCACACCATTGTTTCAACCAGGAAAAATCCCGGACGAATCCAAAAAAATGGGTCGCTAGCAATGCCTTTACCGGCTTGTCAGATTGGGCACAGATTTGATCCAGACTATCTCGATCAGGCATCAGATCCGATTTGAGTGAGTAAAGCCTGACTTCAGCACCGAGCGCCAAAGCCGGATCAAGCATGGTGACGCAATGGTAAGCGGGGGCCAATAACGCCCCCTGTTTGTCGAGTCCGGCAAGGCGGTAAGCTTCGCCTAGCGCGTAACGGCCACGACTAAAGTGGCGGAGTCCAATATCTGATAAAGCTAGGTTTCGGTTTGGCGACGCCGAGCAATCGAGTGTCGATGGCAAAATCGACACTCGGGGCTTAGGAAACTCACAGTTTGAAGGATCAAAGACCCAGTAGTCTAGCGACACGATTTATCTGAATGAAATTAAATAGGATTTACAAAAAAATATACCTACCAACAAACATGGGAAATTTCAAAAAACTTATTTTGCATACTTCGTCACATGGGTTCCAAGCCAGCCAATTGTCGCTACTTCAACCGATTGCCGCCACTCTGCAGAAGAAAACGTATGGTCAGCCCCTGCAACATCAACTCGTTTGAGGTTACTTCCATCAAGTGCTGCAACCCCTACTGAATCTGCCCGAATAGCTTCGATGAATTCCTTGGCAGTGAAATCGTCACCACTCAGTATCAGCAGGACTTGTCCCTGAAATTCCTTTAGCGCCCGCATCATTCTTTTCTGGAACGAGAGTGTCACACCAGCACTGGTTGAACCTGTGGCCTGTCGTGCAAGCACAAAGCTGGTTAAAAAACAGCCTAGCGCCCGGCCAATACCGAGTTTCCCGGTTAGCAGCTTGCGCCAGAACTCGACCTCCAGCAGACGTTGACCGTAATAATGTTTGATATGTGTCCTGGCGAGTGTCGCTTCGGAGCGCACCCAAGGGTTGAGCAGAACAATCCCTGTGATCCGAGAGTCATGCGTAGCATCCCAATATAGGAGGCTCGCCGATGCGGCATCGCACAAACCCCAAAGAACCACACTAATTACGTTCGGGCACTTTTGTTGGAATGCTCCAATGGCAGCTGAGATGTTGTCATTCAATGCTTCAAAATTTTCCAATGCGCCGGTGCTATCCCCCATGCCAGAATGATCAAATCGCATTACGGGGTAACCGGCAATTGCCAAGGCGCGGGAAAGCAACAGAAATTGTCGATGACTACCAGCCCGATATTGTGGTCCGCCGACGACAACGAGAACCCCTGTTTTATTTGGCTGTTCAGGCGTGGCAACAATGCCGAGCAACTCATCACCAGCACAGGGAAAGACGATCGCCTGTTCAATGAAATTCATGTCAATAACGCCAGCGCCGCCTGCGTAGCGGCAAGGAGTTCCGGGGCATCTTCGATTTCACTGGTCTGCCAGAAGGCTGGACCGCGAACTACCTTTGCATGTACTGCATACCCAGCCATCAACCAGTGTTCGATCCGCGTTTGCGAAACAGGAGCAAGCGTTGCATCGTCGCGCATCGATGTCTCAAGCCAAATGACCTGCCTAGCTCCGCAGGCTGGCGGTTCAAGTTCAGCTGCCTCCAGGCCTTCAGCCAAGGCGGGAGAAACCGTGTAACCAGCGATTTCGACAGGTTCGCCAGCAGCGAGTTGACGGCACAATTGTTCGGTGATGCCCTTTGCCGTCCCGGAGGCCAGTTCACCCGCCATTTTCAAACGCATGAACTGCTGCCAGTGCAGCTTGCCCGAAATAGCCGGTTGCCAGAAGATGAAATTTGCCTTTTCCGGAAGATCGACCGCAGCACTGGCCGCCAGTAGGCATCCTCCACGCAACCCCCAGAGCGTCAGTGGTACCTGGGTTTGCGTACGCAGCCAACGATAGGCCAGTAATACATTTTCTTTCCAGACCGACCAAGTTGCATCAGAAAAATCACCTGCACTATCACCGCAGCCGAGCAAATCGATCTGCAACACGGCGAACCCGGCCGCGGCCATGGCGCGCGATTGAAGTGCAGCCATACGGCGCGCCTTGTTCATTTCCTCGGCGAAAGGGTGCAGATAAATGACTGCACCACGCACCACACCAACATCAGGAGGAGGGTGATAGAGGCAAAAACATTGCCCCCTTTCACTAGGAAGAAAGAAGGGCTGCACGACTGACTCTCGGACCTAGCTGGCCAGCTTGCCTTCGACGAATTCGATCAATGAGCCGACCGTCGCAAAGGTGCTGCCTTCAATTTCGTCGTCGTCAACCATAAAACCGAAACGCTCCTCAAAACCGGTAATCAAGGCAACAACGGCCATCGAATCAAGTTCTGGAATTGCACCAAGAAGCGGTGTATTTGCAGAAAACTCTGCGGAACGACCGTTTAAACTGAGGATTTCATCCAGAAGGGAGAGCACTTCCTTTTTGGTATTCAAGCCTTGCTCCTACGACAACAGAATGGTGATGTCGCATTATAGGGGGAGAATGCCGATTCGGCTGTAAGATACTCCACGGTGTCATACCCTGTCTTATGCTAGACCTCCTAACCATGCGAAATTCTACGCTTTTACCCGAATTGATTTCCTTGGCGGCAGAGCGCAATTCGGTAGCGCCCGCGCTGACCTATAACAAAACAACACTCAACTATGGCGAATTGCACGAAGCAGTCACCCGTTTCGCCAGCGGCTTGCTCAGCCTTGGCCTACAGCGTGGCGAGCGCGTCGCCATCTATCTTGAAAAACGCTTTGAGACAGTGATCGCCAGTTTCGGCGCTCCAGCAGCCGGCGGGGTTTTTGTGCCACTGAATCCACTGCTAAAAGCCGAACAGGTTGGTTACATTCTGCGCGACTGCAATGTTCGCATGCTCGTCACTTCACCTGAGCGTCTGACATTACTGCAGGAAACGCTACCGGCTTGCCACGACCTTCGCCATGTGGTTTTGCTCGATTCTGTCGTCTCCCCGCCGGTGATCAGCGGACTAAATACTATTCAATGGAGCAATCTGTTTAATGCGCCGCCTGCAAATGGTCATCGGGTAATCGATACCGATATGCTAGGCATCTTGTACACCTCTGGCAGCACAGGCAAACCCAAAGGGGTCGTTCTTTCGCACCGAAACATGGTGGCAGGCGCCAAGAGCGTAGCGAGTTATCTAGAAAACCACGCCGGCGACACACTGCTAGCGGCCCTACCATTGTCTTTTGATGCAGGCTTCAGCCAGCTAACGACGGCCTTCTACGTCGGAGCTCGGGTTGTTCTGCTCAATTACCTGCTCCCCAGAGATGTGATCAAGGCAATTGAGCAGGAAAAGATTACCGGCCTGACAGCCGTTCCGCCACTGTACATCCAGCTAACGCAGACAAATTGGCCCGAGGGCATCACCGAACACTTGCGCTATTTCGCCAATACCGGTGGACGCATGCCACGCGAAACGCTGGTGACACTGCGCCAACATCTGCCCAAAACCAAGCCGTTCCTGATGTATGGCCTGACCGAGGCATTCCGTTCAACATTTTTGCCTCCAGCAGAGGTCGATCGCAGACCCGACTCGATCGGCAAGGCGATTCCCAATGCGGAAATTTTGGTGCTACGCGAAGACGGTTCCCCTTGCGGGCCAAACGAGCCGGGCGAATTGGTACATCGAGGCGCCTTGGTCGGCATGGGCTACTGGAATGATCCGGAAAAGACAGCTGAGCGCTACAAGCCCTTACCAGTCCATGCGCCGGGTCGCGAAGCAGGTCTGGTTCTGCCGGAAATCGCTGTATTCTCGGGCGACACTGTTCGCATGGACGAAGACGGTTTCCTCTACTTCATTGGTCGACGCGACGAAATGATGAAAACTTCCGGCTACCGTGTTAGCCCAACCGAAGTGGAAGAAGTCCTTTACGCCACGAAACTGGTTGGTGAATGCGTCGCCTTTGGGGTGGACGATGACCGCATGGGGCATGCCATTCAAGTCATCGCGACACCGCCAGCAGGCAAGGCGCTTGACGTTAACGCCCTGCTCGCCGAATGCCGTGCACGCATGCCGGCCTACATGGTGCCCAGCGGAATCGATGTTCGCGAAGGCCCATTGCCGCGCAACCCAAATGGGAAAATTGACCGAAAAACGCTGTCGACCGCATGGGTTGAGCTAAAAAACCTCTGAGGCGCCCTTTGCAAGAGCCGAGAATGACAACACCAATCCCCTCTACGCCTATCCATACAACAATGAATCAATTTGTCGCGGTCGGCGATGAATTGCTGGTCGGTGGCTTACCAATATCGCAACTGGCTGAGCGGGTTGGGCAGACGCCGTTCTATGCGTATGACCGAGGCTTGCTGCATTCACGTGTTACCGAATTACGTTCTGCGCTACCAGATGGCGTAAAACTCCACTACGCGATGAAAGCCAACCCAATGCCTGCGGTCGTTGGCTTCATGGCGGGACTAGTCGACGGTATTGACGTGGCCTCTGCCGGAGAATTAAAGGTCGCACTGGATGCAGGCACAGACCCGCATGAAATCAGCTTTGCCGGCCCGGGAAAACGAAGTTCAGAGCTACACCAGGCCGTAGCGGCTGGCGTGCTGATCAACATTGAGTCATTTCGCGAAGTCAGTATCCTGGCGGGCATTTCGCTGAAACTTGGACTTCCAGCCCGGGTTGCTGTGCGCGTCAATCCGGACTTCGAACTCAAGGGTTCCGGCATGAAGATGGGCGGCGGCCCCAAGCAGTTCGGTGTTGATGCCGAACTCGTGCCAGAATTACTGGCAAAAATCGGTGAATACAAACTGGCGTTCGAGGGATTCCATCTATTTGCCGGCTCGCAAAACCTCAAGGCAGAATCCATTTGTGAGGCACAGCAGAAATCCTATGAATTGGCCCTCGTACTATCGCGCCATGCCCCGTCACCTGTCAGTTTCCTGAACCTTGGTGGCGGATTCGGCATCCCCTACTTCCCTGGCGAAAAACGACTCGATCTGGTACCGATCAGGCAAAATCTCGAACAACTAGCGAATCGAGCCAGACAAGACTTTCCTGATGCATCACTAGTCATCGAACTGGGTCGCTACCTTGTCGGCGAGGCTGGGATTTATGTCTCCAGGATTGTTGACCGCAAGATTTCACGTGGACAGACCTTTCTGGTCGTTGATGGCGGCTTAAACCATCACCTCTCTGCATCGGGCAACTTCGGGCAGGTCATCAGAAAAAACTACCCTGTAGCGATTGGTAATCGCATGAATACAAAGAGCACAGAAACAGCCACCGTCGTCGGTCCGCTGTGTACTCCGCTGGACCTTCTTGCAGACCGCATGACACTGGCAGTAGCAAAACCTGATGATCTCGTCGTAGTATTCCAATCTGGCGCCTACGGGGCCAGTGCCAGCCCACATCGCTTTTTGGGGCATCCTGAAGTTATCGAGGTATTGATCTAGCGGCATATTGATATCCCAACCCCGCCTTGCCAGACAACCACCTCTGGAATTCGATACAATACGACAATGCATTTGGTCTGAATTCACTTACTCCGGATTGACCAAAGCACCATACGTTATCGCTATGAGGTTACAAGTAGCTGCCTTTAACACTATCAGTAACTACATCACAATAACTCAGAAATTTTTTTATTTTTGCTACTAAATCATGGTCGCGAAAAACAAATTTCGTTGCATAGACTCGTAGTCAATGTGAAATAGTGCACAGGCAAGATACGCCAAAGTCAATATTATTCATATTGTGTAAAAATAAAACACATGAATTTCCTTCCGGAGGTCATGAGCTAGCTTGGTGGCAAAAAGTTTGGGGGCATGAACATCATGATCAGGCTGTTTAATCACTGGTTTACTTGGCGCAGCATCGCCGGAATGCTGTTCGATTTCTCGTTCCTGATCGTCAGCCTGGTAATTACACTGATGTGGATAAAAAGTGGCCTTCCGGTCAACCTGAAACAGGTCGTGGTTTATGCCATTCTGTTCGGCCTCGCGATGCTAGCTATCAACGCCCTGCTGGGTCTCTATCAACGTGCCTCTATTCGCCCCTTTGTCGAGACTCGTGCCCGCGCCGTGCTCTCCATTTACCTGTCGATTCCGATTGCCTATGCCCTCTATGCAGTGCTCCCCATTTCTGCGGTCAACCGTGATTTGATCCATCTCTCCGCAATGTCTGCAGTCTTCGGCATGCTTGTGACTCGTGTCAGTGCGGTTCATGCACCCGCCGCCAAGATGCTGCGCCGGCGTATTCTAGTGTTCGGCACAGGACACCAGGCATTGGCTATCAAGAAAGCCCTTGATCATTCAGACCCCTCAGCCGAGATCATTGGCTTCTTCCCCGGATCCAATGAAGATCAGCCATTGGTATTACCAAGCATGACTTTTAGCCGGGAAAACTCACTAACGGACACGGCTCGCAATTTAAAGGCAGATGAAATTGTCGTTGCGCTCAGTGAACGCCGTGGCGGGTCCATGCCCTTACGCGAACTCCTCGATTGCAAGCTGCAAGGTGTTAGGGTTCTGGATCTTGCGAGTCATTTTGAACAAACACTTGGCCAAATCCGCCTCGATTCCCTCTATGCGGGCTGGCTCATTTTTGGCGATGGGTTCTGCCAGGGAACATTCAGAACTGTCGTCAAACGACTTTTTGATATTATCAGCGCTCTCATCCTGATTGTATTAGCACTCCCAGTCATGCTCATAGCAGCCATCCTGATTGTATTTGAGGATGGTTTTCCCCTGCTTTATCGGCAGGAACGTGTTGGCCTTAACGGACGTCTGTTCAATGTCATCAAATTTCGCAGTATGCGACGTGATGCCGAAAAGGACGGAAAACCGATCTGGGCGCAAGCACAGGATAATCGTGCGACCCGCATTGGCCAGATCATCCGCAAACTTCGGATTGATGAACTCCCCCAATTGTTTAGTGTATTAAAGGGGGACATGAGTCTGGTCGGTCCCCGTCCAGAACGCCCTTTCTTTGTCGATCAACTGACCAAGGAAATCCCGTTTTATGCGGTTCGACACAGTGTAAAACCTGGTGTAACCGGCTGGGCACAGGTACGCTATCACTACGGCGCGACAGTAGAAGATTCAGCAGAAAAGCTCCAGTACGATCTTTATTACGTAAAGAATCACTCCCTGTTCTTGGATATGGTGGTTCTCTTCGAAACCGTGGGTGTCGTGCTCACAGGCAAGGGCGCTCACTAATCTCCAGTGTCACGCTGCCCCGTGACTTAAGAAGCCCTGCATGAATATCACAAGTGCGTCCCTGATTGCTTGGAGCTTCGGTCTCGCTGCCTTCGGATATCTGTCGCTTTCAACCTACCTTTTTTCGTTTGGCAGGGAATGGCGATCCACTATCCGCGCCAAACGAATGGTCATTGCCGCCATTCTGTCGACGGTATGGGCGTTGAGCAGTCTGCTATACGCCCTTAACAGCCAAGCGGTACTACTCGTCTTTTCGTCGCTGGCCGACGTCATCAGGTATGGTGCCTGGTATTTCTTTTTGATTACCCTGCTCGAGCCAACCGGCAACTCGGAATTGCGGCCGCTACTCCCCCCTTGGTTGCCTACGAGCTGCTGGTCCCTGGTAGTGGCTGGGGTTCTCCTTCAGTTTTCGCTTCCTCTGAGCTGGATTTCGCCTCAGGAATGGTTGCGCGCGCTGATCCTCCATGGATTGGCGGAAGCGGTCATTGCTCTGGTGCTTCTCGAACAGTTATTCAGAACTGTATCTGAAGATTCCCGGTGGAACGTGAAACCGCTCTGCCTTGCTTTACTCTTCCAGTTCGCCTTCGACGTTTATCTGTTCTCGGATGCGATGATGTTCAACCGTATCGATAGTGACGTACTGACGGTCCGTGGTTTTGTTCATGTGATGACCATTCCCCTTCTGATGCTCACTACCGAACGAAGCCGGGACTGGACTTCGAAGATCCGCCTCTCCCAAAAAGCCGCATTCCACTCGGCCACGTTGCTTTTTGCCGGGCTATACCTGCTATTCATGGCCGGCGTTGGCTACTATGTGCGTTATTTCGGTGGCGAGTGGGGTCGCGCATTCCAACTGGCGCTCATATTCGCTGCAATGCTTCTATTGGGTGTACTGCTGGTTTCCGGCTCGATGCGCGCGAAAATAAAAGTTCTGGTAGGTAAGCATTTTTTTCGCTACCGCTACGACTATCGAGAGGAATGGCTGCGTTTCACCCAAACACTGACTTTGCAAGAATCCCCACAAACCATGGGGCAGCAGGTCATTCGCGGCCTTGCAAATATGGTGGAGAGTCCCGCTGGCACCCTATGGCTAAGGGGAACAGTCCATGAGACGTATCGACAAAACGCACGCTGGAATCTCCCGGAATGCGTTGCTGAAGAGCACCAGAACTCCTCACTCTGCCGCTTTCTACTCTCCAGCGGTTGGGTCATCAATCTGGAGGAGTATCGCTGCTTCCCGGCTCGCTACAGTGATTTGGAAATTCCAGCTTGGCTGTCAGAACTTCCAAATGCATGGTTGATCATTCCGTTGATGGCTGGCAATGAAATGCATGGTTATGTCGTTCTTGCAAGTTCACGCACACCAATTAATGTCAATTGGGAAGTCAATGATCTACTGCGCACGGCTGGTTGCCAGGCTGCGAGTTTTCTCGCCAGGATGCAGGCGACCGAGGCTTTGCTCGAAGTCCGAAAATTTGACGCTTTCAACAAAATGTCAGCTTTCGTGGTTCACGATTTGAAGAATATCGTTACCCAACTTTCCCTGATGCTAAAGAATGCGGAACGCCACCGCGACAATCCGGAGTTTCAGCAAGATATGCTGATGACCGTTGACCACGCCGTCGAACGCATGCGCCAATTGATGATGCAGTTGCGTGAGGGCGCCGCTCCCCCGGGTGGGATTTGCGGTGTTAATCTTGCAGACGTCATTCAACGTATTCAAAAGGATAAAATGAATCAGGGAAGATTGATCGAAATACGCGTGCAGGATCGATTAATCGCTCGGGGACACGAAGAGCGACTGGAGAGGGTCATTGGCCACCTTGTTCAGAATGCACTAGATGCCTCAGCACCCGCCGGCAAAGTCTGGGCTTCTGTCAAACGCCACAACGACAAGGCTGCTATCGAAGTTGGTGATACAGGGCATGGCATGACTCAAGAATTCATCCGTGACCGGTTATTCAAGCCATTTCAAAGCACCAAGGAAGCCGGAATGGGGATCGGCGCCTACGAAAGCGCACAATATATCCGTGAATTAGGTGGAGAAATGCTGGTTGATAGCGAGCCAGGCAAGGGCACATGCATTACGGTCACCCTCCCCTTGTTTATCATTCGTACCGAATCTGATCTACGAGAGCGAGAAGCTATATGAGCACCGAGAAACCTCGCTCGCTACTGATTGTCGAAGACGACCTCGCTCTGCAAAAGCAACTCCGCTGGTCATTTGACCAATTTGAGACCTTGACCGCAGCAGATCGTGAAAGCGCCCTAGCGCAGATCCACCGTCACAGCCCGGCAGTCGTCACCATGGATTTAGGCTTGCCGCCGGATGCAGATTCAGTTTCTGAGGGCTTCCGTTTACTGGAGCAGATTCTAGCTGCTTCCCCTGATACAAAAGTGATCGTTCTGACAGGCCAGAATGACCGGATCAACGCACTGAGGGCAATTGCCCTCGGCGCCTACGATTTCTTTGCCAAGCCCTTTGAACCGGAACTGCTGGCACTGACCATAGATCGAGCCTTTCGACTACATGACCTCCAGCAAGAAAACCGTCGTTTACATGCTGCACAGCACCCTCCGGCACTCGCCGGCTTGCTGACGCGCGATGCCGGTATGCAACGGGTCTGCCGCACAATTGAGAAAGTCGCCAACAGCAGTGCAACGGTTCTCCTTCTGGGCGAAAGCGGCACAGGCAAGGAACTGTTAGCGCGCGGTTTGCATGAGTCGTCCCCGCGCCGTACGGAGCGTTTCGTCGCCATCAATTGCGCCGCTATTCCGGAGAATCTGCTAGAAAGCGAATTATTCGGTTACGAGAAAGGCGCGTTCACAGGTGCCGGAAAAACCACACCGGGGAAAATTGAAACAGCAAACGGTGGCACGCTGATGCTCGACGAGATAGGTGACCTACCTTTGCCACTGCAGGCCAAGTTATTACGTTTTCTACAGGAGCGTGTTGTCGAGCGACTAGGTGGCCGCCAGGAAATCGCTGTTGACGTCCGCATCGTCTGCGCTACGCACCAAGATCTGAAATCGCAGATCGGCAATGGTGGGTTCCGTGAGGACCTGTATTACCGACTGGCTGAAATCGTCGTCCCGATCCCACCATTGCGCGAACGCCGGGGTGATCCGGCATTAATGGCCCACGCGTTCGTGCACAAATTTGCAGACGAACAAAAACGCGGCAAGATGACCCTGAGCGAGGAGGCTGTTCGTGCCATAGAAGCTCATCAATGGCCGGGCAACGTACGCGAACTGGAAAACTGCATCAAGCGCGCCGTCATCATGGCCGATGGTTCTCGAATAACCCGTGACGACATCGGCTTGGAAACAGAAAACGCTGGTGAGGTTGAATTCATTGATCTGCGAAAAGTACGCGATGAAGCGGAACGTCAGGCGATCGTCACTGCCTTGGGCCGCGCCAACGACAACCTCCTTAGAACGGCGGAAATTCTGGGTATCAGCCGGCCGACGCTGTACGACTTGATGCATCGTCTTGGCTTGAAGTAGTCACTCTCTTATGAAGAATACAACCATGAAAATGTCCCGTTCAATATTCCCGACCGTTATTTCAACTGCGCTACTTACTCTGATGCTTGGCGCCTGCAGCGGCGACTCTACGGAAAAACTCATCGCATCCAGCAGGGACTATCTGGCTAAAAAAGACACTAAGGCTGCCGTCATTCAGCTAAAAAACGCCTTGCAGAAAAACCCCAACCTCGCAGAAGCCCGTTTCTTATTGGGCTCAGCGCTTCTCGAAAGTGGTGATGTTGCCGGCGCTGAGGTGGAATTGCGCAAAGCCCTGGAACTCAAGTATTCCGCCGATGCCACTGTGCCCACGTTGGCTCGCGCCATGCTGGCTGGTGGACAAGCCAAAAAACTGGTTGATGAGTTTGGCAAAACAAAACTCTCCACCGGTGAATCATTGGCGGCGCTAAACACCACCCTCGGTTCAGCTTATACTGCTCTCGGCAAGCCTGAAGTTGCCAAAGAACTGCTTGCGGAAGCTCTCACAGCCCAGCCTGACTATGTCCCTGCACGCCTCGCGGATATAAGGCAGACGGTAGCGAATAAGGATATTGCTGGCGCTCGATCCAAGCTTGGTGCTCTATTGACCCAACATCCGAGCAATCCTGATGCACTGCTAATGCAAGGCAACTTGTTGGGTATTGATGGAGATGCCGAGGGGGCGCTCGCGCAATATCAAAAAGCAATCCAAGCCAAACCGGATTTTATGCCGGCTCATTCAGCTGTCATTACCTCGCTGCTCCGGGCCAACAAGGTTGAGGATGCTGCCAAACAACTTGAAGTACTCAAGAAAATCAACTCGAAGAATCCCCAAGTCTATTTCCTTGACGCCGAGGTCAACTACCAGCGGAAAGACTACAAAACTGCACGTGAATCAGCGCAACAACTTCTCAGGAACTCGCCCAACAATCCGAACAGCCTCCAGATTGCTGGCGCTATCGAGTATCAATTACGCTCCTACCAGCAGGCCGAGACTTACCTCACCAAAGCGTTGCAAACAGCACCCGGGTTGCCGCTAGCAAGGCGCCTGCTGGTTGCCAGTCACCTGCGATCGGGTCAGCCCGGCAAGGCAATTGAGGCCCTGCAACCTGTCCTTACCCGTATCGATCAGGATTCGGCACTGTTGACGCTGGCCGGAGAAGCCTATTTGCAGAATGGGGAACCAAACAAGGCTACTGAGTATTTCGCCAAGGCCAGTAAACTGGAGCCCGAAAATGCCGCAAAAAAGACGTCACTCGCCCTCGCGCACATGGCCCAAGGAAACTCTGAAAATGCCTTCCAGGAACTTGAACAAATTTCCGTTGCAGACAAAGGCATAACAGCCGATTTGGCACTAATTGCCGCCTACCTGCGTAACAATCAGCTTGACAATGCTATCAAGGCCATTGACGGCCTTGAAAAGAAGCAACCCAATAACCCGGCAACCCACAACCTGCGTGCCCGCGCCTTGCTTGCCAAGAAGAACATAGCCGGGGCTCGTCAAAGCTTCGAAAAAGCTCTATCGATTGACCCAACCTTCTTTCCGGCAGTTGCCAGCCTGGCGACACTGGATCTTCTTGAAAAAAAGCCAGAGGAAGCCCGCAAGCGCTTTGAGTCTGTCATCACAGCCGACCCAAAGAACACGCAAGCCCTAATCGCCCTTGCGGAACTGAAAGCAGGCAGTGGCGGCACAGAGGAAGAGGTATCTTCCTTAATTAGAAAAGCAATCAGTGCAAACCCAAGCGAAGCTGCGCCGCGACTTACCCTTATCCAGTATTACCTCAAGATTAAGGATAATAAAAAGGCATTGACTGCAGCCAATGAGGCTGCCAGCGCCATTCAGGACAAGCCGGAGATTCTCGACGCGTTGGGACGCACTCAGCAACTGTCTGGTGACCTCAATCAAGCACAGATAACCTATGGAAAACTAGCCTTCCTTCAACCCGCCTCCCCCCTTCCCCTGCTCCGCATGGCGGAAATCGAGTTCGCAAACAAGAATAAGGGTGAAGGCGTCAAAAACCTCAAGAAAGCACTTGAGATCAAGCCTGACATTCTGGAGGCCCAGCGTTCGCTGATCATGGTCGCTATGGAATACAAGAATACCCAAAATGCGCTCGACATCGCTCGGACAATACAAAAACAACGCCCCAAGGAAACTGTTGGCTACGTTCTAGAAGGTGACATTCATGCTTTTGGCAAAGCTTGGCCCGAAGCAATCAATACTTTCCGCAACGGTCTGAAACAAGTCGCCTCACCAGAACTTGCAATCAAGTTGCATGGCTCTCTGACCGCATCCGGAAATACTATCGAAGCCGAAAAGACAGCGACAGCGTGGCTTAAGGAGCATCCGAAAGATCTCACATTCCGGATGTATGTGGGCGACCTAGCTTCCGGACAAAAGAACTATTCACTGGCAGTTAGTCACTATCAGGCAGCTTCGACCCTTCAACCCAACAATGCCCTCATTCTCAATAACCTGGCTTGGGCATCGGGGCAACTCAAAGCACCGAAGGCACTTGAATATGCGGAGAAAGCCAATCAGCTCGCGCCGAATCAACCGGCATTCATGGATACGTTGGCCATGTTGTTGGTCGAAAAGGGGGAAACCGCCAAGGCTGTCGACTTACTCAGGAAAGCCGTAACAGCTGCGCCTCAGGCCAGTGCGATTAAGCTCAATCTTGCCAAGGCTCTCATTGCTGCCGGCAAGAAGGATGAGGCTCGCAAGGAACTAGAAGCTTTGGCAAAAATTGGCAACACATTTCCAGGCCAAGCTGAGGTCGGTCAATTGCTGAAATCCCTTTGAGATTCGATTTCGGAACCAACTTTTAGATAGATACAGGAATAAAAATGACGACAATTGCTGTAGTAGGCTTGGGCTATGTCGGTTTGCCGCTCGCCGTTGAGTTTGGCAAGAAATACCGAACGATCGGCTTTGACCTCTCCCAGGTAAAAATTGACAGTTACAAGCGCCATATCGACCCGACTGGCGAAGTCAGCACGGAAGACCTCAAGGCAGCGACACAATTAATCGTATCAACAGATGCAAGTGCTCTGCGCGAAGCTGACTTTGTCATCGTCGCCGTACCGACGCCAGTCGACGACGCACACCAGCCAGATTTCAGCCCGCTTGTCGGCTCATCAACCACCGTTGGTCGGAATCTGAAACAGGGTGCCATCGTAGTTTACGAATCGACGGTATACCCAGGTGCCACAGAAGAAGTCTGTATTCCGATTCTTGAAAAGGAATCCGGCAAGACTTGGAAAAAAGATTTTTTTGTAGGTTACTCTCCTGAGCGCATCAACCCAGGTGACAAGGAACGTACCGTCACCAAGATCGTCAAGGTGGTTTCCGGCGACACGCCTGCGACACTGGTCAAGGTGCAGGAAATTTACGGCAGCGTGATCACGGCGGGGGTCTTTCCAGCCTCCAACATCAAGGTTGCCGAGGCGGCCAAGGTCATTGAGAATACCCAACGTGACCTTAATATAGCTCTGATGAACGAACTCGCCATCATTTTCGACAAGATCGGCATCGACACGCTGGAGGTTTTGCAGGCGGCCGGCACCAAGTGGAATTTTCTTCCCTTTCGCCCCGGCTTGGTCGGCGGTCACTGTATCGGCGTCGACCCCTACTATCTGACGCACAAGGCACAGAAGCTTGGCTATCACCCTGAGGTTATTCTAGCCGGTAGGCGCATCAATGACGGGATGGGCAAGTTTGTCGCGGAGCAGACCATCAAGATGCTTGTTCGTGCAGGCCACCCGATCAAAGATTGCCCGATCATAGTACTTGGCCTGACATTCAAGGAAGACTGCCCGGATCTTCGTAACTCCCGAGTCATCGATGTCATTAGAGAACTTGAATCCTACGGTGCTAAAGTGGTGGTGCATGACCCGGTGGCCGATGCAACCGAGGCACAACACGAGTACGGTGTCGACCTAGTAGACTGGGACAAACTACCGGAGGCCGCCGCTGTAGTCGCTGCTGTCAATCACAAACAGTACAAAGCACTAACAACTGCTGAGTTCGTGTCTAAACTGAAAAGAGGCGGTGTCATTACCGACGTCAAGAGCATGCTTGATCTCAACGCTTTTGCCGAAGCAGGCGTTGAGGTTTGGCGTTTATAAGGAGTGGTGATGAAGCGCTCAAGGATTCCCCTCCATAGGCATCGCCCTTGGGTGCTTTGCGCTTTGCTTGCAACCAGCGTATTTTGCAAATCGGCAACAGCTGAGACTGCCAATATAAAAGATTTCGCTGCAGCCTTACGCTCTGAAGCAAAATTATTTGAGCACGGTAGCGGCATTCCCCGTAACCCAACAAAAGCAATTGAACTTTATTGCGAAGCTGCCCGACTTGGAGACACAGGGGCTCAATACGACCTCGGATGGATGTATGCCATGGGCCGCGGCATTGAACGTGACGACGCAACCGCTGCATATTTTTTTGCGATGGCCGCCCGGCAGGGAGATGCCTTGGCCAAACGCATGTTGCGTCAAGTTGGCACACCGGTAGCCGAGCCCCCGGACTGTCTGTCAGATCCGGATGCCCATGACAAAGAAGGCCAAGATATCCTTGCCAAGGCTCCCCCTGAACATCGCAAGGTCATGGATCTTGTCTTGAAACTAGCTCCCGAATACGGGGTTTATCCGCGCTTGGCTATGGCAATTATTCGCGCCGAATCCAATTTCAACCCCGGCGCGATTTCACCTAAAAATGCCCAAGGACTAATGCAATTAATCCCCGAAACCGCCGAACGCTTCAACGTCAAGAAACCCTTCGACCCTGAACAAAATATCCGCGGCGGGCTTTCCTACCTGCGCTGGTTGCTAGCCTATTTTCAGGGAAATGTTCCCTTGGTTGCAGCCGCCTATAACGCAGGAGAAGGGACAGTGAACCGATATTCCGGCATCCCCCCTTATGCGGAAACACGAGGTTACGTAAAGCGCATCCGAGAGATATTCAAGCGTGACGACCATCCGTTTGATGCCAAGATTACAGCGCCATCGCCTGAGCTTCCAAAGATCATTTCCAGCAGGACGATGTGAGACCGATAAAAATTATTTTTGTTATATTTTGCATTGTTTTTGGATGTACTTGCCCCCAAGTGGCGTTTGCAGACCTTCCAAATACAATCGAGAAGGTAAAACCATCGATCGTTGCCGTAGGCACATTCAAGAAAACCAGCAGCCCGCAATTCGTTCTTCGGGGAACAGGTTTTGTTGTCGGAGACGGCAACCACATTGCAACCAATGCTCACGTGGTTCCTGAAAAATTTTCTCCTGATGATCCCATACTAGTGGTCCAAGTTCGTGGCGATCAGGGCACGTTACAACTCCGTCGCGCGCTGCTTACCAAACAAGACGTAGAACACGACCTCGCTGTATTAACTATAGAGGGAGCATCGCTACCAGCGCTTCCCATGGCCAACTCCGATTTTGTACGGGAAGGCCAGCAAGTGACATTTACTGGTTTTCCCATTGGAGGTGCGCTCGGCTTCTCTCCTGTAACTCATCGCGGTATCGTTTCTTCCATCACTCCCATCGCGCTCCCCAGCGGAAATGTGCGACAACTCAACGAAAAATTGATCCATAGATTAAAAAATGGTGTTTTCAACATATTTCAACTGGATGCGACTGCCTACCCTGGCAACAGTGGTAGCCCTGTTTTCAATCCAGAAACCGGCGATGTCATTGGAATAATCAATATGGTATTCATCAAAAGCACCCGAGAGGCCGCTCTAAGTACCCCGTCCGGTATTACATACGCGATACCAGTGAACTTTCTCACAGAACTTCTTAGACAGTCAGCCATTCGATAGAAAAAGACCTACCATTGATATATTAATTCGAAGTTTAAACATCAATTTACGACTGTCGGGTTTTTTTACAAACTTGCCGATACACCAGCCAATTAGTAGGCAGCACGGCAAATACCGTATTGAATTCAAAGCAATATAAATTTGGCTTATTTTTTGCTTGTAATAAGCAAAGATTAACGCCCACGATTTGGAGTGCATGTCATGTCACCTAACAACAAAGAACTTGATCGCCCCCCAGAGTCAGACAAAATCGATCCGATAGTGACTGAGGAAACCAGTCCAAACGGCGTCAAGAGTTCTGGTCGGCGCAAACTGACACGACTAGGTATCCTTGGCGCGCCTGTAGTACTGACGCTATCCAGTCGTTCTGTTCTTGCGGGACAGTGCCTATCCAACATGCTCTCTGGAAATCTCTCCGACCCTAACCGGGACAGTCGGTGCAGCAAGGGCTGGAGCCCAGGAGGATGGGGACAACCCGGTGGAAATATTAGCAGCTACACAACGCTTGGCGCTTGGACAGCCATCGGGTTCAGCTATGGAACTTTTGACTCAACACTTCCCGGTTGCAGTTCAAATGGCAGTGCCAGTCAAGCAGATTGCTACAAGGGAGGCTCCAAGATTTCCAGCATCCCCGGTGTTTTAAATCCTGATGGCGTGTCTAGCACAAAAAGGCTCGCCAAGGTACTGAACGAACCATACAACTATCAAAATACCCGCCATCTGATATGTGCATATTTCAACGCAAAACTCGGTGAACTCTCGGGTAGTTCTTTTCACTACATACTGACCGTTCAGCAAGTTCTGGATTTAGCCAATGGCACTCTGGTGCCGCCCGGCGGTCTGAGCATTAACGCATTCCTCACCACGACTTGGCAGTAATCGGATCAATTGAGCGCTCCCATTTAATCTCTTTGTAAAACTCCATTGCCTAGCATCAGCGTTAAGCACGATAACTTTGGTCGTTTCATCGAACGGCGATTGGAAGATGATCTGCTGTTGTATGACACGTTCTCTGGCGAGACTCATCTGATCGCACCTCCAGTACTTGTCCTTTTCGAAATACTCCGAGACCACTCAGGAACTAGCAGTCTGCTTGCCAGAGAAATGGCGCATCACCTTGATGGCACAGAACAGGAAGTTCAGAACTTCGTTGACCGAACTCTTGCCAGTCTGCAAGATATTGGATTAATAGAGATCAAAGAGTTTTTGTGAAGCTTTCATCGCTTTCAACTAGCGAGATCAGACGACGACTTGGTTCGAATGGATTGCGCCTATCCTTGGCCAGTTTCGAAATCTCCATACACTCCTCGCTCCCACAACTCACTGATGGACTTTCGCTGCTATACGCAGACTATCCACTCGGCGCCGAGGATGGATTTACAGATTTTCAAATCAGTATAAATGCCCCATCTCTATCTCGGCGACTGATTCGCCCGCAGGTCAATTTTGCCTGCAACGGTTTCTTCCCGTTTAGACCACTACCAATTGGTCAAGCATTCGCCATGTTCGAATGGGGGCTGAATTGGGTTATCGCCAACCATTGTCACCAGTTCGCAATAATTCACTCAGCAATCGTCGAAAAAGATGGCAAGGGACTCATTCTTCCAGGAACACCCGGCAGCGGTAAAAGTACGCTGTGCGCAGCTTTGGTGTGTGAAGGATGGCGTCTTCTATCCGACGAGATGACGTTGATTTCACTGGAAACAAATGAAATCCACCCTTTTCCAAGGCCAATCGGATTAAAGAACAACTCTATCGAAATCATCCAGAAATTTGGAAATGAAGTTGTTTTTGGTGCAACCATCGGCGACACAGCCAAGGGTAATGTTGCCCATATGCGCCCCCCCAGAACCAGCATAGATGCAAGCCAGATCACTGCCAGCCCATTTGCCGTGGTCTTTCCACACTACCAGCCCAACTCGGAATTGAACTTTGAGCCAATCAGCAAGGGCGAGACAATGATGAAGCTGGCGGAAAACTGTTTCAATTACCCCGTTCTTGGGGTTGATGGATTTCACTGCCTCACAAACGTTGCAGACCGAAGCTTTGGCCGCTCCCTCAGCTACTCAAGATTAGATGACGCCATTGCTGCATTGGAAAAGTTATTTTGCGATGTGCAGCCATGAGCCCAAAGCGTCATCCTCTAATCCAATTCCTACAAAATCCACGAACCACCATTGAATCCCTTTCTCTATGTGATTGGAGCCAACTAATATGCGCCGCCCGACGAGGGCACTTGCTTTCGCGAGTCGCTCATCTTGTATGCCAACATAACCAGCAAAACTCACTACCAGAAAAAGTAAGGCCTCATATCGAAAGCGCCCTGAGGGTTGCGGAAAGCCAGCGTCGCAACGTGCTCTGGGAGATCACGCAAATTCACCGCGCCCTTAAGCCGAGAAACATTCCCTTTATCGTTCTAAAGGGTGGTGCCTACATCGTGATGGGCTATGAAGCGGGAGTAGGCCGAGTGATGTCCGATGTGGATATCATGGTGCCACAAGCTCATATCATCGATGCAGAGCGCACCCTCATCGAAAACGGATGGTTTCCTGGAAAGCTGAACGCCTACGACCAGCGATACTATCGGACATGGATGCACGAACTACCTCCGCTACATCATCTGAAGCGAGGTACATCGCTCGATGTTCATCACACGATACTTCCTCCAACAGCCGCATTGAAACCTGATGTAACCCAATTATGGGACAAAGCACTAGCATCCAGAACAAAAGAGGGGGTATTTGCACTAGCCCCAGCAGACATGATTCTTCACAGCGCCGCTCATCTTTTTCACGATGGCGAAGTGGAGCACGGGCTACGCGATCTCGTCGACATCGATAGCCTCCTCACCCAATTCGCCAAAGACGACGAATTCTGGATACAACTAACTCAACGAGCGGTGGAGTTGGACCTGAGCCGTCCCCTATATTACGCGCTCCAGTGTTGCAGGATATTTCTTCAAACTTCAATACCAGACAACGCGGTGCAAGCAAGTAAAACTGCCGGGAACTTAAATGGTGCAGCAACTCACGTCGTCGTCTATCTTTTGACGTCTGCAATTGGTGCAATATTGAATGAAGGGAAGCACCAAACTCTGGCTACGTCGCTGGCCAAATTCTTGATATTCGTCCGATCCCATTATCTACGCATGCCAATGTATTTGCTGATACCGCATCTGACACGCAAAATGCTCTTCGCCAAAGAGGAGCGGTAATTGGCAGCCATACGGTCGAAAATACATAAATTGGGGATGTATATCGTGGTGTGCCCGGAGGGACTCGAACCCCCGACCTGCTGCTTAGAAGGCAGCTGCTCTATCCAGTTGAGCTACGGGCACCGAGGGTGAATCTAGAGAAATTGGTCGGGGCGGTGGGATTCGAACTCACGACCCTCTGCTCCCAAAGCAGATGCGCTACCAGGCTGCGCTACGCCCCGACACGAAAGACGGCATTCTATCACCCTCCGGAAAACCGCACCAGATCAAGAGCCTATCTTTCTGCAAGAAAGAATCCTTGCCCACAGGCTGTCTTCATGATATTTAATCGCTTTTTTCGTCACTAGGGCGCACCAGAACATGGCAGAAGAACTGCTCCACAAACACTTCGCTCCGTACCAGCCGAAAACCGGCGAGGACTACATGAGCGCGAAGCAACTGACGCATTTCCGCAAAATTCTCGAGACGCTCAAAAAGGAGTTGGGCGAGGATATCGACCGCACGGTTCATACCATGCAGGACGAAGCAACGGTGTTTGCTGACCCGAACGATCGGGCCAGCCAGGAAACCGACATGGCGATCGAATTGCGCAACCGTGACCGCGAACGCAAGCTGATCAAGAAGATCGATGAGACGCTCGCCAGCATCGAAAGTGGCGATTATGGCTTCTGCAACAAGTGTGGTGTCGAGATCGGCATCAAGCGCCTGGAAGCCCGCCCTACGGCAACGCTGTGCATCGATTGCAAGACCCTGGATGAACTCAAGGAAAAACAGATGGCGAAGTAATTCGTCTTTTTGGCATTGCTACTGTCAACCGGAAATAATGCCAAAAAAACAAAGGGCGCCGCGAGGCGCCCTTTGTACGTTCAGCCTAGGCTGAAGCTTATTGCTGCTCTTGAGCAGCTTCGTTGGCAATCGGCTGAGCAGCCGCAGTGCCTTCTTCAGAAGCCGCAGCCTTCATCGACAGCTTGACGCGACCACGGTCATCGGTTTCGAGAACCTTGACGCGAACGATCTGGCCTTCCTTGACGTAGTCTTCGACCTTGTTGACGCGCTCCTGGGCGATCTGGGAGATGTGCAGCAGACCATCCTTGCCCGGCAACACGGAAACGATTGCACCGAAATCAAGAATCTTGAGCACGGTGCCTTCGTAGATCTTGCCGATCTCGACTTCAGCCGTGATCGCATCGATCCGGGCGCGCGCTGCGGCAGCCGCCTCACCGCTGCTGGAGGCAATGGTAATCGTGCCGTCGTCCTGAATGTCGATCGTGGTGCCGGTTTCTTCGGTC
The DNA here is from genome assembly GCF_020510585.1 of Ferribacterium limneticum. Classification (GTDB taxonomy): domain Bacteria; phylum Pseudomonadota; class Gammaproteobacteria; order Burkholderiales; family Rhodocyclaceae; genus Azonexus. Next base: position 1,926,882 of record NZ_CP075190.1, on the reverse strand, counting down.
AGGGCGCGGATAACTGCGCCGCCCTTGCCGATGACGTCACGGATCTTTTCCGGATTGATCTTGAAGGTGTACAGACGCGGTGCATAGGCCGACATTTCTTCACGCGGGCCAGCGGCAGCTTCCTGCATCAGGTTCAGGATGTGGATGCGGGCTTCCTTGGCTTGTGCCAGTGCGACCTGCATGATCTCCTTGGTGATGCCCTGGATCTTGATGTCCATCTGCAGCGCGGTAATACCGCTGGTCGAACCGGCGACCTTGAAGTCCATGTCGCCAAGGTGATCCTCGTCACCCAGAATGTCGGTCAGAACGGCGAAACGGTTGCCGTCCTTGATCAGACCCATGGCGATACCTGCAACGTGCGCCTTGAGCGGCACACCGGCGTCCAGAAGGGCCAGACAGCCGCCACAAACGGAAGCCATCGAGGACGAACCGTTGGATTCGGTAATTTCCGAAACCAGACGCATCGAGTAGGAGAAATCTTCCGGCTTCGGCAGCACGGCAAGCAGTGCGCGCTTGGCCAGACGGCCGTGACCGATTTCGCGACGCTTCGGCGTACCGACACGACCACATTCGCCGGTAGCGTACGGGGGCATGTTGTAATGCAGCATGAAGCGGTCGCGGTATTCACCAGCCAGCGCGTCGATGATCTGCTCGTCACGGTTGGTACCGAGCGTGGCAACAGCCAGCGCCTGCGTTTCGCCACGGGTGAACAGGGCCGAGCCATGGGTGCGCGGCAGGACGCCGGAACGCATGGTGATCGGACGCACGGTGCGCGTGTCGCGACCATCGATACGCGGGGCACCGGAGAGGATGCGGCCGCGAACGATGCCGGCTTCGATTTCGTGGAACAGGTTGCCGACGGTATTTTCGTCCGGAGCACCCTCGCCCTGGCACAGGGCAGCAATGGCTTCAGCACGGATGACCTTGACGGCCTGGCTGCGCGTTTGCTTGACGGTGATGCTGTAGGCTTCTTCAAGCTTGGCGGCGACCAGAGCGGAAAGGCTGGCAACCAGCGCTTCGTCCTTCGGCGCGGCTTCCCATTCCCATTCCGGCTTGCCGGCTTCTTCAACCAGTTCGTTGATGGCGTTGATCGCCTTCTGCATTTCGGTGTGGCCGAAAACGACAGCGCCGAGCATGACTTCTTCGGACAGCTGGTCAGCTTCCGACTCAACCATCAACACGGCAGCTTCGGTACCGGCGACGACGAGGTCCAGCTGGCTGCCCTTGAGCTGGCTGAGGGTCGGGCACAGGACGTATTGACCGTCGATGTAACCGACGCGGGCAGCGCCGATCGGGCCGTTGAACGGCACGCCGGAAATAGCCAGGGCGGCGGAAGCGCCGATCAGGGCCGGGATATCGGAATCAACTTCCGGGTTCAGCGACATTACGGTAGCGATGACCTGGACTTCGTTGTAGAAGCCTTCCGGGAACAGCGGGCGGATCGGACGATCGATCAGGCGGCAGGTCAGCGTTTCCTTTTCGGAAGGACGGCCTTCGCGCTTGAAGAAGCCACCGGGGATACGGCCGGCAGCGTAGGTCTTTTCCTGGTAATCAACGGTCAGCGGGAAGAAATCCTGGCCCGGCTTGGCACTCTTGGCGGCCACAACGGTGACCAGAACCACAGTCTCTTCCATGGAAACGAGGACGGCGCCGCCAGCCTGGCGGGCAACTTCACCGGTTTCGATGGTGACTTGATGGGCACCATAGGCGAATGTTTTTTTCACGACATTAAACATATTTTCCTTTCACTCTCAACACAATAAACAACGATTTATCAACAACTTACAATAGACAACTACAAACAGCACTGCAAAAAAAGAAAAAAGCGGCCGGGATAAACCGGGCCGCTCTTTCGTGGCGTCGATCTGGCTTACTTGCGCAGACCGAGGCGGGTAATCAGGGTACGGTAGGCATCGATGTTCTTGCCCTTGAGGTAATCCAGCAGCTTGCGACGCTGATTGACCATGCGCAGCAGACCACGACGGGAGTGGTGATCCTTCTTGTGCTCTTTGAAGTGCGGGGTCAGATCGTTGATGCGGGCGGTCAGCAAGGCGACCTGGACTTCCGGAGAACCGGTATCGCCCTTGGCGCGCTGGAAATCGGCGACGACGCCGGCTTTGACTTCAGTAGTGAATGCCATTTCAAACTCTCTTTCATGATAACGACGCCGCCCCGGTTTGATAGAGCAAGCGCCAGTGGATAAAATTTTCCGTTGGCGACGGAAAGCGTCGGATTATATCAGCTAATCAGCGAGTTGAACTAGCCGTTTTGGCCACAAACGATCCCCGGAGCCCGGTTCGCCGATACCGATCAGCTTGCCATTCTCATAAACGCGGATCTTGCCACTCAGGCCGACCGGCAAATCAACGGGATTGCCGTGACTGAAACGCTGTGCGGCCTCGCCTTCGACAGTCAGGATGGGCAAAGTGTGCAACAGGGCATCGACCGGCTTCAGGCGTGTCATACGCCCTGCTTCGTCAAGGCCTTCAAGCTCGGCCAAGGTTACGGCACCATCCAGATCGAGATCGCCAACCCGGGTCCGGCGCAGGGCTGACAGGTGCGCGCCACAACCGAGCGCCGCACCGATGTCAGCCGCCAGGACGCGGATGTAGGTACCCTTGCTGCACGCCACGCGCAGCGTCAGCGCGTCACCAGCAAAGTCGAGCAGATCAATGGCGTAAATCGTCACCGCCCTCGCCTCACGCTCGACTTCTATCCCTTGACGGGCCAGTTCATACAGTGGCCGACCATCACGCTTCAGAGCCGAATGCATCGGCGGAATCTGCTGGATATCGCCGGTGAATTGCGGCAGCAATTTCAAAATTGCCGCTTTTTCCGTGTTGACCGTGGAAGTTGCCGTCACCTTGCCTTCGGCGTCGCCGGAATCGGTGGTCACGCCAAGTTTGATGACTGCCTCGTAGGTCTTATCGGCATCAAGCAAATCGGCCGAGAATTTCGTCGCCTCGCCAAAACAGAGCGGCAGCAAGCCAGTAGCTAACGGGTCAAGCGTGCCGGTATGACCGCCCTTGGCCGCCGAGAACAAGCGACGCGCCT